>NC_019966.1:1292983-1939474 GCF_000328565.1 Mycobacterium sp. JS623 | reverse complement strand
TCGAAGGCAAGGTCGGTGCAGGTCACCTTGGTGCCGCCGGTGTAGTAGGGATGCTTTGCCGGGGTAAGCAGCGTGTACTCGGTGGCACGACGAGCCAGCGCGCGCATTGCTTCGACTTTGCGAGCCATGGTGCCGAGCCGGTATTGGACCATCTGATGCTCTGCCAGCAGCGCGCCGCCCTGTCGGCGCTCGTGGGTGTACTGAACCGCGTGCTCCAGCACGGCGCGAGCCAGGCCGGTGATCATTTGACCCATCGCCACACCGGCGGTCGACCAGGTCGCCGCGTGTCCGCGCCAGTACTGTTCGCCAAGCGAAATGGCGTACCGGACAGGGACTTTCACGTCGTCGAAAAACAACTCGCCCTGGGGCAGTGGCCGTTGCCCCAGTTTCTCCAGCGGCTTGCCGTGCGTGACGCCCGGCAGGTCGAGGGGCACGATTACCTCGACACCGTGCGGATGGCCTTCCTCGTCGAAGAATCCGTCTCCGTAGTCGGCGACGATCGTGAGGATTGCGACCTGGGCGACCGCGCCGTTGGATACCCACGCCGAACTCTGCCCGTTGATGACGATGTCGCCGCCGCGGATCTTGGCGGTCAGGTTCCCTTTGTTGCCCTGCGCGGCCCGGGCATGCCGTTCGGCCGGGTAGAGCATGGTTCCGTCGGAACCCCGGTCAGGCTGGGTGGCCACCCAGGCGCCCAGCTTGCCCGCGGTCAGGTCGACGAGTTCTTGATTCCCGATCCTCTTGGCCATCATGTTGGGGAACGCAGCCGCGGCCAGCGAAACTGTCAAACCGACGTCGCCCCAACCGAATTCCTCGATCATGATCGACTGCATGCGAGCCAGGTCCTGCGGTGCCATGTCGTCGGAGGCGGCGTCGAATTCGATGCCCGATGCCGCGACCGTCGCCATGAATTCCCAATACGGTGAGTCAGGGGCGACCGCTTCTTCAGCGCTGAGCTTGTCGATCGCAACGCCGGCTGGGCGCATAACGTCGCGGGCAAACTTGTGCATAGCCTGTTGGATGCCGCGCTCCTCGTCGTTGAGGACCTCGAATCCCGTCAGTTCGACGTACGGCAGCGCTGGTCGCACCGCTTCAACCTCAACGCGCTCAATCTGCTGTGTCATCCTCGTGTTCCCTTCGTTCTTCCCGCCCACTACTGGGCCGCGGCGATCGCCGACGGAAGGTCGCGTTCATGATCGGGGTCTTGCAAGCTGGCCAGCAGCTGCAGGGCTTCCCTGACACCCGGCGCGGCGCTCAAGGTGCGCAGCCCGTCGTTCTCGCTGGCGAAGCCGGCGAATTGGGCGTCGACCATGGAGTCGAATACATCCTTGATGACCTGGGCCACCGCCGCGGTGGTTGCCGGCGGTCGGTTGGCGATGCTGCGGGCCAAGGCGTCGATGTAGCTCTTGAGGTCGCTGCGCGCCACCGTTCGGTTGACGATGCCGTACGCGGCCGCCTCCTCGCCGGTGAAGTCCCGGGCCGACAGCAGTACTTCCAGGGCACGGGCCGGCCCGATCTGCATCGCCAGGCGGGTGGTGCCGCCTCCGGCCGGGAGGATTCCACCGCTGGTTTCGGGTAGTCCGAACGTGCTCTCCGGAGAGGCGAATCGCATGTCGGTGGCTAGCAGGAATTCCAAGCCGACTCCGCGGCATATGCCGTCCACGACACCGATCGTCACTTGCCTCAGGGTTTGCCAGGTCGTGGTCAGGGCCTGGACAGCGTTGATGTCGTCGTAGCGACTCTGCGGCACGTCCGGATCTCCGCTGATCACCCGGGTGAGGTCATGCAAGTCGAAGTGCGCCATGAAGAACTCGGGATCAGCGCTGCCAATCACCACGACGGCGGTCTCAGGGTCAAACGCCAAAGACCCTGCTAGGTCGAATAATTCGCCAACCATCTGTACATTCATCAGGTTCAACGGCGGATTGTTGAAGTCAACGTAAAGGATGCGATCGTCGCGGCGAAGGTTGAGAGTTTGGTACGTCATGGTTGATTCCTCTGTTTGGAAGTTGGATGGCTAGGAGCTGAGGATGGTGACGGCGGCAACGGCCTCCTCACCGGCGTAGAGGCCGCCGCCGTTTTCGGCGAGAGCAACACGCGCACCGTGGACCTGACGAGGTCCGCAGTCACCGCGCAGCTGGTGCACGAGCTCGTAGATCTGGGCAAGACCCGATGCGCCCATCGGATGCCCCTTGGACTCCAGACCGCCGGAGGGGTTGACCGGTAGCCGGCCACCGAGCGTGGTCTCTCCCGTTTCGGCAAGCTTTCCGCCGGCACCGATTTCGCAGAACCCGAGCATTTCGGTCTGCAGAAGCTCGCCGAACGCCGAGGCGTCGTGGACCTCGGCCACCGCGATGTCCTCGGGTCCGAGACCGGCCTGTTCGTAGGCCTGCTGTGCGGTCCACCGGCTAACCGAACGATCCCATGCATGCAGAGGCCGGTCTGTTCCGGTGCCCAGCGCACACGCCAGCACGCGAATACCGCGGCTGCCCTGCCGCAGCCGGCGCGCCCCAGCGGCGTTGCACACTACCGCCGCCGCCGCCCCGTCGGTAAGGGGCGAGCACATCGGTACCGTCAATGGCCACGCAACCGGTCGTGCGGCCAGGACTTCTCGGGCGGAGATGGCAGTACGGAAGTGAGCCAACGGATTATGCACCGCGTGGGCGTGATTCTTCTCCGCGATGATCGCCAGCTGATGCTGAGTTGTGCCGAACTCATCCATGTGGGCGTGCGCCAACGCGGCGTAGTAGTCCATGAACAGACTGTGGGTGTCGGCGCTGGCCGGCGGTTGACCGCCCAGCTGCGTGAGCAGCGTCCGCAGGCCCTCGCGGTCGTGAACATCGACTCCGCCGTCGAACACCGCCAACGATTTGTGTTTGTCGCCGACGTTCAACTTCTCTACGCCCACCGCCAACGCCACGTCCGCGGCTCCCGACCTCACGTGCATGGCCGCCTGATGCAGTGCCGTAGCGCCGGTGGCGCAGGCATTTTCGACGTTGACCATCGGGATACGTTCAAAGCCCATCGAGCGAAGCGCCATCTGTCCGGGCACTACTACTTGACCCTCGAGGATGCCCTGACACGTGTTGCCGAAGTAGGCGGCCTGCACGTCACGCAGCTCGGCTCCAGCGTCGGCCAGCGCCGAATTCACCGCCTCCCGAGTGAGGTCCTTGATCGATGCGTCGGAGCGTACGCCGAAGGCTGTCATGCCCACCCCGACGATCCACACAGGTGTCTCGGTCACGACACCGACTCGTCGGTCAGCTGGGCAAGCCCATATGCCTGCAGGGCGCCGAGCAATTCGCGATGACCCACCAGTGCGGCAGGGGAGCGGAATCCGGTGCCGTGGTAGGTGTCTCCCAGCAGCCGCATCGCCGTATATGCCTGCACGAGGCCAGTGATCAAGTAGCCGGAGGTGCTGTGTATCACCGCCCGTGCTGTCACGGTGTTGCCGCGCCCGCTGCACCAGTCGACGCACCGGTTGACCTGTCGGTTCTCCCGGGCGGGTGTTGCGGGCGTCATGGCGGCTGCCACCTGGTCGAGGATCGGATACAACTTGTCCTCGGGCAGCCACTGGAACGTTGTCTTGAAGAGACGCTCAGCTTCGCGCACCCGCGGCGGAATATCGCCCTTGGCGTTCTTCATCGCGACGAACATGCGGCAATTGCGCACCCGACGATCGTTTTTGAAGAACACGGGCATGGCGGTGCCGCCCCAGTTGAGTCCCGGCACGACCTGTGAGGAGCCGGGCACGACCAGCTCCTGCTCCACGATGCCGTCGTATTTCTTCAGGACGTTGTCTTCGAGGTAATAGGCGTCCTTGCGGATGACGTCGAACATCGATTGCGTCGATCCCACGGTGGGGACGTTGCTGACGTATTCGCCAAGTTCGATGGTGTCCACACCGGGTGTCTCCAAGACGATGCGGGCGACGATGTCGGGTACGGCGTACTGAACAGAGTTGGCCGTGGAGACGGCGAGGCCAGCCGCTGCGAATTTCGGACCCCAGTCGTCCACGATCGCCAGGTGATGGGGTTGTTCACCGGCGGTGTCGAGATAGTGGCAGCCGCTCTGCAGTGCGGCCTCCAACACCGCCGGTGCGTAGCGCAGGAAGGGGCCCACGGTGTTGCAGACCACCTTGCGGCCGTCGAACAGTGCCTCCAACGAGGCCGGGGAGCCGTCGACGGCTGCGATCTCGTAGTCGGCGGTCTCGATACCGGGTACAGAGTTCATGACTTCCTGCAGCCTGGCCTTGTTCCGGCCGGCTGCCACGAAGGGGATGTTGTACTCGCGCAAGAACTCGGCCACCAGACGGCCGGTGTATCCGCTGGCTCCATAGATGACAACTGGGCGGGGATCGCTCACGGCTGCTCCTTTGCTCGTCTCCGTGTGATGTGTTGGCCATCACTTTCGCGACGGCGGCTGGGTCGCCGCTTGCACGACAGCGCAGACATCTTTGACTGATCGCGCCAGCGGGCCATTCCGCCTGACGGCACACGCGCTTGTCACGCACCTGTGGCGCATCTGTACTGAGCTTCTCGCCAACGGAGGTGACAAGCGCTAATGACAGCGACGGCGACGTGGTCTACCCACGTTTCATCCCGTAGGACGGACGATGACACCGGAGGCGGTGGGTTGTCCGACCTCCACATCGCTTGGACGCTGTCGACTCCCCCGAGTCGACAGCACCTGGACGTGTCGGCGCGGTACCGCAAACTGGATGCACTGACGATCGGCGAGTTTCGCACCACCCCGCTGAAGGGTCGCCGTCCACCGCAGTGTGTATCGGAGACTCCGTCGGTCGGCGTGCTCATGAATCTCGCAGGCCATCTGATGTGTCGATACGCCGAGGGAGACCAATTCATCCTGGAGCCGGGTCATCTAGCCATCTGGGACAGCGAAACCGCCCACGAATTCGAAGCCCTCGAAGCCCACCATGAGCTATACGTGCTGCTGCCTCGCGAGCGTGTCCCCGCCGGGCTGGCCAGGGCCGCGCAGCGACCGGCTTTGGCCGCACCCGCGGGACCCGGGTCGGGTCTGCTGGCGATCGCCGGCGAGCAGTTGTGCGCCATCACCCGCGAGCTCGACCAGCTTTCCGATGCCGGGCTCGCGATCGCCTGTCAGGCGTTATTCGACGTACTCGACAGCGCACTAAGCCCCCCGGCACAACAACCGTCGACCAACGCCGCGCTCTTGATCAAAGTGAAGCAGTACATCGAAGATCACCTCGACGACGCCCAGCTGAGCCCGTCGGAAATCGCAGCAGCACATGCCATCTCGGTGCGCAGTCTGCATCTTCTGTTCGCCGACACCGGCACGACGGTCAGCCGCTGGATCCGTGATCGACGGTTGAAAATCTGTTACCGCGAGCTTTCCCGCGCCGGCCACAAGGACACCGTGACCAACGTGGCGTTTCGCTGGGGATTCAACGACTCAGCGCACTTCAGCCGCACATTCAAAGAAACCTTCGGCGTCACCCCCAGCAGCATCCGCACCGGTACGAAATCCCGGTGTTCACGTGCCCGATAGGCCAGAGCGTCGCAGCCGCCCGACGTCCGACCCAACGAAGAGAGCGCGCATGACAACGCGACACGACGTGGCGTTCACCTCGGCGGGCATTACGTGCCAGGCATGGCTGTATCTGCCGCCCTCCCCCGAACCTCCACCGATCGTCGTGATCGCCCACGGATTCGGCGGCATCCGCCAAATGCGACTGGACGCCTACGCCGACCGACTCACCCGAGCCGGCTACGCATGCCTCGTCTTCGACTATCGACATTTCGGCGACAGCGACGGTCAGCCTCGGCAGCTTCTCAACATCAAGCGCCAATTGGCAGACTGGGCGGCCGCGATTAGATTCGCGCGCGCCCGCGACGATGTCGACGGCTCCCGAATAATTCTGTGGGGAAGCTCATTCAGCGGCGGCCACGTCATTACCACTGCGGCTCGCGACGCCGGAATCAGTGCTGCGATCGCGCAGTGCCCGTTTACCGACGGGGTGACCTCAGTGTTGGCGATGCCTCGAGTAACCGCGCTGAAGGTCGGCGCTCGTGCGCTAATCGACCTGACAGCAAGCCAATTCGGCAAAGGTCCTGTGCTGCTGCCCGTGGTCGGGCCGCCCGGTTCCACCGCAGTCATGACGGCTCCCGATGCGTTGCCCGCCATGCTGGCGATGGTCCCTGACGGCGTGCAGTGGCGCAATGAGGTGGCGGCGCGCGTGGCGCTCGAGGTGCTTACCTACCGCCCAGGCAGGACCGCCGCCCGGGTACAGTGCCCGGTTCTGTTCGGTATCTGCGACGCGGACACTGTGACACCCGCCGATACGACGCTGCGCTACGCCAACACCGCGCCCCGCGCAGAAGTGAGGCTGTACCCGGAGGGACACTTCGACATCTACCTGGGCGATGCTTTCGAACGCATTGTGAGCGACCAGATCGACTTCCTACACCGGCACGTGCCAGCCAACCCGACCTCGCCAGCGCCTACCCAACAACAGGAGACCGCGTAATGAAGTATGACCTCACGAACCGCACAGTCGCGATCACCGGCGCGGCCGGCGGCCTCGGCCAGGATCTGGCCAAAGCGCTACGCGCTCGAGGGGCGAGCGTCGCGTTGCTCGACCTCGATGCCGACGCAGTGGGCGACCTCGCCGAGCGTCTCGGCGGTGACAGCGTGGCCCGTGGCTGGAAAGCTGACGTCCGCAACCTCGACAACCTCACCGAGGTAATGGATTCGGTCGCAGCGCATTTCGAAGGGTTGGACGTCGTCGTTGCCGGCGCAGGTACCGGCGGTCCCATCGGACCCATTGCGGGCATGGCGCCCGGCGACTGGGAACGCACGATCGACGTCAACCTCAACGGCGTATGGCGCACATTCAAAGCCGCCCTTCCCCACGTCGCCTTCCAGCGGGGCCACCTCCTGGCCGTAGCGTCGATGGCCAGCTTCGTACACTCGCCGCTGCACTCTCCTTACAGCGCGAGCAAGGCCGGCGTGCTCGGGATGTGCAACTCGTTGCGGCCCGAATTGCGCCAGTTCGGCGTGACCGTAGGAAGTGCACATCCCAGTTTCTTCCGATCGCTGATGGTCGACGAGGTTCTCGACGACCCCGTCGCGCGCAATGTATGGAACGGCTTCAGCGGACTGTTCAAGCTGGTGCCGCGCGAGACGGTGGTAAACGCCATCGTCGACGGTATCGAGCGTCGCGCGGAACAAGTCGTCGTCCCGAGGCGGTTCACCCCCACCGCGAAGGTCTCGGGACTGTTCCGGCCATTGGTGGAGCGCTTCGTATTCCCGGATTCCCGCGTGATGCAGGCGATTGCACATTTCACCACAACCCCGTTTGGGACGACGTAGGCATCTCTCAAGTACGCGGCCGCGTCTATGACGATTCTGATGTCATCGCGCATGGCGACACATGCTCGGTGCTGCGTCTTGTTAGTGGGCGACTCCGTCTGATGTACCGCTGACCTATCAAGCGGCATCGAACAATCTCACAGGTTCGACACCCGCCGCCGCCCGTGGTCAATTTCGAAGATGGCCGCTTGGCCTGCTCCCGTGAATCGGTACACACGACTCCTCGCTTCGCTTTAAAATCTCGGGCGCCATTTCAGCCTGTCTACTGAGGAGGATTGGCGGGCGGCGGGTAGACGCCTCGTAATATCCACGGGAACCAGTGCATGCCGTAGTCCAGTTCGTCACTAGCGTCATAGTCAGGGTTTGGGTCGTTGGGGCTGATCAGCGGCACCTGGCGGGTCGGGTGTCCGTACAAGGCAACCACGACGGTGCGATCGAGGCTGTTCTCTGACCACACCCCCATCACGGAGTGTGAGCAGTCCTTGATGATCGCCAAGGAGTTGGGATCGTCATGCAACCGGTTGATCAGTTCCATGCTGCTGATCGAAATAGCGGGGTTGATCGTCACGGTTTCAGCGACGGTGCCTGGAAACCCCGCCGCATTGGCCCGGTCCTGGGGGGTGGAGCCGTCGGTGCCGATATCGCTGTCAAGGGCGCGGTTATTCATCAAATCATCGGCATGCCACTGGGCTGCTTGGTTTAGTTGCGGGTTGAGGTTGACGTCGTTGGTGCAGCCGGCTTGGTGCTGGAGGATGTACACGCCCTGTGCAAGGCTGTCGTTCAGCCGGCTGTTATTGGGGCCGAGCGTGTTGTTGTCATGGTCGGCATGTGCTGGTACAGCGGACAGCGACCCGGCCAAAACCGTTGTTGCCGCTAGGGTTGACGCCGCGCGAAACATGTGTGAGATCATCGGACCCCCTCCTTTGCTGATCTAAAGCCCCGGCGGACGGTAGCCTGCCGCAGAGTTGCGCAGCGGCCAGATCTGTGCCGGGCAAAGCTCGTTGACGGCCTGGGTAATGAGATACGACGCTTGAAATTCATCCGACGTGGCGAAGTCGGACTTCACATCTCCCGTGATCTGCGGGTAGCTGCGCCCGCCTGCTACCTTGTCGCAGATGGCTTGCCCGTAAGCCGCCGCCGCGTCGGCATTGGCGAAGTTGTAGCCCGGTCGCACAGTGACGTTGACCAAGTACGCGACTACGTCAGCGTGACCGGCAGGCGCGGCCAACATCGACCCGAACATGCCTGATACCAGCGCGACGCCGAACAGCAACCGTCTCAGACCGGGTCGAACTGTGTGATCAACCATCGACCACGCTCCTTGTTGAGGGTCACGCGCACTGTCGATGAGGTGCTCGTGGGCGCATCGGTGCCGATAACGATGCTCTGGTCGATGAAGACCAGGACCACGGCCTCGTTGGCTGTCGCCGAAATCGACGCGGCCGCAGGCACAGTGGCTATCGCCGAAATGTGCTTTTGCTTGGCGCCCGGGACGACGACATCGGTGATGAGTTTCGTGTATTGGTCTCTGAAAGGCTCGGCCAACCGGTCCCGAGCGGCAGTCAGTTCCTTGTCCGCGTTGTCGGGGTGATACGACAGAATCGCGATCGTGGCCTCGGTGGCCGCCTGCAATGACTGAACCCGCGCCGTCTCAGCTTGCCGCGCCGAGTCGACCTGCCATTTCAGATATCCCGAACCGGCTGCGAGGATCAAGGCCAGCGCTGGAAAGATCCCGAAGACCACAATCCGCTTGGTGCATAACCATTTCGATGGCCATTGCCTCGTTTCGATCGCGACATCGTGGGAAGCTCCGTCAGTCGACGCACTTGCGCCATCGGCGTGATCGGTTGTCTTCGATTCGGAGTGTTTCCCGTCAGGCTCGTGACTTGCCAGCGTCTGTTCGACCGGGATGCTGGTCTCCAATCCGTTCGTCATCATGGCACGAACTCCACATCGGCGACCTTTATGGCGTCGTTGACCTTCTGCACATCGATACGCATCCGCCATGCTCGCGGTCTCTGTTCAGGCCCGCCAGCGGTCGTCGTCACGGATATGGCGACCAAGACTCGCGCCTTATCCGTTTCAACGGATTGCAGACCGGCCGCGGTGACGGATCCCGACGTCTTCGATTGCGCTTTCTTGACCACGTCCACGAACGCTGGGGCGCGTTGCGCCCAGTCGTCATGGAAACTGCCAGTGGCTGAGTCCAGAATTCGCGCCACATCGGTTTCGGCAGTGTCGGCGCTGATCGTAGTGAGATTGAGCGCCGCTTGCCGACCGGCCTGGAGAAAGAGGTCGCGCTGTTGCTCGACTTGCCGGTTCTGGTAAGCGCGGTATCCGAGCCACCCGAACAGGCCGGCCAAGACCAGCACTACGACGAGAGCCAGTGCAATCGGCCATCGCATAGTCGATAACCGTTGCTGCGCAGTCGTTCCGGCGTCTGCGGCCCTATACGCAGTACCTGCCGACGACACGTCGTCGGGGGTGACGTCATTGTCTTGTTCGACCGCCGTAGTCACTTGCTCGGCGGTGTCAGCATCGACTGCCAATTCTTCTCCTCTGGTGCGTTTGTGGCCAGGTCGCTTGGGTGTAGATCCGGCCGCGGTTGGCCGCTTCTAACAAGGTGCCGATGTTGGGCGGTATCGAGCTGCGGTCGCGCGCGATCACATCGCCGTTCTTCAATGGCGCGCCAAGTGCCGCCGCCGTTCCAAGACCAACCTGAGTCGACAGCATCATAGATTCCAGCCGAGCGTGGAGAGGATTTGCTTGAGGTCACGACGTTGCCGCGGCGTCACCCTTTTCAACATGCACAGTTCAGCCTCGCGGACGAGGCGTTCCATTTGGTCCAACAAGAGGACGCCCTTCGCGGTCAGCGTGATAGGGCGCGCCCGGCCGTACAGTACCGTCGGCGGACGCTCGAGGAGGCCGCGCTCAATGAGTTCTTGAACCAATACATTCGTTGCCTGTGGCGATACCCCCAGCGCGCGAGCCAATTCGGCGTTCGATGCGCCCGCCGCACGAGACAGCATTCGCATGCAGAGATACTGCGGGAAGGCCAAACCTCGCGTTGCAAGCTTCGCGGTGACCTGTGAACGAAAACTGCTGTATACGCGGTTCAAAAGGTAGCCAAGTGGCTCGTCCCTAGGTACCCGCGCTTTGCTCAGCCCGGCACTGGGAGCTACAGCGTTTTCCTCACCGATTCTGTATACGGCGGAGTCGAGGCGTTTGTCTTTAACTCCCCACGCCACTTCGACTTCACGCTCATGTGCCACGCGAAATGACCTCACTCGGTGTCTGACGCATGGCCACACTGTCGCCCGTCAACGACCCACCGGACAGGACCTCGGGTGCTTCTTCGGCGGTCCTGTAGCCGTCATTGATGGGAGGCATCCCCCCGTACTTGAATTCGTATAGACGAACTTTCAAGTGAATCGACCTCTCTGCTAATCGCTTGCGCGCGCGGCGATCTGGCTTGATGTGAGCGGCTGTCGCGGCCAGCTAAAACTGAGCGTCGTCACTACCGCGTCAGCGGCCGCAATGACAGTTCCGCGGCCTCCTCGGATTTCGCATTCCTGCGTGCTTGGTGGGCCCCCTCTCGAGGGAATGCTTTGAGCTTCCACCGCATCGACTTCACGACCCTCTCTGGAGTTGACACAGAGATGAGGGATCGCCGGAATCGCTTTGGTTTCAATATCATTGGAACCGCGCCTCAACCATTGGGCGGCAAGAGCATCGATTGCCACGTGGGTCGCTCCGCGGACTTGGATAGGTCGGCCTGGGTGTACACCTTGCCATCCGGTCCGACGTAGGCGCCCGTGGCGGGATCGTATTTCGCTACCGAGACGGGTGGAGGTGCGGGAGTCGGAGCACTGTCGGCGGGAGGTGTCGCCGGAGCACCGGCGGCTGGGGCCGATGACGCACGCCCAGCTTGGGCGGCCGATGTTTCTGGCACCGACGGTATCTGCGGCGGCAGTTGGGGCACCGGCTGCCCTGACAAGGTGGCGCTGGGATCACCCTTCCAGTTGGTCCCATCGTTGAGCGGCACGTATTCCTCGCCGCTTTCACACATTTGGAACGTCGGCGCGCGCTTGCCGGGCACCGTCGCGCATGGAATGTTGCGGGCGCCGCGTACCGCGACCAGCGTTGAGTCCTGCGGCACACGGCAATAAAGCGCCCCGGGCGGAAGGTTGGGATAATCCTCGAAAGCCGGTGAACGCTGTTGCTGTGGGGGCAAGAACCCGGTTTTGCATGGGGGTGGCACGTTGAGGTTGAGATTGAAGTCCAGCTGTGCGCCCTTGTAATCCTGCTTGGTGTTGTGACTGGGAACGAGGATTCCTTGCAGCTCCTGAGTCACTTGCGGAACCAAGACCAGGATCTGCTCGATGTTGGGTTGGTACGCGACTGCTGTCTGACCCACAGTGACCAGGTTCGCCATCAGAATCGGCAGTGTCGGCTGTAGCCGTTCGAAAAGCTGCCTGGCCTGATCGGCGGCCTGGGGACCGTGCTCGAGCAGCCCCGCCACCGAAGTGTCGTGCGTCTTCATTTCGTCGGTGATGGTGGCCAAATGTGCTGCCCACGCGCGGACGGCGTCGCTGGTATCGGCCTGGGAATCGAGAACCGGCTGTGCCTGATCGATCAACGTGGTGAGCGGGTCGAGATTCTGCCGCGCGTCGACGGCCAGTGTCGTCGAACCTTTGATGAGACGCGCGATTTCCGGCCCCAGACCGCCGACCGCGGTGTAGCTCTCGTCGACGACGGTCTTGAGGTTGTCACGCGGAATGGCCTGCAGCCCGCGGTTGGTGGCCGCAATGAGCGAGTTGATATCGGGCGGCACCTGGACTCGGCTGAGGGGAATGACATCACCGTTGCGCAGCGGCGCCGACGTGGCGTTACGCGGCGTCAACGCGATGTACTGCTCACCGAGCGAGCTAACACTGTGCACCTGTGCGTCTAGATCGGAAGGGATGGCCACCCCAGACCGCAGCGCGAGCGTGGCTGCGACACCGGTGTCGGTCAGGTGGACATCTTTGACCAGGCCGACTTCGGCGCCCCGGTAGGTGACGTTGCCGCCGGCATAGAGCCCACCGGTGGTAGGAAGCTCGACGGTGACGGTGTAGCGCCCGATCCCGAACAGTGTTGCGGGCAGCCGGATGTAGCCGAATGTCATGATGGCCCCGGCGGCAAGCGCAATTACCGCGCAGATCGCCAATTGGATCTTGATTCGTCTATCTAGGTGCACGTCAGGGTCCCTGGTCGTGGCGATACGGGATGATCAGCGGATTACCCGCCGTGTAGGAGCTGGGAATTTGACCGATCGTGCGGCCCCACTGCATCTCCAGTTCGGTGAGATTGCCTTCCCACCGTGTTCCGGTAAACAGTGCGTTATCGATCCGGCTGAGGGTCAGATCCACGACCATGGTCAAGTTCACGTAATCACCGCGGAACGCATTGGTGATTGTTTCTTTTGCCCACGGGAATGTGGATAGCAGGCTCAGCGACCTCGTCAGGGCCGGGCCGGCATTCGCCAGCGATTCGAGCACGGGGCCAAGGCCTTTCAGCTCTTGAATCAGGTTGTCCTTGGTCTGATTGACGGCGTCGGCGGTGAGCGCGCTGAGCTTGCCGAACCTATCGAGGGCATCGGCAAGGTTGGAGCGCTGATCTTTGAGCACCTGCAGGGCATCGGGCAAGGTTTTCAGCGCGGTATCCAGTGTCGGCTTCTGCTCAGCGAATTGTCCAGCCAGGTGGTTCAGGCTGTCGATACTGTCGATGATGTCCCCGGTTTGGGCTTGGACCTTTCCGATGAACTGATCGATCTGCTGGATCAGGTTCTTGAGGTCACCTTCGCGACCTGCTAACGCGGTGCTGAACTCCTTTGTGATTTCTTGAACTTGGCCGATGCCGCCACCGTTGAGCAGCAGAGACAGCGCGGACAAGGTTTGCTCGGTTGTTGGGTAGTTCGAGGCCGACGACAACGCAATCAAGGATCCGCTGTGCAGCTTGCCCTGTGGCGGGACGCCCACGGGGGCCGCCAATTCGACGTGAGGCGAGCCGAATACGCTGGTCTGGCCGAGGGTTACGGTTGCATTTGCAGGTAGGTCGACGTCGCCGTTGAGGGTCATTGTGATCAGGCCGTGCCAACCTTGGCGTTCGATGCGGGTGACTGTTCCGACGTTGACGTCGCCGACGCGCACGCGCGAATTTCGTTCCAGCGTCGTGACATCGGGCAGCTGTGCCTGCACCTCGAACGCGCCAGGGCCGCGGCCCTCGGTACCGGGCATCGGCAGGGAGTTCAGTCCTTGCCAACCGCAGCCAGACATGCTGAACACGGTCAGCGCACCAACAATGGCGCAGAGAAGCCGTTGTCGCGGTACACGTTTCATGGCCCAACTCCCGGAGGCACCATCAAGCCGGTCAGCCCCGATGCCGGATCGATCGATGTGGCCGATTCTGCTGGAAGCGGCGGGCCTACTGGTAAGGGCTGACCCGGTGCGACATCCGGCGTCGGGGCTGCCGCCATTGGCGGAGTGGACTGTGGCGGCACATAGTCCGGACGCATCCAGTCCTCGCTGTAGGTGACCTCATTCGGCCGGGCCGACGCGCCGACGATCGGGTTGAGGCCGAACGGTAGGAAGTTGTATTGGCGATTCTTGACGATGGGCGCGAGATATTGAACGCACAGCTTTGATGACTGCTCGGCGCCGAGGCGCGACGCTGCCTGAATTGCCCCACACACGAACTGGATTGGATTGTCGAAGTTGGTTATCTCCAGCGCCCCCGACAGTGCAGCCTGCGCAGGCTGATAGACGTTGGAGTAATTCTGTGCCACCGTCGGCACGACATGAAGCAGCTGTTTGATGTCATCGATGCTGTCGACGATTGCTTGAGACACCGCGGTGGCCTTGTCCGACGTTGTGCCGATCGATTCACGATTGTCGGCTACGAAGTCGCGCACGTCACCGAGCGTGGTGTTGAGGTCGTCGATTGCGCGGCCGACTGCGTGGGGGTCGTCGGCCAGTAGCGCGGTCACCGCAGCCAAATTGCGGTTGAGTTGTCGCAACAGGTCGTCGCTGGTGTGCAGCGCCGAGGTGAGCACGGAGAGGTTCCTGACTGTGCCGAAGATGTCACCGCTGTGGTCGCCGAGCACTGAAAAAGCTTGGGACAGTTTGATCAGACTGTCCCGGATGTTGGCACCCTCTCCGCGGAGGTTTCCTGCAGCGGTGTTGATGAAAGCACCCAGTGTGCTGACCCCGCCGGGCTCGGTGGGCTGCAGCGTCTCAGTGAGTTTCTCGAGTTGCTTGCGCAGATCGTCCCACTCAACTGGGACCGCGGTGCGATCTTCGGCGATCACAGCACCGTCGGCCATGACCGGCCCCGCGGTGTACACCGGCGTGAGTTGTATGGCACGTGCAGTCACCAGCATCGGGGCCAAAATGGCGGCCTTGGCGTCCGCGGGCACCTTATATTTCCCGTCGATCCAGAACGAGATCTTGGACCGCATCGGCTGCGGTTCGATGCGGTCGACCGCCCCCACCGGCACGCCGAGAATGCGCACCTCGTCGCCGACGAAAAGGCCGTTGCTGTTGGCGAAATAGGCCACGACGTGGATTCGGTTGGCCTGCTTCCACATTGACTGACCCACGATCACCAGCGCGGCGGTCAGCATCATGGTGAGACTGACTGCCAGCGCGATTCGCGCGGTGCGTGTCGTCACGGTGTACCACCACCGACGACGGGCGGGGCCTCGTTCGGCGCGGGAACGTACACCGGAGACGGGGTGGGCTCTGTCGTCGACGCCATGGACGGCGGCGGCGCAGCTGGCGGCCCCGGTGGGGGACCACCCGGCGGCGGCGCTGGCAGCGGCTCGCGATAGGGGTAGCAGCCCGTAGGGCCCGGCAGCGGCAAGCCCGGCGGACCGCATCCCTGATCGCCCGGCTTCCCGGTGATGGCGTCTGGCAGGTTCAGACGCGGCTCCCCGCCCTGACCCGTACGCGGGTAGGGCACCGGCAGCGCCGGAGTTCCCGGCTGTCCCGTCTGCGGGTCGCTCAATTGTGACGGCGCACGCACATTCGGGTCGAGGCCGAGGTCGCTGAACGCCGCGTCGATGAAAGGCTGGAGGAATTGGCCGGGGATCAGATTGGCGACATAGGCTTTGAAGAACGGCCCTGAGGCCAGCGATTCGCCAAGAGCCATGGTTCCCACCGGCGCCAGCTTGAGTGCTTTCTGCAGGCGTTCTTTGCGGTTGTCGATGATCGCCAGCACACCGTTGAGCTTGTCCAGCGATGGACGCAATGATTCCCGATTGTCGGCGATGAAACCTGATAGCTGCTTGGACAGCGCCGACAGGTGGCCTGAGATCTCACCGAGTGCGTTGCTCTGCGTCAGCAGCTCAGCCATCAGTGCGTTGGTATCGGTGACTAGGCTGACGACCTGGTCACTGCGCTGGGCCAGCACGGCGGTCGTCTTGTTGGCATTGGCCAACAGCCGGCGCAGCTGGGCGTCGCGCTCATCGATGGTCTGGGCGAATCGGGCCACACCTTCGACTGCGACCTTCAAATCCGGTGGTGTGTCTTGAAAAGTCTGAGCCAGCGTGGCCAGCGACTGGGATACCGCATCGGTGTTCAACGCGTTGATCGTCGTCGACAAGTCACCGAGCGCATCGGGCAGCTGGTAGGGCGACTGCGTGCGGTCCTGCGGAATGGGGTCGCCTAGTTGGCGGTCTCCACGGGGGCTGACATCGAGGACCTTGGCGCCCAGAACGCTTTTCGTCTTGATCGCCGCCTCGGTGCGCTCGCCGAGACGGATGCCGTTGTCGACGTCAAACTTCACGAGTACATGGGTGCCGTACAGCTGGATATCGGAGACTTTGCCAACCCGGAACCCGGAGACCTGCACGGCTGCGCCGGTTCGCAGACCCCCTGCATCGGCGAAATAGGCTGAGTACTCGGTACTTTGGTTGATGAACGGAAGTTTGTCGTACTGAAGGGCAAGCACGCTGACGATCACGGCGGTGGTTACACCGACGGCGCCGACGACGACCGGGTTACGTTCAGTGAAGGGTTTCATTTCGGTGCGCACCTTCCAGTGGTCTGGCCAGCGACCTTCACATACACCGGCTGACCGCCCTTACCGTTGAGCTTGAGCACCGCATCACATAGATAGAAGCTGAAATAATCGCCGTATAGGCCTTGCCGGGCCAGAGCCTGATACGCCTCGGGCAATGTGTTCAGAAGATTGTCGAAGTACTCGTGGTCGGCAACCACGATTCCTGCTGAGCGATCGGTTTCATGAACCACCTTCTGCACGTGCGGGCGCGCACGAGTGAGAAGGTCGGTCACCGACGTCGCTGCTGCGTCGGTGGATGCCACCGCGTTCGCAATGTCTGTCTTTCGCTCGGCCAGGCCCTTCATCAGTTCGGACACCGCGACGACGGCCTTGTCGACCTGTTGGCTTTGATCACCCAACGACTGCAGCACCGTGCCGAGGTTTGTGATCACCTCACCGATGAGGTCGTCGCGGTTTGCCAACGTGTTTGTCACAACCGACGTTTGGGCCAGAAACGAACTTATCGTGGTGCCTTGCCCCTGCAGGGCGGCGACGAGTTGACCGGACAGTGCGTTGACCTGATCGGGATCGAGTGCACGAAACAACGGTCGGAAACCGCCGACCAGCGCGTCTAATTCCAGCGCCGGCTGCGTACGGCTTGGTGGAATGGTCGCCCCAGGGCCGAGTCGCTTCGAATCCCCCGCGCCTTCCTCAAGAGCGAGGTAGCGATTGCCGACGGTATCCGCCCAGCGGATGACAGCGTGTGTCCCCTCGGTGAGGACAACGGAATCGTCAGCTGAAAATTCGACGAGAACAAGAGAATTCGCTTCGATCGACATCTTCTTGACCTTGCCGACCTCTACCCCGGCGATGCGGACGAAATTGCCTTCTTTCAATCCCGATCCATTGGTGAATTCAGCGCGGTAGACCTTCTCGGGCTGAAATCGCAACTGCGCGAAGACAAGCAACAATGCGAAGAGCGTAAGGAGGCATACCACGGTAAAGATCGCCAGACGCCAGCTAGCACCGAGCAGGTTGTCCTTCACAACACGTTCCTCATTCGTCGACTGTCAGGGGGCGGGCGGTGCATCGGGTGCCGCGGGTGGCTGGACGCCGGGATATAGCGGTGTGCCCTGCGGCCCGTACTGGGGTGCCCCGTATGGAGGTGCCCCCGGGTACGGCACGGGGCCGATCGCGGGTGGTCCCTGGCCGCGGATGCTCGGGGGTTGTGGGACGGCGCGTGTGGCGGGGAAGAAGTCCTCCCAGAAGGGGTGTCCGATTCCGGGATTCGGCCGCCAGTCCAGTCCGGTGCCCCAGCCGGTGTTGGTGACCAGTTGTCGAACAGGGAAGTTCTTTGTGGCATCCGGTAGCGACCCGCAGCTCGGCTTGCCGCCGGGACCACCCTTGGCGGCGGTGGCGGGCAAGTTTTCCGGGTACCGGTACGGGTCGTCTCCGAAGAGAAAGGCGGCATCGACGACTAACGATCGACCGTTGCCGCCGAGCACGTCATAGCCTCCGTTGTCGAGGAACCACTTCGAGCCCACCAGCAGGCACGTGTACTCCGGGTTGTACTTCAGCAGCAGATCCGTCGTCGGTTGCGCGGTGTTGATGGCGCGGGCGAGGTTGTCCATATTGGGAGCCAGTAGTTTGATGCCGGCGTCCGACACTCCAATGGTGTTGAGCAACAACGCATCTAGGTCGTGGGCATGGCTGGTGATCGTGGTACTCGTGGTGCTGGCCGCGTTGAGGGTGGCCAGGATGTCCTGTCCCGCAGCGCCGTATGTGTCGTAGAACCCCTTCGATGAGCGCCAGTCCTGCGCCACGGTGTCCATCCGAGGATCGAGGGCCAGCAGAACCTGGTTTGAATCGGTGATGGCCTGGCCCATGCGTTCCCCTTGCCCCCGAACCCCTTCGGCCAGCGCGGTCAGTGTTGCGTTGAGCTTGGCTACGTCGATCTGTTTGAGCACGCCGACAAGGTTCTCGAAGACCGTGTTGACTTCTATGGCCACGTTGCGCGATCGCAACACGGCGCCGGCCTCGAGGCGTTTGGCGCTGGGGTCCGCTGGTGGTATCAGTTCGACGAACTTGGCTCCGAATGCTGTCGTGGCCCTGATCTCGGCCTCGACGTTGGCCGGGATGTACTTCATTTGGTCGGGGACGAGTTCGAGTTGAAGGCTGACCGGACCGTGGCCGCCGTTGACTGCTCCGACCTTTCCGACTTCGACGCCACGCATCTTCACCCGAGAACCGCTCTCCATGACCAGCCCGGCCCGGTCGGAGGTGAGCGTGACGATGTCATATGACCGAAACGCCCCTACATAGAATCCCGAGCACACCACCGTGAATGCCGTGACTGCGGCGACAAGACCCAGTGCCCACCAGCCGGGGCCGATCCGGTGTTCGCGTTTGGTGGCTTTCATTGGGTTATCCGGCGAACTGGAAGTTTCCGGTCTGGCCGTAGATAGCCAGCGACATGAACACGATCACGTACGACGCGCTGATCAACGAGGTGCGAACCGCGCGGCCGACCGCCTCGCCGACCCCGGCCGGGCCGCCCGAAGCGGTGAAACCGTAGTAGGTATGCACAAGCATGATGACTACGGCCATCGCCACCGCCAGCGCGAAGGACCAGATGATGTCGGCCGGCTGCAGGAACGTGTTGAAGTAGTGGTCATAAACACCGGTGGACTGGCCGTAGACCGCTGTGGTGCCCACACGGGCGGCCAAAAACGAGGACAGCACCGCCACGCAGTACAGGGGTATGACGACGATCACGCCCGCGATCACACGAGTTGATGCCAAGTAGGCCACCGATCGGATGCCCATCACTTCCAGGGCGTCGATCTCCTCGTTGATCCGCATCGCGCCAAGCTGCGCGGTGGCGCCGGCTCCGATCGTCGCGGCCAACGCGATGCCCGCGACCAGTGGTGCGATCAGACGCACGTTGAAATAGGCGGAGGCGAAGCCGGTCAGGGCTTCCACTCCGATATCGGCGAATTGGTTGTAACCGCGAACTGCGATCAGGGCTCCAACGGACATGGTCAGAAATCCCACGATGACGACCGTGCCTCCGATCACGGCCAGAGCGCCTGTGCCGAGACTCATTTGGGCGATCAGCCGCACCATCTCAGACTTGTAGCGGATCGCCACGTCGGGAGTAGAGCGCAGTGTCGTGAAGTAGAACTGGGTCTGGATGCCAAGGCGACTCCAGCCAGCGTACTGGTCGGCCGCGATACGGCGCAGTCTCGGATGGAGCTTGCTGGGAACGTGGGTCATAGGGTGACCTTGATTTCAATTGCGCTGAGTATCAGGTTGATGAAGAACAGCGCGACAAACGAATAAACGACGGTTTCGTTGACGGCGTTGCCCACGCCGGCTGGGCCTCCTCCCACCGATGTGCCCTTGTAGCAGGCGATTAACCCCGCCGACAGCCCAAAGAGCGCCGACTTCAGCAGTCCGAGAAGCACGTCGGCCAACCCGGTTACCAGCGTCAGGCTGGCCGCAAATGCGCCAGGCGTCACATGCTGTGTGAAGACCGAGAATCCAAACGCGCCAACCAGACCCACCAGGACGACAACCGACGAGAGCAACGAGGCAATAAGTGTCGCGGCCAAGACCCGTGGCACCACCAGCGCCTGAATGGGGTTGATCCCCATCACCCGCATCGCATCAAGCTCTTCGCGGATCGTCCTAGCACCCAGGTCGGCGCACATCGCTGTGGCGCCGGCGCCTGCGACGACCAAGACAGTCACGATCGGCCCGATCTGGGTGACCGTGCCGAACGCCGCCCCCGCCCCCGATAGGTCGGCGGCACCGAATTCCAAGAACAACACGTTGAAGGTGAAGACCAGCAGCACTGTGAAGGGGATCGCGAGCATCAGCGTCGGCAACAGCGATACTCGCGCCACAAACCACGACTGCACCAAGAATTCTCGTAGCGCGAATGGCCGCCGCGGAATTGCTACAAGAGTGTCCAGCGACATCGCGAAGAAGGCGCCGACGGCACCCATCGGTTTGAATGCTCGGTTCGACCAGAAGAAGGTCTGATGACGTTCAGCCACCGGTCACTCCGCGGTTGCGACCGCAGCGCCAGCACCTGAATCGCCGGCGTCCGGCCGGACGGTACCAGGCCAGGAGCCACCCCCCACGCACAGCCGATGCGCGCACCGGCCGCACCTCAGCCGGCGAAGAGTCGAAGCGAAATTGCACGACATGAAGCTAGCGTTGCGTCACATTATTGGCTATATGTTGTGCCGATTACAGAATCGATCAGCAACGTAAGCACTCTCGCGAGATATACCTCGCTTCTCAGTGGCGACTCCGAGGTGTACGGCACGTCCGGCAGAGGGCGTGGCGCGGACTTCAGAGCAGTTCAACGGACGTATTCGAGAATCGATTCGTCGACGAGTGTGGGATATACGGGGGGTCACGAAGAGCGCAAAACCCGCATGGCCCTATGTCAACAGGCGCAAGCTGGCTAATTAGATGCCATATATAATTATGTTCGATACCCGATTATCGATGTCATGAATATCTGTCTTTTTCGGTCTATTCGAATACCGATGCTGCACCCAGGGAGACGTCGTCCGTGCCGGTATGCATGGACGGAGTACTGGGTCGGCGACCCGGACGCTGGAAGGCGCCTCTCAGTCGCCGATTACGACGTTTTCCTCGGTGAGGAATGCAACCGCCGTCGCAGGATCGCAGAACCGCACTTCGTCCTGGGCTAGCTCGGTGAAGGCGGCTTGGCCTCGACGCTGCCGGCGGCGGCGGCCAACGCATCCTGACTGGCCTAGTAGATCTCAGCAACCCCGTCGAACGTTCCCGAGAATCCGCGCCCAGCAGCGAATTATGCGACGAGTTCGGAGTCCAGCCTCACCGACTACCCTGCTCGGCCAGCCCCACGGCGTCCGCGCGACCCTGGCCCGGCGCCGCACCGGCGATCAGCGCGACCTTTCCCTCTACGCTGCCCATCGACTGGCCGGCTTGCCATCGCGCGGCCCGCTCCGGCTGCGGCTTCCCGTCATCGGTGATGTACGGGGGCCGCAGGGAACCGCCATATCCACTTTGTTGTTGCGCGTCAACGCCCTTCGGACAGGCCAGTTGAACGTCGCTGGCATTGTCTGTCCCGCAGACGGTTCCGGCACGCGTGCAGGCAGGTGAGATTGGGGCCGCTGCGTGGCAGATGGGCTCACACCCACGCTCCCACCGGTTCCCAGGCGTTGCTGACCGAAACGCTTAGCAGATGGCGGACGAAGAAGTCTCGCGCTGCGCTACTGGCGTCACCGTGAAGACTTGTGTAGCGATCGGACGGGTCCTGAAATGTCGCCCCGCCCAACCCTCAATTCGGCAGCGCGCGCGGGAGTTCCGCAACGGGGCATTCTTGCGACAGTGCTCTCGCGGCCGTGCTTATGTCATTCGACGCCTGAGGGAACGCAGGCCCAGAGTTTGGCGTGGCGGTAGTGGGAGTCAGCCGTATGGCGTCGCGTCGACTTTGGGCCCTGTTAGCAAGGCCGTCAGCCCATCTGTTCAAAGCACTTTGGATTGATCGGGAAGACAGGTCTCGCGTCGACGCTCGCAGCACGTGACTGAACGATTCTTCGGCTCCAACAACGAGAAGCATGGCTTCGCGCTGCGACGGGTCAATCAGTAGCGCCGTCTTTGCCGGAGCCACATCTGCGTTCCACTGACGTGTCATGTCGCCGACCACATCGCAGTCACTGCGTGGCCCCCGATGTCCCCAATGCAGGATGAGCGCACCCGACACGATAGTGCAGATTGCGATCAACGCCGCCACACCTGACCATATTCGCCGTTCCCTGCAAGAAGCGTTCACCATTGCCTATGTCCTTCGAAAATCGCGCATGACCTCCGTGGCCACGTTCAGTCGAAATGAACCATCGGACGGGCCTCGGTCATTAAAAGGCCTATTGAGCAACCGATTTCGGCCACGCCATGAGTTCAATAGGGCGTCGCTCAGCCCAATCGGCAGCGCGATATGTTGTCGCGCGGCGGCCGCTGTCGCGCACCCACCGCTATCCATGGATGATGGCGTTGCTCGCGGAGATGGAAACTAGCTTCATGTCGTTCCTCTGGCCTCGTTCTATTTTCGTGGTAGCAAGCGGTTCCCTGCGCTAAGGCACAGAGGAACCCGCCGAGCGCGGGCAGCCCAAGGGAGTCGCCGTCGGCGATGGTGCGGTTTATTTTGTTGTATAACAGTCGGATTCGGATGTCTACGATCGCTACCGCTGCTCTCGATCCCGAAATGGCTGCGCTGTACCGCTAATTCCGAGGACTAACTCCGTTGCGGCGCTGGGCTTTCCAGTCGTGTCGACGGGCTTCGCGGATCGGCGGCACGTCCATGCCCTGCACGACGGCGTTGCGGATGGTGCCCAATGTCGTGACCGTCATCTCGACCACGTCCCCGGGCTGGAGCGGCTGCGGCGTGCCCTCACCGGAACGACCCCACAACTCGCCGAGACATCCGCCATTGCCCAGCGTTCCGGACCCCAGGACGTCCCCAGCCCTGACCCACGTCCCGCGCGACGCTTGGGCCAGAAGCTCGTCGAAAGACCAGCTCATGTTGCGCAGGTTGTCCCGGCCGATGACTGTGCCGTTCACCGAAACAGTCCCGTCGATGTCCAAGAGGCCATCGGCGGTCAGAAGGGGATCGAGTTCATCGGCCGTGACGAGGAACGGGCCGAGCGTGGTTGCGAAATCCTTGCCCTTGGCCGGGCCGAGGCCGACCTTCATCTCCCCGGCTTGGAGGTCTCGGGCCGACCAGTCATTGAAGATCGTGTAGCCGAAGATGTAGTCCCGAGCCTTCGCCGGTGCGACGGACGTTCCGTCCCGCGACACGACGGCTGCGACCTCGAGCTCGTAGTCCAGCACCTGGCATCCCGGTGGCACGGCCACGTCGTCAAAGGCACCGATCATCGCGTAGGGATTGCCGAAGTAGAAGACTGGCCGCTTGTACCACTCGGGCTCTACCTCGGCCGCAGCCGTCACCGATCGAGCGACCCCATCCACGTGCTCTTCGAAAGCTGCGAAGTCACGGACGGTGGGGGGCTCTATCGGCGGGAGCAGCCGCACCGCAGCGAGATCGACGGGACGTCTACCCAGTGCGGCCGCCCCGGCTTCGAAGGCCACCGGGAGTCCGGCGCGAACGAGTTCGAGGATCGTGGTCTGCCGGTCGAACGCGTGCAGGCCGTCGTCGCTGGCGACGCCGGTCGTGACCTGACCATCCTGAACCCACGTGGCGAAACGCATGGGTGAAGCTCCTATCGTGTTGGTACGCCGGTCGAGTCACTTGATCGCGACGGGGTTGACCGGCGCGCCGACGGCGCCCGTCACCGGAATGGGCGCGGCAGTCAAGAAGAAGTCGAAGATCCGGTCGGACGCGCAGTCAGCGGCAAGCTTGTCGAGATCCCACATTTCCCCGATGAAGAGCCCCATGTGCGGGATCACGACCTGGTGCAGCGGTTGGAAAGCGTTCTCGAATTCGTTGGGGCGGACTTCGAAGCCCCACGTGTCGGTGGCGATCGCGGCGATCTCCCGCTCGTGGAGCCAATCGGCGGTCGTGAAGGACAACCCCGGGGCGTCACCGCCGGCGTAGCTGCCCCATCCGTCGCGACGGATCCGGGACAGCTGCCCGGTACGGACGAGCATGATGTCGCCACGCCGGACGACGGACGATTCCCCCTGCGCGGAGATGGTGTTCTCCAGATCCTCGACCGTGATCGCGTAGCCGTCGGGCAGCTCCCCGTCTTCCCTGAGCGCGCGACCCACGTCGAGCAGCACGCCGCGCCCTGCGATGCGGTCGGCCACGGTCTCGATGCCCGTCAGAAGGTCGCCCTCGCTGGTGACGACCTTGGACGCGCGACGTCCGTTGTAGGCGACACCGTGGTCGAAGATGTGGCCCAGCCCGTCCCATTGGGTGGAGGCTTGTAGCGGCATCACCACGTAGTCATCGGCACCGCCGAAGCCGTGCGGTAGCTCGGGTGCACCGAACTCAGCATCGAGGCCGCTGACCAGCATGGTGTGCACCGGGTTATTGCGCCGTCGCCAGCCGCGCTGCGGGCCGTTGCCGTCGAAGCTCTGGGCGAGTGAGAAGGCTGCTCCCCGCCGGATTCGAGAGGCGCCCTCGACCCGCTTCGCGTCATCGAGGAAGTTCATGGTGCCCAGCACGTCGTCGTCGCCCCATCGTCCCCAGTTCGAGCAGCGCGATGCAGCTTTGGCGATGGCGTCCTCGGCGGCGGGGCTGTAGAGCGGGCTGGTCGTGTCGACGTTGCGGTTTGTGTCAACGCCGGTGGTGTCGGGCATGTGGGATCCTCACCGGATTGATGGGCGGACGATGCGATCGGCTGGCTGGGGTACTAACCCGTCGGTTGCGGCACCATGGCCGCGAAGGTGTCGGTGACCCAGTCAGCGATGAATGCGCCCACGCGGGGGAGGTGATCGATGCCGATGTGTTCGGCACCGCCCTCCTGCCGGGTGAAGATGCGAAGGTCGCGAGAGGGTGCGTTCACCGCCTGCTCATAGGACCGGTACGCATATTCCAAAGGAATCTGCCGATCGTTCTCGCCGTGCACGATCAGGAATGGCACCGTGATCTTGTCGACGACGTTATCGAGGTGGATGGAGTCGGCGAACTCGATGAACTCGTCGAGATCGTCATAGCCCCAGACCCATTTGACATGGTCCCAGTAGTGCGGAACCGGATTCTCGCCCTCGCGGTCGAGCCGACGCCGCTGCACAGCACCCCAGTTGTGGTTGGCTCCCCACGCGACGCAGAGGGCGAAACGCTTCTCGAAGGCCGCTACCCGTGGCGCGTAGTAGCCGCCCAACGACCAGCCCACGACCCCCATCCGGGCCGTGTCGACATCATCTCTGGCCGCCAGCCAGTCGACGACCCAGCTGGCCCAGGTCTCGGACTCGCGGCGTGCTATCAGACCTTGTAGCCGAAGCGCTTCCCCGGTGCCGGGTTGGTCGAGCATGAGACACGAGATGCCCCGAGCCGCCAGCTCTGCCCAGAATCCCGAGACATACATGTGCTCCTTGGTCGAGTCCAGGCCGTTGAGGAGCATGATGACCGGGGCTGGCCCCTCCGAGGTCGCCGGCGCCGCTGAGAAGTAGGCGGGCAGTGTGGTGTCCTCGAATGGGATGGCGACCCGGGTGATGCTGTGGTCTCGGAGGTCGAATGCCTTCTGTGCCAGCTCGAGCACCCGGCGGTAGGTGGGCACGCGGTCGGGGTGACCCGCCGAGAGCATCCGTTCGGCGGTGCACAGATAATTCGCGGCACGGGCGTACATCCCGCCGGCGGTCCGGTCGTGGCCCGCTTTCTCTTCGACCCGGGCCGCCTCGACCAGCGCATCCGTGAGGTCGGTCCAGACACGCAGGAACTCGTCCGTGCCGGCATCGCTACCGGCTTTCGCCGCTTCTAGCAACGGGCGGCAGGCGCGGTCGATCTCATCGATCTGGCCGCCGGAGTTCAAAGCGCCCACCACGGACAGGTTCCAGACGTAGTTGCCCGGGAAGTATTCGAACATGAGTCTCTTTCTGCTGCTTGCTATCTCGGTTGTAATAGGTGGGCGCTTAGGCGCCCGGCATCGCGGCCACGAGATCGCCGATGCTGATCAGTGCCCGGTTCAGCACACCCGAATCCGCCAGCACCGTCTGCCCTGTCATGACCCTGTTGTGTCGTGACGCCAGGAATGCGTAAAGCGGGCCGTACTCCTCGGGACAGGGCATGTGCTGAAGCGGGGCGAACCACTCGAACTGCTGCCGGAAGACGTCCGCCGGGATGTCGGACTGTCGGGACTCCTGTAGATCGAGGGCGGCAGGGCCCCGCAATTGGCTGTTCGCGATGCCGGTCGGCGCGACCGCGTTGACGCGAACCCTGGGTGCGAATTCGAAGGACAGCTGATTGACCAGGGCGCGGATGGCCCCCTTGCTGGCGGTGTAGGCCACTCCTCCCCCGTCAGCCGCGAATGCCGCCTGCGAACACGTCAGCACGACAGCACCGTCCTCGGCGTCGAGCAGGTCGAAGAAGATCCGTGCGGTGAGGGCGTAGCCCTTGACGTTGACGGCGAACACTTCGTCCAGGAGGGAGTCGAGACGTTCCACCGGAATGTCGGCCAACCGCACGTTGCCGTCCCAGATGCCTTGGGCTCCGACGACGGCCGTCAGGCGGCCGAAGCGCCCGACGACCTCCTCCCGGCAACGTGTCAGGTCAGCAATGCTGCGGACGTCACCGTGTACCACCAGTACGTCGTCGCCGAATTCGTCTCGGAGCGTCGAGACCTTTGATTCGTCGTACTCGAACAGTGCCAGCGTCGCGCCCTCGTCCCGGAAGTGCCTGGCGACGCCGAGTCCGAGGCCGGAGCCGGAGCCGGTGATGAGAACGACGTGGTCATCGAGCAGTTGCATTCTTTGCAGTCCTTCTTGGGTTGTGGTTTGCGCTGGGCTGCAGACACCGATCAACGGGCGGCTGAGCGTGCCAGATCGGGATTCGACGCGTGCGCGAGATCGATGGCGTCGTCCCAGGTGCCGCCTCGAGCGAGAAGCTTGCGATAGCCGCGCAGCGACCGTGACAGCCCGCTGGCGAAGACAGAGTGGAACTCACCATCCCGCCCGAACAGGACCAGGAATTTATCCGTGCTTAGCGATCCCTCCGCGACGAAGATCTCGTCACCGGGGGCACGCCGCCCGTAGCTGTGGAAGCGGCGTCCGAACTGGTCGCTCCAGAAGTAGGGCACGCCGCCGAAGGATTCTTCGGTGCCACGGGCGATGTTGAGCCCGACGTGCCTGCCCTTCTCGACGGCGTGTGTCCAGTGCTCGATGCGCAACGGCTCGGCGAACATGGGGTGAGCGGAACGGGCGACGTCGCCGGCCGCCCACACTCCGGGCACGTTGGTTCGACCTGCCGCATCGGTGAGGACACCGCTGTCCAGCTCGACTCCCGAGCCGAGAAGCCAGTTCACGTCGGGGTCGACCCCGATGCCAACGACGACGTAGGGCGTCTGATGGGTCGAGCCGTCCACCAGGTGAAGCGTGTACGCACCCAGTCCACCCGTCACGGACGTGACGGCACTCGACATCTTCAACTGCACACCGTGCCTGGAGTGCCAGTCGAAGATCACTTGGCCAAGTTCGGGCCCGACGATGGCGTGCATGGGGCGCTCGGTGTCGTGCAGAACCGTGATGGACACGCCGTGGGCTCTGAGTCCAGCCGCGATCTCGAGCCCGATGAGCCCGGCGCCCACGACGGTCACGTCTCCGTGGCGGGCAGCGGCCCGTCGCAGAACCCGGAGATCGTCCGGTGTGCGGAGCACCGGAAGCGCTTCACCTTCGGCCGTCGTAAACACTCGGGCGCGACTGCCACACGCCAGAACCACGGCGTCCCATGGCAGCGTCTCACCGTGGTTGGTGATCACGAACTTGCGATCGATGTCGAGACCGACTGCTTGGTGCCCGAGCAGAAGCGAAATCCGGTTCTCCCTGATTCGCTCTGCTGAGCGAATCTCGAGCAGCTCCGGCTCGCCACGCCCGAGCAGCAGACCCTTTGATAGCGTCGGACGATCGTAGGGGTGGTGCAGTTCTGCGCCCAGGACCGTGATCGAACCTTCAAACCCGCCTTCGCGCAGTCCATCTGCTGCCGCCAAGCCTGCCGCTGAGGCTCCGACCACGACGACGTTGTCGGTCTCCTTCAGCCCGGCCGTCATGTCGGACCAGAACCTTGGAAAATGGCTTGCGCCGGACACGCCCGTACTGCCTCCTCGAGATCTTCCACGTCGTCGGGATCAACCTCGTGACGCAGCAGGACAGCCGACTTGGCGTCCGGCGGAAGATCGAAGACATCGGGCAAGATGCTGACGCAGATCCCATAGGAACGACACCGGACCTGGTCGAGCCGGACGACGGTTTCGTCACTCATCGAAGCCATCCTCTGCTCACAGAAATAGTCCGAGGTTGGGAGTGGCGATCGCCACTTCGGTCAAGAGGATCTCCCTGGACAGGAGTCGTGGCCCGTCCGCTGTGATGCGGAGTTCGTCGTTGCGCCGGTAGGGGATGAGGTCGAAATGCGGATCGATCCCACGCTGTCGATAGAGCAGCACGGCGCTCGAGACTGCAATGACGTTGTCTCGGTCCGTCTTTCGGGCCAAGACCGACCCCACCAGACGCATGGTGCGAGAGGGCGGAATCTCCGAGTACGCCTTGGCAGTGCTCAGACGGTCAATGCGTAGACGTACGTGGGCCAGGGTGTCACGGACCCGGAACGCGGCGCGATTGACCTCGTCCGAACGCTGCTCGGTCGCCTGCCTGATCGGGATCACGTACAGCAGTTCAGGATCCAGCAGCTGATACCAGTCTTCCTCGCGAGCTTCATCCAACAACTTCGATTCGAGAGCCAGGAACTGGGTTGCGATGTTTTGCAGTTCGGTGTCGGCCAGAGGGCTCTCGAGCAGAGATGGTGGTACGTGCTCGGTCGTGTCGATGGTCGTCATCGTGAGTGGCGCCCTTCGCTCGTCGTGGCGGATGCGTCGCCACGCATGACGGCAAGCCAGTGCCGGTAGAAATTCAACTGATTGAATTCCCCAAAGCCGGTGGGACGCTTGATGCCTGGACCGTGATAGTCAGGGTCTGGCGTGACGTCGACCGTGGTTCGACCGGCCTGCTCGAAGTTGAAGCTCAAATTCTCGCGTTGCATCCACGCGCTCTTCGCTGCGCGAGCGGCGCCCTCCCAGGCGACGGTGTCGTCCGCTTCGAAGTTACCGGCGGATCCGAAGGTCAACTGGCCCGTCACATAGGAATCGAGCTTCTCCTGGTCGCTTTGGCACTCGTAGACGAATTGCCAATTCCACAACTCCATCTTTCCCGGCGCGATCGGCTGCCACACCCGGAAAGAGGTGACGACCGCCGGAGGGCCGCCCGGAAGCGTAGGGGAGGCGACGCGGAGGTAACTGAAGTTCGGGAAGATGGTTCCAATTGTCGGCGGGTTGGTCTCGAGGACGTACCGCTGAGCGTCGTCGAGTGCCGAGAGGTCGAACTGAGCGACGGTCTCTGGTGAATAGCCCCACAGGGGTAGGCCGATCTTCGCCCATCCGAAACCGAGCGTCGCGTGGCCGTCGCCAAGTTCGTAGGCGTGCATCATCTCCAGGTTGGCCGTCAGCCCCTGGATCATCTGTACCTCTTCGTTACTCCAGTGCAAACTGTCGGCATGGTAGGCATCACCGGAGAAGTTCTCGGCGCCGGCTTTCCAGTCCGCATTGATCTGATACCGCTCGGGCGGGCCCGCCACCTTCACACCGCCGGGTGCCAGGTTCACCAGGATGTCGAGCATCCAGCCTCCCCCGCCCAGATACTCGTCGAGCGACGGACCTTCCTGCGCTAGTGACGCGAAGATGAAGCCGGACCGGACGTCGACCCGTGGGGCTCTCTTCAAACCCCATTCCTTCGGGTCCAGCCGCGTGCCGTACGCCTCGCGCATGTGTGGCGTGCCGACGAGGTCGCCCTTGTTGGAGTAGGTCCAGCCGTGGTACGGGCATTTGAAGAAGCGTGAATTCCCGGTGTCGGTCTGGCACACCTGGGTGCCACGGTGGCGGCAGTAGTTGGACAACACGTTGATGCCACCCGTGCCGTCGCGCGTGACAATCACCGGATCGAGGCCGATGCGGCGCTGGACGAAGTCACCAGCCTTTGGGATTTCGCTCTCGTGCGCGACGAAGACCCAGCAGGTGCCGAAGACCTGGTCCAGTTCGGCGCGGAAGATCGCGTCGTCGTTCCAGATCTCGGCCGGTACCCGATTCTTCTCGAGCTCTGTCTCGACGCGGTCGAGGATCCGCGTGACTTCCGAGGCAGTCGTGGGCGTGATGACAGTCATGTAGCTCCTTGCAAGCACCGGGTGGGCCGATGTGGCGCCAGTGATGGTTGCCCCATCGTATGACCGCCATCACAGTGCCGGAAGGCGTAACTTTCGATGCCGGACAATTGATGGCATCGATGGAAGACCACACCCGGGCTGGCGTCGTGAGGGCCACGGGCCCGCAGAAGGTATCGATGTCGTCGATGGGCGAGCATTCACGAGGATTGTTTGTCGCGGGTCGCAGGGTCGTCTTAACCTGACGTTGGCCCACTTCCGGACGCGCACGCTCAACCTCAAGGACTCCGCATCATGACGCTATTGCTCGACGACCAGGCCGTCCGCGATTCATTCGGCTGGGCACGGGCAATCGATGCACTCCGCGCTGCTTACGCCGGCGATGTCGCAGACTCCCGCTACCCCGAACGGTCGATGGCTCGCGGTGACGGCAGCTGGCTCCGGACCCTCACCGGGGTATCGGCCGATAACGGTCTCATGGGCGCCAAACTCATAGCGGCGTCCATGAAGACCCGTCAGGTGTCCTACCTGATCCCCTTGTTCGACGAGCACACCGCTGAGCTCGTGGCTCTGATAGACGGTCAGTCAATCACCGGATTCCGCACCGCCGCGACCTCGGCGGTCGCCGCTGACCTCCTGGCGAGTCCCGGCGAGCTCGACGTTGCCGTAATCGGCTCTGGCTTCGAGGCCAAGAAGCACCTTCGCGCCATAACGGCAGCACGCGCCCTGTCCTCGGTCAGCGTCTGGAGCCCCCGTGCGGAGAGCCGGTCTCGGTTCGTCGCGGATCTGGACGATCTGGAACTGCCACTGAGCGCTGCCCAAGATGCCGAGAGTGCAGTCGGCGCAGCCAACCTGGTGATCTGTGCGGCCCGTTCGCGCGACGAATCACCCACCGTCCGTGGTGCGTGGCTCCGGCCCGGAACCACCGTGATATCCGTCGGATCGACCCTCCCCGAACAACACGAGGTCGACGTTGAGCTACTGGATCGCGCTGAGCTCATCGTCGCTGACATGGTCGATGAGGTTCTGCACGACACCGGCGATGCGTTGGCAGCCAAAGCAGCCGGCGTCGATCTCGGGCCGAAAACCATCTCACTGGCAGACCTCGTGGCGGGCCGGCATCCGGGCCGCACGAGTAGCGACCACATCCTGGTGTACAAGTCGGTGGGCTCAGCGGTGCAGGACATCGCCGTCGCAGCCATGTGTCTGGCCGAGGCCCGGCGCCTTCGACTCGGAGTCCCGCTACCCATCTCGATCCCCCCCGTCCACAAATAGAGGGGCGGCTATGACTTCTCAGGTGACCACACAGAGATCTAGCCTCGGTCTCGCCGACCCATCGCTGTTCAGGTCGTCCTCCTACGTCGACGGGCAGTGGCTCAGCCGCGACGGCGGCGAACGGCTCGTCGTGCACAATCCGTCCACCGGCGAACCGATCGCCGATCTGCCGTCGGCCGGCGCCGACGAGACCCAGCTCGCCGTCGAGGCCGCCCAGCGCGCATTGCCCGCCTGGCGCGGGCTGTCCGGCAAAGAGCGTTCGAAGGTCATGCGTCGATGGTTCGAGCTGGTCCGGGACAACACCGAGGATCTGGCGCGACTCATCGTTCTCGAGGAGGGCAAGCCCCTGGCCGAGGCCATCGGCGAGATGAATTACGCGGCGTCCTTCATCGAGTGGTTCGGTGAGGAGGCCAAACGCGTGCGCGGTGATGTTTTTCCCGCGCCCGAGTCGTCTCGTCGAGTCGTGGTGCTCAGGGAGGCGATTGGCGTGAGCGCTGCCATCACACCGTGGAACTTCCCCGCCGCCATGATCACTCGCAAGGCTGCCCCCGCACTGGCCGCCGGGTGCACGATGATACTCAAGCCCGCCGAGCAGACGCCGCTGACGGCACTGGCCCTCGCCGAGCTCGCTGAACGAGCCGGCGTGCCAGCTGGGGTGCTCAGCATCGTGGTCGGCGATGCCCGCGAGATCGGTCCGGTGCTGACTGGCAGCCCCATCGTCCGCAAGGTCAGTTTCACCGGCTCAACCGAAATTGGTCGGCTCCTGCTCGCTCAATCAGCGGAAACCGTCAAGAAGACTTCGATGGAGCTCGGCGGCAATGCGCCGGTCCTCGTCTTCGACGACGCCGATCTCGATCAGGCGGTCGCCGGCGTGATCGCCACCAAGTATCGCAATACGGGCCAAGCGTGCATCAGCGCCAACCGGGTCTACGTCCAGTCGGGGATCTACGATCGGTTCGCCGAAGCGTTGACACGTACGGTCGAGGACCTCGTGGTCGGTGACGGATTCGACGCAGGTGTCCAGCAGGGTCCGCTCATCGACGTCGACGCTGTCGCGAAGGTCGAGGAGCACGTCGCCAACGCGGCCAACCTGGGTGCGCGGGTGCTCTGCGGCGGTCGGCGTCACGCTCGCGGCGGCTTGTTTTTTGAACCGACGGTTCTGGCCGATGTCGACTCCACGATGCGCATCACCCGCGAGGAGACATTCGGACCCGTGACCCCGCTCATCCGGTTCGAGGACGAATCCGATGCGATCCGCATGGCCAACGACACCGAGTTCGGGCTGGCGGCATACCTCTTCACCCGCGACGCTGAGCGTACGTGGCGGGTCAGCGCGGCTCTCGAGGCGGGAATGATCGGCATCAACACCGGCCTCATCTCCAACGAGATCGCGCCCTTCGGTGGCGTGAAGCAGTCGGGTCTGGGCCGAGAGGGATCGGTCTACGGGATCGACGAGTACACGGAAATGAAATACCTCGCCTGGGAGGGCGCTGGCGCGATGTAGAAATCGCCTCCCCCGCAGAACAATTCGCACCTTCAAGAGCCCCACGAGAGGAAACACCATGGCCGTCTACACCCGCACCGAAGCCCGCGAATGGGCCCGCGAGAAGCTCATCGGCGCCGTCAACTGCACCATCCCGTCGTTCACAAGCGACCTCAAATCCATCAACGAGGCAGGCATCCGCCACGACATCCGTCGCGCGAAGGAACACGGCTTCCTCGGCACGCTGGGTGTCTCCGAGGTCAACATCACCCTGCCGGAATACCTGGAATTCCTTCGCATCATCCGCGATGAGGCCGGCCAGGACCTGGTCGTCGTACACCACGGAAGCTGGAGCACCCTCGCCGACAACATCGAGGCCGTTCGCGGCGCCGAGGAGGCCGGCGCAGATCTCGTGCTGCTGTCCTATCCGCCGAACTTCTACCCGGAGACCGAGCAGGAGATCTACGACTACACGAAGGCGGTGTGCGACGCCACCGATCTCGCCGTCATCCTCTTTCCGATGTACCTGTGGGGATTCAGCCCGCGAATCCACCCGTCGGACATCCCCAGCCGCCTCATCCGTCGCCTACTCGACGACTGCCCCAACATCGCCGTCATCAAAGCTGAAGGCGGGTTTCCCTACATCCAGGGAATCATCGAATGCCATCGTCTATTCGGCGAGGAAGTCGTCATCTCCGTGCCCATCGAGGCCGATCTGATCCCACTTTCGCAGATCATCCCCATCCAGCTCTCGGCCACCAGTGACCACGAGTTCTACGGGCCCTTTATTCCGCGGGTCATGCACCTGCTCGCCGACGGCAAAAACGATGATGCTGCCGAATTGTTTTGGCAGACGCATCCCGCGCGCAAAGCCAAGGCGGCCCTGGCGCCGTCGCTCAATGGTGGCGCGTTCATCAATCGCCAGGCGTGGAAGTTCCAGGGCTGGCTACAGGGATACAACGGTGGTCCGCTGCGTCAGCCCACCCAACGAATCCACGACGGTCAAATGCTCGCTCTCCGCAAGGGTCTCATCGACTCCGGCCTCGACCCGTCCATGGACCCGCTCCGCGAATTCTTCGTCGGCCGCAACCCGGCCTGACGCGCGCGATTCAGCGCTAAGGCGTAGCCACCAGATTGGCTGCTTGCGTCCGCAGTCGGTCACGGAACCACGCCTGGGCAGGATCCCCGTCGAGGCGGCGCAGCCAGATGAGCGTTTCGGTGATTGGCTCTAGCTGCATGGGTGGATCGATGAACTGCAGATTGGCGGCCTTGGCCATGCGTGTCGCAAGTGTCCGCGGGATCAGCGTCACCAATGTGGTGTCGCGCAACATGAACGGGGCCACGGCGATGCTGGTACTGACCTCGACTCTGCGCGGTATGCCGAGGACATCGAGGTTGGTGTCACCCAAAGAGGGCCGCCCATCCTCGAAGGTTGCCGCCAGGTAGGGCATGGCGCTGAACTCCTCGACCGTCATCGCCGAACGGACCGCGCGGTTGGCGGCATCGGCAGCCAGCACGTAGCGGTCGCGATAGAGCACCTCGCGACGGACGTCGTCTCTCCAGAGAGCAGGGAACGCCGAGATGACCTCTCGAGGCAGCACGATCACGTCGACACGTCCGCGCAGCATCTCAGCGGGAATATCAATCGAGACCGTTCGAATCTGCACACGAATGTTCGGGTACGTCGACGACATCTCGACCAGCAGCGGGTGAAGAAGCGCGGCCGCCGCGAAATCACTGGCGACCACAGAAAACGCATGCTCATCGACCCTCGGGTCGAACGAGCCCAGGGAGGACAACGTCACCTGGAGCTCGGCCAACGTGCTGCTCACCGAGCTGGTCAGTGCGTTCGCGAGTGGGGTGGCGATCATCGTTCGGCCCTGCCGCACCAGAATCGGATCCTTGAAGAGCCTGCGCAGCCGCGCCAGGGTCGAACTCATCGCAGACTGTCCGATCCCTAGACGCGCAGCTGCCCCGGTGACGCTCCGTTCGGACATCAACGCCTCGAACGCGACCAGCAAGTTCAGATCGACACGGCCCAGCTGTGCCAAAGACGGGTGTGGCGCAGAGCCGGTTTCGGACACGATCGGACTATTCACCGCGCGACGCCCGGCATCGGCGACCACGTTTTCCGGGAGGCGATATCCACCAGCCGTTCTCGCAGCCAGCGATGACTGGGGTCGTCGTCGTTCCGGCATGCCCAGACCATGGCCTCGACCATCGGCTCCAGCGCCATGGGTGGCGTGAGCAACTTCAACCGCGCGCCGTCGGCGACCGCCGACGCCAAACTGGCGGGCAGAACGGTGACGAGTGGTGTGTCGCGCAGCACGAAAGGTGCAAGACCGAAACCCGTAGTCACCTCCAGGCGCCGCGGAATGCCGAGTCGGTCCAGTTGCGTCTCGACGAGCGTGGGGGAATGTCCGTTGCTGCTTGCGAGATAGGGCAGCGACGAAAACTGTTCGAGCGTAATCTCGCTCGAGACCAGCGGGTTGGCCGCATCGACGGCGATGACGTAGGGGTCGCTGTACAGCGTCTGGTAACCGAAGGAATCGGTGATCGAATCCGCGGCCAGCGGCACGATCGTCAGATCGACGTTGTCGGCTGTCATGTCGTCGAGGAAGGTGGCCGACACCGGTTCGACGTGCAGCTCGACGTGCGGCGCTGCATTCCGTAGCTCGACCAGTAGCGGCTGGAGCACGGCCAGGGCAGCGTACTCACTCGCCATCACGGTGAAGCTGCGGCGGTCCCGTTCAGGGTCAAAGACGGGCGGTTCGGTCAGAATCGAATTGAACCGACTCAGTGCCTCTCGAACCGGAACTACGAGTTCCTCCGCAAGCGGAGTCGGGAACATGGTCCGGCCCCGGCGCTCGAGCACCGGATCGTTGAGCAACGCCCGCAACCTTGACAAGGTCGAACTCATCGCCGACTGTCCGACCGAAAGTTTGCGCGCAGCTGCCGTCACGTTCTGCTCGGTCATAAGCACGTCGAACGCCACGAGCAGGTTCAGATCGACCTGCCGAAGATCCATGGGCTGATGGTAGGTCATCGAATTGATCAGGTCGATGGCGAAGTATCGCCAAACATTGTTGGTGCCACGTGATCGGCGCCACTAGCGTTGATTTTGCAGCGTCCGTCCGGGATGCAGTAAAGAGGTGAGGAGTTCACCGATGGCTTCTGGATTCAGTCCGATCACGCATCTGCGGCACGTCGGTCTCGCTGTGCCGAACTATGACCAGGCTGTGGAGTTCTACACCAAGGTTTGGGGTCTGCTGCCAATAGCCAGCGATTCGGGGGTGACGTTCTTCGGGACGCCCGCTGATCCAGAGCACTACATCCTGCGCGTACGAGAGGACCGACAGAAGCGGCTCGACCTGATTGCGTTCGCGGCGGAATCGATCGGTGAAGTCGACCTCCTGGCTGAACGCCTGGGACGGGCAGGGGTGAAGATCGATCGCGACCCAGCCGTGATGACGACCCCGGGAGGTGGGTACGGTCTGCGGTTCTTCGACCTGGACGGCCGTCTCATCGAGGTCTCTGCGGACGTGCAGCAGCGCCCGTTCCGATTGCTCGAGGAGCGGGAGTCCATACCACGCAAGCTCAGCCACGTAGTGATCAACTCGACGGACGTCCACAAGACCAAAGCGTTCTACGAAACGCATCTGGGATTCAGACTGTCGGACTGGTTGGGCGATCTGATGTGCTTCATGCGCAGCAGTTCGCAGCATCACATTCTGGCGATCTCACGGGCGCCGTCGACATCGTTGAATCACATCTCGTTCGAGATGCGTGGGCTGGACGAATACATGCGGGGCACGGGCCGGATGATTCGCAGTGGCTACCGGCCGCTGTGGGGCCCGGGTCGCCACAGCGCCGGCGACAACACGTTCTCCTACTTCTTCGATCCCTTGGACAACGTGATCGAATACACGACCGAACTCGAACTCGTTGACGAGGCCACCTGGGAGCCAACGACATACGACCCGATGCGTGCTGAGACCCAGGATCAGTGGGGCACCGGTGGGGCCATGACCGAGGTAATGCTGCCGATCATGCTGAAACAGCGCGATGACGACGGACTCTGGAGCCCCTCACCGGTCTAGTAAGCCCGTTGTCCCCCACGGCCCGGGAACTCCGCCCGACGAAAGGAAAGACTCGTGTCAGATCTTGACGGCAAGGTGGCTGTCATCACCGGCGGCGCCAACGGCATAGGTCTGGCCTGTGCGCAGAAGCTTAGCGACGAGGGGGCGAACATCGTGATCGCCGACATCGATCTCGCAGCGGCAGAAAAGCGAGCCGACGAACTGCCGACCGACTCACTCGGCGTCCATCTCGACGTCCGGGACTCCGCTTCTGCGAATGAATTGGCCTCGACGGTATTGCGCGAATACGGTCGGGTCGACGTCCTCGTCAACAACGCGGGTATGAACATCGGAGCCCGTAACACCACTGACGTGACCGATGAGGAATTTGACCTCCTGATGTCGATCAACGTGCGGGGCACGTTCACGACGACGCGGGCACTTCTGCCGGCCCTCATCGAGCAGCGCGGCGGGAGCATCATCAACATGTCGTCGATCTGCGGCCAACGAGGCATCGCCCTGATCGCGCCCTACTCGGCGTCGAAGTTCGCCATCGTCGGCATGACCCAGAGCCTCGCAGCCGAGCTCGCCCAGTACGACATCACCGTCAACTCCGTGCACCCCGGCATCGTGGCCACTGATCTGCACGTCAAGGTGGTCGAAGAGTTCAGCGGACTCAAGGGCCTCAGCTTCGAAGACGGATGGGACGGCTTCGTTTCAAGGATCCCGCTCGGCCGGCTTCAGACCACCGAGGACATCGGCGACATGGTGGCCTTCCTGGCGTCCCCCAAGGCTCGCAACATCACCGGCTCAGCGTTCAACGTCGACGGCGGCCTCCTGTTGGCCTGACCAAGGTCTCCGCGTCAAACCTTTTGTAGCTCGTCCTTTCCCGCGATAAGAGGTACGCGGAAGAGCGCTGAGGCCCATCAATCAGCGCACCGCTCGCCTTTGGCTGGCACTTGGCCGTAGTCAACGCCGGGTGCCAGCGTGCGGACCCGAATGCCGTCCAGTGCGGATCATTCGCCGTCACTGAGGCCGCGGCCGCGCGCTATGACAGGACCGAAGGAATGCCCGGAGAACGGCCAGGCCGTCGCTTACACCTCCGACGGCTGCGCAGCGATCCCCAACTGGTGCACCAAGCTGAAGCCACCCAGGACCTCGCACACCGTCGAAATGCTCACAATGGACGCACCGGAGAATCGAATGCGGTCGACGGTACGAGCTGTGAACTGCCTGCCGGTCGGTGGAATCCCGAAGAATTCACCCCGCCAGGTTCCCGACCCAACAAAGAAGACCACTACCTCGTCCTCGTGGGCGATTTGGTCGGTAACGGAGAATGTGAGATCTGGGAAGGCGGTACAGAACGCTTGCAACATCGCAATGAGTTTGTCGCGCCCCTCGATCGGGCTTTCATGTTCGAAGACGACATCCGGGGCGAGGATGTTCGTCAGCGTTTCGAAATCCCGCCGATTGACCGCGGCAAAGTATTCCTTCGCGACAGCATCCGCCTTGGCGACTGCATCCGTTGAAGTCACAAGCTGCTCCTCACGATTTGTTATGTCGTAAGCGTAGGAGCGCTCGGGCATAGCGGGAAAACGGTTTCTGTCAATGGGGTCGCATTGATTGCGTCGATGGAATCGGCTCGCGCACGGACGCTGGATTCACGTCTGTCCAAGGCGGTCGCGCGAGCGCGAAAACATCGCGGGTCGTTACCGGGTTCGTACCGCGGTGCAGACGCCCCGAGGCCCAGGGTGATGTAGTGGGTGAGGGCGCGTGCAGGCGTCGGCGGAGCCACCAGCACTCTCACCTAATCCCGGATCGGACAGTCAGCGCGTGCCGCTCGTCTTGGCCGCACCAGATTTGGCGACCTGGCCGTGCATCGGCAACGTCCGCGCACACCGACTCCGGGCTAGGGGCTTGTGCGCGGACCACAGGGCGCCCGAGGTCTGCCAGCGCCTATCCAAGATTGGCGGTACTCGCTGAGGGGTGCTCAACGTCGTAATCGTTGCTACTCACAGAGGAGCTTCGTGGCCGGCTCGCGTGGAACGTCTAGCGCTTAGCCCGGCTTGCGACCCGAATACCGGTGCTATGCAGGATTTTCGTCGTCGCTGCGGCCGCGGCCGGTCGAAATGACGGGGCCGATCTGGCGGATTTGAGGCAACGTGGTCACCACATGCGCAGTCACTCGATCACTTAGACACACATAGTGGTGCGCCACGTCGCCTGGAAATCGGACGAAGTCCCCTGCGGCCACGTCGACCGGTTCACTGAGCGGACCGGTGCGCAGCCTCCCGGTGATCACGAACAGGTGATGAAGGGTGCCGGGTGGGTACGGATCAACCGCTTTGGGCTCGGCGCTGCCGCGCTCCAGTCGCAGCACGAGTGTGCGCACATAACCCGAGCCATAGATCTCGTCGAGTAGTCGCTCCGACCACTCAGGCCCCCCGCTCCACACCCCGTCGTCGCGGCGTTGGACATACACGGGGGTGCCCCATTCGGTGAGTAGCCGCCGGGCGGGAAGATCCAACGCAGCGCCCAGCAGCGCCAGCGTTTCTACCGTCGGGTTACCGGTGCCCTGCTCGATTTTGGACAAGGTCTGCTTTGCGAGACCGGAACGACGAGCCAACTCACCCAGCGACATGGCACGCTCGCGGCGGAACCGGCGCACGTTACGGGCGACGAGCTGGTTCTCCCCCGACGTACTGTCACTTTTAATAGTCATAGCGTCATTATTGACGAACGCCCCCAGGTTTTGCATCATGTTCACTAAGAGTGACGAACAGGCAAATAGAAGCGACCGTCACACGCCCCGGGAGGAAGTCATGACAGCCGTACTCGACTCCGTGCCCGACGACAGAGCCGCCGTCGACAAGGCGTTCAGCCTGCTGGTTGCATTCGGAGACGAGGCCAGCACCGGTGTCGGTGTTAGCGAACTCGCCCGGCGCGCAAGCCTGAGCAAGTCGACCGCCTACCGCGTGTTGGGGATGCTGGAGCGCAACGCCATGGTGGAACGCATCGGCACCAGCTACCGGCTGGGCCCCCGGTTACACGAACTGGGCCTGGCGGTGTACCCGCGCAGCCACGAGCGGGTGCGCGACCAGCTGATGCCCTTCCTCACCGAACTGTTCGAAGCGACGCACCAGACCGTGCACCTGGCGATGCTGCACGATACCGATGTCGTCTACCTGGCCAAACTCTACGGACATCGCAACGCGGTTGCGCCATCACGCATCGGCGGGCGCCTACCCGCACATTGCACCGCCGTCGGCAAGGTCTTGTTGGCCTATGACCCCGCTACGGTGGAGAGGATCACCGGCGGCCGACTTGCCGCGCTCACCACTCGCTCGATCACTGATGGCAACGAATTGACGGGTGCGCTCGATCGGGTAAGGCGCGACGGCGTGGCGACCGAGCACGAGGAGAGCCGCCCCGGGTTGGGCTGCGTTGCGGCACCGGTGTTCGGCCGCAACGGGTTACCGATCGCCGCGTTGTCGGTGTCGGTTCCCGTGTCCGCCGACCTTCGTCCGTTCACGCACAGCTTGCGGCGTGTCTGCGCTTCCGCCTCCCGGACAATGGGCCAGTCGCACCGCAATGGGTGATCAGGTGCCGGGCACTCGATCGAGGTCGGCGTCCACCTGAGTTACCCACTCCGGTTCTCGGACAAGCAGACTCAATTCCTCACCGGGAACGTCGACGTCGACGACGTGGCGAAAGCCCACCGACTCCGCCGCCGAGAATGCGGCCAGGTCATCGGGTGCAACAGCAACGACAACACGTCGGCAGGCGGGGTCTGCGGCCACAATCGCAACGCCAAGTTCGTCGAGGAAAGCAGTCAGCCGAGACGAGGGCGGGGGTCGGCGTGAGATGCGAATCTCAACATCATGGGCACCCACCGGGTAGGCGTCGCGCAGAGGACCGCCGCTGGCATACCGGGCTACCCCCTCGACGCACTCGCCGTCGTCATCACGACGGATAATGCCGAGGACGTCTTTCTCCCCGGGTGTGACCGTCCACCCCGGCCCCAAGTCCAGCGACAGCCGCTTCACAGATGGTCACCTCCAGCAGCCAAAGCGAACCCGCGCACGCCGATACCACCGTCGACCGAAATCGCCTGTCCGGTAATGGGTCCGCTCTGCTCGCGGCTGGCCAGCAGAACGTAGGATCCGGTGAAATCTCGCGGGTCGGTGCTCGAGTCGTACAGCGGGATCGGTGGCGGCGCATCACCCGCTTTCTTCTTCGCAAAGGACGCCGCCAGTGTGCGGTCCTGCATGTCTAGGGCCGCCGGCCCGCGCAACGCCGTATTCATCGCCCCACAGGCCACGCCGTTGACGCGGACCTTCGGCGCCAATTCGTATGCGAACTCACGCATCAGCCCCAGGCACGCGTGCTTGCTGGCCGTGTAGATCGGGCCGCCGCCGTTGACGTAAAACGAGGCGTTGGACAATGTCATCACGATGCTGCCGCGGGTCTTGACCAGCTCCCGCCACGCTGCCTCAGCGGCCAGCAGATAACCCTTGACGTTGACGGCGAACAACTCGTCGAAGGTCGCACTGAGCTGCGCGCCGGTCATCCGGGTCAGCTGCCGGTGGTAATCCCAGATCCCGGCATTGGCCACTAGCGTGTCGAGCTTCCCGAAGCGGTCAACGGTCTCGCCGACCGCGCGATGCAGGTCCGCCGAATCGCGCACATCCGCGCTGATCGCGTGCAGCTTGGCCGGATCGGCGCTGGCCTCGATGGCGGCGTGCAGCGCATCGGGGTCGCGGCCGAGGATGGCGACCGAGGCGCCCTCGGCGATGAATCGTTCGGCGACGGCCCGCCCGATCCCGGTACTCCCGCCGGTAATCAGCGCGACGTATCCTTGCAGCCAGCCGGTCAACGCAACTCCGTCAGGAACTGCGCCACCAGCAGTTCAAAATCGCGCTGGCGCTCTAACTGCACCCAGTGCCCGCAGTTGCCGAATACGTGCAGCTGCACGTTGCGGATCTGTTTGAGCATGATTTGAGATCCGTCGAGGGTGATGGTGCGGTCATCACGGCCCCATAACAGCAGGGTGGGGGCGGTGACCTTGTGCAGATCACGCCACAGCGGATCCATACCGTGTCGCTTACCGAAGGCGGCGTTGTGTCGGTGATAGAACTCGATGTGACTGGGGTCCAGCGATGCCTCGTACCGCGCTTTGACGACGTCGGCGCCGAACTGCTTGTGGTCGAAGACCATGGTGCGGATGAAGTTCGACATCTTCTTCTCGCTGGGGCCATCACCGTTGTAGTACCGGAACATCTCCTTTTGCACCTCGGTCGGAGTCGGGCCGAATGGCAGCCAGCCACCCCCGGGCGCCATCAGCACCAGTCCGGTGATCCGATCCGGCTGCGCCTGTGCCATCGCGATGGCCGCCGCGCCGCCAAGGCTGTTGCCCAGCAGGTGAAACCGGTCGATACCGATGGCGTCCAGCGCCTCGAAAAGCGCGCCGACCGAGATCTGGGTGATCGACTGCGCGTCGAGGTCGGCCTCGGTGGGGCGGTAGCTGCCGCCGAACCCGGGCTGATCGGGCAGCACGACCCGAAACGTCTTGGCCAGCGCAGGCAGGTTCTGGTGGTAGTTGCTGACACCGGAGGCTCCCGGGCCGCCGCCGTGCAACATGACCAGGACGGGTCCCTCGCCGGTCTCTGACATGGCGATGTCGCCGTAGGAGGTGGTTACCGTCCGCGTGAGCAACGTGGGCATTTCGTCGATCTCAGTGTCGAATTGCGTGCTGGCCACCGGCACGTCCTTTCACTCGTCGGTCTGAAGGAAATCTGTCGACTCAGAAGAAGGTGGAGATGTTCTTGGCCAGCAGGACGCTCTGGTCGAGCAAGATGACCCTGCGGGCGACCTTCAACCCGCCGTCGGGGCTGCGACGCAGGATGTCGGTGCGGCACCCCGCGAACAGGTTCACCTCGCGTTCGAGGCGGTTGCGATACACCAGGAACGCCGAGCGGGCGGCGAGATCAGAGCCACTGGCCTGATCCGAATCGACATGGTGCACCACGACATTCGTGACCAGATGCCGAGTCCGCGATGGCGGATCCTCGGCCCAGGCCATGCCGGAATCGAACCGCCGGATCCGCCAGGCCAGACTTTCCTTGGTCTCGTCGTAGAACGCGGCCTCGCCGCGTGCCGATATCGACAGCGCCTGTTGGCGACGCAACCGGTTGGTTCTCGTGGGCATCCAGTAGTCGAGGTCGTCGGCCAACAGATCGAGCCAGTCAGTGAAGCGTCCGTCGTCGAGCAACTCAGCCTCGGTGTAGTAGAACTGCTCAACCTCGAAGTGAATGTCGTGGCTGGCCCGCCGCGCTCCGTCGATGCTGGCCAATATTGTTGCCGCGCTGGTCATATGCGTACTCTCCGTGTCGTCATCATCGTTTGATCAGCCTGCGTAGGTCTACCGATCGATCGCCTAGTTCGGCCGCGGATACCGTGATGCCGCGGTCGATCATCCTGCGCGCGGCCCTAACAAACGCCGAGTCGTCGACCGCCACCGCTCCGGCAACCCGCCCACCGCGCAATCCGAAGCACGCGTAGGGCTGCTCACCGAGGCGACGGTGATCGACTGTCCGATGACGATGCCCTCGCCTTCGGCGATATCGGCGACGGCGGCGACGCGGATGCCCTCACTCATCGGCGCCCTTGCGTTCATGCCACGCCGGGGTGTTCATCAGGTCACGCCAGTGGGCGTAGAAGGAGCGCGCGGCGGCATCGCTGTAAAGTTCACTGGTTACTCCGGGATGGCGCCCGTCTTCGCGTTCGGATCCCAGCCCCATCTGATAGTTCAGATGGACGGAGTTGGTGATGAATCCGTGCGCGATGGTCTGCGCCTCACTCCAGTTCTCACCGTCGTCCTGTTCGAAGATTCCACTTGGACCGAAGGTGCGCAGGTTGTAGAGGCGCTGCGCCTCCCGCACATGCTCGGGCATCGACTTGTCCAAGATGCACCACGCCCAGACCTCCATCCGGTCAGGTCCTTTCGGGTGCGCCACCCGAATCGACCCGTTGACCGGCAGGTAGGAAAAGTTCGGAAATACCGTACCGTGCCCGGTCGTCAACGGGCCCTCAACGCGTGCCTCGCCCAGCCGCAGCCGCAAAGCGGCGTAGTCCATCCATTCATGTACGGTCTGGTTGTCGAACCGGTTGCGCGGATGCACCGGGAAGCCGTGCCCGTGCCCCCTCGGGTCGACGTACTGCCGCCCAGTACGGTGCACCACTTCGGCTTTGGGCTTCCCACCCGCCAGCACCGTCAGCGCCGAGCCGTGACTCATGTTCACGTGATACCAGTCGCTGGCGGCCTGTTCGGCGGCGAGTTTCCAGTTGCCCTCCACCACCCATTTCTCCACGCCGCCGACAACGACGGTGCCTTCTGGATCGTGGTCGAGCATCGCGTCCAAGTACCAGGTCATCCCGCCCAGCGAGTCGCGCAGGCTACTCGCTCCTGGATCCCAGTTCCCGAAGATCAACCCGTGGTAGGAGTCCACGTTCGGCACCTCGACCAAACCCCAATCACTGGACTGAAAACTGTCCGGATATCCCTCCTTGTTCGGGATGCTGATCAACTTGCCCTCGAGGTCATACGCCCACCCGTGATACGTGCAGGTGAAGCTGCGGGTGGCGCCGAGTTCCGCACGGCACACCCGCACCCCCCGGTGCCGGCACGAGTTCAGAAACGCTCGGATCTTGCGGTTCTTGTCCATCGTGACGATCACCGGGTCCTCACCCATATACGTGGTGAAGAAGTCGCCGGGCTTGTGGAACTGGTCGGTATGGGCGAGGAACAACCAGTGGGTGGCGAAGATCCGCCGCTGCTCCTGCCGGTAGATCAGTTCATTGGTGAACAACGCGCGGTCCAACAGCCCACCCTCGGCGTCGACGAGACCCGACACGTCGATAGTGCGCTCGAGTTCAGCGGGACGTCGTAGCGTGTTGGTCGGCGGCGACGTGAGTGCCTGGCCCTTGGCGCCCGGGTGCATGGTGGAAGTCATACGGACCACACGACTTGGGTCGCCCAACGAATTCAAGCGACCGTTTCGCACAACGGCACACCGACTGTGAACCGAGGCACGACGCAGCCAACGTTGGCGATGTGCTTGCCGCAGTTGCTGTCTCACAGAAATCCTCATGACCCTTTGGAGGGGCTTGAATTCCGTGAAGTGCCGGCAAACCGCAACCCCGGCCCGGATGGGCCCTAGTGAGGGTGGCGGCCTCCGCGCTGAACATGCACGACCTGTGGACCCTGCGCGGTGTCGGACATCCCGCCGACGCCTGCCGATGGTGCTGGGCTGTGACGTGTCGGGGTACGACGAGGACGGAAACCCGGTGATGTTCACCCGGTCATCGCCGACCCCGACGCCGGCCGCGGAAACGAGACGCTAGACCCCAATCGTGCGCTGTTGACCGAGCGGCACAACGGCGAATTCGCCGAGTACATCTCGGTGCCGCGGCGCAACCTCGTCGCCATGCCGCCCTGGCTGACCGTCGATGAGGCGGCTTGCCTGCCGGTGGCGTGGACGACGGCCTACCGAATGTTGTTCACCCAGGCCAACATCAAGGCCGGTGACCGTGTCCTGGTGCAGGGAGTCGGCGGCGGGGTGTCCTCGGCCGCCATCGAACTCGCGGTGGCCGCGGGCGCCGTCGTCTACACCACCAGTCGAAGCGAGGCCATATGCACCGAAGCGCTGCGTTGGGGCGCACGGGAAGCGGTGCCCAGCGGGGAACGACTGCCTGGACGGGTCGATGTCGTTATCGAGACAGTCGGTGAAGCCACCTGGTCGCACTCGCTGAAGTCGGTGCGCCCGGGCGGCACCGTCGTGATCGCCGGCGCGACCACCGGGATGAATCCGCCGGCAGACCTGGGACGCATCTTCTACGTGCAGCTGAGAATCCTAGGCTCCACAGGTGCTACGCGTACCGAGCTCGAGGCATTGCCGCGGTTGCTCGACGCCATCGGAACCCGGCCGGTGATCGACCGGACCTTGCCACTTGCCGACATCCACAAGGGTTTTCAACAGATGCTCGACGGCGACGTCATGGGAAAGATCGTCATCCATCCGTCATCCGAGACTGAGGCACCTAAATGATCGCCGCCGTCGTTGGCCTATCACACTCGCCGCTCATCGGTAAGAACGACCCCGACCCCCGAAACCCTCGCCCGGGTCGACGCGGTAATCGATGCCGCCGCCTCACCTGGAGGCCGATTCCGCGCTGGCCGAACTGTTCGTCTCGCGGGTCCCACTACCAGCCACGCACGGCCGGATCCGGCAAAGTGAGATCAGCTCTAGGCAGAGCGTTCGATCGCGGGCGGTCAGAGTTCCAGTCCACCTGTCTCTACGAAGATTTCGGCTGAGCGGGTGGTCGCGGCAGCTATGCGTTGGTATCCGGTGCGCCAGGCATCAATGGTTTTGAGATGTTCCTTCCAGACCGTTCGGCGCGTGCTGCGGCGCTGCTGGTTGCGCTCAAGGGTCTCTGCGACGATGTCTGGGAGGAGCTCAGTCGGCGTGTGTTCGGCGTGTGCTTGCATGGTGGTGGGTCGGTCGTCGTTGGCCAGGAGGGTGCGGAATGCCTGCGCGGCGGTGGATTTGGTGCCGCGGTGTAGTTGGTGGATCTGTGGTGCGGCGATGGGTGTGGCGTGGTGGTGGTCGGCTTCGTGATTGAGCTTTTGGTAGAGGTATGCGTTGTTGGTGTGGCGGCCGCGGGTCATGGCGACGTAGGCCATAGAGCGGGAGGCGCCTTCGCCGAGGATGGCGTGGCAGGTGTCGGTGGTGACGCCTTGGGCGGCGTGCACGGTGGTGGCGTAGCCCAGGGTGATGTGCTCGGTGAGGTAGTCGCCGTCGAAGACGGTGCGGGCACCGTCGGACAGACGTTCGGCGGCAAGCCGATTGGTGGCGAGGTCGTTGTCACCCGTCGCACGCACCGGTAGCATAAGCGGTAGTGAAACCGGAAGTGCTGGAGGTTTCGGGATGGCCGCTGCATTGGATCGGGCCGTCGAGGCCAGCGAGATCGTGGACGCATTGAAACCCTTCGGCGTCACACAGCTCGACGTTGCCGCGGTTACGCAAGTCTCCGACCGCGCGGTCCGCGGCTGGCGCACCGGCGACATCCGCCCAGACCGCTATGACCGACTGGCCCAGCTTCGTGACCTTGTCCTTCTGCTCTCCGACTCCCTGACCCCACGAGGCGTTGGCCAGTGGCTGCACGCCAAAAACCGCATCCTCGACGGCGCGCGCCCCGTTGACTTGCTTGCTGACGACCACTACGAGGATGTCCGCCGCGCCGCTGAATCCTTCATCGATGGCTCCTACGTTTGAGCCCAACCGATGCGGTTGCCACCGCACCGCGGCGAAAGCTGACCGGTAGTTTCTGGCATCAAGGCCCCACTCGCCATCCACTGACCTCCTGCGTAGATCCCGCCCGCGGACCCGGTCGCTACCACCAGACCGGCGAGCCGGGCGTCTGGTATGCATCCAACCGCGAGCAGGGCGCCTGGGCGGAGTTCTTTCGCCACTTCGTCGAGGATGGAGTCGACCCATTCGAAGTACGCCGCCGCGTAGGTCGTGTATCAGTCGACCTTGACGTCCTCGACCTGACCGATCCCGCCACACGATCGCACCTGGGCGTCGACGCCGACGACTCTCCGAGGACTGCACCATCACCCAGGCCATCGCCACCGCCGCCCGCGATGCCGGATTCGACGCCGTACTCGCGCCCGCAGCCGGACTCCCCGGTTGCACAACACTCGCGGTCTTCGCCCACGCACTGCCCCACGTCGCCGCCGAGCGATCACAGATACGTCAACCTCCCCCACGACTCGCAGACCTTCTCCCGCTCATACGACCCCATGAAGACGTCCCAGACGCTGTGCGCCGGCTGCTCAAAACGCTGGGAAGCCATGGCGCCGAGGAAATCCGGCGCAGACGCACCACATAGCCCAACCGCGCAACACGCCCGATCGGGTGTCAGCTCAGCGCCGACCCGATAGCGTCGGCGGCCACTTGGGCGCTGCGCCAGTCGAGGTGACCGTATACACCGATCGTGGTCTGGATTGACTCATGACCGAGGTGCTGCTGGATGACCGGGAGCGGGACGCCGGCCTGGATCATCCACGAGGCACACGTGTGTCGTAGGTCGTGCACGCGCGGCGACTTGGTCAGCCCCGCCCTCCTCGCAGCCTCACGGGCGGGTTTCCAGCCGCCGTTGAAGAACTCTTGGGCACGAACGGGATTGCCCGCGCCGTTAGTGAACAACAGACCCGGCGCGGTCAAGTCGATGACCTCCAGCGCCGCCGGCGGCAAGCTGATGGTGCGAATCGACTTCTTCGTCTTCGGCGGCCCAATCTGCGGCCGGTAATCACCGGAGTACTTCCATGCCTTATTGATTCGACAGGTCTTCGCATCGGTATCGATGTCGGCCGCGTTCAATGCGGTCGCTTCGGAGAAGCGCATACCGGTAGTCACCAACCATGTCGCCAGGTTCTTCCAGCGATCACCTTCGATGTGATCACGCAGCAGCCGGAACTCCTCGGGCGTCAGGAACACCGTCTCCTCCACACGCGTATGCGGCAGGCGGCGACCCTGACACGGGTTCGAGGCGATTACCCCGGCCCGTACCGCGGCGTTGAGCGCTCCGGAAAGAAAGCCGTGCTTGTTCGCGATCGTCTTGCCGCTGCCACCAAGCTGCTTCACCCACTTCGCGATCGTCGTCTCGGTGACCGCCGACACCGGCATCGAGCCGAACACCGGGTCGATATCGCGGGCGACATAGGTGCGGTAACGAGCCAGGGTCGCCGGCTGCACACCGGTCAGATTGTCGATGTGGCTGCTCAGCCACTCGGTGACCGTCGGGACATGGCGCCCGATCTCGTCGAACTCGATGATCCGCAGCGCCTCGTCGGGACCGTGGTCTTCGAGCAGCGTCTTGAAACGCTCTGCGGCAGGCAGATTTTCGAAGGTCAGCGAGCGCTGGCGGCCATCCTGGCGCCACAGCACGCGGTAGGTGTTCCCAGCGCGGTTCTTCTGGGCGTGGATGCTTGCCACAACCCTTGATGTTCGGTGAACTGTTACGCCGATCCCGACGCAACGTCCAAAAGTGCCTCTGAACTGCGGTTTCTTTGTGGGCCTAAGGGGAGAACTATCGAACCCCCTCACGAGAGAACGTTTAGCCCGCCTTGCGGCGGATTCTGCGGGCGACTGGTTGCCAAGGACGAAAGAAGCCCTCGAAACTGAAAACGGCTGACTTTGGCGGCACCGGTTCGAGTACGGCCGTCGTCGTGGAGGCGATAGGAAGAAACTCGAACCTTGCGCACATGTCGAGAAAATGGTCTGACCTGCGACAACGGATTGGCGAATCTTCACCTCGACAATCCCTATTGTATCAAGACAAGCCGAAAACCCGTTCGAAACGCCATCTGACCCCTCAAGACACCGCTGACATCGTTGCTTGCTACCGAGCTGGTGAGACGACCCAGCAGATCGGTACGCACTACGGCATCTCCAAGACGCGAGTCGCCACCGTCCTCCGCGAGCAGGGTGTCAACATTCGCAAGGCAAGGTCTGGATGCCGAGGAAGTCAGCGAAGCCGCAGTGCTCTACGTCGAAGGCAAGTCACTGGCGTGGCTTGGCGCCAGATATGGCGTGTTGCACACGACTATCGCAACCGCACTCCGCGACCATAGCGTTCCGCTCCGCCCGCGACGCGGGTGGCAGTGACACTCGATGACGCGAAAAGGAAAGTGTTTTCCATACCCAACCAGCGGAAAGCACATTATCTCAAACGGATAGTTGGCGATCGGCTCAGGATCGTAAGCGTCTTCCGCGGTCGGGTAATTGCGACATAGAAGTTTCGTACACTGCCGATATTGTCGGCGTCGCAGAGAATCGCATGGTCATATTCAAGGCCCTTGACCAGGAGTGTTCGAGACACAATGCGCTGCTGCCTGCGACGTCCTGTGTACCGAAGCCGATCCCGGATCATCGAGAGGTTGGCCCGCATGTTCTCACCCGGATTCAGCACAACCGCCTCTATAGCGGCGAGTGTGTCCCGCCACGCCTCGATGCAATAGAGTCTGCCTTCCCGCGCCGACTCGATCGCCCTCATCGCTGTGACGAGATTTCGTAGCGACGGCTTCGTTGCAAGAGCCTCCAGAGCCGCGAGAGTGGATTCAAGTCCGCGACGGCTCAACCCCTCTAAGCCTTCGCCGCGCTGTAACCGACGGAGGATCGGTTGATTGATCTCGCCAAAGCCTGAGAAGCAACTCTTCGCGAAGTAGGCCAACCAGAGCGCGTAACCATCCGGGTCGGACGATTCGAGAGTAGCGAGACTTTCGTGCATGAAGCGGCCGTTGAGATCTTCCATGACGGCGTATGTTCCGCCCAATCGCCCTGCAGTACTAGCGTTGTCAGATCGCCACTGATTGAGAATCAAAACCGACTCTTCGAACGTCGTGAACCCATAGGCTGCATCCGCCACCGCCTGATGGCTCGAAGCCAGCCATTGGAGTCCCGGCACCGAAGTCTGAGATAGATCGAGAGTCGCACCTGAAACGAGTTGTGACCGAACGTCAAGGAGCCATTGTCCAAGCTCCGCGTTGTGGCCTGCCCACCGCCAAGCTGTGTGCTCACGATCGAGGAGTGGATAGCTCGGGAAGACATGTTCGTCCCAGTCGACCAGAGTCTCACCCGCAAAGTCGAAGATCCCCTGCAGGCGGTCCCCAAACACCGCGGCCAATGGAATCGCGGACGCGATCTCCAGTATTAGATCGTGCTGGTTAAGGTTGCAGTCCTGGTACTCATCAACGAACAAGTACGCGAAGCTCGCGGAGTGCATTCGATTGATCGCTCTTGCTTGCGCGACATTCGCTGCACCACTGACATATTCAGGTGTCTGTGTCCAGTCGGGAACTGGTGCGATCTTGATTCCTGCGAGGTCTGGATAGTGACGCACAAGCTCGAACGCCCAGCTAGCGATAGTGTCGACATGAACCATCCGTTGAGGAACTCCAAAGTCTTTCAATCGCTTTCGCAGGGCTGCAACACCGGCATTCGTATGGGTGAGGATGAGGGAAGCCGAGCCGTCATGCGCCGCAACTCCTGCCATGGCAGCGATCAGCTGGGTCTTGCCCGTACCTGCGGGCATCTCCACAGAGAATGGCATTCGCCGCAGTAGTAGCGTCGCCTCATTGCGCAGCGCTGCATCCATCGCAACTACCAGTCCACCTCTGGACGGGTCTCCTCCGACTCAGCGCCGAACACGTCCTCATACAACTGATCAATGACAGTGATCAAGGTCGATCCCGCCAGTACATCGTGATTACCTGCAATCCACTCCGCCAACCGCCGACCCTGATACGGATTCTTAAACCACGCGTACTCCTTTGCCGCGGAAGCAATTAGAGCTCGCGCGGTGACAAGAGTGAACCCGTGGCCGGTGATCCATTCGCTCACGTCGAGTGTGTCGAGGTTGGCACCGCTGCTGTCCTGGTTGTGGAGATCCTGCAATACAGTCTGCTGATTCATACGATGCTCAAGAGCGATTTCCAAGATCACCGTGAGCTGTGCAGCCGTCAGAGTGGCGACCAACTCACGCTCCGTATCGTGGCCGCTGTTCCATCTACGGATAGTCACGCCCTCGCGTGAAGCCTTGTTTACCTCACTATCTACCGAACGATCGTCGTTGTCCATGAGAACGACTGCGTCGTAACCGGCTTCGGTCAGAAGGCGCGCGCGTCGAGTTGCGTTCGATCCGCCCCCTCCATCCGCGATAGCGACACCTAATCCAGCTGCCGGAGTCTCTCCGGCGTCAACTCGCTCCTTATTCCAAAGATCGACCAGACCGAGAAGAAGCCCGTACTCGGTCTTGCCTTCACCGAAGATCACCTTGCGTGACAGGAACGCAGATGGATTCGAGCGAAGAACTGCTTGCGCTCGGTTTGGTCTAGCGGTGAAGTCATGCGTTGAGATATTTCCGTCGCCATCAGAGCGGACAACACAGAGATCAGATGCCGTCAACTGCTCGACAGCAACAGGTGAATGGGTCGTGACAAATACCTGAGCAACTTGACCTGAGTTCCGCAGATGGTGGAGCAAGTACACAAGCCGATGCGGCTCAAGACCATACTCAATCTCATCGATCATCAGGATTGTCTTGTGCGCAAACGCTAATTGCTGTGTTGCAATGCCTGCCAGCCGACGAGTACCCAGACCGTAACTGGTGAGCGGAACCCGTTCCTCGTATAGTGCCAACACACCCGCCGACGAGGACAGCGAGGTGTCGAGACCAGGCTTCAGGGCTGAAAAGTTCCCACTGCCAAGCGAATTCAGGCGCTCTTGCACCCTCCCGGTCAGCGCCTGTAAGTCTTCAGAGATCGACCCCGCAACGGCATCTCGCGATGCGCGGGTGGCTGCTGCAAGCGTCCCTGATGTGCCGTGTACGGCCTCCGTCATCCGACCCAGTGCCGACGTACGAGTCCAACGGAGGTGCCCATCAATTCGCTCGTCTACTTTGAAAACTCCCAACGCTTTTCGGGCACCAACACCTATCTGCGGAAACGGCTCATTTCCGCCCTCGCGATAAACTGACCACACCGGCTCCAGGTCCGCATCGATCTTCAATTGGATGACGACACAGGTCGAGTCAGCGTCCGCAGGATCGTGAGTCAGCTCGCCATCGTCCTTGATGCCGCTCAGTTCCATACCGAGGACGCCGTGCTTCATCACCTCGTTCGACAGATCATCGATCGTCACGCGGATGGTGATTGGCTGCTCAACGTTTGCGTCGTAGAAGTCCGCATCCGACAGCGAAAGTGAATAACGCTCGCACAACGCCAAATACATCGCCTCGAGGATTGTAGTCTTGGTGCTATCGCCGGGGCCCACGAGGCACACGAAGTCCCGATCCTTTGGGGCGATCCAGTTCAGATTCTTGATGCCGCGGAAGTTTTCGATATCTACTCGACGAATACGCATATGTGCCTCTGATTACGAAATCCATTATGCCACAAAGCTCTAACTTAGGGCATGAAATTCTCAACGGTGCGTTTTTGAGGTGGCCTATTCGACATGACCTCTACCTTACGCACGCGAATATCTCGATATGCGTGGAATCGACTGAGCCACGCTGCCCGACGACTTGGAGAACACGCACGTGGTCGAAGGTGTCGTTCGGGTAGAGCCCCAAATGCGAATAGGCGGAGTGGTCGCGCGCGATCTGCCAAGCACAGAAGGCATCGATGATCGTCTTTGCGACGTTATCCACGTCAAGTGATCGACCGGCCTTCGACACGCCGATGCGGAATGCCCACCACAGCGGATCAGCGGGCAGATCGTTAAGAGCTGCTCCTGTAGCCGCCCGGCGATAGTTTTCGCGGCGATCCCGATCGGTCCTACCCGGCTGCATGTCTGCATAGGAATGTGCCCACGGCACTTCCAAGTCGAGCACCTTCACAAATCGTTCCACGTCGTCCAGGTTGAAGTTGTGCATCGCCCTGTCCCCCTCATCATCGCTACGCTTTGTGATCCGCCGCCGGTTGAGGTTGTGTGAAAACACCTCTTCCGGGACCCCTCAACGGACGATCCGTAATACTGGTCGCTTATCGTCGTCGCCCAACATCTCGTTCAGGTGGCTCACTGTCCAGCACAGCTCGATCGCAAGGTCGCGCCGGCTGAGCCCGTACCGCTCCGCAAGATCGAGCGCATCGCGGAGTAGTGAGGGCACCTCGCCCCTGTAGACAGAGATCGGTTCGTCACGGCGCAATTCAGCAGTCGAATTAAGTCGCTGATACGCACGTCGTACAGATACATCGGAAACGACGCGAAGTTCGCCCATCCTCCTAACTAGCGACTGCACCGAAACACCCCATTCGCTACTCAGTTTCTCAAGAGCAGCGATACGCATGGTCCGCGGCAGCAGCGGCGCGATTTCTGCTTGCGGCGTGAGAAGTTCGGCAGCAAACTCGTCAGCCTCTCTCTCCTGCTGACGGTCACCCGGGAGCGGACTCGCATGCAAGATCAAGTGTCCAAGTTCGTGCGCGCATGTGAAGCGGTACCGATAGACCGACGATGCTCTCTCAGGCGTCACGATCACCAGCGGCCGGCCAAGGGCGTCAGTGGAGTACGCGCTGACTCGTCCTACCGATTCGTTCGTCAGCGAAATCAGACTGACAACAATCCCGCGGGACTCCATCAACGCCGCGAGATGTGGCAGTGGCCCCCGTCCGATCTCCCATGCCGTTCGCAGCATCTGAGCGGCACGTGCCGGTGACGTCCCCTCGGGAATGCTTGGTAGGTCAACATCAGGTAGGCGCACTCGCTTCTCAAGTGCGTAGGTCAACTCCCACAGTTGCTCAGCATGGGTCGCGGCTTTCGCGCGATCCTTAGCTCGAGTCGATCGAAGACTACGAAAATGCGCATTCGCAGCATCAAGCCGCCCAATAGGACGGCCCGCCGCAAAGAACTCGATGGGAAACTTCAAGATCTTGGACAGCTCCGGCAGGAGTTCGTGGCGCGGTTTTGTTGCACCGGTTTCATACTGACCAACTGCCGCCGCAGACACGTTAAGTCGTTCTGCCAGTTCGCCCTTCGTCAGCTCCGCGAGAACTCGGGCCTGCGTCAGTCGAGCCGAGTCAAAGGCGCGAACAACGTCATCGATGCTCGATCCGCGCTCTCCAAAAAGCTGCAATTCGCCTTGGGTCTCGTCAGTCATCGTCTGATGCCGGGAGGCCAGAACCCTCGTCCGGTTCCGATCGGTGGCGGAGTTCCTTCTTCGGCAACTCTCCGGCAGTGAACGACTTGCTGCTGTCGACGACAGTAATCGGAGTCGGGGCAGCTACGTCTTCTAGGTCTTCAGTGAATCCCCACGCTATGCGGCCGTCGTCTGTTACCCGGGCTTCGCCCCAGCTCATCTCATGGAGACCCATCGGTGAGCTTGAGATCGCGACAACCACAACCTTGTTAGCGGTCATTGAGGAATCGCCCATTGCAGCTTCGATCGTCTCCGCCAGTTCCTTTTCTTCGTCACTGAGACCGGCGTCGGGCATACCGATCTCGAACTTGCCTTGCGTCGCAACACCATCCAGCTCGAACATCGCCAAACGGGCATCCGAGGTTGCAAACGGAACCGACCCCATCTCCTCACCACGGGCACGCCCCCAACGCCACGCAAAAAGTGCGACTCCGTTGATCACCGGAATCCGGTAGGGGGCTCTACCTGGACGGATCAACGTGGCATGAGACAGATTGTCGAATTCCTCAAACCGCTCCAAGATTCCGTGCCAGAACTGGCCGTACACGCCCTGGCTCCGGTGGCCGGAAGCTTCCTGCGCATCTACCAACGCTGAGTGTTCTTCCCGGACAAGCTCAGCGGCCCGTCCACGGATGTACGCACCGTACTCACCAAACGTCTCGATGGCCCATCGGCGGCCTTCGTCCACGAGATCACGACCTTCCTTTAGTCAACGATCAGCAGGCTATCAATACACTTTATTTTTGGACGGCATCGACACGCAGGGCATTCATACTTTGGTGGGTTTGACCGTTTGCATCGCCGTCGCCTGTACTCCAAGCAGCTGGCAGCAGCATCTGACCCGCGGCGCTAGTAGTCCACCGCGGCGTTCGACTCGTACAAGGCCTTCGCGTCCGTGGCGTCACGCACTGCATTGCGCGCGGATTGCTTCGTCAGGTCCAGCACCCGCAGCGTGTCACCGACCTTCGCCACCGCTTCTATGCGGCCGTACTCAGAGCCGAACGTCTCGGCGAAGTCGGCGAGCCCGCGCAGCTTCGGCATAGCGTCGGACATGTGATGTCCGTGAGGGTCGACGATGTCGGCGGCGATCGAGCCGTCAGAGCGGCGGGAGAAGAACAGAAAATCGGGTCGCAACGCCTTGAACGCACCGCTGGACGGGTCGCGGTATGCGATCGCCAGCGAGTCCTTCGCCATGCGCGACGGGTTTCGCCACCATGCGACAAAACCGGCAGCTTTCATCTCCTGCTCTAGTACCAGCGTCTCCCAGTCGTTCAGATTGGTTGGCAAGTCGCCATTCTCGTCGCACAGCAGATGGTGCTTCTTGGTTTGAAGGTCGGATTCGTTTCCGGCGGCGTCGCGGATCTTGGTATCTGCTTGCCCGGTCCGCGGTCGGGTAAGCAGGATGGGCTGCGGTTGAGTCGTCATCGATTCAAGCTCGTCGTAAACGGCCTGCCGTTCGTCGGGCAGGCCCTTGCGCTGCACGCGGGTTTGCAGCAGCCAGTCAGCGGCGAGTTTGTTTGCCTCGTCGTCGATATCCTCTGACGCTTCAGGCACAAGAGCCAGCGATGCCAATTGGACAGTCGCCTCGCGCAGTTCGTCATCGTCGGCGTGCTCGCCAGCCAGGTGCCCGACATAGGTCCGCGCGAGGTCGGCACTGAAGACACGGCCTGCGGCCCTGTATGAGTCCTGGATCGCACGGTTGTCCGCGGTGTCGGTGAAAGTCTTGCGGGAGATCGCGGTGTTGCTGTGCAGCTTTCCGCGCAGCTCTTCACCTTCCATCGTGAGGACATCCTTGACGGCTTCGTCGATCTTGGCCTTGTACTGGACCCGCCGCCCATCGAGTACCGCGTGCAGGTGCGCGTGCGCCTGCTTCCCAGCATCGGTGACCAGATCGTCGTCGGCGAGTGCCTTCGCGATCGCGGTGAGTCGCTTGATGGGCTTCGCCGCACGCTTCGGAATCGTCTGGGACGATATGGCTTCGAAGCGTTCCCAAACATCTTCCGGGACATCGGGATTGGGTAGAAGCACCACCGGGTCGAACAGCACCCGTCGGCCTGGCCCGCCGCCAGAATCACCGGCACCGCCACCCGTAGCGCCGCGCATCAGCTCCTCGGCGACCGCAGTGGCCGTCCTCCGGTCGAAGAATGGCAGCAGGCACTCGACGGAGTTCAACACTTGATCGCCGGGGATTCGGCGTGCGAGGGGTGTGCGCACCATGCGGCCCAGCAGCTGCGTGATATGAGTGGGGTCGACGGCAGGGCGGAAGGAGACGAGGACCTCAGCGCGCGGGCAGTCCCAGCCCGTGCTGATCGCGGTCTTTGCGAACAACACCCGTATCCACTCCGACTCCTGGACAGTCTCCGGCGCGACATACGGGACCGGGACCTGGTTCACCGACAGGTCCTGGTGCTCGCCGAAAACGTTCGCGAACGACTGGGTGGGCAGATCCGTCCACTCTTCGAAGACCGCATCGACCGCCCTCGCTACCGCGGTCTGCGTCGCGGCGGCGTCGCCATCGCGCACCTGCACCACCAGGAGGGGCACCACGGGATCAGTGTCGCCCTGCTCCTTCGCGTACCGAGCCCACGCCTTAGTGCTCGCGATCACCTTCCGCACAGCACGCTTGAGGAGCACGGTGTCGAAGACACCCGACTCACTCGGGATGGAGAGCACGATGTCGTCCTTGAGCAGACCCGACTCCTGTACTAGCGCAGCGTCCACCTCAACCGCGGGCAACGCCACCCGCCCGTGAGCACCGTCCCTGAAGGCGTCTTCGAAGTTCTGTGTCGTCGCGGAGATACCCCACACGATCGGCATCGGCGGTGTCGTGCCGTGCCCGTTAACCAGCCGCTGAACGATGGTGGTCCGATCACCCGCTGAGGTGTTCCACCCACGATGTGCTTCGTCCTGCACGAAGTACAACGTCAGCCGGTCGTCGGCAATCGTCTCGGCGATGACGTCGTAGATGTTGTTCTGCACGTCGTCGGGACGGGGCACCAACGCCATCTCGTCGGCGTCGCCGTTGCGGTCACCTCGCACGAGTCGCCCGCCCCTGCTGAGCTTCTGCGTATTGAGGAAATAGACGTTGCCGGGTTGCAGCTTCGGCTCGTTGAAGGTGGATTCGATGATCCGCAACCGCGAGTCGAGCTGCTCACCGCCCGCAGCCTGAATCCGCCGGCGTGACTGCTCATTCAGGCTGGGATCGTCGCTGAACCAGAGGACTACTGCGCCGGGGTCCGCGCCGAAGTCGAACTCGTCGCTCCCAAAGAACAGCGCTTCGATAACGGCCGCCGCCATCACAGTCTTTCCGGCGCCGGTCACGGCAGAGAGCGCGAACCGAGACCTGGAGCCGAACTGATTGTAAAGGCTGCGCGCTTGAGTGAGGTTGTCGAGTACACCCGCGACGGCGCCCACTTGGTAGTCCTTGAGCGTGTACTCCATCAGGCGAACCTCCCGGAGTTGATCTCGAAGTTCCGCAGATAGGACTCGTACAGCTGCACGGGCTGCACGCCCTTCGGGAGCTCGCGGCACACCATCTGGAAGGCGAGGTCGTCGTCGGTGACGATGTAGGCCATCACTACACCCGGCGTCTTCCTTACCTCTGCCACGAATCGCGCTGCGGAATCGAGGTCTTCGAGCAGGCCATATACGTCGGTGATTGTAGGTTCCAAACTCGCGTGGCATCTCTCAATTGCCTGACCTGCAGCGATGCAAGTTGTCTCACGCGATGTCATCCGGCTTCTGTCTCAGTTTCTTGTCATTTTTCAGATGAGGGCGCTGGCGCGTTCCGACATTCGCCACCGCTCGCGCTGCTCGCTGGTGGTGTTACGTCACGTGACGGCGCAGGCGTCTCCCGGCCTGTTTCAGTGGCGCCACTGATCGACAGCGTGATAGCTGCATCTCGCGCGGCGACTGATTACTCATTTGCGTAAGTGCAATCCTCTGTGGGACAACGGGACTGGCCCTGATGGATAGTCTCTATTCTCCATCATTGAAAACGCCGTTGTTATCAGATGAATCACGCAGGAACGGGCCGGGGTGCGGGTGTACTCGGGCAGAGGATCGGCGACTTGGGCGCTGCCGCAGCGGGACTCGGAGCGGGCTCCCCCCATTTCAACGATGGTGACGTCAAACACTGATTTCTCGCGTACACCTTCTCGTCTCGCTAACCGAACCCGCACCGTCTGGCGACGCCTTGGGTCACCGCGATCATGTAGCCCCCCAAACGTGCACTACCGTTCGGTAGTCGCAGCGGCTAGCAGCGCCGCGAGTATCGCTTCCTGGGTGGGCACATCCAACCGGCAGTATTCACCGGGCTGCGGAAGCTGGTCGCAGCGCATTACGTCGGTCCCGTCAATCAACTCCGAGAGTGACGGGAACCTGCCGGAACGCTCAACGATTGGTTCGTCGATACCAAGAGTGGACAGACACTCGACAAACACATTACGAGCCGCCTCTGCATTGGGGCAGCCCGGGCTGCTGAGAATCTCTATTCACAACCTAGCCCCTTCCAACAGGCGTCACAGCCAACATCCGGATGAGGAACTTCTTGCGATCCGCAGACGACGCAGCCTTCACCGACATTGTGAAATTTCCGCGGCCATGGCTCGCCGTTGGCGCAGCGAAAGACGCTGGGTCGATCAGCACGGAGGCGATCAGCGCTTTGCGCGAGCAGTTCTGAGCAGTTGCACCGCTTCGCGCTCCTCGACGATATCCGGTGGCACGAAGGCGCGCGGCTGTGGCGCGGTTGAGCCATCGACGGGTTCGATTTCGATCAGCGTGGTACCAGATGACGAGGCCTGCGCCAGGCGGGACGTTCCGACGTCTGCGGTGAGCACATTGGGATTACCATGGCGGTCAAGCGAACCCGATACACCCGGATCCTCCGGATCGAACCACGCTCCCGTCGCCAGCACGACGACCCCGGGCCGCACATCGTCAGTGATCACCGCTCCAGCGAGGCAGGAACCGCGGGAGTTCCACAGTCGTACTACTTCGCCGGAGAGGATGCCTCGCTTGTTCGCATCAAGTGGATTGATCTGCATTGGCTCTCGGTCGGCGACCTTGCCAGCGCGGCTGTAGGAGCCGTTGTCGTACTGGCTGTGTAGGCGACGACTCGGCTGATTCGACACGAGGTGAAGAGGCGACCGCTCGCCCGAGGGTGCGCCGAGCCATTCGCGCGGCTCTATCCACTTCGGGTGGGCCGGGCAGTCGTCGTAGCCGAATTCCGCGATTGTCGCCGAGGTAATTTCGATCTTGCCTGAAGGCGTGTCCAGCGGGTGACGTTCGGGATCGTCGCGAAGTAACATGAAGCTGCCGGTCTGCGGATCAGCGGGCTCGGGCAGTGTCACGTGATGCTGTTGCCAGAATGTGTCGAACGGTGGTATCTCCACAGTTTCAGCCAGGCCTGTGCGAGTGCGCTCGTATAGTTCGCGCACCCACGCGCTGGCGTCTCGACCCTCGGTGAACTGATCCCTGAAACCGAGCCGGGTCGCCAGATCGGAGAAAATCTCGTAGTCGGTGACAACTCCCGAGGGCGGTTCCACCGCGCGATGCATGGCGCTCAATGTCGTATCGGAAGAGCCGGAAGCGATGTCCTCCCGCTCCAAAGACGTTGCGATCGGGAAGACGATGTCGGCAAATCTAGCGTTAGCGTTCCACCACGACTCATGGACAATGACTGTCTCTGGGCGCTGCCACGCGCGCACGAGGCGATGAAGATCCTGATGATGGTGGAAGGGATTGCCGCCTGCCCAGTAAATCATTCGGATGTCCGGATAATGCAGTGACCGCCCGTTGTACTCGAATGAATCACCTGGAAAGAGCAGCATGTCGGCAATCCGTGCTACCGGAATGAAATTCTTGACTGGGTTTTCGCCCTGGGAGAGAGCGGCTTTCGGGTGAGAGCCGCGGCGAACGCCGATCTGCAGAGTGCCCAGACCAGCAGCGAACCCTCCACCGCGACGGCCGAGCGACCCTGAGATAGCGGAAAGAACAAGGCCCATCCAGTGCGCCTGTTCGCCGTGGTCCATCCGCTGCAGTGACCAGCTGACGTTGATTACCGTACGGGATGTGGCGATCTTGGTCGCCAGGGATCGGATCGTTGTGGCGTCGATCTCGGTCAACCGCGAGGCCCACTTCGCATCCTTCTGTACGCCGTCGCTCCGGCCGAGTAGGTAATCAGCAAATGCTTCGAAACCCACGCAACAGCGATTGAGAAAGTCCTTGTCGTGGTGGTCAGATACCACGATTTCGTATGCGAGGCCGAGCATTAACGCCACATCTGATCCCGGGCGAATAGGTAGCCAGTCGCCGCCGAGCGCGTCGTCGGAATCGGAACGGACAGGTGACACGTTCACGAAACGGACTCCGGCCGCTCGGCAACGGTCCTGGAGTGCGGGAACGACGTGGTCGCCAATTCCACCCTGGCAGATCGCGGCGTTCTTGCGCGCCAACCCGCCGAAAGAAACTACAAGTTCACCTTCGGCGGCGATCTCGGCGTAGGTCGGTCCCCGAGTCGAGATACTCATTGGCAGCCCGCCGATGACATGGGGCATGATCACCTCAAGCGCACCGACGCTATAAGTGTTTACCGAGTCGACGTATCCGCCGGCCATTCCCATGAATCGATGGATCTGACTTTTCGCGTGATGAAAGCGGCCGGCGCTGGCCCACCCATAAGAGCCTGCGTAGATCGCGGCGTTGCCGAAAGTACCACGTACACGTTCAATCTCGGCGGCAACAAGGTCGACCGCGAAGTCGTGAGGCACGGGTACGAAACGGTCACGGCCGCGTCGACCGCGCGCCGGGCCCGGTCCTTCGGCAAGCCATCCCTCACGCACCATGGGCTGCGTTATGCGGACGGCGTCGCGGTGGGCGCTGGCCATACCTGACCCGATCGGTGAGGGTGCGCTGTCTTCGGGGGTGGGTTCGAGCGAGACGACCCTTCCGTTGTCGCTGAGGACCGTGTAATTGCCCCAATGCGTCGCGGTGGCGGTGCGTTTCGTTTCTGCTACCACGGGGGGCCGCCCATCCCCGGCTGAGCGCCGCTGCAACTGTATGCTCGCATGCGACCTTCCTCGCGCAGTCTCGTCGCGTGATGGGGGCTTCGAGCGTTCTTCCACGGCGACTTGCCGTTCGTATCGCCGCTGCGAATACCCAACGGATGTTGTATCGTCCACGAAGACCCGCCGGGGCGACGATGAGCGAAGCCTGAGTGGCGGACACAGGAAAGTTGTCTGGACAAGGTCAGTGCACCGTCCATCCCCCGTCAACAACGAGTGTCTGTCCGGTCATGTAGCCAAGGCGGTTGGAGGCCAGAACTGCTACGGCATCGGCGATCTCATCGGGCTGAGCGACACGACCCATCGGAATCTCGGCTTCAATGGCAGATCGTAGACGTGGCTGGTTCAGTCGCCACCGTGTCATGGGTGTTTCCACCATTCCGGGACACACTGCGTTCGCGCGGATGCCGTGTTGGGCATAGTCGAGTGCAATCGACTTAGTGAACTGGATCGCTGCGCCCTTCGATGTCGTGTACGCGCACCGGCCGGGAAACGCAACCATGCCTGCTGCGGAAGCGATGGTGATCACGTGGCCGTCTCGGCGCTGAAGCATGTGGGGCAGGACCGCTCGCGTACACAGAAAAGGACCTCGAACATTGACCGCGAGTACGCGCTCCCACTCGCCGACGGCAGTGTTATGGCAATCGGCGGCCTCGGCAGAGCCACTGATTCCGGCGTTATTGATCAGCACGTCCACCCTGCCGAACCGCTCCGATACCGCGCATATTGCTTGCTCAACACTCGTGGGATCGGTGACGTCCACACAGACGGTCAATGGTTCCGCCGCTGACCCACCCAAAGGCGTGCCGGGCGGCGCACTGAGATCTAAAGCTGCAACACACATTCCATCGTCAAGTAGTCGTGACACGATGGCTGCGCCGATTCCAGACAGCGCACCAGTGACCACAGCGACACGGCGCTCAGGCATGGCGTGGTCCGACTGCGGCGATTGAACTCGCTGTCTCCACGAGGCACATGAGCCCATCCTCCAATTAGAGGTCTTCAAGGTGTGCCTGCCCGGCGCGAATTCGGCTGAGCTGAATGAAATGCTCTGGATTGAGGTAAAGCTCGTTGAGCTCGCCGATTTCGTCGATGGTGAAGCCCTCTGGCCGGCGTACGAGGTAGTCGAGGTACTGAAACGCATCCTTGGCCCCGTATCCCACATGGTGGGCGCCGACGATGCGCCGTGAGTCACCGTCGATCACAAGTTTGAACCAGCCCGAAAGTGCGGGCTCGACAAACGAATACAGCATCGATCCCTCGGCCGCTGGCAGCGGGAAGGTCTCCGGGTTGACGCGGTCCGGAGGCATCTGGATCTTCACGACATTGCTGTACCGTTGCCGCGCCTCCTGCTCGGACAGACCTAGCCAGGTGACCTCGTAGGTCGTGTGGAGGAAGTCGGGGTAGTCGGTCAGGTTGATCTCGTGCTGGTCGCCAATGATGTTGCGGGCAGCGGTTACCCCCGTGCGGCGTGCCTTGAACATCTCCATTGGCCCGGCGAGCAAGTCGCCGGCCGCCCACACGCAGTCGACGGACGTCCGCATCGTTCGATCGGTCGTGATGAACCCGCGCTCGTCGACATCGATGCCCAATGCCTCGACAAATGGCGCCGACATCGGCCGTTCGCCGGTGGCGATGAACACCATGTCGCATGGGACTTGCCGCAGCGATCCATTGCCGTCGCGGAAGCAGACACTGCTCGCGCGGCGATCGCCCTCGATGGACAGAACCTCCACGCCGTGTTCGAAGGTGATTCCCCGACGAACCATCATGTCGACGACGTAATCGCGCAGACCATCGTCAACGTGGTGCAGCGACTTCGATGTCAGAACCGGACGGCGGCTCAGGATGGTGGTCTGGCACCCGGTGGCCTGGAAGAACGATGCGTACTCGACGGCTACCTTGGATCCGCCGATGACCACGCATCGACTGGGTTCATAGTCCAGCTTGTCGACCAGTGACGCGAAATCGTAGACGTTCTCGAGTTCTGTTCCGGCAATGGCGGGTAACTGGGTTCGTGCTCCCGTGCACAGGACGATGTTCTTGGCCCGGAATCGGTAGCCGTCGGCCTCCACCGTGTGTTCGTCGATGACGCGAGCCCGGCTGTTAAGGACGTACTCCAACCCCAGCTGTTCCTTGGATTGCCAGTTCATCACGGCGTGCGGGAAGACTCGCCCGGATCTGAATAGTTCCACGACGTCGAGGATCCGCGCCTGGTCGGGATCGAATTGGGGGTACCAGAGCTTGCCGGACATGGTGCGTGCCAGGTCGAGCTCACGTGCACATTCGGAGAAGAGGTGGTGGGGAACGCAGGCCTGATGGGGACACGAGCCGCCAAGGAATGGCCATGCGTCGATAACCAGTTGTCGGCCACCGCGAGCACGCAGATAGGCTGAACCGAAGCGGCCCGCCGCTCCCCCACCGATGAAGATCGCATCGTACTCGCGGCTGTCTTCATCGGGGGTGGCGACATTCCAAATCGCCTCTTCGCTTGCGTTGCTGACGAACTCGTTGACGAGGACTGACCACTCGCCGACTGTCAACGGCTGATCACTGGTGCCCACATCGCCGACTGGGATCTCCCGGCCGGTCCCTGCGATGAACCTGCGCAGGGAGGCGAATCCATCGCTGGAGTGCCGAACGTCCATTGGTCGCCGGTCCTTTCGCTGTCCTGCGCATCGACGCATGCCTTCGGAGCACTATTCGACGCACCGAATGCACACGCTTCCCAACCCCAATACGTAGGTGCGGAAATGATCACCGTGTACGCATCCACCCGCATCGCCGGCCGCGATGTCCCGGCCCGTGTTGGTGATGAAGACAGCGAGGGAGGCGACTCCATCACTTGAGCGTCGAACGTCCATTGGTCGCCGGTCCTTTCGCTGTCCTGCGCATCGGCGCATGCCTGCGGAGCCCTACTCGGCGCACCGAATGCACACACTTCCCAAACCCAATACATCAGTGCGGAAATGATCGCCAGGCTGCGCGGCGACGGATCGGTGCATACTGCCCGTCAGCACGATATGACCGCGCCGCATCGCACTCTCAGACGCAATAAGCATCCGTGCGACCGCAATGATGCCGACGCACGGGGACTGTCGCATCGATGCGCCTTCGCCGGCGGCAACCACCCGCCCGTTTCGGTTGAGTGTCGCCAGACTGTCGCGCAACACATTCCTGCGAATCGATGGTGCGCCAACGGCGATAGCGACGGATTCGGACTCGGAGTCCCCGCAACCGGCGACGAGCCGCAGAACTGGAAACGCGGACGCGATGTAATCGGTAGGCACTGCCGCCTTCTCACGGTCGACAACGGCGGCGCCAACCAGAAAGCCGACGTGGGTTTCCACCCGAGGGGCGGTTAGTGCGCCGACGCTGACCGCCGAGCAATCCTGCACAAACACCTCGCGAGTAACCGGTTCTACATAGTCATCGATTCCGGTTCCGAAAGTAGATATCCGAGGCGACAGCACGTACCCAGCCGGCTGCGATAGGCCAGCGTCGGTGGAGATAGGGCCGGGATCGTTGAAAAAGCCATCGTCGGTGTCGTTCTCGAGGAAGGCCGAACGTAGTTCTCGAAGGTTGAGCATGGCCTACCTGCCTCCTCGGCGTGGCGAATACATTCCGGGAGGGCTTTCTATCCGGACGGGACAAAGCGGTCGAAAAAGATGTGACGGTCTTTGCAGCCGCTGCTCGTCAGAACATCAAGTGCCGCGTCGATCATGGCGGGAGGACCGCAAAGGTATGACTCGTGGCCCTTCGTGCTAGGAAAATGGCGCTTGAGAACTTCAGTGATCAGACCGGTTTCACCGTCCCAGGGCGTGTCGTCGGGATCGCTCAGTGCGGGAATGAAGGTGAACCAGTCATGTTCGTTTTCCAGTTCACGAAGTTTGTCAACCATCGGCAGGTCGGCGGCCGTGCGCGCGCCGTAGAGGAAGGTGGCCGGGCGCTCGTTGTTCGACTCGATGAGATCAGCGAGCATCGAAAGCACCGGGGCGATGCCCGATCCGCCGGCGATGAAGATGATCGGCCGGTATGACAACCGAATTGCGAACTGGCCGAGCGGTCCCCGCAGTTTCATCGTGGTACCCTCGGCGATTTCCTTGCCGACCTGCGACGTGAAACGGCCACCGGGGATGACCCGCACCACCAGGTGCACGCGCGAACTGATACTGGGCGGGTTGGCCATCGAGAACGACCGCCACTCGTCGTCTGAGCCCGGCACCTGCACCTCGATATACTGGCCGGGAACAAACGTGATGTTCGAGGGTTCGTCCAGTTTGATCTCGATGCCCGCGATGTCGTGTGTGTAGTCGACGATCCGGTCGACCGTGCCGGTGAACTCGACGATGTTCTGCCCGGCGTTGTATTCCTCGTCGGTCAGGTCATCCATCGTGTCGCTGACGTCGACGACGAGGTCGCCTTCGGGGTATGTCGAGCAGAGCAGCACGACGCCGGCGTCGCGGTCGGCGTCGCTGAGCGAGAACGATGTTCCGTCGCTCTGTGTAAAGTCGCCTTCCACCACTTCGGCGCGGCAAGTACTGCATCCGCCGTGCTTGCAGCCGTACTTGACGAATCGACCGTTGCGCAGGATCGCCGACAGCACCGTCTCTCCCGGCTCGACGGGGAATGTCTCACCGAACGGTTGCACCGTCACTGTGTCACCCATGGTGTAGTGCTCTCCAGTCATGCCAGTTGGTGGGGGTCTCGATCGAGGTCGATGGGCCCGTGGCGCCCGCAGGTGGGAAGGGGGCTGCCACGGGCCCATCAGGTTTACTTCAGCGGGTCCTTCACCTCGTAGTGCAGCCGGCGGATGTCGTCGATCGTCCACATCCGTTCGGCGTTCAGGTGCGGCTGGCCGATCAGGGTCTTCCCGTCGGGGCGGACGTAGCCCAGTGCCAGGATGACGTCGGCCAGGTCCATGCCGTCGAATCGTTCCCACCAGTTGGCGCAGCCCGAGTAGATCGTCGGGTTGAGGTTGAAGATCCACTCGCAACCCTCGCTGCACACGGCGAACTTCTTGCCTTCCCCGTAGACGATGCGCGTCTCGGGTGCATGGATACTCGGCACCACGCACGGAACGTGGCACACCTGGCAGAACGCAGGCAGGGCGGGCAGCTCCTGTAGCAGAATCCGGGCCGACGACGGATCGCTCATGTCGCGGAACGCATCCCACAGGCCGCCGTAAGACTTTGTCCACCCCGGGTAGTGGTTCTCGAACCACTCGTAGTCGGCAGGCCCCATCGGATCGGTCCGCCAGAAGTTCAGCGGCCACATCGCCGCGAGCGCGATCGCCACGGAGTGATGCATTTCGTCGACAAAGCGCGCAACATCGCCGAGACGCGCCGGCGGCTTGAGGCCGAACGGGCTCAGCCGGCTCATGTACGAGCCGACGAAGTCGTCGACGACCCACTCTTCCCATACATCCTTGTAAGCCCACGGACGCTCCACCGCGAAGTACTCCGAGAGCACACCGACCAGGGTGTCCATCGACTGATGTTGGTGCCAGAAGTGACGGTCCAAAGACTCCTGCAGGAACGGCAGGTTGTCGTGCTCCTGGATGACGCTCATAAGGGTGCCGTAGCCGTTGGCCATGTGGCGCGACTCGTCGGACTGGATCGACAGGAATGCGGTGGGCATCGCGTGCTCACCGTTGACCGCGGCGACCTGGGGCAGCGCGACCACCAGCGGGTTGGTGTAAGCCGTCTCCAACACAATGTTCAGACACATCGAGACCTCCACCGGGTCACCGGTGTTGAACGGCTGAAACGATGCCCGCGCCAGGGTGCCAACGGGGTGGTTCCCCAGACCAATCTGACCGATGTCGAAGCCGGCCGGATCGTGGTAGTTCTTCAGGTAGTACTTGCGCAGCGCGACCTCGATCTGGGTGTGGCGGACCTCGTCGAGCATCTGGCCGGCGTAGCCCTGTCTGAGTTCCTGGTTTTTCATGGACGCGATCAGGAACCCGGCCCCGCAGACGGCCTGGTATTCGGCGTCGGTGAAGCTGGGGATGCCGAACTTCATACCTTCGATGAAGCGCGGCTCGGCGGACGTTGCGTTACGGTATCGGACGTTGCTGTCCAAGCCTCCATAGACGCGGTTGTCCTTTTCGGATTCCATTGCGGCGTATCCCCGCAACATCGACCGGAACGGGTCCTTGCCTTTGGGCGGGATGATGTAACGGGTCGGGAATTTCGGGTCAGGCTTCGCGTAGTCGAAGCCCCAGTCGTACTTCTTGGACTTTTCGTGAACTACTTCGAGTTTGGGACTAGCCATGTTGGTTGACTCCGTTTCGCGGATTTAGCGGTGGATGTAGTGGGGTGTATTAGTCGCGGAATCGTTCCGGCAGGATCTCCGAATGGATCTCGATCTCGTGATCCTTAACGACAATCCGGCCGTAGTACGTGGTCATGTTCACGAGGAAGTCGTGGACGGTGTAGGGCTTGCCGAGTCGATCGCTGAGTTCGTTCATGTCGAAGCTCAGCAGACCGTCACGCTCGATCTTGTAGAAGACGTCGTTGTCGGTGATCTTGGCGTCCGGCATCAGCTCAGCGACCATGTCTACGGCAACGTTGGTCTCTTCGCTTCCGATCAACGAAATCCCAACGGTGTCACGAACTTTGGTGCGGTCGCGGGAGGGTGTGGGTGCTGACACAGTGGTGTACCTGACTTTCGGGCTAGTTGACGAGTTGGGATTCGAGGTTGATTTCGGCGAGGTATCGAGTCTGTTTGGCGCGAATCTCGGCCATCGCATCCTCGTAGGTGGTTGGCTGCACCGGGGCCCGCGTGAAAACCGGGGCAAACGCATCGCAGGCCTTCACGGAGTAGGTGTTCCACTTCGCAATCCACGAGCTGATGATGGATCGGTTGTGGGCGCCGTGCTCGGGATCCTCGACGAGATGACGTATCAGTTCCTTCGTCCACGCACGCGTTCTCACGGTGTCCGCCTCGGAAGAGGCGATGACCGAAGGCGTCACCAAATCGCCGTTGGCGCCGGCGAATCGGGAGAAGTACTCAATCTTTGCCAGTTCGCCGAACAGCTGATCGAAGCAGAGATTTAACGCGACGACGACTTCCATCCAGTCGTCGAGAGCGATGACATTCTCGATGGCTTCGCGGGCTCCCTGCCATACCGGATCTTCCTTCCAGACCTGAAGGGAGTCGGAATCGTCGAAGTCAGGATGCGCCTCGGCCAGTTCGAACGAGTAGTAGACAACGTCCTGCAGGTGGCGCAGTTTGTCGGCAGCCTCGAAAACCATCGAGAAGGTAACGGTGTCAGACAGCGCCTCTCGCTCGGCATAGCACAACGCGAGGAACATGCCGTACTCGACGAACGGGTAGGTCATGTAGTGCTTGGCGAGGCCTTCCCTCACCCACTCCGGCTTGGCGAAGTCGAACAGTCCCGCCGCGTCAGCGCCGATAAACGTGTTCTGCAAAGCCTTTTCGGCCTCGTGCACGCCGGCGATGTAGGAACGGTTCATCGTCTGATTCGGATCGCGATATGTATACCAGTCGGATGACCGCAGGGCGGTCGAACCTGCGGTATAAGGATCGCGACCGTCGTCAAAACGGACTGGCCAACCCTGGAATGCGAATTGAGCGGGGGTGGACTGCTGGCCGACGGTGAGATCCTCATACTCGGTGGGGCGTTTCCCCTTTGGCGTCACCCACGTAAAGGTCCGGTTTCCGGAAAGGACCTCACGCTGTGGTACCGCGTGGTTGACAGTCATCTAGACGACTCCTTCTTGTTTCATAGCGCGGGCACTAGCTCCGTCGTTGACTTCGCTGTAGATCTTCGATTGGTTCCCAAACCTGTTGGGGGCGCGGGAGAACCAACGTTGAAGGTCTGGACTTGATATTCGCGGGTGACCGCCTGGTTCACATCGTCCTGCGATGACGTTTTCCGTTCAGCCACATGTCTTGTCAGGTCAGGTCGCACCCGGCCGTGCCGGACGATCCACTTGAGCCGGCCGGTCCTAACTGTGTTCGAACACCTGGACTCGATTCCGGCCGCCGTGTTTGACGCAGCGTCGACCGTCAGTCGCGACATCACAGATTTTTGTCGCGGGTTTGAGCCCAACGCTCGCACCAGCGCTGACCCCAGTCCACCGCAAAGCCGGCGAGGACGGCCGCGGAGATGCCTATTGCCCATGTCATGATTTGATCCGCCTTTCGCGATGTACCAGTGCCGCAACTAGTTACGTCTGGTTAGTTCGGCACGAACGATCGCCGCGCCATCGGCCAGTGCGTGCAGTTTGCTCGCCGAGATCATCCGGTTGAGGTTGATCAATCCGCAGTCTGTGGACAGCGCAAGCTGCTCAGCCGGGACAAATTCCAGCACCGACCTGATCCGGTCGGCTACCTCGTCGGCTGTTTCGGTGATCGTTGATTTGACGTCGATGACACCAGCGACAAACGGGCGGTCCCAGTTGTTGTCGAGAAGTGGTTTGAGATCATCAGGCCCGGTCCGACCCACCTCGTAGTTCAATGCGGTGATATTGGTTTGCAGCACCTTCGGGAAGATTGCTGCCGCACGCTCAGTTCCGGCCGAGTGGCTGGTCCTCTTGTCGAGGACCCAGGCGCCGAATTCCTTTTCATTCTCCTCCGGCAAATACCCTGGTGTACCCGAGTAGTTTCCCCAGCAGGTATGAACCCAGAAGTCGCAGCTGATGCCCTCCATCGCGTAGTTGATCGCATCGACCTCCCAGTCCCCGATGCCATAGGGCCACACGAACTCGTCGAGTTGGATGATGTCGCAGCCGTTCTGCTCGATCTCTTTGAAGTCCTCTTTGAACGCCTTCGCGATTGCGATGCCCAGTTCGCGTTCTTCGGAGTAAAAATTGTTCGTCGCCGCAGCGGCCAGTACCTGAATACCAACGTAGGACACCTTGACTGGCTTCTTCGTTGCCTTTCGGGTGGCTCGAAGCGTCGCTAGATGGAAGGGATGCTCGCGTTGTACTTCGGATTCCACGATCGGCGAGTACAGGGTGGAGTAGATCGGCAGTCCGATGTTTGTTCCCGACGGTCTGAATCCGCTCATACGCTCGTAGTAGTGATAGATGATCGATGCGTACGGTGAGTCCCCGCCATAGACCTTCCCGTCGGAAATGATGTCGAGTCCAGCTGCTTCTTGGTCGTGGACGATAGCCAGAACCGCATCTTCAAACGCTTCTCTGCTGATCGCGTCGTAGACAAATTCCCCCTTGGGGAATTGAGCGAATCCGTGTCCGTCGTACCACCGCGGGTTCGGATAGTTGCCAACCATAGTCGTGGGCAGCAGGACGTCTGTCGACCCAACTTTCATTGTGTTCGCTCCTTCATAACGGGCAAATAGTCCAGCTGCCAGGCTAAAACGACACCGCTCCCACCGCGTCGTCCCCACGAGCCCAAGTGACGGGCCAGACGTGTCCTACAGGGACGTCGATTTCCAGTCGACCGCGACAGCGTCCGTGTCGGTCACGATGACCGGATTCAACGTCAGCGTCGAGATATCGGGGTACTCAGCGCACAGCTGCCCCACCTGCACGACAACATCCGCCAAGCGGTCCAGGTTGATCGGGGATGTTCCCCGGGCGCCGGACAGGATCGGGTAGCCAGCCAATCCGGAGATGAGAGCGACCGCCTCGCGGTGTCGAATTGGTGCCAGCGCGAAGGCTATGTCGTTGAGGATTTCTACCCATATCCCGCCAAGGCCCACCATCACCACGGGCCCCAACGAGGAATCGTTTACCGCACCCACCATGATTTCGACACCGGCGAGCTGGGGCTGCACGAGGAGTCCGCCGCCGCCAGCGCGGGTGATCAGATCTGCGGCGGCTGCTGTCAGCTCGTGCCGGGACTTGATGTTCAGGCGTACGCCGTCGCGCTCCGTGCGGTGTTCGGCAGCGGCGATCTTAATCACCGCAGGGAACTGGACATCGGTGTGCTCGACTTCGTCGAGGGAGCGGCACAGCCTGCTCGGGGCGGTGGGTATCCCGAAACGAGTCAGCAATTCTGCCAACTCGGTCTGATCCTTCGAAAGTTGTGGACGTGACGGATCGGGAAGCGGCTGCAGGGGCGTTACTCCGCGCGCGCGCGCTTGGCTGTAGCGGTAGACATGCCCGACGGCTCGCGCGCTGCGAGTGGGTCCGTCAAAACACGGAATGCCGGCATCCTGCAGTGGTTGTAGCGTAGCGCGAACCGCGCGGCCGACGATCGTGCACACATAGATCGGGACCGCGGCAGTCGGTGGTCTCGACCCACCACAACGGGTAGCGATGGCCTGAACGGTCTCCTCGTCCTCAGCGGCTCGATGCGTGAGCAGAACCACCACGGCATCGAGTTCTCCTGACTCAGCAAGGATTTCGGCGATCCCCGGATAGAGCTGAGAATATCGTGACCATACCGGCGTGATGTCTACCGGATTGCGCGCGCTGGCAAATCCGGGGAGCAGAGCGGCAATGCGGTCACGCAACGCATCCGATAAGACAGGAACCGACAATCCCTGTTGGGCAAGTGCGTCGACCATCTCGACGGCGGCACCTCCTGAATTGGACACCACGCCGATACGTGGCCCCGCGAGTAGCGGCTGCATGTCGAATGCCTGTGCGGTGTCAAAGAGTTCCTCGCCTGAACTCACCTGGGCGGCGCCCGCCTGCGCCAACGCGTCGCGCAGCATCGAGCTCGGCGCCGCCACGGCGCCGGTATGGCTTGCCGCTGAGCGTGCACCGGCATCCGTCTGGCCGGCCTTGTACACCACCACAGGTTTACAAGGTGTGGTCAACCGAACTTGTTCGATGAACGCTCGCGCGTCGGGCAGGCTCTCCACGGCAAAACACAACGTCGTGCTCGTGGGGTCGCTCCGAAACTCGGCCAGGAGTTCGGCGGCGGACACATCGGCGGCATTGCCGAGCGCGATGACCTTGCTGAACCGAACCCGGTCGTCATGGGAGTACGCCCGCGCTGCCATGGCGTAGGTTCCTGCCTGACTCACCAAGGCAATCCCGCCACCGGCCAGCGGTAGGCCGCCCGCGATCGACGCGTTCAAAAGAGCGTTACAGTCCTGCACGCCAAAGCAGTTCGGGCCGATCACCCGCGCGGGGCGCGCCGCAGCAATGACCTCCGCCTGCCGATCCCTGCCCGCGGTGCCAGTCTCGGCGAAGCCCGCGGACAGCACCACGATCACCGTCGCTTTGCGCGCCAGCTGATCGACTATCGAGGCAACGATTGGGCCTGGTGTCGCGACGACCGCTAAATCGATGTCGTGACAGTCCTCGCCGAGCACGTCACCGCTGCCCTTGCAGATGAGTTCGCCGGGGAATGCTCCAAGGTTCTCCGTGAGTAGCCGGCCGAGTGTGCCCGGCCGCTGTGAGGCGCCGACTAACAGCACACGCCGCGGCGTGAACAGTGCGGTCAGCAGCAGCATGGCGCGTGATCTGTCCGGCGGAAGCGCCGGCCGAGTTCACGCTGGTCGAATTCCAGGCGCCGACATGCCAGCGGGTCGATGGCGCGCACCTCCGCGAGCTCGGCGACGCTCGGTGGGTGCAACAGTCCGGGCGAGAGGTCGACGATGAGGTCGAACTTCGTTGCGGCACGAACCTCGTCGATGGTGACGTCGGGCCACACCGCACGGAGGCGCGCGTGGTTGTCGGCCGAGAAGTCGAACACCCCGAGTTCCGTGATGAGCCACTTTGGACCGCGCCCGGTGTAGCCGAGCTCTGTGCGCGACCCCTGCGGGGTCTTGTGGCCGATATCGGTGATGAAGTCCACCTTGTCGACCAACGTGCGACCGCTTCGGTGCCGTGTTGTCCACAGCGTGAGTTCCCCGATGGTGGCCGATATGTTACATCCGCCGCCGCCTCCACCCAGTTTGACTTTGGGCCGCAGCGGATCTGGGCCGATGGCGGTCACGTTGGTGTTGCCGTATCCGTCGATCTGCCCGCCGGAGACGAACATGCGGTCGATGTCGCCGCGCAGCGCAGCGTCGAAGAATTCTTCGAATCGCATTCTGTACGCCGCGTCGCGATGCAGGGCTAGGTCGTTGCCCGTTGGTGGGATAAACACGGGGTCGGGATTGACCGCATATGTGGCGCCCTCGATCAGGATCATGTCGCGCGCATGGGTGCGACGCGCAACATGCATTGCGACCTGCGCGCAGGGGCTGGCGAAACCGTGAAAGACGGCTTCCCTGTCGCGAATGGTCCGCGCCAGTGCCACCACGAACCACTCGTCGAAGCTCCATTCGTCACCGCTCATTGAAACAACTCCTGCCATTGCTGTGTCGAGCCCGTCCACCCCGTCAGACGTTGTGCATCGATTTCCTGGCGGTAGGATTCCTCCCCGCGGTAGACGTAACGCTCCAGATAGGCTGAGACGGCTTCGGGTCCTTGTTTGGCCGCGTCGAGATACGTCCTCAAATGCGTTCGGTCGTAGGCGTATTGGGGATAGCACGACGATGGATGGGCTCCGAAAGGCACCTCGGCCACCGCGGTCACCAGGTGACCGGGAATGACAATGCCCGCCGCGGCCACGGCTTCGGGGCTCTTGACGCTCTCGACTGTTGCCACCACTCGAGTCGACGCGGAGGCAAACCGCTCATCCAGAACAAACGGTTGGTCGATGTGCAAGTTGCCGTATCTGTCGCCGAGCGGTGCGTGGATGCACGCCACGTCGGGAACCAGGGGCGGTACCGCCGTGAGCTTCTCACCGGTGAAGGGGCATTCGATTTGGCCGTACTCCCGGTGCAGGCTGGCGATCCCGGTTCCTTTCACGCCACGAACGGGCAGGAAGGGTACCCCCATTTCGGCCGCGCGCAGCTGCGTGAGGATCGTCGCGCAGCAACTCTCCCGTACCTCGATCGTGCCCGAGGTGGCAGCGAGGCGAAAAGCCGGAGCCAAACCCAGGTCCTGTTCAAAGCCGACGTAGCTTTCTTCGCAGATCGCAACACTTCCCGCTGCCACCAGCATGTCGACGTCAATGCTGTGCGCGGATCCGACCAGATGCAGATCGTGGCGGTCGAGCCGAATCATCTCGCGCACCAATGCCATTGGAAGTCGGCCGCACAGACCACCGCCCAGGGCAACGATGTTGCCACTCTGGATCAGCTGCGCCGCCTCGGACAATGATCTGCGCTTGTCCACGTACGGGGAGAACCTGCTCATCGAATACCCGCGCATCCTGTCAGTCCACTGAACCGACGTGGGACATCGTGGAAAGCTAATCCGCTGAGCACGTCGGGAATCACAACGTCCCAAAGGTAATGGCCTGCCAGTCGGCGGGATATAGCCTGCGGGGCTAGACGGACGGGTCAACCTCGGCCGGCGGGGACATATGACCCTGTCCTGCTGCCAGTTCCTCCAGCGTTCCCCACGCCCGGGCTGCCAGTTCGAGATTGAATCGGGCCTCGGGGTCGTTGATGTCGATCCCGAGCAAATCCCGGATACGGGACAGCCGGTACTTCAGTGTGCTGCGGTGGATGTACAGTGCCGCCGTGGTCGTGTCGTAGTGGCCACCGCACTGCAAATAGCCTGCCAGCGTGGCTACCATTTGCGACCCCTTCGCTGCGTCGTAATCGAGTAGGGGGCCCAGCCATTGGCGTACGAAGCTTTCAATGGATTGCTGATTCTCAACTTCGGCAAGGATGCGGTAGACGCCGAGTTCGTCGTAGAAAATGACGCCGGCGGCGGTGGCTGTGCCGCTTCTCCTTTGCATCTTCAGTGCGAGTTGAGCCTCGTGGTAGGACCGGGGAAAGTCCTCCGGACGGTCGCACCACCCTCCGACGCCGACGCGAAAATTGTCGTCGCCGACGGAGGTGCTGATTGCTGACAGGAACTTCTCTCGATCCACTTCGGCGTCGGAGAGAATGACCACCGTGCTGGCGCGGGCGACAATCAGTGAACCCAGTTGAGCATTGCGCGCTGCGCGGCGGACAGCATGGAAGAACTTGTCCATGTCAGCAGTGCGGCCCTGTGGCTCAACGATCAGTACACGGTGGCATCGGCCAAGATCGTGACCTAGCGCTTCGGCGCGTGCCAGCGCGCTCTCGTCTCCGGTGCCGAGGAGCAGCTCTTCGACCAGGTCGCGACGTAGACGCAGCTCGGCCTCCGCGAGGCTACGTAGGCGTGCCAACTCCATTGCCAGCACTGTGGTTCCGTGCTCGAGAGCAACCTGGGCCTGATCTCCGGCAACAGCTTGTGGGTCAATCAGGGACAGGACACCCATGATGTCCACGCGCGGGTTGGCCACCGCGGACAGCCGACCGCCCTGACGAATCGGTTCTCCGGCCTGCACGCAGCGTTGCAGCATGGCCTCTCGCGTCGCAGGGTCGTCTTTTGGATAGGGGTCCGGGCAGTCGGGGCCAGCCCACGCTCGCAAGTTCCCGAAGCGGTCCTCGATGGCCACGGGAAGCCCGGTCAGCTCGTGCAGCGCGGTGGCAATGCCTTCTTCGCCTTGGCCCTTCGTTGCGATCTCGGTGAAGCGGGCGTGGATGTTGGCGGCGTATTCCAGGGCCGTCACACTTTCGGCCAGAGCCACATTGCTGCGCCGTAGGGCCTCAGTACTGGCCTGTTCTTTGCGATGAAGGCGGGCGTTGGCTAGCGCAACGCCGGTCTGCTGCGCCAGAACACGGATAAGGAACTGTTCGCCGGTGGACGGCTCCGCCTCCGCAGCGACAACGAAGTATCCAATGTGCGCCTCTAGGCCGCGAAGCGGCAATGCCACACACCATGAGTATCTCGTGAAGTTGAGCACGCCACCGGATGGGCCAAGGGCCTTGAGCTGAGGCTCGAGCTCGATGCGCTCCAACGAGACATCGTGGGGGTCAAGAGGATTCTGCCAGCCACGGTCGTTTAGATGAATTCCGACAAATGGACATCGGTAGAACGAGGGAACAGATGTGATGCTGAGTTGGATGATCTTGTTTTCGTCGCCACTCTGGGTCATCAACAACGAAAGCATCAGCAATCCCTGGAGATTCGAGATCTGCTCGCGCAGCTCGATATAGCTCTCCGTTGAGACATCCTCTTGCGCTACGGCCACGCGCCACGACCTAGCGAGAAGCAAGATATTCGGCGTGGTCGAGATAGTACGGATTCTCCAGCACAATCCCGCCCAAGATCACCTTTGGGTGTGTCTTGAGAACTTCGACCAACATTTCACCGCTGAATCGGCCGAGCTCATAGAGGCAGACAATAACGGCTGGATACTTCTTGAGGAAGTCGTTGAGCTCGAACTCGTAGGTCACCAGATTCTCCACACCAGGCATCGTCTCCAGGGCCCATGTCATCTCGCCAGCACCCCGGGCGAAGGTGTATCCGTCCTCCATCGCCTGACTTATCGCCGAGTCCCAGTACTCCAACATCCGATCCGCGGAGAAACCGCCACCTTTGAGGTACGTGTCGCCACTACGGTCGACGGCCAGTTGATCACTGTTGTGTGAGTGACATCGAACCGAGTCCAGCTCGCCGTCGGGCGCTGTGGCGTCCGAGACGATGCAAATGCACTTGTCGCCGGCATCCAAGCCCTCCCGCAGGTAGGGAATCAAGATTTCATTGCGCTCCGCGGCGCCCGGGTAGAAAGCGCACACGTGATCCCCGGGCGCCAGGGAAACCCCCATGACGCCAACAGTCGCCGTATCGGTGGTCAGCATGATGTCGCACCTCCTGTGCCCTCCCTACGTCACACGACGTATACGAATGAGACGCTAGTCACAAACCGGCGCCCGCGATAGTCCGTCCAGGACCAAATTCGCGGCCGATACATGTCCACCCGGGACTAACAGGCCTCCGATGATGGTTGTCGGTACTTCTGGCTGTCGCTGAAGGGGCTCCGCGCTGACGTGCTGATCCGTCGGAGGCCCCGCCGAGATGGAAACGGACCAGCCCATCGGGTGTGTCACTGGAACCGTTCATCGACGGCGTCGGCGAATTCGACCTTGCCTGGGATCGCCTTCGCGTCGGTGAACGCGTCCGCGAGTTGCTGCTCCGAGGCGATCACCGCCTCGGTGATCGGGATCGGCCTTTTGATCGAGCGGGTCAACATCAGCTTCGACGCGTCAGCACTGATCTGGGTGAGCTCGGCGTAGTTCGCCGACCACGCGTCGGTGTTCTGCTCGGACCAGGCCGTGGCGTCGGCGAAGCGCCGCAGGAAGTCCTTGATCGCGGCGACCCTGCCGCGGTCGTCGAGCATATCGGCCGAGGCGACCCAGAAGTTGAACCCGTTGGACGCCTGCTCAGCGGTGGCGATCACTTTGGCGCCGACCTCCTGCTCGGCGATCGCCGTGTAAGGGTCCCACGTCGCCCACGCCTGCACGTCGCCGCGAGTGAGCGCAGAGTAGCCGTCGCCGGGTTGCAGGTAGACCGGTGCGATGTCGCTCATCGTCAGGCCGGCCCGCTTCAGGTTCAGCAAAAGGTTCGCGTTGGCCGAAGTGCCCTTGGCCACCGCAACCCGCTTGCCCTTCAGGTCCGCAACGGAGGTGAGGGTGGAATCCTTGCCCACAAGGATCGCGTCGCCCTTCGCCGTCGCCGACAGCGCGCCGACGATCTTGATGTTCGCCTTCGCGGCCAGACCGAAGATGGGCGGCGTATTGCCGACCTGGCCGAGGTCAATCCCGCCGGCACTAGCGGCCTCGACGACCGTAGGTCCCGACGTGAAATTGGAGAAGTCGATCTTGTAGGGCAGGTTGTCCAGCTCGCCGGCGGCGCGCATCAACGGCTCGAGAGCGACCCCTTTCTGATCGCCGATCTTCAACGTCACCGACCCGAGATCGACCGGCGTATCGGGCTTCGGCGAGTCGGCGCTGCCGCACGCAGCGAGCGCGAGTGAGGCAGCAGCGACTAGTGCGATCACGGCGGTGCGAGTACGTTTCACGGTTCCCCTCCTGTGGTGCTATTGCTCGACACCAAGGAGTTCAAGCAGATGCGCCGCGTACGGGGCGCTTTGGGGTGCGGCGTGCCGTCGCGGACGGTCGAGCCGGACCTTGACTTCGTGTGCGATGAGGCCCTTGTCGAGGACAAGGACGCGGTCAGCGAGCGTCACTGCTTCGGCGACATCGTGGGTCACGAGCAGCACGCCGAAGCCGTGCTCGTCGAACAGCCGAAGCAACAAATCCTGCATGGCGATCCGGGTCACCGCGTCGAGCGCGGCGAACGGCTCGTCGAGCAAGAGCAGGACGGGCTCGGCGATGAGTGCGCGCGCGAGTGCGGCGCGCTGCGCTTCTCCGCCGGAGAGCGTGAGCGGCCAGACGTCGGCGCGACCACCGAGGCCGACCTCGTCGAGCACCGCCCGCGCCCGGTGACTACCGTCGCGGCGCTGACGTGGATCGGGCAGACCAAGGGCGACGTTGCGTACGACGGAAAGCCAAGGGACGAGCCGGGACTCCTGGAACGCGACGGCGAACCGGTCGTCGACCTCAACGGTGCCGCAGTGCGCGTCGGACAGCCCGGCCAGCACCCGCAGCAGCGTCGACTTGCCCGAGCCGCTGCGCCCGACGAGCGCCACGATCTCGCCGTGGCGGATGTCGAGGTCGACGCCCTTGAGGACGATCCGGTCACCAAACTGCTTGCCCAGTCCCGAGATTCGCGCGACTGTCCGCGTCACCGCCGCGGTCACGACCGGTTCCAGCGCAGCGCGCGGCGTTCGACCGCGCGCACGATCGAGTCGGTGAGCAGGCCGAACGCGCCGTAGACGAACAGGCCGAAAATCACGATGTCGGTACGGAGAAACTCGCGCGCGTTGTTCACGATGAACCCCAGCCCGGCACTGGCGTTGACCTGCTCGGCCACGATCAGCGACAGCCATGCGATGCCGAGGCTTTGGCGCAGGCCGACCAGGATCTGCGGTAGCGCGCCGGGAATCACGATGTCGCGCAGCCGTTCCCACCGCGTCAGCTGCAGGACCTCGGACAGCTCGAGCAGCTTGCCGTCAAGTTGCCTGATGCCGGCGTAGGTGTTCAGGTACAAAGGGAAGGCGACGCCCAGCGCGATGAGGAACACTTTCGGCTGCTCGTCGACGCCGAACCAGATGATGAAGACCGGGATCAGGCCGAACAGCGGCAGTGTCCGCAGCATCTGCATCGGCGGGTCGACGATGTACTCGCCGAGCATGCTGGTCGCGGCGAGAACGCCGAGCACGACCGCGACCGTCGCGCCGAGCGTGAACCCGATCAGGACGCGCTGCCCGGACACCAGCAGCGCGCCGATGAGATCCCCGCTGCGGTACACCTCAAGCCCTGCCCGGTAGATCACCGGCGGCGCGGGCAACACCCGCACGGACAGCAGTCCGGTGGAACTCGTGACCAGCCAGGCGATCAGCAGGGCGAGCGGGGCGAGCGCACGCAGGAATCCCGGCCGGCGGTAGAACCGGACGGACGGATCCAGCGACCAGACGCCCGCCAAGGGTCGAGCGCTCGCCTTTCGTCCGATGGCGACTGTCACGTCTCTCCTGTCGGTCCAGCGATAGCCACCGCGGTATCCGCGCCGCGGCGCTGAAATCGTCGGCGTGCCGAGGATGCGGTTGTACGCATAATCACGTGTCCTTAAGGCGGCCGTCCCTTCGACGGCGTGGGGTGATGCCTTCTGTGCCGAAACGTTCGAGTCCGATCGCGCGCACCCGCTTGCGGTCGGCCATTTTTTTGGCCATGGCGGACGAGCACCTCGAACCGATCGCAAGCACGTCGCAGCGGCCAATCCTGCTCGACGACAAGCGCGCCGGCTGCAGACCCCCGACCGGATTCACACGACGCCCTACTGTGAACTACTTGGACCGTCCCGCGGTCCTCGCCGTGCTCGACTCGTTGCCATCACTGTGCGGTCATACCCCCGTCCGCTGTGACAATGGAACCTGTCATAAACCCCGAGTCGTCGCTAGACAGGAATAGTGCGACGGCGGCGATATCCTCGGGGGTGCCGAGGCGCCCGATTGGGTACTTGGCGACGGTCTTGGCCAGACCGGCGTCAAGGTCTCCGCCGCCGCGGGCGCGAAGCATCGGTTCCATCAGCGGGGTGAACACGGTGCCTGGGCAGATTGCGTTGACACGGATGCCCTTGGGGGCGCAGTCGATGGCCATCGACCGGGTCAGCGAGACGACGGCACCCTTGGCCGCGCAATAGGCGGCGAAGTTGGGCACTGCGACTAGCGCCGCAACCGAGCCCTGGTTGACGATCGAGCCCCCGCCGGTGGCTTCCATATGTGGAATGACGGCGCGCGACAATAGGTAGGTGCCCTTAGCGTTGACGTTGAAGCAGCGGTCCCAATCGCCCTCCTCCGCGACGTCGATACTGCCGGTGCTGTCGACGCCGGCATTGTTGTACAGCACGTTGATGGCACCCAGTTGTGCTACGGCCTCCTCGACCGCAGCGGCGACGTCTGCGGCGACGGACACGTTGGCGACTACCGCGATGGCGGTTCCGCCTGTCGAGGCGACGATGTCTGCGGTCTCCTTCGCCGCGTCCGCATTCAAATCCAGAACCGCGACTTTTGCGCCCTCGGCAGCGAACTGTTGGGCGGCGGCACGTCCGATCCCCGAACCGGCTCCCGATATCAGGGCAACCTTTCCCTGCAAACGACCTGTCATGTCCTGACTCCTTAAATTGTGAACCTGAGTTGCTAACTGCGCGTCCGGCTTTCTCCGATGTCGCGCGGTCATGCGGGGCGCCTCACACTGGCCGCCTGGGCGGCCAGCAGAATTGGCTCGTACACCGGCGCGTACGGCGGCGCGTACGACAAGTCGGCGCCCAGCAACGCGTCGATATCAAACCCTGCTTGCAGGGCGATCGCTGCGACGTCAATCCGTTTCGCTACGCCGTCTCCGGCACCGATCATTTGTGCACCGAGCAGCCGGCCGTCGGGTCGATGAATCAGCCGAACGGTGACCGGGTCGGTCCCCGGGTAGTACTTCGCCCGCGTTTTTCCGACTGCTTGCGTCGCTATCGCTGGGATGCCTTCTGCTTCGGCTTCGGCGAGGGTCAGCCCGGTGCGTGCCACGGCGAGGTCGAAGACCTTGACCACGGCCGTACCGACGATGCCGGGGAAGGCTGCGTCGCCCCCGGCTGCGTTGGTGCCGGCCACCCGTCCGGTCTTGTTGGCGGCAGGGCCCAACGGGACGAAAGCGGGGCGGTTGAGGATGAGGTGATGGGGCGCAATGCAATCGCCCGCCGCGTATACCGAGGGCAGCGAGGTCCGCATGTGTTCGTCGACCACCAGTGCCTGGGCGGGCCCACAGGCTGCGCCTGCCTGCGAGGCCACCGATGAGCCGGCGCGGACTCCGACTGCGGCGACCATGAGGTCCACCTCGATAGCGCCACCGTTGGTGGTGATGTGCAGGTGTGAGCCGTTGTCATGCGCCGACTCGACCCGACAGCCCAATCGGACTTCCACTCCATGCCGCACGAGTTCGGCATGGACCAGCTCGCCAACAGGTGCATCGAAGTTGGGTAGGACCATCGGCAAAGCTTCGGCGACAATGACTTCGACTCCGCGCGCCGCGAGCGCCTCGGCCGTCTCCAACCCGATGTAGCCACCTCCGACGATGAGTGCACGCTTCACCCGGCGGTCATCGAGAAGTCGGTGAAGGCGCGTCGCGTCATCGAGTCGACGTACGGTGAAAATGCGGTCGCTGTCCACCGCAAGCGGCGGCGGGATGATCGGAGTTCCGCCGGTGGCGACTACAAGACTGTCGTAGGTCAGCTGGTAGGTGCGGCCGTCCTGCCGCACGTCCAACACTTTGCGTTCGGCATCCAGCCGCGTTGCCTCGGTGTTGAACTTCACGTGGATGCGACGCTTGTCTCGAAAGAACTCGGGACTGTAGGCAAACAAGTCGTCAGAGTCGGTGATGACGTCGGCCAGGTAGTAGGGCAATCCACACAGGCCGTAGGCGGCGTGAGCACCTGCCTCCACGACCACGATGTCGAGCTGCGCGTTCACGCGGCGGGCCGCGGAGGCTGCCGACATTCCGGCAGCTCCACCGCCGATCACGATGAGTCGTTTATTCACCTGGTGTCCTCCCTGACACCACAGACCGTAGGCGCCCGCAGCACTGTCTCTCCATGTCCGTGCGGGCTCAACTCGGCCTGATTGTTGGTACATCGGGGACAAAGACGCGGTGTGCCAGTGAATCTAGCCTGAGTGTTGAGCGCCCCATCGACACTCCCTGCGGAAGGACACAGCTGTGTGGGACAGCCCCTGCTTTCTCGATTTGCCTGCGCGGCAGAGCAAACCGCGCAAGACGGGCATCACGCATGTCCTGGACACCGGTGTGCCGACCGCAACGTTAGAAGCCGTGTTGGCCGAAACCGGCCACCTCATCGACATCCTGAAGATCGGCTGGGGCACCGCCTACATCGACCCAGGAATCAAATCCCGCGTCGCGCTGTGTCATACCCATGGGGTCATCAGTTGCCTTGGAGGAACCTTGCTCGAGCTCTGCGAAGCGCAGGGCAGAATTGAAGAGCTTCGCTTGTGGGCCAACGATATTGGCATCGACGCGGTCGAGATCTCCAACGGCATGCAGAGGATCAGTCCCGACCGAAAGGCCTCTCTGGTGGCGCAGTTCGCCGAAGAGTTCACCGTGCTCGCAGAGACCGGAGCTAAGGACAGCCGGGTACCGGTGATCCCAGACCAGTGGATCTCAGAGATGCTCGCCGACCTGGACGCTGGTGCCGCATACGTCATCGCCGAGGGAAGGGAGTCGGGAACGGTCGGGCTCTACCACACCGACGGCTCAGTCAGAACAGACCTCCTCGATTCAATCGCGGAGCTAAACACCGGCCGGGTGATATTCGAATCCCCACGCAAGGCGCAACAGAGCCAGCTGGTGCGGCGATTCGGCGCCGATGTGAACATCGGCAACGTCGCCATCAGCGACATCCTGGCGTTGGAGACGCTGCGCCTGGGTTTACGCGCGGATACCGCGCCACAATTCGACATATTGCGCCACCGATGATCGATCCGCCCGTCTCCAACGACACCACGCGCCCCTACCGGGGGTTGTCGGTGCAAGAAGTCGACATCGAACTGACGGAATCAGGCATATCCCGCTACCTGATGGGGCGAGAGGTCTACCGGCGGACGTCGTATCTGGTGCTTCAAAACAATGGCCTGGCGGCGCTCGTCGCTGTGCGGCAGGAATCGACGGTGCCGTTGTTCTCACCGGTGATTGAACTTCGCGTGTTGGCACTGCCTGAGCGCGTCGCGTTCGTCGACTCGCCCGGCACCGATGTCGGCAACGCCACGGCGCTGGCCCAGGCGGCCGCCGCGCACCGCCGTGCGGGCATTCTCGCCTACGTTGTGCGCGGGTGCTACGAACACATCAACTTCATTTGGGATCCCCACCCGATACCAGTCCACGTTATCGAAGTGGTGCCACCATGGCCGCCGAAGCTCTTCGCGATGGCTCAGCAGGCGATCGCCTTCGATGAGGATCTCCCGCCCATCGAATTGGTGCTCGATGTCGTCGACATCTCCGACATTGCACAACAGAACCCCGCACCGAACTACCTGCTGCCATGTCGAGGAGCCGGCACCGAGGTCGACGGGGGCGTCTCCTACCTCGATACCAGACCAGCAGACCGGTTGGACTGGTTGATGATCGGATGCGAACGATCGCTGGAATTCCACCGCCACTTCTATGGCAATGAACCGCGCCGCATTGACATCTGTCCCCGCCGCCGGGCACGTGGACCGGCCGAGCTGACACTCGCGAAATGCTGCCTGATCGAACGAGGGCTGGAGTTAGAACCAAAGGTGGCCGTGGTGCCCTGGGGGTCGAATCTAGACGAAGTCCGCAGTGCGCTGCGGTATCTGACTGCTGTCACCGACGTGCGTGCCCCTCAGCTCGGGAGGCGGGATGAGCACCAGCCTGTTTGATTCGGTCCTCTATCGGCACCTGTGGGGCACCGACGAGGTTCGTGCGCTGCTCAACGAAACCCTCAAGCTTCAGGCATGGCTGGACATCATCGCAACCTTGGCCGAAGCACAGGCCGAGGTGGGAATTGTTCCTCAAGACTGCGCGCAGCTGATCCGCGAACACGCCGACGTATCGTTGCTCGATATCGACGAAGTGGCACACCAGACCCGTGCCACGGGGCACTCGACGCTGGGCCTCATCCGCTGTCTGCAGCAGGTTCTTCCTGAGCGCGCCCGCGAGTGGGTGTACTTCGGCGCGACCGTTCAGGACATCACCGACACCTGGTTCGCGACGGTCATGCGCAGTATCAGTGACGTCGTGGAGCGCGATTTGAGCAGCCTCGAGGCAGAGGCGTTGCGACTGGCCGAACAGCACCGTGACACGATCATGTGCGGTCGCACTCATGGACAGCCGGGCCTGCCCATCACGTTCGGATTCAAGGCCGCAGTGTGGGCGTCTGAGCTCGGTCGGCACCGAGACCGTCTGCGCGAGGGGCGTATCCGCTGGGAGGTCGTCCAACTCGGCGGGGCCCTGGGCACTATGGAGTTCTGGGGCGACTCCGCACTGCCGCTTCTGCAGGCGTTTGCACAACGTATGAGGTTGTCGGTGCCCGACATTCCGTGGCTTACTGCGCGGGACAGCATCGCCGAGTTCGTCACCGTCCTGGCGATGGTGTCGGCCACCATCGGCAAGATCGGGCAAGAGATCTATCAGCTTCAGCGGCCCGAAATCGGTGAGGTGCACGAACCGCGAACCCCCGGCGTCGTGGGCAGCATCACGATGCCGCATAAGATGAACCCGGAGATCTCCGAGCACCTTGTGACGCTCTCACGGCTGGTCAGGGCGAATGCCTCCACCGCGCTGGAATGCATCCTCAGCGAACACGAGCGTGACGGCAGGTCATGGAAATCCGAGTGGGTAGTGCTACCGGAGGCATGCCAACTCACCTGTGTTGCACTGAAATTGGGAATCGACCTGCTGCGGGGGCTCCACGTCAATGCCGAGCGCATGAAGCACAATGTGATCGCCAGGGGCGGATACGTCTTGTCGGCGCCCGCTCTGCGGTTGCTGGCGGACATGGTGGGCAAGCACACCGCCCAGCAAATGATCTACGACGCGACAATGAAGGGGCAGCGCGACCAGTGCACGCTGATCGATGCGCTCCTGTCCGATGACCGGGTGAGCAGACACCTCAGCGCAGAGGATCTGGCGACGGTCACCGAAGCCCACAGTGCCCTTGGACTGGCGCCAAATTTTGTTGACCGGGTTGTCGGTGCCGCGGCATTAGACCAGCGGAAGAAGGCCGATGACAACTGATCTGAGCACCACTACCATGCCACCGCTGGCACGAGTTTGCCTAATGCGCGGGCCCACTCCGCTGCATTCAGCACCGCGACTGTCCGAAGAACTCGGCGTTGAGGTGTGGTTCAAACGCGACGACATGACCGGTATTGGTCTGGGCGGCAATAAAATTCGAGGCCTGGAGTATCTGCTCGCCGATGCGCTCGCACAGGGATGCGACTCATTGGTGACCGGGGCCGGGCCCCAATCCAACTGGGCGATGCTCGCCGCGTTGACCGCACGGCAAATGGGGATCGAACCCTACCTGGTGTACTACGGCGCAGCGACATCTGCCACCGGCAATCTGCTGCTCTGCGATCTGGTCGACGCGCACCGTTACTTCACGGGTTGTCCCGACCGGACTTCTGTCGATCACGAGATCGAACGAATCTGCAGTCAACTCACCGCTGCGGGAAGACGCCCCTACGCGATTCCCCGCGGGGGCGCCACTAGCCACGGAGCGGCCGGATACGTGCGCGCCGGCCTGGAGTTGGATCGACAGTGCCAGGCGGTCGGCATCGCTCCGACACAGCTGTGGCTTGCCACCGGCTCGTGCGCAACGCACGCAGGTCTTCTGACCGCAGCGTGTTGGCTGGGCTGGAGGACCCAGATCATCGGTGTCACTGTCAGCCGACCGCGCGAGGAGTGCACCGCACGCATTGAGGAGATGTCCGCGGCGGCCGCCGATCTCCTGCGCATCCCGGTGAACAGTGTTCCCCGAGTGTGGGTGGTGGACGGCTACATCGGGCCCGGCTACGGAATCGCATCTCCGGCTGGGCAAGCGGCCATGTCCCTGGTCGCGCGAACCGAGGGGATATTCCTGGACCCGATTTTCGGCGCCAAGGCGATGGCGGCACTGATCGAAGCCGCACGCGGCGGCCGCGTCACAGGGCCGGTGATATTCCTCGTCACCGGCGGAGCGCCAACGCTATTCGCCTCGACAACGGCGGTCACTGTATGACGACGCCCGCGCCAGTCGGGTACCTCGGCGCCGACGGTGCGATCAACAGCGGTCCGGCAAGCGAGCTGGTGGAGGCTGGCTATCAACTCGAGATATGCGACGCGCCGATCCTGCATCGCGGGCTCGGCCTCGCCGACCTGGCCCATCTTCTGACTCTGCACGCACAGGGGGTGCTACCCACCAACCATGCGCTGCCGCTTATCCGTGAAGTACTCGACGTACTGACCATGAAACCCGACGATTTCCCCTACGATCCCGTCTACGGCGATGCCTACAACAGCCGTGAACGCGAGTTCGAGCGCCGCCTGGGCCACGTCGCGGGCTGGCTTCACACCGGCAGGACCCGGCGCGAAGCCGGACGGATCGCGTTCCGCCTTGCCCTGCGCGACATGATCGTGGACCTGCACGATGCGATGGGCCGGTTCATCACAGCCGTCATCGAACAAGCCCGCCGCAATTGCGCCACGCTATGGGCCGACAGCACATATCTACAGCCCGCGCAACCATCAACATTCGGGCACTACCTCGCAAGCTTCGGTGAGCAGGCCGCGCGCCAACTCGACAAACTCCAGTACGACTTCGAATGGGCCGACCGATCCCCCGCGGGTGTGGGCGGCGTCGGAGGCGGCTGGATACCGCTGGACCGCGCGGTTCTCGCCCGCAGGCTCGGCTTCAGCACCGTGGGTGCGCACACCCGCGACATCATGTGGGCCACTGACGGGCTCGCTGATGTCGCAGTGACGGCGGTTCAATGTGCGACTACCGCCGATCGGCTGGCTGAGGACTTCGAGATCTTTGCCAGCCCGAACTTCGACTACATCACACTTCATGCTTCCCTGTGCCGCGCCTCAGTTCTGCTGCCCCAGAAGCGAAACCCGTACGCGCTTGCCGTCATTCGATCGGGAGCCGGGACACTGATCGGACGGGCCACCGGACTCCTAATCTCACAACGCACGCCCTCGGCCCGCACGGACAACTGGTTACACGCATACGGTGAAGTGACCTCCGCCATGGGGCTGGCCACTCAGGTCGTCGCGCTCGGCGCCGAGGTGGTGGCCACCCTCGAAGTCAACGTCGAGCGACTGGCCGCCGAAGCGAACAAGAATTTCACCGGCGCAACCGATCTGGCCGAAGCACTTGTCCTCGCACACCAGGTTGACTACCGCCGGGCCTACCGCGCCGTCGGCCGCGCGATCACGGCCGCCGCGCAACGCGGCGACGACTCGGTCAGCGTCTCTGATGTGGCAGCCGCAGCATCCGAGGTCTTCGGCTTTCCCGTGACCCCCAGTGCCGAACTAGAGAAACTCGTATGCGACCCCACACACGCTGTCTTGCGCCGGGTCGTGCAGGGTGGAAGCTCACCCGCGCTGGTACTGGAGCACATTGAAGGCTTAGAACGCCGCCTTGCGGTCGCGGCACGCTGGCGTGAAGAACAACGTCGATTGGCTCGCGACGCAGAACGACGCCTCATCGAGGAGGCCGAATCGCTCGTCTACGGACACTAAAGCAACCTCGCCGCGCACAGCGAGGATTGATCTCGCGCAGGTGCGCCCGTGAACGCTTCGCAGCAAGAGAGTGAAGACCAGGCCAGGGCGAAACAGGACAAACCGATTCTTCTTCTTGGTCCTACCGAGACAATGCCATGCAGCTCAATGGGTTCTAGGTTGGTGAACATCCTAGACGAAAACACATTGATCGGATGGCCAGCACCGGTTCCTCTTCTAAACGCTTCACCGCAGCACGGTTGCCCCATCCGTGGAAGGTGTTGGTGTAGGCCACTTTGTCGCTGAGCCTGCCCCCGGCGTCGACGGGGCTCGCCAGTTGAAAGGAATGCGCCGTTGCGCCCGGACCTGCTGCCTTTCACACAATCACATGAGGAGCCTGAATATATGGACGCCAGAGATCCGAACAACGGATCTGACTTGACACACAAGGGAATTGAGGCTGCGAATCCGCCTGTCGACGGCGGCGACACTGCAGAACATGGCTGGCCGCTGGCGGCGGGACAACAGTGGGTTCTCATTGACAAAATGGCCAATGACAGCATGAATGCGCTCCGGAGTTTGGCCGCTGTGTACCGTGCCACCACCCTCAACTCCGGGCCGATCTAGATGGAGACCGGCCAACGTGCCACCGGCGGGGCCGGCGAGGCACCCCCGCCCGCAGGCCCTGCGGGCCGCCGCGGTGCCCCAGCAGCCAAACACACCCGGCTAACGTTGCCCCAACGCGACGGGACTCCCGGACGCGGGCGGCCGCTTTGCGTCAAAGGCGACGTGGCGCTGAAGGCCGACCCGCCGACATCCCTGGGCCGGTACGAGTGGGCCATGGTGGAGTTCATCCGACGCTGGTACCGCTTCGGCGGCGGATCAGCCCGCGACATCTTTGAACAATTCGGGCTGGGCGAGCAGGAGTTCTTCACCAGAGTGCTCGATCTCGTCCAGGCTGTCGCACCAGCAGAGGCGCTAGGTTTACCCGCGATGGCGCACAACGACATTCGCAAAGTCTGCCGGTGGCGCCTGCACATCCTCGCCCCGTCCACGAACCGTTCGACGTCGGCCAAGACCGACAATCGACGCCCTGCCGACGAGCGTCTCGCTCCCCCGCAACAGTGCCGCCGTCCAGCTCAGACGTGAGGGCCGTGACAATCGCCCAAGTAGCCGAGTACGCCCACATGAGCCGCGCGGACGTCGAGGCACTCGCGGTTGAATTAGACGCGATACGCCGAGACATCGAGGATTCACGCGGCTCGCGGGACAGGACCTATATCACACGAACGATCGCTCTTCAGCGATGCCTCGAGGTGGCAGCACGGCTCACCATCTGCAGGAGCAAGAGCAACGCCGGATGGGTCATCGGCACGACAGCATTAGCGATGGCCAAGTGCATCGAGAACATGGAAATCGGACACAACATTTCCCACGGTCAATGGGATTGGATGAACGACCCGGAGATCCACTCCACCACTTGGGAATGGGACCTGGTGGGTCCCTCGTCGCACTGGCGGTACTCCCACAATTACCGCCACCACATGTTTACCAATGTCGTTGGGATGGACGACGACCTCGGGTACGGCGTTCTGCGGGTGACCACGGATCAACCGTGGAAGCCAACCTCGTTGCTTCAGCCGTTCGCCGCGGTGCTATTGGCAGCCGTCTTCGAATGGGGTATCGCGCTGCACGGTCTCTATGCACAGCAGAACCGCACGGCGAGCCCCGAAAAGCGATCGACTCACACCCGGGCGATGGTCCGCAAGATGCTACGCCAGACGGTTAAGGACTATGCCCTCTTTCCGATGCTCAGCCCGCAACGACGGCTCCGCACGCTTACGGCGAACATGGCCGCCAACGTGATACGGAATGTGTGGGCGTATGCGGTAATAGTCTGCGGGCACTTCCCGGACGGTGCACAGAAATTCGCTCCCCAAGCTTTAGTGGGCGAAACCAAGCCAGAATGGTATCTGCGGCAAATGTTGGGAACCGCGAACTTTGACGCCGGGCCACTACTGGCGTTCATGACCGGAAACCTCTGCTACCAAATCGAACATCACCTCTATCCCGATCTGCCAAGTAATCGCTACGCGGAGATCTCCCAACGCGTCCAAGCACTCTGCTCAACCTATGACTTGCCCTACACCACCGGTCCGCTGCTGCGCCAGCACCTGCGCACGGTGCGCACAATCTGCAAACTGGCCCTTCCGGACCGGGCGCCCACCGCCACGTCTTATTCAGCAGATCGAAAAGCGAGCAGACCCGGCGGTCCCCGAAGGAGACCGCTCGTGCGGCAGCGCGCATGAGTGGTCAGACGGAACCAACAACGGCTACGGGCCGCCGTTCTACACGCATTTCGTCCTAACCTCGCGTCCTTGCGCACTTTACGAATACCCCGGGCGCGCCGGTAAAGCCGCGCACATGCACGCATGAACCGACTCAACAATCACTTCACGCGACGATAAGCTCAGTGAGCCGAATCGCCGTCATCGGACGCAATCCACGATCATCGTGACCACGCTTCCCATTCTCGATCTGGGCGATGCGGACACCGATCCGGCATCGTTTAGGACAGCACTGCGCGAAGCCGCGCCCCGCGACGGCTTTTCTATCTGACCAGTCACGGTGTGCCCGAGGGCCAGGCTGTCGACGTGCTGCGACTGGCCCCGCAGTTCTTCGCGCTGCCCGCAGCGACCAAGAAAGAGATCAACCAACTGAACAGCCCGCAGTTCCGGGGCTATTCGAGGCTCGGCGGTGAGCTGACCAATGGCAAGGTCGGCCGGAGAGAGCAGATCGACAACGAACCCGAGCGCGACGTGATCTTCGGTGCACAGGGCTATTGGCGGCTGCAGGGCCCCAATCTGTGGCCGTCGGCCCTGCCAGCACTGCGGAAAGCCTTCGGGCAGTGCAGCGCCGCGCCGCGCTGTTGCACGTCGGGTTGCGGCTGCTGCGTCACTCGGCGGCCTCGCTGGGCGCCGCGGAGGTCGAGTCGCCGGCTACGCTGATTAAGGTCATCCGCTACCCAGGTACCACTGACACCGTGCAAGGTATTGGCGCGCACAAGGATTCGGGTGTGCTCACGTTACAGCTGGCGGAACCGGGATCGGCGGGGCTGCAGGTCCAGGTATCGCCTGAGTACTGCATCGACGTGCCTCCGGTCGACGGTACGTTCATCGTCAACATCCGGGAGTTGCTGGAGGTCGCGACGAACGGATACCTACGGGCCACCCGGCATCGCGTGCTGGCGCCCTCACCTGGCGCCGACCGCCTGTCGATCCCGCTCTTCCTCAACCCCGCCCTGGACGTCACGGTGCCCATAATCACGCTACCGCCCGACTTGTCAGCGCAGTCGTGCGGCATCGAGGCCGATCCGAACACCCCGATTTACAACACATACGGGAAGAACGCGTGGAAGTCGCGCATCCGCGCACACCCCGACGTGGCCGAGCGGCCCCATGGCATCGCACCCACGGCTACGGCGAGCCTCTACTTGATGGGCTGGGAGCGTCCTGCTGCGAGACGCATACGTTCACCGCGTTGCATATGCTCGCAACGGCGCTCGCAGCACGCAGAAGACCAGGACACCCCGAGTTTATTCCCACGCGACGACACCCCGAGGCGGCTACCTGCCCGGCTCCGGTGTCCGATTCCTGAAGGGCCAGCCGCTGGCCGGCAACTGTCGCTCACCTCGTATGCGTTGCGGCACTTCGTGATGACCGGCCGATGTTGGTTGTCTTCACCGCAATCACCGCCGCATGATTGACGTGTGGACGTCGAGGTGCGATACGTGCGGAGTTGCCCGAACGTGACCGTCACACGGGAGCGCCTGGCTGTGGCCCTCGACGCGGTCGGTCATTCCGACACGGATGTACGGCTGCGGCTGGTCCGAACGGCGGAGGAGGCTCAGGAACTCGGTTTCCTCGGATCGCCGACCGTACTGGTCGACGGTACTGATCTTTTCGCGAGGACAGACGCGACTGTTGGCTTGTCCTGTCGACTTTACCGCCACGGCGCTGCGATATCCGGATCGCCAAGTGTCGAGCAAATATTGGATGCCTTAACAGCGCGGCTTCGAAAGGGCTAAGGGACGCAGCGCGATCAGATCGCGCTCCCCCCGAGACCGGAGCGGGCCGGATCCAGTTCCACCGACTGTCGCCTTCACACAGACCGACACCCAGTCGACTATGACGGCTGTGGCGCCAAGACCTCACCGCAGTTCGGCGTCGTGGGTAGCCCATTGAATCTGTCGGCGACCCACTGCATGGAGCGTTCTCCGTCGACGAAGTAGGGCAGCAGGGTGTTGATGGACGCTTTGTTCAAGAAGGGAGGTTCCTCGTTGGTCCACAACTGGGCGTCGCCACCTTTGGCGCACCAGTCGCTTGCCAGATTCTGTGACGCTTGGTAAGGGTTGAATGTGTCATAGCGGTTCGCCGAAATATACGCCGGTGCAACGGGCTTGAGCGTCCCTAGGTTCTGCGCGGCCAGCAGACCCTTGACCGGGTCAGTGCCGAACAGTGTCGCCGGGTCGACGTTGAAATACCCGGTGTTGTCGGGAAAGTAGAGATGCCGGAAGCCGAAATCCGCCACCGACTGCACCAGGCAGATCTCACTTGACCACTGCACGAAGTGCGTACCCCGAGGGGTCAGCGTGCCCATAAGCAGGTCCTGTGTTTCCGGGTAGGAGTTCACGATGCCGTTGAGGACATAGCCGAGGGCTCCAACGAGTAGGTTGCCGTCGAGGAACGGCGGCATCAAGGACAGATTAGCCATAGGTGTGTTCAATGCGGCGCCGACGATGTTCAGTTCCGGCGCATAGGTCGACGCCAGTTCAAGGGCCGACCCCGCCGCCTGCCCGCCCGATAACCAGCCCCAAAACGCGACGGGGCCGTGGGGATCCAGCGATGTGCCCGGTAGCTGCATGGCGGCACGCGCGGCGTCGAGAAGCCCTGTTCCCGCGGCGATGCGGTTCATGAATTGGGGGCCGCCCGGTATGTGTGTACCCATACCGATGCCGTCGGCTACGACGATGCCGAATCCGCGGGCGACCATCGTGGCGAGGAAGGTTTCCTCGTAGTTGAACGTGAGGTCAAAGCCTTGGGAGAAGTGGATGCCCTGATCCATCAGCCGCGAAGGGGCACACTGCTCGCCAATGCCATAGGGACCCGGCGCGTAGGCGATCATGGGGCGCGGTCCTTTGCCCGGCCACGGGTTGTTCGGTTCGAGGTACATGCCGGTGGCAGCCACCGGGTTTCCCTTCGCGTCGGTGCTGTGGTACATGATCCGCGTTCCCGTGGCGGCCCAGCTGCCAAGCTGGCCCGAGGGCTCATACACCAACCGCGCCGGCTCAGAACGGATCAGGTCGCCAGGCTTGCCGGGGGGCAGTGGATCCGGGGGTGTGTAGAACGCGAGGTACTTGGTCTCATCGGCCCGCGCAGGCGGTGCCACGTCAACGGTGAATGAAGTTGCCGCGATGGCGCATACCACCGTTAGCAGTCCGGTGAATACTCGTGTGTATGCCGTTGTGCCGGTTTGCGATCGGGACCGATTTCGCCATGGTGTAGATCCGAGGGTCTGCGGGCGACACCGCTTTGTATGGGCAGCTTTGCTCATGAATCGTCCTTTTCGCTTCGAAACGTGGTGGGGAAATTGGTTGCACTGCAAGCCGTCTCATTGCGCCAGCTGAATGGTGGGCGGCGCAAAGTGCGCTCGGTGCCGGTCACACGATGTGTATTGGCTCTCACCGGCATTCTCATCGCTGACCGCAACTACGTGGGCTAGCGGCCGTGCTTCGCCCAGAACGAGGAGAAGAGCTCTTCTTCGGTGACCGCTGGTCGCTGAATTGGTCTCGACACCCACGTCAAGTTCACGAAGTGCCGGGCGTTGACATTCTCCGTGGTGATATTTCCTCCCCACGTCCCGCAGCTGAGGCTCAAGGTGAACGGCAGTCCGTTGCGTGGGCTGCCGGCGCCTTCGTTGAGATTCTGGTTGACCATCACGCGCGCCGTCTTAGTCCGCATCGCGAGTTCGTTGATGTGATCTTCGTTGGCCGAGTGGATACCGCAGGTGTGACCGAGGCCTTGGTACTCGGTGATTGCGTTGACGAGATCAACCGCGGATTTGATGCCGCCCTTGTATTTGTAGACCGTCAGGACTACCGAGAGCTTCTCGCCCGAAAACGGGTAGTCGGGTCCGGTTCCAGTCTCCTCAACGAGGAGAAACGTGCGATCCGCGCCGATCGTGAATCCGCTGATCTCGGCGATATGGGTGGCAGATTTGGCGATAACGTCAGGTGTTGGAATATGCCCACCGTCGGGCCACATCCGATGCTGCAGCGCCCTCTTCTCGGTAGCCGTGCAAACATGGCCCCCCTTGTCGACGAGCCTGGCTATCAATGCGTCGTAGGCAGATTCCTCGACGACGATAGCGTTATCGGCCAGGCAGCTGGTCGCATAGTCGAATGTCTTCGCCGCCGCAATCGCCGCGGCTGCATCGTCGAGGTCCGCAGTTTCATCGACGACGTGAACCGAATTGCCCACTCCGACACCGTAAGCCGGCGTCCCGGAACTGTACGCGGCCTTCACCATTCCAGCGCCACCTGTCGCGACGATCAAGTCAGCCTGGCGCATTAGCTCCTGTGTCTTGGTAATCGACGGCTTGTCGAGAACCTGGATTAGGTCAGCCGGAGCGCCCACCTGTTCGCACGCTTTTCGCATCGTTTCAACAACATTGATGGTTGTCTTCACAGTGCGCGGATGCGGTGCAACGACGATGGCGTTGCGGCCCTTCAGCGCCATCAATGCCTTTAGCGGAGGTGTCGCGTCCGGACCGGTGGTGGGGATCAACGCGGCGATCACGCCTACAGGTTTGGCGATCTTGACCAGCCCGCGGTCGTGATCTTCCTCCACGATGCCCACGGTCTTGACCGTTCGCATGTCGGCCAGCACACCCAGAACTCGCTTGTTTATCTTGGTGACTTTGTCGTCGTAGTTGCCGAAGCCGCCCTCGTCGACCGCCAGTTGGGCCAATGACGTGGTGCGTGCAGGGCGGGCCACTGCCCAGGCGACGGCGGTGCACAACTCGTCCACTTGCTCTTGGGTGTAGCTTTCGATCGCCCTCTGCGCGTCGCGCGCGCGGGCGACGATCGCTGAAACCTCGTCGACGGCAGGACTGACTGTCAGTGTGTCGGTCATGCCGTTAGCGTGTCGTATACGAAGCGTTAGCGGATCGACCGCACAGGACGAACAGTGACGGTCGATTTAGACCCAAGCGGGCACCTGCTGATTGAACGTGCCCATTCATACGGGGGCCAACCGTTGGCAATGAGTGGCACGTGGGTTCATGGCTTCACACGTCCAAGAACGGAGCGACACGGGCTTTCACCACGTGAAGGTGCGCGGTGAGCGGCGCGAGCGCGCATGTGAACGACACACCGCCGGCGTTGTCCCCAAAGCAGGCACTGGACGTCGCAATTGTAGGAAAGGCCAGGCTGGGGTCGGCGAGTCCGGCAGCAGACCACGCTGGCAACCGATTTCGTCACTGTGGCCGAACTCGCAGAGGATATTTCAGTCGGGACGCGAGATCCGCCCGGAAAGACTCTGTGGGACGGCTGAACCTTTCCGCGACACCGTCGGCAGATGCCCGACACGCGGATCTGTTTACCCCGAGGCGGCGCCCAACCGGCGCCGCAGCCGCCACCGACCCTCGTGATCAGCTGTCGTCGAACCCAAATCGTCAGGCGCACAACGTCATTTACCGTCACATATCTGGGCCGCAGAGGGCTGGGTAGCCGGCGGAGCATGGACGGAATATGCTAATCGACCACTTGGCGGACGGACATGAATCCTGTTGCACCTCACAAGTGGTGAGCTTCAAGGCTAGTCGACTCGTTCCAGGCAGCGCGCATGCCTCATTGTGTTTGGGCTCGCCAGTATCGCCGTTATGACCTCATTGGGTTGGGGACTATGTCCTGGATGCGAACTACCCCTCGCCCCGGGCTAATCGCACCAGGTGGTGAAGTTGTCGCCGTCGGGCTTGCCCTTGATTCGGGTACCAGTCAGTGGGCAGAAAGTCCGAGATGCATTGCAGTCGTTCAGTTTCGAATGCACGACGACTCTGCGTCAGATGTAACTCGGTAGGATCCGGTGGAACGAGTAGTGATCCCCGGGATCGTACGAATCACTGAGGCGATTCACCGTTCGCATCTACTCTTGTATTCGGTGACCTCATAGTCGTCGAACTCCCGATTCGAGACGTCGCGCTCGATGGAGTTAGCGGTAAACGTCTCGGTGGTTGGTTTGGTGATCGCATAGAAATCCGCTTCCTCGTAGATACAGTCGAAGTACCAATCGAGGACTCGACGATTGTCGTCGAAGAAGACGCCTCGGGATCGCAGATCGAGGCCAAGTCGACACCTGAGAGGGCGTCGACCCGTGGCTCGACCCAGTGCAGCTGGAAAATCGAGGCTGCTGCCGTACCGGTTGGTGTACCGCACCAAGGCTCCCTTGACGATGACGATGAACTCATTTGGCTCTTCGGTGCCGTACACCCCGCGGCCTCCGGGCTCTTTGTCCGCGTCGTCTGAAAACTGACCCCGTGTCGACGCCCAAAGTAGTCGAGACAACATGACCGCTGTCTTGCTGCAACGTCGTCCGACGAAAGTGCCCAAGAGATGGCACTTTCACGGAGTGATGTGGCTGCGACAAAAGATGATGGACTCAAGGCGGTGATGCCGACATACCCGGCGCAGGCACGGCCGCCGTCGTCTGCAGCCCACTGGGGTGGCGGGAGTTGTGCGGGCGTGTTGCAGGCTGGCGGTGGCTTGATGTGCGCAAATTGCAGTCCTGTCACCCGACGCAGCTGCCGGTCATAAACGTGACTGGAGTCGCTCCGGCTAGACCATCGGTGTCCACTCAGATGACCTAGCGCGGCAGGGCAGTGGAGTCGCCCCCGAATCGCCCTGCTGCGATCGGCTCCAGGACGGTAGGCCTAACCGGCAATCGCCGACGCGATGGCGGCGGCAGTTGCTGCGGCCGCCTTCGCAGTCGCTACCGCGGCGCGTGCGGTCGCTTCGGCTGCGGCCCAAGCGGTCTTGGCCGCAGCTTCGGCGGCCAACCGCGCGGCTCGGGCCGCAGCTTCGGCGGCGACCCGCAGCGGCGGATCAATCGCGCTGCTACCCCGGCTTGCCGTCGACTCCCAGTTTCCCCTGCTCATTCGGCGGCTGGCCCCACCGGTGCAGCGGAACGTCACCGCCGCGGTGCGGAGAAGCTCAGCGTCCAGCGCTTCGGTGAATCTGACTCTGGAAACGCTGCGCGAACCATGGCGCGTACTCGACAGGATTGGGCGCTCGTTGCCTCACCCCCGCGATGAAGGCCGCAGACTCGGTACCGGGTTGTGCGCGCGCCGGCCCGATCGCACCGCGACGGGCGGCTGCGGGCGATTGTCCCTGCTGCCAAACCACATACGGTAGTGATGCCGACTCGCGTCGGTTAGCGCAAAACACGCGCGTAGCGTCGGCCACCGATAGTCCGACATCAGATCGTCTTGACTCAGATGATCCGGTGCCATACGATTTTGTGCATGTCACCGCTTCCTGCGCCTTCCTACTGGACCAAGCCCCTTCCTGAGGCCAACCCGCCTCAGGAGATGAGCATTTACCAACTTCCCACCGGTACCTACGAAACCCGGGCGGCCTTCGCCGTCGCGGGCGGAAAGTTCCGCGACAAGCGCCAGTTCGCCGCGACGGCGATCCTGGTGCAGCACCCCAGGGGCGACCTCCTGATCGACGCAGGCTTTGGCTCGGATGTCGATGCGCACCTTGCGCTTATCCCGCGGGTCCAGCGGGCTCCGCACCACGCGACCGCGACGGTGAGTGCGCAGTTCGACGCCAGCGGCTATGACCGTGATCGGCTACTGGGCGTGCTGGTGACCCACACGCACTGGGACCACGTCGGCGGCCTGGACGAGCTGCAAGCGCCCATCTGGATCAACCCGGGCGAACTGCAGTACGCGGACCAACATCAGGGCGCGAAGGTCTTCCGCACCGTGTCTGCGGGCCACGACATCCACAAGTACGAGTTCAACGGTCCGCCCTATCTCGGTTTCCCGTCGAGCTTCGACGTCTACGGCGACGGGTCAGTGGTGATCGCCCTTGCGGGGGGGCACACGACCGGCTCCGTGGTCGTCTTCGTCACGGTGCCCTCCGGTAAGCGCTACGCCTTCATCGGCGATTTGACCTGGCAGCTCGACGGCATCACGCGGCGTGTTGAACGGCCATGGCTGATGCGTAAAGTCGCCGACACAGATCCCGAGACGGTGCGAGAGGGCCTGCTCAAGGTGATCGCTCTGAACGACCTCATGCAGATCGTCCCGTCCCACGACTGCGACGCCTACGCCGGGATTCCGCAGCTACCTGTCCGGCCTAAAGCTGTCGTGACCCCGTAGATGAGCGGGCGGCCGCTGTGAAGGGTCGGGCGCGTTTCGACAACGCTGACCGTGCCCTCACGGCTCACCCGCCGACGTCCGGCCTACCCCAGGTGTCGGTCCCTAGACATCAGGTGATGTGTATCAATGTAAGGATGACAGGAGAGGGAACCTACGGTCCGTCGGTCAACAATGAGCAAGAAACATAGGGTTCTCCCATGCAGAGTCGAACATCAGCGACCCAGGCTCCGCCGGGTAGGGCAGAGCCCAAGCCGATAAGCGTCAGCCCGTCGGTCGACTCGGAAATCACCTGGCTTCTGCATCGAGCGGCTCAGCGGATGCATAGCGCAACCGGCGAAGTAGCAGAGCAGCACGGACTTCAGCTGCGCGATTACATTGTGCTCAGCGCCCTCGCCATGACCCCGAACCTCACCCAAGGCGAACTGGGGAAGGCGCTCGGTTTGGACAAGACGACCCTGATGAGTCAGTTGGACCGACTCGAGCGCATGGGCCTTGTCGTGCGCCGCAGCGATCCGCGCGACCGTCGCACCCGTATTCCGGAGATCACCCAGGCGGGAAACGCGTTGCGGGAGAAGGTCGCCAGCGCCTGCTCCAGTGTGGAGGCCGCCGTCTTGAGCACCTTCAGCCAGAACCAGGTACAAGTCTTGCGCCGCATGCTCTTCGACATCATCGGCGACAGCGAGGATCCGGGATCGTGCCTGTGACCCACGGCGAAGCCCGCCGCACTCGCTCGAAGTAGGGCTGAAGTCGTTGCTCGATAGCGCCGCGTCGTTCGGCGCCACTAGAGGTCGTAATCGCCCGGCCCGCTTTCGATGACGCGTTGAATCGGCCCGCCGGTCACTTGAGCACCACCACCGAGCGCAGCACCTCGCCTGCGGGCATCTTGTGGAAGGCGTCCTCGATGTCCTCGAGCCCGATCCGCTCGGACACGAACTTCTCCAACGGGAACCGGCCCTGCAGATACAGGCTGATCAGCGTAGGGAAGTCGCGCTCAGGCAGGCAGTCGCCGTACCACGACGACTTCAACGAACCACCCCGGGAGAAGAAGTCGATCAGCGGCATCTCGAGGCTTCATATCCGGTGTGGGCACACCCACCAGCACCACGGTGCCCGCCAGATCACGGGCGTAGAACGCCTGCTTCCACGTTTCAGGGCGGCCGACGGCGTCGATCACCACGTCGGCGCCGTTGCCGTCGGTCAGGTCCTGAATGGTCTTCACCGGGTCGAGCTCTCGCGCGTTGATGGTGTGCGTGGCGCCGAAACCGCGTGCCCAGTCCAGCTTCTTGTTGTCGGTGTACACGGCGATGATCCGCTTTGCCCCCACCAGCGCGGCCCCCGCGATCGCGGCGTCACCCACACCGCCGCAACCGATCACCGCGACCGTGTCGTCACGGGTGACAACGCCGGTGTTGATCGCGGCGCCGATACCGGCCATCGGGCCGCAGCCCAACAGCCCGGCAACAGCGGGGTCGGCGGCCGGATCGACCTTGGTGCACTGGCCCTCATGCACCAGCGTCTTGTCGGCGAACGCCCCGATACCCAGCGCCGGTGTCAGTTCGGTCCCGTCGGTCAGCGTCATCTTCTGAGAGGCGTTGAACGTGTTGAAGCAGTTGCGCGGCACACCACGCCTGCAGGCCCGGCACTGCCCGCACACCGCGCGCCAATTCAGGACCACGAAATCACCGGGCTCCACATGTGTCACACCCTCGCCGACCGACTCGACGATGCCGGCCGCCTCATGGCCGAGCAGGAACGGGAACTCGTCGTTGATGCCGCCGTCGCGATAGGTCAGGTCGGTATGGCAGACACCGCACGCCTGGATGTCGACCACGACCTCACCGGGGCCGGGATCGGGGATGACGACATCCACCACCTCGACCGGTTCGCCCTTCTTCGGTGAAATCACACCGCGCACCGTCTGAGTCATGCGTACAACCTACAGTTGAGCGCCGATTTTGAAACCCTCACTGCTGTGGCCCTTTTGGGTGTGCGAGAAGCCGTCGGCGCCGACGGTGATGTCGGCTTCGCGCGCTTCCTCGCGTTCGCGTGTGGGTACCGCCGTCCCGTCGAGGTCCAACACCGCAGACGCGTCGGTATACCAGCTGGGCACCACCGGGTTCGCCCACCAATCGCGGCGTTGGTTGTCGTGCACGTCCCAACTCACCAGCGGATTGTCGGGGTCACCGGTGTAGTAGTCCTGGGTGTAGATCTCCACGCGGTGCCCGTCGGGGTCGCGCAGATACAGATAGAACGCGTTCGATACGCCGTGCCGGCCGGGGCCGCGCTCGATGGCCCCGGATCGGCGCAGGGCGCCGAGCTTGTCGCATATGTAGAGAATGTTGTGCTTCTCGTGGGTGGCGAACGCGATGTGGTGCATCCGTGGGCCGGTGCCGCCGGTGAGTGCGGTGTCGTGCACGGTGTCCTTGCGCGCGAACCATGCCGCGTAAATGACCCCGTCATCGTCGCGGATGTCCTCGGTGCGCTTGAAGCCGAGATCCTCCAAATACTGTGCGCCGGCGGCGACGTCGGGATGCATCTGGTTGGAATGGTCCAGTCGGACGATCGCCCCGGCGCCGTGCAGCTCGTAGTTCCACGTCAGACGGGGCACATGGGCTACTTGATGGAAGAACTCGTAGGGGAAGCCGAGCGGATCCAGAACCCGCACCACGTCGCCGACGCCGGTGCGGAAGCAGGCTTTCTCACGTCGCACGTCGCAGCCGAGTTCGCGGTAAAACTCTTCTGCGCGTTGCAGATCGGACTCGGTGCGCACCCGGAAGCCGAACGCGGCGACCGCGGGCACCGGACCCTGGCGCAGCACCAGATTGTGGTGGATGAATTCCTCCAGGCAGCGCAGGTGGATCTCGGTAGCGCTCTCCTCTGTGACGATCAGCCCGAGCACGTCGACGTAGAACTCTCGGGAAGCGGCCAGATCTGACACCACCAGTTCGGCGTAGGCGCATCGCACCACGTCGGGCGGCGGGGTGCGCAGTGGGGGGTCGGTAGTGAGCTCAGCCATGACAACTCCTTGCTGATCAGCCGGCGCGGTTGCCGACATAGGCCGTGCCTGTGGTGTGGTCGGCGTCCACGCCGAACCGGGTCGTGTGGACATCGCCGAGCGTGACGTGCACGGCCTGTTGGTCGGTGTAGAAGTCCAGTGATCGATAGCCGCCCTCATGGCCAAGCCCCGACGCCTTCACACCGCCGAAGGGGGGCGCGAAGGTCGCGCACGTTGTGGGAGTTCAGCCAGACCATGCCGGCCTCGATGCGGTCGGCGACGTTGTGGGCGCGGCGCAGGTTGTTGGTCCACACGTATGCGGCCAGCCCGTATTGCACATCGTTGGCGAGATCGACCGCCTCGTCCTCGGTGTCGAACGGTGTGATCGCCACTACCGGACCGAAGATCTCCTCCTGGAAAATGCGTGCGGTGCGAGGCACGTCGGCAAATACCCTGGGACGCAGGTAGTTTCCGTGCGTGAGCTCGGTCGGGCGGTGCCCGCCGGCGACGAGCCTGGCCTCGCCGCGGCCGATCTCGACGTAGTCGCACACCCTTTGGGGGTGCTCGGGGTGCACCAGCGCGCCGACTTCGGTGGTGGGGTCATCGCGGTCGCCGACCTTGATCGCCTCGGCTCGCTCGGCGAAGCGCCGGACGAATTCGTCGTAGATCGGCCGTTGCACGAGGATTCGCGAGGACGCCGTGCAGCGTTCGCCGTTGAGCGAGAAGACACCGAAAAGCGTTGAGTCCAGGGCGGCTTCGAAGTCCGCGTCGGCGAAGACCAGCGCGGGCGACTTGCCGCCGAGTTCCATCGACAGACCCTTGAGCCGGTCGGCGGCGTTGGCGAAGATGAGCTTGCCGGTCGTCGTCTCCCCGGTGAAGGAGATGAGGTCGACGTCGCGGTGACGCACCAGGGCGTCCCCGGCGATCTCACCGATCCCGTTGACGAGGTTGAACACCCCGTCGGGAAGGCCGGCGTCGGCGAAAATCTGGGGTCACAGCGAGGCGCTGAGCGGGGTGAATTCGGCGGGCTTGAGGACCACTGTGCACCCGGCCGCCAACGCGGGCGCCAGTTTCCACGACTCCAGCATGAATGGCGTGTTCCACGGGGTGATCAGGCCCGCCACGCCGACGGGTTTGCGGTTGACATAGTTGAGCTGCACCCCGGGGACCTTGTAGGCGTCGTCGGCGCGCGCCACCACGAGGTCGGCGAAGAAGCGGAAGTTCTCCGCCGCCCGGCGTACCTGGCCGCGGGCCTGGGTGATCGGCAGGCCGGTGGATGGACTACTCCAACCGGAGACAGGCGACATCACCGCGACAGTCGAATTCACAGACGTTCATGGGAAGACTTGGGAGGTCAGGTTCATGGCAAGCACCGCCCCCCAATGCCCACGTGAAATGGTCATCAAATCTACTGAGCGCCAATCGATCCGACGAGTCGGATGAGCCTGGCGGTCACTCTACGACGTGACGCTGCACGCGACGGTCAGCGGAACAGAGGGGCCGGCGATGGCGTTTAGCCTCAGACGGATACACACCGTCCCCACGAGTATGAGCCGCGAAGTGTTTGCGAACTTGGTGGCGCGCCGACGATCTTGACGACGGCTCCGTCATGCAGGGAAGCTATAGTCCGGTCGCATCAGACCGCGCACCGCCGTGGTGTTCGGCCCGAAGTTGAAGAACAGGTTAGCGGTGATCGAAATATCCTGGCGCAGAACGGTAAACCCTTGTCCGCCGCGATGCCCACATCACCGTGTCTACTACGCGCCCTTCCGCTGCGCTGCGGAGCGCACGCCGAAGATGCTGCGAGCCATCGGCTTCTGGCGACATTCCGACAGTACGCGTCCGTATTCGCCCAGCGATTCGGAAGAAGGAACGGGCGTGGGCAAACGACGCCATGCGATGCGCCCACAGACTAGGAAGTACCAGCTGAGTTCTTCTTGCGTAGTGAGGTTTTCGAACGCACGGGTCAGCACTCAGGTCAGCGCTCACGGTCTTGCAATTTGAATGCCGAGACGACCCGGGTTGGCCGCACCCGGACCACGACTCCGCCGGGGGCCGAGTTGCGCTGGCCGAACTCGTCGGCGCGATCGGCTCCCATGTAGCGCGCAGCGATGCGGGTTGCGGTGTCGAGCAGCTGTTCGTGGTCCTCGGTCATGGTGGCCACCCCCTGCAGCTGCACAAACGAAAACGGCGGATGCGGGTCATCGACGCACACCGCCACCCGAGGCTCGCGGGCCAACGCGCGGCCCTTGGCGCTGTCGCGCATCGTGTTGAACACCAGCTCGCCGTCCTCGACAAGGAACCACACCGGCGCCACCAGTGGCCGGCCGTCCGAGCCGTTGTAACCCAGCACCGCGGTGGGGGCGCCGGTCATCAGGAACTCTTCAACCTCTGACGGAATGGACATGCTGTGCTCCCTTCGGATGGTTCTGACCGGAGATGCGTTGGGCGTCTTAGCAATTCGGAGGCCACCGCCCTGCCGCACGAGGTTCACACGATGACGGCGTTGTCGTCGGGTACTGGTGGGACTGCGGGCGTCTGCAACGCTTGTGGTCGCAGATACCGCGTTCCACGCGCTTCGTCCCAGGCCTGGACCAACGCGTCCTCGCCGCGGCCTTTGGCCAGCGCGCGATCGAACCCGCCGGGGAGGTGAAACACCAGAACGTGGGCGCCGCCGGCCTGGGCGTGCCAAGAGCACAGCGACCCGGCGGGCGCGTAGGCGAACGATCCGGCACCGATCTCGGTCGAGGTTTCATCGACCTCAACCGAGACGACTCCATCGAGAACATAGATAGTCTCGTCGGTCCCTAACACTCGCCGCGGCGGACCGGCCCCCTCGGGGACGAGGGCATCGAGCAGGTCATAGTCCCGTTCGGTGTCTCGGCTGTCGGCAAGCACTCGCCAGCGCGCGCCGAACGCCTCAAACACCGGGGCCTGCACGGCACGCACGACGTGCGTATCGCCAACGGCCCACGCATCGGCGGGAGTGTCGATCAGGTCGTGACTCGGCTTCACGCCGAATGGCAGCGCCGCGACCGGATGGGAGCCGTATAACTGCGCGGTGATCTCGATGTACTCGAAGCCGGCGGGCAGTGGGCCCTCCGCCATGCTCGGGCGTCGCCTCTCCTCGGCCGGCCGGGCCAAACCCATCACGTTCAACTCGTTGCCGGCCGGTGCGTAGAAGTTCAGCACGCGGGCCTCGGCGGTCTCGACGGTGAAGGTATGCGGCTTCATCCGCGGAATGTGCAGAAAGGTTCCGGGATCCGCGCGCACCGATCCACCGTCGATGTGGAAGTCGACAACTCCTTCGAGGACAACGAAATTCTCGACGGCCAGTGGATGCCGATGCGTTGGGGGTCCGAGGCCGCCGCCCATCACCTGTTCGATGAGGCTGAAGCGATTACCGGTCTGCGCCGCGGTGGCGTGAAACAGCCAGAGCGTCTCGACCAGCCACATGGCGGGCGCGGTCTGTCGGTCCAACACATACGCGGGGCGATTGCGTAGCAGCCGCGTGTCCATGAGTTGCTCCTTTGTCCAGTTCGGTTGGTCAGGTGCGCATTTGGCTGCGTTGGGACCACTCGGTCACCAAGTCGTCGATGAACTCATCGGTGATGGTTTCTCGCGCGATGACGCGGCCAAATATCACCGGACCGGACAGCCGGGAGTAGTCCTCGGGGGTGACACACCGGCCGGCGGGTTCCAGCAAGGCGTTCAGCGCGTCGCGGACGCCGACCACGACCTGCCCGAGGGCGCAGCGGCTGGCCGGTTCGTGGTGAGCCTGGGCCATCACCGCGACGAGCGGAGCCGAGTAGTAAGGGTCGCCCAGGTCGTCGCGCATCCGGCGCAGGAACTCGCTCACGATCTGCTCGGGAGTGCCTGTGCCGTCGGGCATTCCGGCCATGGACTGTTCGAGGACGAGATCGACGATCAGCGCTTCGCGTGTCGGCCAGTGCCGATACAGGGTCTGGCGGGTCACCCGCGCGCGCGCGGCAAGTTCGCTGTAGGTGACCGCACTTGGGCCTCCGGATGCCAGCAGGTTGCGGGCGTGGTCGAGCACATGTGCGCGTGTGCGCTCGATACGCGGATCTTGCGACGGGCTGCCTACATCAGCTTGGTCGACCATGTCCATTATCATACATTTTGTTCTTTATAGAGCAATATGGGTGGCTATGATACATCTTGTATGATACGTTGGAGTTGTGATCGATTGACCGTGCGGTACCGCCGAGTGCACGCCCAGCGGCTCGGCAGAACAGGAGAAGTCGCCATGATCCTCGTCACGACGGCCGGCAAGGTCGGTTCGGAAGCGTCGCGCCTGCTTGCAGCCCGCGGCGATGAAGTTCGCATCCTGGCTCGACACCCGGAGACGGCTGCCGCGCTCGCAGCGGTAGGGGTGGACGTCGTCCGGGGCGATCTCGAGACGCCCGCGACTATCGACGCCGCAATGAACGGCGTGTCCAGCGTGGTACTCGTCAGCCCAGCAATACCCGCCCAGGAGCGCAACGTCATCGACAGCGCCGTGCGCGCCGGAGTCGCACACGTCGTGAAGATCACCAGCGAAGCGTCGGCGGACTCCCCTATCGCCCGGCGGCGCGGCCAGGCCGCGATCGAGGCCAGGCTGATCGCCTCGGGCCTGGGCTACACGCTTTTGCGCAACAACGCCTACATGCAGAACTTCCTCGTGTTGGCACCGGCGATCGCGGCCACCGGCGCCTTCGCGTCGTGTGCAGGCGACGGCCGAGTCGGCATGGTGGACACCCGCGACGTCGGCGCTGTGGCCGCCGAGATCGCCGCGTCACCCGCCCTGCACGCGGGAAAGACCTACTGGCCGACCGGGCCCGAGACACTGTCCTACGCCGACGCGGCAGCGACGCTGTCGACGGTGCTCGGCCGGCCCATCACCTTCCGGCCGCAGACCATCGACGAGGAACGACAGGCGATGATCAGCGCCGGACTCCCCGAAAGCGTCGCCGAGGACAACGCCCGCGCGCTCGCCCTTTTCGCCGACGGCGACGCGGACTACCTCACCGGGGACGTGGCGGCCCTGCTCGGCCGGCCCGCGCGCACGTTCGAACAGTTCGCCACCGATTACGCCGAAGCGTTCTCACCAAGCCCAGCACAGGTGCGTTTAGCGATGGCCGCCGACCGGCAACGCCGGGTGCGACAGCGACACAACAGGTTTCGCCGATTCGAGAGATCAAGGTAGGAAAGGAAGCGATAGGTATGACTACCTATGGAGTTACTGGGGCCTCAGGCCACCTCGGGCGCTTCGCCGTCGAGGAACTGTTGGCCCGCGAGGTGCCCCCCTCTGACGTCATCGCGCTGGTACGCGACCGCGACAAGGTCACCGACCTTGCCGCACGCGGCCCGCAGGTGCGCGAGGCCGACTACAGCCAGCCCGAGACACTGGAGCCGGCACTGGCCGGCGTGGACCGGTTGCTGCTGGTCTCGGGCAGCGTGGCAGGCCAGCGGGTGGCCCACCACACCAACGTGATCGAGGGCGCGAAAGCGTGCGGGATCTCCCGCATCGTCTACACCGGCATGCTCAACAACGACAACACCACTAATCCGCTGGCCGTTGAGCACCAGGACACCGAGCGGGTACTGGGTGAGGCAGGCGTGCCGTTCACGTCGCTGCGCAACGGCTGGTACGTCGAGAACTACACCGACCAGCTCGGCCAGTACCTGGCCACCGGCGAGATCCTCGGCGCCGCCCGCGACGGAGAGATTTCGGCGGCCTCCCGCCAGGACTACGCCATCGCGGCCGTCAGCGCACTCCTTGGCGATGAGGGCGGGGATCGGATCTACGAGCTGGGCGGGCCGGCATTCACCCTGACCCAACTCGCCGAAACCATCACCAAGGTGACCAGCACCCCGGTGATCTACCGCGACCTCCCGGTCCAGGACTATGCCGCGGCGTTGCATGGCTTCGGTCTCGACGAGACCACCGCCCGGTTCGTGGCGGCTCTCGATGCGTCCCTGGCCGTCGACGACCTGTACACCACTAGTGAGGACCTCACCAAGCTGCTGGGACGCCCCGCCACACCCCTGGCCGACGTCGTCCGCGCGGCATACGACGCTGTCCAGCACGGGGGTAGCGACCCGAGGTGATCATGGACAGGAGTGCATCCGCATCGGTGGTGCTCGTCCACGGGGGCATGCTAGGCCCGTGGATGCGGTCGGACGTCGCGACAATGCTTGAACGACAAGGACTTTCCGTCCGCGTGCCCGATCTGCCGAGCATGGGAAGCGACCCTGCGCAGACGCCGCTGGGCGACTTTTACGCCGACGCCGCCGAGGTGCGCCGCGTGCTGGACCAGTTGCAGCCGCCGGTGGTGGTGTGTGGGCACTCATACGGCGGCGCGGTCATCACCGAAGCCGCCGCCGGCCCGCACCCGGCGGTGACACATCTGGTGTATCTGGCCGCCGCGATACCCGACAAGAACCAGTCCATCGAGGATGCGGCGGCCGCGACATCCGATCACACCGGGCTCGCGGAAGTGCTGACCCCAGTGGGTGGGCTGGCCGGAACCATCATGTTGGAGCCTGATCAGGCGATTTCGGCGTTATTTCACGACTGCACAGATGAGCGGGCCCGGGAAGCCGCCGCCCAGCTGCGCCCGATGAACCCCGCGGGCCGCTTTCAACCGCTGACCGCCGCGGCCTGGCGCGATCTGCCGTCGACACTTGTGCGGGGAAGCCACGATCGGATTCCCGAGATCCTCACCGCGGTCTTTTTAGACTGCGGCCCGGAAGTGCTGACGCTGCCCACCGGACATTGCCCGAACTGGAGCCGCCCCGATCTCGTCGCCGAACGGCTGCTGAGGTGTGTCGAGAAGCTAATCCAGCCGATCGCGACGTGACTGTGCGTTGCGGTTAGGCGATGTGGCAGACCCTCAGGAGGCGCACATGAAGATTGTGATCTTCGGAGCGAACGGCCCGACGGGCCGGCTGGCGACCCGACGGGTGCTGGCCGCCGGTCATCGCGCGGTGGCGGTGACGCGGCGCCCCGTCGATTTTCCGTTGGCAGATCCTCGGCTGAGCGTCGTCGGTGCCGATGTGCGGGAGCCGGGCGCTCTTGCTGACATCGTTGTCGAAGCCGATGCTGTGCTCTCCGCATTGGGGGTGCCGTTTACCCGAAGCCGGGTGGATACCTACTCGGTCGGCATGGCCAACGTGATCCGCGCGATGCGCACGGCGGGTGTGCGCCGAGTCGAGGTGGTGAGTTCCTCGGGCGCATACCCCTCGGCCGGCCGCCGGCGCGGCGTGCCGTTGTCGATGCGGCTACTCGGGCCGATCATTACCCGAACCATTGGCAAGACGGTCTCCGACGACATCCGGCGCATGGAGATGATCGTGCGCGACAGCGGGCTGGACTGGACGATCGTGCGCGCCTACGGGTTGTTCGACCTGCCAGAACCCACCAATTACAGTGCGGGTGAGATCGATCCGATCAGTGGGTTCACCGCTCGAATCGACTTGGCGGATTGTCTGGTCCGGATCGTCACCGACTCCGCGACGATCGGTTCGACCCTGAGCGTGTCCACGACTGAGGACACGCCGACGTTGTGGCAGGTGATCGCGCGCGAAGCGTTCAAGATGCCGAACCGAGAGCTACACATGCGTCGGAACGCCGTAGTAGGCGACGACTGTGTTCGTGGCATTCGTCGTGCGGGTCAAGACGGCGTATGAGCGGACTAGCGCTGGCCCCATGCAGTCCACGTGGACGTTGAAGTCGTCAATCGCAGTCGATAAGTCGGCTCCATTGAAGTTCCGTTCAAGAACCTCGGTCTTGACATACCCCGGATTTACCGCCGCGATCAAACCTGCAGCAAGGCACTGCGCTTCATATCCAACCGCGATGGTGCCGGAAGGCTTCGGCGCTGTTGCGTTGCCGGGGCCACGCAGGGTTGCGTTGAAGAGGCCCGCGACAATGAAGTCGCGTGTGGGCAGGTTCGGATCGGGCGGCGCGAAGAAGGTCATCGTTTCGCTGTTGGCCGATGCCGTCAGCGTCCATCCGTCCGTGGTTCGGGCGGAGGCCGGGTGGAGGGAATCGGCCTAGTGGCCGGCAGGACCGACAACGCATCGTCTCCGGGCGCGGCGGGCTCGGCCGATGCCGATCCAGTGTCGACACCTGTAGCGAAAGCGAGAACCAATCCCAAGCTGACGGCGATGCGGCCGCCCATCCGAATGGCAGACCGGGCGACCGCCAGCGGGAAGGGCCGCTCTGACGCAGCAGGTGAGCGATCGCGCCCCAGCCACAGTCGACGCCAGCCACCGCGCAGTACGAGAAGCGATGCCATGCTGTTCGGGGACTGAATCACGGCCACTTGAAGGCAGCCGACATCGAGGAGTCGAAGTCGTTTCTACACCAACGGGTTCCGCAACACCGTCACGGTCTCGCAGTTCAGCGGCAGCAGATGCTTGGAGCTCGACCGCTGGACTCAGCAGGGCGACGTGGCCGAGATGGAAACGTCCCGCATCGCGGCACGTGCCTGCCGAGCTACACAGGCGCACCCTGTGCCGATGTCGGACCCAGTCATGGCACTGGCCAACGGGTTCATCTCGACGGCGACTTGAAAGGTGGGCCGCTCACCGGAAGACCACGGTGCAGAGCGAGTTCTCGGGGTATTCCGGTGAGCCGTTGCCAGAACAGAATCAGAACATGCCGTTGTTGTTGGCCGACTCTTCCGGGACCTGCTGAATGACATCCCAGTGCTCGACCACCTTTCCGCTCTCGAGGCGGAAAAAGTCGGCCAATGCCTGACCGGGCGTGCCGGGCTCGAGGATCAGGTGAGAATGGGTCACGACCATGTCGCCTTCGGCGATGACCCGCTTGATGTCCAGCTGCAGATTGGGATATTGCCCGCGCGGCCAATTCACGAAGCCTGTGAAGGCCTCGGGCCCGTCTGCGGCGTCGGGATTGTGCTGAACGTAGCGATCACCGAAGTGATCTGCGATTGCCTTTTCCGGATTTCCGCCGAACGCGGTCTGGTAGTAGTCGATCACGATCGCCTTGTTGCCTTCGAGATCAGGCATGCGAATTCACCTTCCGGTTCTTTCTGGTCCCGGATGAACTCGCGAGAAAGGAGAGCGACCCGGGAACCCAGGGATGCTGGATTTGCCCTACGCGTCACCAGGCCACGTGCACGGGTGTGGCTGGCGCTGGTCATACTTTCCCTTGCCGTCCCAGTTCGGAACGTACGGCTGGATCTACCGCCAGTCGACGGCGATTTCCAGTCGCGCGAACCATCGTAAGCGGACCACGAGGCCCGAGCAATCGACGTTTGTCCATGTCCTTGGGTACCTCTTCGCACCTCTGTCGTAAGCTCGCGCCCTCGAGTACCTTTCGGCCGCGGGCTCGTTCCCGCGGCCGTTCGCGAAGCGATCCGACTAACGCCACCCTCAGCCGGTGGGAGTGGAGACCTGTTCAGCAAGAGGTAACTCCTACGGCAGCCACGTTGCCGGACGCGGCGCGAGCCGCGCTGAGGCCAAAACCAGAGTTGATCGACGGCATCGATGCGTGGGATCCGAACATGTTGGCGCACAGACTAATTGATTCTCATCCAAGGACAGCAGGGCAAAGATGCCCGCGCCGAAAATGACGAATTGAACACCGCGGAGCACGAATTAAGCAGCGGCCTCGCAAGCCTAGGTGTACTGACCCCGGGCGTTGGGTGACGGCGTGGCGTCTGACATGACAAAGAACCTCCGAGTGAAGTGTGTGGGCGGCTCGCCGCGGGCCGGTCGACGCCGCCTTTAAGGGCACTCGTCGCGGGTACGGGTCAGGCCGGGAATCAGCACCTCGTCCACCAGCGCGCGGACCGTCTCTTCCGTGGGCGGACGCCCGGAAATCATGGATCGAAACACCAGATATCCCGGCAGTACGTCCCAGACTTCGTCGTGTATCGCCGCGGCGTCGATTTCTCCCCGCCGAGCGGCATCGAAGAGTACCTCAACGATGAGCCGCTTGCGCTGGTGGACGAACTCGTCCTGCACGGCCGCATTCAGCGCCGGGCTGCGCGACACCTCAGGCATGACCGCGCTCATCGTGCGGGCGTGCCGGCGTGCGTGCTCACAAACGGACGCGCCAATATGCAGCAGGTCGCCGCGTAGTGAGCCGGTGCACGGCGGCACCAGTTCGACCCGAGTCCCCTCGATGAACGCTGCCAGCACCAACTCGGCCTTCGACGGCCATCGCCGATAAACGGTGGCCTTGCTGCACTTGGCGTCGTTTGCCACCGCTTCCACGGTCAACCTGTCGTATCCATTCTGCTGCAACAACCGCAGTGTCACCGCCAAGAACTCCGCCTCGCGCGCGGTCCACCGTGAAGCCGACGACGGGACCGCCACGTCGGGTGTCGAGTCAGAAAACACGCGCACTACCTTTCCCTCCGGCGTCGACGCGACCAATGAGCACGTTGCTCGGCTCGACCAACGCATTCGCCGACGCAACGCTGCACAGCTATCCACGCGTCATCGGGTCAATGTTGCAACGGCGCTACCGCGTTAACTAGCACCACGATCTGATCACTGTACAGATTGTATTTGATCGATGTTAAGATGCTGCAGTGACCAAGGAGCGCTACCACCATGGCCAGCTGCGCGAAGCGCTGCTGGACGCGGCTGAAGCACTGGCCCGTGAGCGCGGGGCCGACGGCTGGTCACTGCGGGAAGTCTCGGCGCAGCTGGGTGTGGCACCAAGTGCTGCCTATCACCACTTCGCCTGCCGCGAGGAAATCGTCATCAAGCTGGCCGAGCGTATTCAGGCGGATGTGGGACAGCGACTCAGTCGTGCGGTGGCCCGGGCGGATACCACCGATCCCCTGCAGCCACTGATCGCCTACGCCCGTACCTATGTCCGGTGGACGATAGACAATCGTGGTCTTGCCGCCCTCGCGTTCGCCGCTGCGCGCGATATCGACCTCCAGGCGATGATCAGCCCCCATCCCTACGACATCCTGGCCACAGAACTGGACCGTCTTGTCGATACCGCAGTGTTGACTCGCAGCGCCCGGGTGGGGGCCGAATTCATGGTGTGGCCGGCGGTGCACGGGCTGGCGGTGCTCTGTGCCGACGAAATGATCCGCCACCGCAACCGCCGAACCACCGACCTGGAAGCCGAACGTCTTGTGCGCGCGCTGCTGGCGGGCCTCAACGACGTGACAACACCCGCGCCCGACCCGACAGCGGCAACGTCACCGCATGGGGAGCGCGCCGCCAAACTACGCCGAAACAAGAGCTCCTCGCAGGGACGCTCTAGAGAGAGCGTGGCACCCCAACAGGTTTGACCAGCACGCGGACCGAGGAGGGCAACCGGATATCGCTGGCGCCTTGCTTCGCGAGCGTACGACATTCGCCGCTGACCTCGATGAGTGCCTCGCCATCTCGGTGGCCTCGGTAAAGTGCGCCACGATGCTCGTCAAGCTCGTCGATCTTGCGGCGCAACAGTTTTCCTGTTAGCGCGGCATCCAGGCAATCGAGCCGATCCGTGCGGTAGCGGTCGCCCAGGCGTGGACCAGCGCCGGCAGCTCATCGCGGGTTGGAGCGGCGGCCGTGGTGGCACATCAGATGGCGTCCTGCGGTTCTGGTTCAAGCAGTCCTCGGACTGCGGTACGGGATCCGTAGGGGCGCAACATTCGGCTGGCGGGCCGCGGTCGCACGTTCTGTGGCCACCAGAACCAGCGGCCGAGCAGCGCTGCGACGGACGGCGTCATGAACGACCGCACGATCAAGGTGTCGAAGAGCAGACCGAGGCCGATGGTGGTGCCGATCTGGCCGAGGACACGCAGATCGCTGAACACGAACGAGGACATGGTGGCGGCGAACACCAGACCTGCTGCGGTCACGACCCCGCCGGTGCCGGCCATGGCGCGGATCACGCCGGTCTTGAGTCCCGCCCCGATCTCTTCCTTGAACCGGGATATCAATAGCAGGTTGTAGTCGGCGCCGACGGCCAGGAGCAGGATGACCGCCAGCGCCAGCACGATCCAGTACAACGGGATGCCGAGGACGTACTGCCACACCAGCACCGACAGGCCGAACGATGCCCCCAATGACAGCGCTACCGTGCCGACTATGACCAGGGCGGCAACCAAACTTCGGGTGATGAAGATCATGATGAGCAGGATGAGGCTCATTGCGGCCAGCGCGGCGATGATCAGATCGTATTTGGCGCCGTCCCGAATGTCCTTGTACGTTGCCGCCGTTCCCGCGAGGTAGACCTTGGCATCCGCCAGTGGAGTGGCCTTGATGGCGTCGAATGCGGAGTTCTTGATGGCGTCGACGTGCGAGATGCCCTCAGGGGTAGCGGGATTGCCCTCGTGGGTGATGATCATGCGGGCGGCTTTGCCGTCGGGCGAGAGGAACAGTTTGAGTCCGCGCTTGAAGTCGGCGTTGTCGAAGGCTTCCGGTGGGAGGTAGAAGGTGTCGTCGTTCTTGGCGGTGTCGAAGGCTTGGCCAAGTGCGGTCGCGTTGCGCAGTGCCTCCTGGTTCTGGGCGTCGGTTCCGGCCGTCGTGGCGTAGTTGGACAGGGTGAGGTCGCGGTTTCGTTCTTGAATGGCGATCTGCGGAGGCAACAGGGCCACCAGTTGCGGTTGGAGGGCGTCGAGCTTGTCGAGGCTTGTCGTGATCTGCCCGAATTGATCGGTGAGCGCGTCGATGCCGTCGAGCGCGTCGAAGACCGATCTCAAGGCCGCACAGGAGGGGATGTCGAAACAATGCGGCTCCCAGTAGAAGTAATTGCGCAGCGGCCGGAAGAAGTCGTCGAAGTTGGCGATCTTGTCGCGCAGTTCGTTGACCGTTGCCACGGTCTGGTGGAACGCCTGGGTCTGCTCGTGGGTGGCGGCAGCGCTGGCCTGCTGTAACGCCACTTGTCGTTTAAGGATGTCGATGGTGTTGGAGATGTCGTTGGCCTGCTTGAGCAGATCGGTCGCCCGGTCCTGTTGGTAGCCGAGGTTCATGATTTGGCTGGCGCTTGATGCGCTGATCTGAAATGGAATGGAGCTGTGGGTGATTGGCGTCCCCAGCGGCCGGGTGATCGACTGCACCAGGGATACGCCGGGAGTGTGCAGAACGGCCTTGGCAACGCGTTCGAGGATGAGCATGTCGGCGGGGTTTCGCATGTCATGATCGGTCTCGACCATCAGCAACTCGGGGTTGAGCCGGGCTTGGGAGAAATGGCGTTCGGCCGCAGCGTAGCCGACGTTGGCCGGCGCCGACGCAGGCAGATAGGGACGGGCGTCGTAGCTGGTCTTATACCCGGGTAGGGCGAGCAGACCGACCAGAGCGATCGCGCACGATACGACCAGGACCGGACCGGGCCAACGCACGATGGCGGTACCAATGCGGCGCCATCTGCTTGCGCGCACTTTGCGTTTCGGCTCCAACAGTCCGAAACGGCTGCCGATGACCAGCACGGCCGGCCCCAGGGTCAGCGCGGCCGCCAAGGTCACAAGTACTCCGATGGCGGCGGGCACGCCCAAGCTCTGGAAGTACGGCAGCCTGGTGAAGTACAGGCACGCCACCGCCCCGGCGATGGTCAGTCCAGAGCCGACGATCACGTGCACGGTTCCGCGGAACATGTCGTGATACGCCGCTGCTCGCTCCTCTCCGCGGTTGCGTGCTTCCTGATAGCGGCCAACCACGAAGATGGCATAGTCCGTGCCCGCGGCAATCGCCAACAGCGTCAGTAGATTCGTCGAATAGGTCGACAGCCCAATGATTCCCCAATTCGCGAGCACGGCGACGACACCTCGGGCGGCGACCAATTCGACGAGGACCGTGACGAGCATGATGAGCGTCGTGGCGATGGAACGGTAGACGACGAGCAACATCAACGCGATGACCAACAAGGTGATAGTGGTGACCTTCTCGGTGCTCTTGCTGCCCACCTCGAAGTTGTCGGTGACCAGTGGCGCCGCACCGGTGACGTAGGCCTTGACCCCAGGCGGTGCCGGCGTGCTCGCCACGATCTCGCGGACGGCGTCGACGGATTCGTTGGACAGTGCCTGGCCCTGGTTGCCGGCCAAGTACACCTGGACGTAAGCGGCCTTGCCGTCCTTGCTCTGCGAACCGCCCGCCGTGAGCGGGTCACCCCAGAAGTCTTGAATGTGCTCGACGTGTTTGGTGTCCTGGGACATGCGCTTCACCAGGGTGTCGTAGAAGTGATGGGCATCCGCGCCAAGAGGCTGGTCGCCTTCGAGCACGATCATGGCCGCGCTGTCGGAGTCGAACTCGCCGAAGACCTTGCCGATGTGGTTGAACGCCTGCAACGCCGGCGAGTCCGGCGAGCTCTGCGCCACCGAATGTGCCGCTCCGACCACTTCCAACTGTGGCGCAAGAACATTCGTGAGAACGGCGACGGCGACCCAGGCCAGCAGGATCGGCACGGCGAGCCGCCGGATGATTCGCGCCAGCCTAGAACCCTCGGCCGTCGATTCGACTCGATCATCCACGCGGTGGTCGTTCATGCTGACTTGTCCAGGCAAGCGATGTAACCGTTCACGTTGTTGATGGACCTTTCGTCCTTGACCACACCATTGACGGTGATGCGGCAACCGATGGAAACGCCATCCCCCTGCGCACGGAGGTCAGCGAAGAGGACTGGGTCATCCGTGGTCAACAGTTGTGACCACGGCAGGGGCGCATCCGTGACGCGCTGGGGTTGGGCGTGTTCGTCCAGGAAGTTGATGGTGGCGACCGAGCCCGGGGACCCGAAGACTTCGAACAGGACGCGCTTGGGGTTATAGCCCGTGTTCTCCAGGGAGTCCGCACTGGGACGTGACACCGCGTTGTTCGAGCCGAATATGCCATGCAACCGATAAACGGTGAAGCCGACGAGAGCCACCACGAGCACGGCCACGATGAACGTCCATCGCCGTCTGACGAGGGTGCGTGCCGAGAACCCTTGCATCTCTGGGCCTTTCGAGAATAGGTCCACGTCGCACCTTTAGGCGAGAGGTCCTTAGCTGTCCTACGACACCCAAGCCGGTGCCATAACGCTTCTCCGTGAGTGGCGGTCGATCACCAATAGGCTTCGGCGGGAAGCGTCGCCGGGGTGTCCCTGTTGGTCAGTTCGGATATGCGCATGGCGATCGCGCGTCGGACACCGGGTAGCCGACCCACCACCCTCAAAGCGATGTTGCGTAGTCGGCGGTTCACGGTGGTGCGCACCGTCACCAGGCGGGTGAACCGATCGGTCAACCGGATCACGCCCTTGGCGACTTTGCGGCGTCGGCGCTCGTACTCGTCGAGCAGGGTCAGATCGTCTAGGCGCAGAGCGGCATGTGCGAGTTCCGCGAGTACGACCGCGTCCTGGATACCGGTGTTCATGCCCTGCCCGCCGGCCGGGCTGTGTTGGTGGGCTGCATCGCCGGCCAGTAAGACGCGGTCCCGTCGATACGCCGCGGCGATGCGATGGGCCACCCCGTAGCGCGACATCCAGGCTATCGACCCGATCCGTGCCGTCGTGGTGGCTCGGGCATGGACCAGCGCCTGAAGCGCCTCGCGGGTGGGTGCGGCCGCGGTGGGCACGTCGGTGGTCACGATGCGCCATTTGCCGTCGGGCAGTCGTTCGATCACCATCATGCCCTCGGGCGCCAGGAAGTTGTGGATCGCGTCATCACTGAGGTCCGCGGTCATGTCGACGTCGGCAAGAAGGAAGTCGCCTGCGTAATCCTCACCGACGAACGGGATCTCGACTGCACCGCGTACCGCACTCCTGCCGCCGTCGGCGCCTATCACGAGCTGGGCTCGAATCACACGATGCGCGCCGTCGGGGTCGTCCACCTGGACGTCGACACCGGCCACGTGCTGGCGCAGTCCGCGGAACGTCCACCCGTAACGGACCTTCGGGCCCAACGCGGTCAGGCGTTCCTCGAGAATCTGCTCGGTGCGCCACTGCGGCACCAACAGCATGTAGGGGTACTTCGTCGGTAGACCGTCGAAAGGTAAGCGCAGCAGTGTTTTTGCGCCCTCATGGAACATGAACGCGGAGGCGCGATGACCGCTGGCCACCAGAGTCTCGGTCATCCCGAGGTCTTCGAGGACCTCCAGAGTGCGGGCGTGGACCACCATCGCGCGCGATGTCGTCGATTCACGGGCGTACCGCTTCTCCAACACGATGACGTCGACACCGGCCTGCTGCAGGGCGATTGCGGTCGCCAGTCCTACCGGACCGCCGCCGACGATGAGGACTTCGGTGGATATGGGGGTCAGCTGATCGCGCGTCTGGCCGTTGGCGGGATTGGCGGTCATGCGGCCTCGATGCTTCGGTAGAACGCGTTGGCGACAAAGGGGATCCAGTCGGGGTTGTCCCAGTCGCTCCAGCGGTCACGGGCGTCCAGAACGATCGCTTCGGCCGCCTCCTTGGCGGACGCGCCGGCCTTGTGCAGTCGGGTCGTCTCGGCGCGCACGTAGTCGAAATAGTCGCGGTAGGCCACGATGGTGTTCTCCGCGATCTCGCCGTGGCCGGGTACCACGACTTCTGCCTTGAGGCTCAGCAGTTCGTCCAGCAGCCCGATCCAGCGGGCGACCTCGCTGTCGACGTCAAACGGCGGAAAGTAGGGCGCCAGCGGAAACATCCGGTGCTCCACCAGATCCCCGGTGAACAGCACCCGGTCATCGACGAGAATCACCTGGTCACCCGCACTGTGCGCGGGCCCGATCGAGCGCAACGTGACCCGCGTTCCACCCAGATCGATTTCGGACGAAGTCTGGTAGACCACATCGGGGTCCACCAGCTCGACATCGTCAAGTTCGGCGGCGAACACCGGACTGAGGCCCTTGAACATGCCCAGATACGCCTGTCCCTTGCGGTGCAACTCGTCGCGTTGAGCGGCGTTGTAGACGATGGTCGCCGCACCCTTGAACGCCTGCGCACCGAAACCGTGCTCTGGATGAAAGTGCGTAGTGGTCAGAAACAGCGGGCGATCCTTGGCCAGCTCCCTGGCCTGCTCCAGCACATAGGCACCGTTGCGCGGACCGATACCGGTATCGACCACCAACGCCGCGCGCTGTCCCACCACGATCCCCACATTGGGCACCAGCGGCACCCGGCGATCGGGAACTACATACACCCCCGCACTGACCTCGACGGGCTCGCCCGCCACGAGCGGGGCCGTCGCATCATGCACCTCGGCCACCCCGTCGGGACCAGCCGCCTCGACGTCAATGCTGCACATCTACCCACTCCCTATCTGATCAGTGTTCAAATGCTGTCGCCACGATAGCACGCTATCTGAACACCGTACAGATTTGATTTGATCGATGTTAAGATGCAACGCGTGACCAAAGCCCGCTGCCCGTATGGCGTGGACACCGATCCGTTTGGCGCGCGCGGGGCGCGGCCTCAGCGAATGCAGCGCGGCCAACTTACTCGCACACTCGGCCCGCCACCCCATGGCGCCGCAGTGGATCTATATCCCCTTTCACTCCAATAGATTTCGACCACGATCAGATCAGCACCGCACTGGCAAAGGAGCACTCATGAGCAACCCGGACACATTGCGGGGCTGCGACGGTCATCTGACCTCGAGGGCCGATGGATACCTTCCTGGAATCGTCGACCCCGCGGTCTCAGGAGAACCCGTCGAAGTCTCCGAGGGCGTGTTTGTCATCGGCGATAACCGCGTACCGTTCGTTCCCAACATCGGCATCGTGCTGGGTGACCACGCCGCCCTGGTCGTCGACACGGGGATCGGACCCAGCAATGGAGCCGTCGTCCTCGAGCACGCCCGCCGGTTGGCCGGCGATCGCAAATTGTTTCTGGCCATCACCCAGTTCGATCCAGGTCACGGGTTTGGTGCGCAAGCGTTCCAAGGGGCGGCCACCATCGTTTACAGCGATGCGCAGCGCCACAGACTGCACCATCACGCCGCAACGTACGTGCACACCTTCCAAACGCTCAGCCCCCACGTGGCTGCCAGATTGGATGGCCTCGAGCTCGTCGACTGCGACGTCTCCTACGAGCGGCGTCTGGAGATCGACCTCGGCGGCACACGCGCGGTGCTGAGACAGTGCGGACCTGCCCACACCACCGACGACCAAACCGTGCACATCGACGATCGGGTCCTGTTCGGGGGCGACCTCTTCGAGACTCGAATGTTCCCCATACTTCCGTACTTCCCCCCCTTCGACACTGACTTCGACGGGCGACGCTGGATCGACACACTCGACCGGCTCATCGCAACGTCGCCCGACATCGTGGTGCCCGGCCACGGCGAGCTCACCGACGTCGGTCAGATCGCCGCGGTCCGCGACTACTTGGTCTATCTGTCCGAGCAAGCCCGCCAACAGCGGCTCGCGGGAGCATCACACGCCGAAGCGGCCGCCAGGATCGCCGAGCACGCTCAAACCACCTGGCCCACGTGGGATGGACCACGCAACATCCGATACGCAGTGCGTGCCTTCTACGACCAACTCGACCGCGAACAATGACGCTGTGACAGCAGATCCCAACTATTCGCTCTCATAGGCGTTGTCGTCCGGGCGCACGATCACAGCGGCCCTCATGTGACGGCAGCGCCAAACCGCACGCGCCGACTCCTGCGATGGCGTGGCGGGCGGTCAGCCGCGGCGTGTGCCGGTGACCGCTGAGCGCGGCAGCCGCCCGGCCCGTGAGTGACCGGATAGCTCGTCGCCACTGACCACCACATCGAAGTCCAAGTTGAGCCGCATCGGCTTCTTGACCGACTGGTGCCACGTCACCCGGTCGCCGTCGACCGAAATATCTTGCAGCGGAACCGTATCGCCCTTCAGCGTCGCGGTGCCAGCCAGTCCTTTATCGGCCTGGCTGAACGTGTAACTCACCGCCAACGAGCCGATCGGCGTCTTGATCGTGACGTCCCAATCCCCTACCACGCTCATCTATACCTCCACCGGTTCGTGCCCGGACGGCGCCCACACCGTGCCGCGGCGTTCGTATTCGAATAGTTGCTCAACGGCGTGAGCGACCCGCGGCCCGTAGGAGCGGTGCAACAGGTGCAGCCCGAGATCCAGTCCCGACGTCACGCCTCCGCCGCTGACGAAGTCGCCGTCGTCGACGACGCGGGCGCGCACCGCACGTACACCGGCGGCGTCCAGGACGTCGATTCCCAGAACATGTGTGGTGGCGTGGCGGTCCTCGATGAGCCCGGCCATCGCCAGCAGAACAGAGCCGCCGCAGACGGTGGCGACGGTGACGTCGGGATGGTCAAACGCTTTGCGCATCAACGGGATCAGCGCAGTGTCGACCGCGTTGGCCAACAGCACAGGGATCGTCTCGATGCCATCGTCGGGGTCAGCCGAAATCGGGCCGCTGGCCCCGGGAACGATCACGTATCCGGGCTTGGTGGGGTCCAGTGCCGCGGTGGCGGTGAGCGTCAAGCCGCCGGTGCCGCTGACCACCTCGCGCGGCCCCTCTGCCGACACCAGCTCGACGACGAGATCGCCGCCCACGGCGTCGCTGCCTGCCGAGAGCACTTCGAACGGGGCGATGGCGTCCAGTGGATCGAACGCGTCGAATAACACGATTTGCGCATGCATGTCAGCCATTATTGGGGCGGCTACGCTCATCCACTAGTGGCGTGATAGCCACATTCCACCGGTATTTTGCCGCTGCTGTGGTCGTTGAGCGCAGCCTCGCAAACCAACGCTCTGCCAGTAACAATACTGCGCGGGCAAAGGCAGACATCTAGGTCACACAGGGATCAGCGGCGATCGCCGCCAGCTGTGGTCGCCGTGCGCGGCTGACCCCGCTGCGGTGGAAACCCGGTAGGCACCGCTGCTGGCCGGATACTTGCACACCGAGTACAGATTGCCACCCCACGGACGTAGCATGCAGCAATGCACACGGTCGCGGTGTTGGCGCTGCCCGATTCAGTGGCGTTTGACCTGTCCACTCCGGTGGACAGTCTGGGCCGAGTGCGGCTACCCGACGGTCGCTGCGGCTATGAGGTCGTCGTTGCCGGCGACGAGCCCGCGATTGCGGCGGGTCCGATGCGGATCGTTCCCACCTGCGGCTTAGACCGACTGGCAGGTGCGGACACGATCGTGGTGCCGGGCCGGCACAGTATCCTCGCGCCTGCGCCCGAGGCTGTCGTAGATGCGCTGCGGACAGCATTCGACCGCGGCACCCGGATCGCGTCAATCTGTGTGGGCGCCTTCACGTTAGCGGCGGCGGGGCTGCTCGACGATAGACGCGCAACCACGCACTGGCGCGCCGCAGCCGCATTCCGCGAGGCGTTCCCGCGCGTCCATCTCGAACCGGACGCGCTGTTCGTCGACGAAGGCCAAATCTTGACCTCGGCAGGTGCATCGGCGGGTTTGGACTGTGTCTGCACCTCGTGCAGCGAGACTACGGCGCAGCAGTCGCCGCCGACGCGGCACGTGAGGCGGTGGCTCCCCTGTACCGCAGTGGCGGGCAGGCACAGTTCATCCTGCGCAATCAAGGCTTCGTCGGTACCGACCTCGACGAACTGCTGACCTGGATCGAGGCCAACGTCAGCCAGCCGTTGACACTGCGAGACCTCGCCGAGCACGCGGCGATGAGCCTGCGCACGCTGAACCGGCGATTTCGCGCCGAGACGGGCCAAACCCCGATGGAGTGGTTGATCGGTGTGCGAATCCGCCACGCCCAGGAACTGCTCGAAGCGACACCGGAGAGCGTCGAAAACATCGCGCAGCGAGTCGGTTTCACCTCCAGCACCAACTTCCGCGAGCAGTTTCGGCGCATCGCCGGCGTCACGCCCAGCAGCTACCGCTCCACGTTCCGTGGACGGTTATCGGCCTAGGCTGGCGTGGCAGTTGCCGGACCGGCAGCACACGGCGGGCGACGGCGTGCCGATGGCAAGAATCCGGTGAAGAATGGCTCTCAGCCCGCTGGTATTTCTACCAGGCCCGCCACGATGATGTGGGCAATGACTGCGCTGATGGCGCGCAAGGGCCGTCAGCGCGCACTCGCGGCCGGGCCCTTCACCGCGCCTCGTGCCGAAGGCGGGAATGACTTTTGAACAAGTTGTTGTTGAGCGTGCATGTCGCTGCGTCGATCATCTTTATCGGTCCAATTACGGTGGCCGCCAGTCTCTTTCCGCGGTTTGCCCGCCAAGCCCTCGTTGATGGCGGCGGCGGGTCGAGTGCGGTCGCAGCGGCGATGCACCGTATCACCTGTGTCTATGCCGTGCTGGGGTTGGCCGTACCGGTCGTGGGTATCGTGCTGGCGGTGAAGATGGGCGTGCTGACCGATCTGTGGATAGTGCTGTCGCTTGTCGTCACGCTCGGCGCGGCCGGTGTGCTTGCCGGCCTGGTGCTGCCGGCGCAGCGCGGTCTGATGGCCGCCATCACCGGAGCCTCAGAAAAGCCGAGCGCCGACCAGGATTCGCGCCTGCTGCGCACCGCGCGTCGTCTGTCGATGTTCACCGGCGTGTTCTCACTGCTATGGCTGGTCGTCGTCGTCCTCATGATCGCGCGGCCCGGCTCGACCACGGGAATATGACGATGCGTATCCAACCGTTGGTGGCCATCTCCACCGTCGAAACCTGCTCGTTGGCGGTGCTTCTCGTCAACCTGGCGACCGTTCACAATCCAGCTGTCTCCGGTGTTGTCGGTCTACTGCACGGCCTGGCCTACCTGGGCATCATCGCCAGCGCGACGCTGCTGTCGGTTCCGAACAGGGTCAAGGCGCTGTCGCTGGTTCCCGGGATCGGCGGATTCCTCTTGCTGCGCAATGCACCAGACGAGGCCCGCCTGGCGCGCGCACACATCGATGATCGCGCCGACCCCGACGCCGTCTGAGGTGTGGCGAATTATCGTGGGCGGGCAGGACTCCTGCGTGGTGTTCGGTACTCCCGGCGGACCCGCAGTGGGCGCGTCGTCACCGGCCGGGCGACTTGTCCGTCGACAAGTTCCGGCGTGGCAAACCGATGCGCCTTGCTAAGGAGGTCGCGCAACGCGGGCTCAAAAGCGACTCCGCGATAGCGGTCCAGCCACTCGTCGGTCATCCGCAAGAGCGAGCCCGGAAGGCCGACGTAGCCTTGCACCGCAGCGGTCAGTATCCGGGAGATCGCCGATATGTCGTCACCGCAGCCTATTTCGACAAATGCGGCGGTCCGACTGACGCTGTCCAAATTGGATTTAGCTGTTTCGACCAGTGCCCACGCGAGCTCCGCGTCGGTGATGCGACGGCGTTGCGGCGCAACAGTGGTTTGGCCGCGGATTCCGCCCGCTGCGTTTGGCGCTGGGCTCCCCATGGTGATGGGCACTCCCCTCAGGTCCCAACGTGCTGCGCCGGCCACGCGGCTCGACGGTGCAGCGACGCGCTACCGAACAGCTCCTGCTGCATCACGGTCAGCTGTTTCTCGAGCTTGCTGTCACCGCGGCCGTCAGAGTCGAATGTCGTTTCGACGGTGTTGATCCCGATACCGAGCGGGGTTGGCCAGCCGCGGAGGGCGTGCACAATCGTCCTGAGCTGGTTGAGGGTCGTGACGACGCCTTGCCAGCCAGCGCCGGTGGCGATGCACCCGACCGGCAACCCGTGGAAGTAGGGCCGTGGGTCGGCGCGCAAGTCCTCGGTGTAATCCAGCGCGTTCTTCACCAGACCCGAGACGCCTCCGTGGTAGCCGGGGGAAGCGATGACGATGGCGTCGGCCTTGCGCAGCTCGCTCAGCAAAAACATGGCCATGCTGGATCGCGCCGAGCTGCGCGGGTCATACATCGCCAGCTCGCTGAGTTCGGCTCCGCCGAAGCATGTAGTGGTGGCGCCCATCGCTTCTACCCGCGCGAGCGCAGAACGCAACGCCTGTTCGGTTGAGGAGCCTGGACGGACAGTGCCGCCGATTCCCACGACGTGAAGCGGTTGATCGATCACAAAACCTCCTACAGCGAGTCGGATGTACGCCGCCGCTAGGCCGGCACCGCGTACGTCCCCCTTGGGGTGGGTGCTATTTGAGATAGCCCATCTCTGTCCAGAACTCCTTGGCCGCCGGGTGGAAGGGGACACCCATTTGCGGCGTCTCCGGGGTTTCCACCAGCATCTTCTGCAGCGGCAGGTCCTGCTGTTTGACCGGGCCGATGTTCCAGGGGATGGAGTCCTTCCTGACTTCCAGCGCCTGACAGAATTTGCGGACCAGCAGATCGGGGGCGTCGGCGCGGGCATAAATCGGCCACCCGCTGAAATCGACCGTCGTGACGTCGGCCGCGAGCCCGGTGTAGCGAGATTTTTCGATCTTGGCGGGCGCGAACCCGAGTCGCTGCAGCTCGGCGAGCCGCTCGGGTGCGATGTCCAAGAAACGCAGGCCGGCCCCCACAGCGGCGTTCACCCAGATGAAGACGCCCTCTTCGAAGATAGCGTCGTAGTGCCCGGCGGCGGCGAGCTCGATCCGAGATGGGTTGTTGGGGAACCCGATCGGCGGCATCTGCTGGTCGTAGGAGACGCTGCCGCCCCACTCGACAATGTCGGCGTAGCCGAACCCGTGCACGTTCAAGACCTCCTCCACCAGTTCGGTGGTGCTGTGATCCAGCGACCCGCGGACCGACAACCGCAGCGGATAGCGCTTTTCGCGAATGTCGTCGAGCGAGGTCAGGCCGGACGCCTCGCTGACGGCGAACCCGAGCTGGTCGTCGTGGGGCATCACGGCGATCAGCGCCACCTGCATGGGCTCGTCATACGGACCCACGCCGCGGTGGGCCATCGACAAGATGACCGACGGATTCATGATCGAAATGTCGAGTTTGCGTTCGAAGACCTGGCGGATGGAATCCGGGTGGTTGGCGCCGAAGAACCGGAATACACCCAGTTCGTCACCGGCACTCTGCATCTGGATGGTCGTCTCGCGGTACGGCCACTCGTCGTCGACCATCAGGTACTTCGCGACTTCGAGCATTAACAGGGCGCGGATGTTGACCGGATCCACCGGGCCGAAGCCGGGCACCACCGATGGCATCCCGCCCTCTTTGATGGGCGCGGGGGCATAGGTTTTGTTCGCTGCGTTGCTCATCGTGTGCCTTTCCCTTCGGTTGATTCGGTTCCTTGCTGTGCACCGCCCCGATGGGCTGGGTGGTCAGTTCGCCGCTGCGTCACGACACGGCTGTCGGGACGGGCCCGTTCTTGTTGTCGGCGAGGAGGTTGTCCGGATCACCGTTGGGCGTGAGCCGCAAGAGCCGCTCGGCGTTCTCGTGGGCGATCTTTCGCTTGTCCTCGTCGGAAATGTTCGCCTCGTCCAGAAAGCCGGTCGAACCTGCCATGGGCAGGATTGGATAGTCCGTCGAGAACAGGATGCGGTCGATCGAGAGCATCTCGAGGCAGTACTGAAGCTGTGCCTGGCTGAACATGCCGCTCGGGGTGATGTAGACGTTGTCGCGGAAGTAGTCGATGAACGGTCGGTCGAGCTTGGTGACCCGTTGCGGAAGTTCCCCGTTGATCCGATCCAGGAAGAACGGAACCATCTCGCCCCAATGCCCAAGGATGAACTGAAGCTGCGGGTAGCGGTCGAGCACGCCTGAGAGGACCAGGTGCAGGAAGTGGGCTGCGGTCTCCTGGTGCCAACCCCATGCACTGGTCTGCAGGCGCGCGGTCACGATCGGCGAGAGGCCGCCGACGTAGCAGGCGCAGGTGATGGCCCACGGCGGGACGGCAGGGTGCAGATAGATCGGAACGTCAAAGTCTGCCGCGCTTTTGAGGATCGGATCAAAGCGCGGGGCGTCGAGATACTCCCCATCGGTCCTACCCGTGATGAGCGTCCCCACGAAGCCGAGCTCGGTCACACACCGCGCCAGCTCGGCGGCGGCTGCGTCGGGCACGGCGGTGGGCAAGGCCGCGAAGGCGGCGAAGCGATCCGGATGCCTGCGGGTGGCGTCGGCCGCTTTGTCGTTGACATGGCGGGCCACCTCGACCGCGCACTCCGCGGGGAGAAGTTGGGCGTTCGGGCAGGACAGCACCTGCATCGCAATCCCGCTGTCGTCCATGTCGGCCAACCGCCGCTCGCCCAACCCCTGCGCCACGTCCGGCGGCGGAAAGTCGCCCGTCTCGACGAACGCGGCCATGAAATCGGGGCTCAGTTCTTTGAGCGCCGGCGCAGTCGCCGCCGCGATCTCGGGATCGAGGAAGTGCTCTTCGACTGCGATGATCCTCATTGGCTTCTCCTTGGCGATTCGGCTGCCGCTGGCTCGGCGGTCAGTCCGTGGGCGTCGCGTCGGCTGCACGCAGCACGTTCTTGTTGTGCGCAAGCCGGTTGTCGGGATCCCATTTGCGCTTGAGCTCCACGATCCGGTCCCACTTCTGCGCCGAGCCGTACACATTGCGCAGCCACTCCGGACCGCGGTGCGCTGTCAGATTGATGTAGCCGGTTCCTGTCGAGTAGGGCTCCAGCGCCTCCACACCCTCGGCGACCCAGCCCATGTACTCGTCGTCGGCTGGCTCGGTGTCCCACATCGCGACCACCTCGGATACCCAGGCGGCGCCGGTGCGGGAGAACGCGCAGGCCTCCTCGTCGCCGTCTTGCAATGCGCCGCCAAGCATGGGGAACGAGATCAGACACCCGGTGCTCGGGCCGGTGGGCACCGGCGCCGCCGCGACGCGTTCCAGTGCGAGCGCGGCGATCTCGGCGCTCATCGCCGACAGGTATCCACCACCACTGTGGTAGCGCCCGCCGATCGGTTGAAAGGCATCCACCAGCGAGTTCGTCGCGCACCACGTGGTTGGTCCCACCATGTTGGCCAAAGGTGTTGCCAGGGCGTTGACTTCGCTTATCGCGGCGTCGTAGTCCTCGACTGGGCCGACATAGATGACGACTGCGAGCAGCAGCGGCGTGCCGATCAGCTCCTCGGGCAGGCCCGGCAGCGGCGGTGCGGGCGTGAAGATCATGGGTATGGAGAGGCTCCGGGGAGATCGGCTCATCGCCTCGTCAATGCCGGCGCAGAACGACAGCGCCTCCTGCGGCGAGTAGACGAGGACGCCACTGACGACCTGCGGGCCGACCTTCTGCGCCTGGAAGGTGAACGACGTCGCGATCGCCAGGTTGTGCCCGGCGCCGCGCATGCCCCAGAAGAGGTCGGGGTTGGACTCCGCCGACGCAGTGGTGACACGGCCATCCATCGTGACGACGTCGATCGAGAGCAGATTGTCGACGGTGGCGCCGAAGGTGCGCGAGAGATGACCAACTCCGCCGCCCAGCGCGAGACCCGCTACCCCGGTGTTGCTGACCACCCCGGCGGGCACCGCATAGCCGTGCTCCTGGGTGGCGGCGTCCATCTCGCCAAGCAGGACCCCGGCTTCGAGTGTGGCGCGTCCCGTCGCCGCGTCGACCGAGATCCGCTTCATCTTCGAGGTGTCGATGACCAGCGCGTCGTGCGGCATCGCGTAGCCGTCGACGCCGTGACCTCCGCTGCGGACCGCGACTGTTACGCCGTGGCGACGGGCGTAGTCGACGGCCACCACGACGTCCTCGGGATCAAGGGGCTGCACGATCAAGGCCGGGATGTCGTTGGCGCGCCGCATGTTCCACAGCAGGCGAGATTCTCTGAAGCCTTCGTCGCCGGGCCGCAGCGTCGGCCCTTTGAATACCGGCGGGAAGTCGTCAAACTTCTGGGTGGTCAACTCGCTCGTCACAACCGCACCTTTCGATGATCGTTACTGTCCGCGCATTTGATCCCAAACGCCACGGGCCCTCCCTGCCTGGTGATGACTGTCATGCCGAGGCCGCAACCGTGTCACTGCCGGTCGCCGCGTTGATGGCGGGCATGACTTCCTCGGCCATCAATTCCATCGAGCGACGGCTCAGCGCCGGATCGGTCCAGTTTTTGCCGGCATAGACCAGGGTTCCAAAGGGTCCGGCCGCCTCGCGGATGGCCAGTATCTCGTCAATCACCTGATCGATCCCGCCGGCGATGATGCACTCGTCCACGAAGTAGTCCAGCGTCACGTCCTCGTCGGGCATCTGCGGATCGGTCTTGACCATGCCCAAGGAGCGCCCCTTTTTGAACTTCGTGAACAGGTGCTCAAAGTGCTGGCGATACGGACTCTGCGGATCATCCTTGCCGTAGGAGCGCGCGGTCTTCTCGTCCTCGCAGACGAATATCGAACGCACAACACGCCATTCGTCGCGATCTGCCTGCCGATCGCCGTCAACGCACCCGGCCTCGTAGTTCTCCCAGTGCTCGGCCAGCCGGTTGGCAGGCACGGTGTCAGACGACATGAGCAGCCAGCCGTTTCGCCCGAAAGCCGACACCCGCTTGGAGGCCGGATCGCCTGACGCTCCGAGGATCGGCGGATGCGGCTTCTGGAATGGCTTGACCATGGACCCCAACCCGAGTTCGGGCCACAGCGTGCGCTCGGTGGAGATGTTCCAGTACTTGCCCGCGAGACGGTAGGGCGCCTCCGTCGTCCACAGGGCCACGATCTGCTCGATCGCCTCTTCGAACATCGCGTTGCGATCTTCGTCAAGTCGACCCACGATCTCTGCGTCTGCCCGACCGACGCCTGCCCCGATCCCGAGCATCAGCCGGCCCTGCAGCATGTTGTCGAGCATCGCGACGCTCGCCGCGATGACGGCGGGATGGCTGAACGGAAGATTAAGCACGCCGGGGGCCAGCTTCATCGTCTTCGTCGAGTCGACGAGCGACGCGAGGAACAGCAGTGAGCTGGGAACGTTTTCGATCTGGTCGACCAGGTGCTCGCCGCAAAATGCCTCGGAGAATCCCAGCTGATCAGCAAGGATGAAGATCGCACGATCTTCCGCCAATGTTTCGGCGTAGTCGCGGCCGAGCGGATGGACCGGCTGGGTAAAGAATCCGAGTTGCATCAGCTTCTATCTCTCCTCTGTCGGGACCTCGGGATCCGGTGGGACCGAGGCTCCCTATCCGGGGCGCTGCACATCTTGTCCGATCGGGGCCGTCTTGTTCCTCAGAACAGAACACCATACCGATAGTCAGAACTTCAGTCAGATTAGTCCGCGGAACTATGAGCGTCAAGCAGGCGTTGGCAGCGCCGTAAGAGGAGGTCTAGGCGGCGAGGATGGGCGTCATCAGCTCGACCATCGTTGGTGACGTCCCACGGTTCGAGTGTGCCGCTGACTCTGATTTGCTACAGAATTTGCGGCGAGAGCACAGCTCGACCGCTGTGTACTGAGTCGTTGGTGCGGGCGCACTAGTTGGCGATGCTGGCCATCGACTGCGTCGATCAATGCGTGACATCCTGCGAGGTGGTCTTCAGCGTCCCTCCAACTCAGTCCGCCTATCAATGCTCAACACGATCTTGGCGTCATGGGGCGTCGGCACAACCCAGCAAGCATCTCGAGGCTGATTCGTCGGAATCTGCACAGTGTTCAGATTCGCGCTAGCATCGGATCGTTCATTTGAACACCGCTCAGATAGGACATGGAGATCGCCGAGAACACCATCGAAGACGTCGGACACTCAGTGGATCACTTCGTCGCCAACGCGTAATACCGCGTCGCTCAGTCAGCATCACGGGGCTCTCCGGCGTCAGCGCAGAAGGGGTCACCCGTGACGGGCACGTTCACCGCGGCGACGTTTCTCTCATGCGAACTCGCCCCGATGCGCTAGTCGACTGTCCTGACATCGCCGTCTCCGCCGAGAACTTCGATTCATAGGAAGTAGAAGTGTTGAATTCCCAAGACGTGACCAACGCGATACGCGTTCCCATCCAGACCGCACGGCAGCACCGCAGCGGTGAACCGATGATGACGAAAGTGCCTCAGATCACCGCCCTGTTTTGGGTCATCAAGATATTGAGCACTGGCATGGGTGAATCCGCATCGGACTGGGCGCTCAGGAGGGGCCAGGGTCTACCCGTAATAGGCATTGCAGGCACGCTTGGTCTCGACACGCTGATCTTCGTGGTGGCGCTAGTGCTGCAGTTTTCACGGCGGCGCTACGTACCGGCGGTGTACTGGTTCGCGGTAGTCGGGGTCAGCATCTTCGGCACCGTAGCCGCCGATGTAGTGCACTTCATCATCGGCGTCCCGCTATGGGCGACGACTGCGGCGTATGCGGGCGCGCTTATCGTGGACTTCGGACTCTGGTATCTGCTTGAAAAGACACTGTCCGTGCACAGCATCAACACGCGTCGCCGTGAGACGTTCTATTGGATCGCGGTTTTCTTCACGTTCGCCCTCGGCACCGCGCTGGGCGATGTCGCGGCAACAACTCGCAACCTGGGGTTTCTCTTGTCGGGCGTCTTATTCGCGGTCCTGATCGCGCTGCCAGCGATTGGGCATCGGTGGCTGGGTCTGAACGCTATCGTGGCCTTCTGGTGCGCCTACGTCCTGACACGTCCGCTGGGTGCGTCTTTTGCGGACTGGCTCGCAGTCGTCCCGAACGAAAGCGGCCTCGGATTGGGCGCTGGCTGGGTCACACTGGTCGCGACCATCCTGATCGTCGGCCTGGTCTCCAGCGAGGCGGCGCGACACAAGCACTCCATGACCGCACCCGAACGAGATTCCTAGTTGGCCAAACGTTTGTGGTTCAGGGTTACGTGCTGGCACGTCTCCGGACGGTGCCGAGAGTGACGACATGGGCGCGGCGGTCGCGATGTCAAAGGCGTCTGAAATTGACTCTTTTCTATGGGGTGGTCACCGGCAGCACAAGACCCGGCGGTAAGGCGTTGGCTGACAAGCCATCCCCGGCTCGTACTGCACTTCACTCCAACCAGCTCATCGTGGCTCAACCTGGTCGAACGGTGGTTCGCTGAACCGACCACCAAGAACCGGCGCCGCGCACCCACACCTCGGACCGTCAACTCAACGCCGACATCCGCCGTGATCGACACCTGGAACGACACCCCCACGACGCGACGTCTGGACCAAAGCCACCTGCCAAATCCTGGCCAGCATCGCCAACTAGTGCACCCGAGTTAACGACTCAGGACACTAGGTAGTTTCACCGAGCGCGTAGCCGATCGCATCGTCGAGGTTGAACGACCGGCCCGGCCGACAAACCGGTCTCCCGCTGCTGCACCGATCAGACAAGTGTGTACGCGCGCAGACCAGTTCATCGACACCACGTCGCAGCCTGGTCCGACAACCAATGACACCTGGCAAGCGGGCCGGCGGCCGTTGGCGGTCTGGAATGGCCATCACCGGCAACGTGAGTTGTGTGCGTCGCAGGTCTAGGGCCGCCGTCAATCGAGAGCGGGAAGTGCCCGAGGCCTGCACTTCGGCTCACGCCGCGGAGGACTGCACTGGCGCGTGCTAACCATGGGCATGCAGTGGCTTCCCTGCAAGCGCGAGGTGGGCCTCGCCGAACGCCTCGTTCTGGGTGGGGTGGGCGTGCACCAGCGGGGCGACGTCGCCTGCCTCGGCCTGCCAGTTATAGACAAGCTGGGCCTCGCCGATGAGTTCACCGACGCGGGCGCCGACCATGTGGATCCCGACGACCGGCCCGCCAGTGCCATTTGCGCCGGCCTTGATCAGTTTGATCGCCCCGGAGGTCTGCAAGATCTGGGACTTGCCGTTGCCGCCGAGATCGTATGTGAGCGTTTCGATCTCGGCGAACCTGTCCTTCGCGGCGGCTTCGGTGAGCCCGACCGAGGCGATCTCGGGTTGGCAGTAGGTGACTCTGGGGATCCCTGCTTCGTCGACGGGTCGAGGGTCCAGGCCGGCGATGTCCTCGGCGACAAAGATGCCGTGGGCAAATCCGCGGTGGGCCAGCTGCAAGCCGGCGACCACGTCGCCGACCGCGTAGACGCCGTCGAGGTTGGTGCGAAGACGTGCGTCGGTGCTGACGAAACCGCGGTCGAGCGCAAGTCCGACGTCCTCGTAGCCGTGGCCGGTGGTGTTGGGACCGCGCCCAACGGCCACCAGCAGCAGGTCGGCCTCGATGTGGTCGCCGGAGTCCAACGTGACAGTGACTCCGTCCGGGTGGGCGCTGGCCGCTTTGAGCGCCACGCCGGTCTTGGCGGTGATGCCGCGGCGGCGGAAGGCGCGCTCAAGCGAGGCAGAGGCGAATTCGTCCTCGTTGGGGATTAGCCGCGGCAGGGCTTCGACGACGGTGACCTCGGCGCCGAAGGATCGCCACACGCTGGCGAACTCGACGCCGATCACTCCGCCGCCAAGAACGATCACGCGCCGCGGCACCTCGGCCAGGGTCAACGCGTGATCGGAGGTGATGATCGGACCGCCGATGTTCAACCCTGGCAGCGTCTTTGCGTAGGAGCCGGTCGCCAGCACGACGTTACGGGCGCTGTAGCGGATCCCGTCGACCTCGACCGAATTCGGGCCGACCAACGTGCCGATGCCCTCGATGAGCTCGATGTTGCGGGATTTCACCAGCCCCTGCAGCCCCTTGTGCAGCCGCGCGACGACGCCGTCCTTGTAGGTGTTGACACCGGCCATGTCGATCCCGGCCAGCTGGGACAACACGCCCACCTTGACGCCGTCGCGGGCGGCGTCGGCGACCTCGGCGGCGTGCAGCAGCGCCTTGGTCGGGATGCAGCCGCGGTGCAGGCAGGTTCCACCGAGTTTGTCCTTCTCGACCAGTACCACCGATGCGCCTAACTGCGCGGCCCGCAGCGCGCACGCGTAGCCGCCCGAGCCGCCGCCCAGGATCACCAGATCAGCGGTGCGTTCGATCATCAGACATTCCTTTGCGACGCGGTCGGCGTTTGGGCTCTGCAGTCCGGTGTTTGAGCGGTCCGCAGCGGTCGTCGATGACGTGCGTCGTGCGGGCCGAGGGCTCAGTGGACGAGGGCAAGTGACGGCTGGGCAAGCAGTCGGGCGACGTGGGCGAGCACCTGGCTGCCGAGTTGCCCGTCGACGAGCCTGTGGTCGAAGGACAGCGACAGGGTGCACACGCTACGTAGCGTGATCTCACACTGGTGTTCCCAAGGCCTGCGGGCAATCTGGCCCACGCACAGGATCCCGGCCTCACCCGGGTTGAGGATCGGCGTGCCGCCGTCGACGCCGAAGACACCGATGTTGGTGATGGTGAACGTGCCGTTGGCCATCGCCGCCGGTTGGGTCTTGCCGTCGCGGGCCGTCGTAATGAGTTCGTCGAGCCGGTCGCAGAGTTCGCGAGTGGAAAGCGTCTGTGCCGCCTTGATGTTCGGCACGAGCAGACCGCGCGGTGTGGCCGCCGCGATACCGAGATTCACGTCGCGGTAGTGCACGATCTCGCCCGCCTCGGCGTCCCATTTCGCGTTGATCTCGGGATGTGCGCGCAGCGCGGACAGCGTCGCGCGAACGATGAGCACCAGCGGGGTCGGCCGGACGCCCGCGAAGGCCAGGTCGCTGCGCAGCTGTTCCAGCAGCGCCAGGGAGTCCGTGACGTCGACGGTGACCCACTCGGTGACGTGCGGCGCGGTGAAGGCCGAGGCGACCATCGCGTCCGCGGTCGCTTTCCGAACGCCTTTGACCGGGATCCTGGTCTCTGCGGGATCGGCGGCCTCGTCGGCGGCCGCCGAGGTTTGTGCTGCGTCGACGTCGGTTCGGGTGATCTGTCCCCACGCACCCGTCGGTCTCACTGTCGCCAGATCGACGCCGAGGTCTCTGGCCCGGAGTCTGACCGGCGGTGTGGCGTACGGCCGGTGGGGCGCGCCGGCCACCGGTACCGGATGTACCGGGCTGCGATATCCGGGTTTACGTGGACGCCGCGTTACCGTCGCCCGGCTGGGCCCGTATCCGACAAGCACCGGCTGCCGTTCGTCTGCGGGTTGCTCCGTTGGCTGCGGAGCTGCCGCCTGGTGCGGTTCACCCGCGGGCTCGGATTCCGAATCAGCAGCGTCGCGCTGCGCCGGGTCGCTGGCCGCCGCCGCGCCGGTGAAGCTGACGATGACGGAGCCGACCGCGACCGTCTCTCCCTCGACCGCATGAAGTTTGGCGATGACACCGGCGTACGGGGAGGGCAGATCGACCAGCGATTTGGCTGTCTCGACCTCAACAAGGGTGTCGTTCACCTCGACCGTATCGCCAACTGCGACATGCCATTTGACGATCTCGGCTTCGGTGAGTCCTTCCCCGACGTCGGGCAAGGTGAACTGGTGGGTTTCGGTCATCGTGGTCCTTCAGCGATTCGGGCGGCGTTGCTCAGTACTGATACGTGGCGTCGACCGCATCGAGTACACGGTCGATATCGGGCAGGTAGTGCTCCTCCGTGCGCGCCGGCGGGTACGGGATGTTCCAGCCGCCGACGCGCTGCACGGGAGATGCCAGCTGAGCAAAGCAACGCTCGGTGACCGCCGCGGCGATCTCGGCGCCAAGCCCGGCGAACGTCGGCGCTTCGTGGACGACGACGACTCGGCCTGTCTTGGCGGCCGACGCCGTGAGCGTGTCGAGGTCCAGCGGCGACAGGGATCGCAGATCGATCACCTCCAAGGACCGGCCCTCCGAGTCGGCGACGGTCGCCGCGTCCAGCGCGACCCGAACCGTCGGACCGTAGGCAACGACGGTGCAGTCGGTTCCGGTGCGTGCGATGCGCGCGCGATCGAGCGCCGGAGCATCAGGTGCCACCTCACCGAGGACGACCGGCGCCTTATCCCAGTACCGACGCTTGGGTTCGTAGAAGATCACCGGGTCGTCACAGAAGATGGCCTGCTGGATCATCGAATGCGCATCGGCGGGGCTGGCGCATGCGACAACCCGCAGTCCGGCGGTGTGGCAGAAGTAGGCCTCGTTGGATTCGCTGTGGTGCTCGACCGCGCCGATTCCGCCGCCGCACGGCACGCGGATGGTGACCGGTACGGTGATCCGACCCCCCGACCGCGCCCGCAATTTGGCCAGCTGCGAAACGATCTGGTCGAAGGCGGGATAGATGAAGCCGTCGAACTGTATTTCACAGACCGGCCGGTAACCACGCAACGCCAGGCCGATCGCCGTGCCGACGATGCCCGATTCGGCGAGCAGGGAGTCGATTACGCGGTCGGCGCCGAATTGGGCTCGCAGGCCGTCGGTGACCCGGAAGACCCCACCGAGCGCGCCGATGTCCTCGCCGACGAGCACTACGGAGTCGTCGGCTGCCATCGCTTCACGCAGTCCGGCGTTGAGTGCTGCGCCCAGCGTGATGTTTTCAGCGAGTTCCGCGGAAGTCTCGGCGGTCGCGCTCATGCGAAGGATTCCCGCCACGCCGTGTAGCTCTCACGTTCGGCGCGCAGCGCGACGGTTTCGGCGACAAGCGTGTTGCGGAAGCTGTCCTCCAGCGCGGGTGCGTCCAGCGCCCGGCAAGCCGCGCGCGTAGCTTCGGCAAGCGTTTTCGCTTCGTTGCTCAGTGCGGCGTGGAATTGCGGGTCGGCCCAGCCTTGGGCGTCCAACAGGCGACGTACCCGAAGCAGTGGGTCACGTTCCTCCCAGCGGCTCACCTCATCGGCCGGGCGGTAACGCGTGGGATCGTCGGAGGTCGAGTGTCCAGCCATCCGGTAGGTGATCGCTTCGATCAGTTCGGGTGGCCCTCCGGCGCGTACCCGCCCGGCCGCCGCGGTCGTCGCCGCGTGCACGGCAAGCACGTCGTTGCCGTCAACCAGTGTGGTGGTCAGCCCGAAACCGGCCGCGCGCGTGTGCAGCGGAGTTCGGCTCTGCGCGGTCGACGGGGTCGAGATCGCCCACTGATTGTTTTGGCAGAAGAACACCACCGGCGCGTTGGTCACCGCAGACCAGTTCAACGCTTCGTTCGCGTCGCCCTGGCTGGCGGCGCCATCGCCGAAATAGCACAACACGATCTCTTCGAGGGCAGGATTCTTGCGGCGGTCGGCCGCCACCCCCAGCGCGTACCCGGTGGCGTGCAGCAGCTGCGTCGAAAGCACCAATGAGTAGATGTGGAACCGGTAATCGTCTGGGTCCCAACCGCCGTGGGCGGTACCACGGAACTGCGTCAACAGTTCCGCAGGGCGGATGCCGCGGCACAACGCAGCGGCTTGCTCGCGGTAGGACGGGAAGACGTGGTCGCTCGCTTCCACGGCGCGGATGCTGCCGACTTGAGCCGCCTCTTGTCCGCGACAGGACAGCCACAGACCCAGTTCGCCCTGTCGTTGCAGGTGATACGCCTCTTGGTCGAACTCGCGGGCCAGCACCATGTCGCGATAGAAACCGCGGACCAGCTCGGGTGTGACGCCCGCACTGAGACTCCCGTCGCGCAGCGCACCGTCGGTGGTGATCAGCTGCAACGGTGTCGTGGGCGCACCACCGCGGTCAGCGACCACGATCGGTGCCTCGGCCAAATCCGTCATGGGTCTTCTCCTGTTCGGAACTGCGTTGCTGAAGCTGGTCAGTGGGCGGCGGCAGCCGCGACGAGCGGAGGCCAGTTGGCCGCGCGCGTCGCAGAGCCCGGCACGGCATCTGTCATGACCTCGACGACACCGTGGGATCGAAGTGCCGAGATGAAGGTCGCGCACTGATCGGGGGTTGCGTTCAGGTGCAACACCATTGCGTCGGTGTGGGTTTCGACGATCTCGGCGTGGAAGCGCGCGGTCAGCTCCACGATCCGAATGAGGTCGGTGGGGGCGGTCACCGTTCTCACGTACACCGACTGCGTGCACCGCTCGTCGGGATCGAGCATGGTGACGTTGAAGACGTCGACCAGCCGGTTGAGGCGGCCGATGAGCAGTTCCAGTCGTTCCCGCGACGGCGCGTGTACCGCCAGGTGAACCCACCACAGTTCGGAGTTCGGTGGGTGGCTGAACTGCATGCTGATCATCTCGATGTCCGGGGGCAGCAGCAGCGTGGTCACCCGGGCCGGCACGTCGCGTCCCGGGGCCGCGACGATCTCGAGTTCGAACTCCGGCATCGGGACCACCTCCGACCGATTCGGCTGTGCGGTGTTGTATTCCGCGGTGAGGGATACATTAGGTGAGCAGATGGCCGCCAGCAATATCCCACCCATCAAATACCTCAAGAGGCATATAAGTGGAACCGGTGCTGCCCATGAATAGTCATATAGTTGCTTTGCGGCGCTACTTGTTGCATGGTCATACGATGCTCGACGAGATCGATCGGGACATCCTGCGCCTGCTTCGCGAAGACGGCCGCAGAACCGTGCGCGACATTGCGCATCAGGTCGGCCTGACCGTCGCTCCCGTCAAGCGGCGCATCGACCGCCTCGAACAGACTGGCGTGATCAACGGCTACACCGCACGAGTCGATAGTGCGAAAGTCGACGGCGAACTCGAAGCCGTCGTCGAGCTGCGTGTCGCGGGCAATCTGGAGCTGGAGATGATTTTGGCGTTCGCCGAGAGCGTTCCCGAAGTCACCGAGGTCCTGACCCTGGCCGGAGATCCGGATGCTATCGCCCGCATCCGCGCCGCTAACATCCATGATCTTCAGCGCGTGGTCAACCTCCTGCGCACCAACGGTCGGGTCACGGGGACGAAAACGCTTGTGGTGCTCAATTCTTGGTCCCGCCTGGGGTGACAACGGGGCTGGAGTGAACGCGACATCGGAGAGCCGCCGAGCCGGACCATCCCGTGGTGACTGGTTGGCCTGGGTCAAACATCGGACGGCACAAAGCTATTCATGCTCGGCCAGCCGTCCGTTCGCGGGCTAATAGCCACTAACTCGGCGAGCGCCGAGCGCGACGGGCTTCTTCACGGTGCGCGATATCGCCGCTTGTTCGAGGAGATATCGGCGAATGTCGTTCGCGACCGTCTCGGACTGATACAGCAGGCGCTGATGAAGGTCGAAGATGCCTTGGGCTTCGAGCACCGCGTCGTCGGGGGGATGAAACCACTGCGCCGCTTCAGCGTGACTGTAGTAGTTGGCTTCGGAGAACTCCGCCATATAGCGGGTACTACCGACGTGCACGAGTATCCCCTGACCCGCTTTGGCCATCGCCGCCAAGGCCTGATCCAACTGGGCTCTGCACTGGCAGTCTACGGCGCCCACCACATCGCCGGAAATACACTCGTGATGGACCGCAAGTGGAGTGGATGCGCTGACAGCCGCGAACTCGCCGAAGACGAAGGCGTCATGTCTGACCGGCAGGAATCGACCACCAAAGGCGAACTGCATGCAGTCACCATGGGCCAACCCGACGGATCGTCGCCACAACGGCACCAGCGTGGTGTCGGTGCTGCGACGGTAGGCGACCAGGTCCGGTAGGAATACCTGCGCAAGATCGTGGGTGCGGCAGAACTCGGTCAGATCGGCGCTATCCATCAAACTGCCCGCATCGGTGACCAGCTCACCCAGCGCTGCTGCAGGCCGCAGGCCGGCGATCACCGCCAGATCCACTGCGGCTTCGGTGAATCCGGGTCGCCGTAGAAGCCCGCCGCGCACTGCGCACACGGGCAGAACGTGGCCTGGACGGGTGAGGTCGCTGGGCGCGGTGGTTTCGCTGGCGAGCCGCCGGATCGTCGTCGCCCGATCGGTAGCGCTGATCCCTGTCGTCACATCGGCTGCCGCGTCGACTGTCACCGTATAGAAGCGCGACAAGACATCTGGTCCCGGATTGACCATCAACGGCAAGTCCAACTGGACAAATTGGTCCGGCGTCAGAGCCACCCGCAGGAAGCCCGACGTGAAACGAACTCCGAACGACACGACCGCGGGGCTGGCATGTTCGGCGGCGAAGGCCAGATAGCCGCGGTCCTGGCGGTTTTCACTGACGAGGACAACCGGTCGCCCGGCCGCGAGGTCGGCAACGGCACGCGCGATCGACGCCGGCATGGCCTGGATACCTAGGGGGTCATTCATCGTGGCCGACCTGATCGCGCTGCGGCACCGCTTCGGGTAAGTCGCGGTTGATGCAGGCCCACCCCGGACGGGTAAGCCCTTCTCGCCCTTGGGTCAAGGGATGCAGTCATCGCCGTCGACGATTGCCGATTGCCGGTTGAGAACCGTCATTGCCATTGGAACCGATGGCGAGCCCCGGTGTTTCATCGTGCTGGCGATACAGCCAGTCGACGAAGCGGAAATCGTCCGGCTTGACCTGGCGCAGCAGTTCGTTACGAAGGATGGCCAGCACACCGTCTCCGTGGACGATGTCTCCCACTCGTCGTGCCCAAGTTTGTGCTTGGCCGGCGCGGGGCAGCCGGATCTGCTCGTAGCGCGCCAGGGCGTCGGCCACGTCGACGTCGGGATCGGCCAGGCACGCCCCGATTGCCATCGCGTCTTCCAGCGCTTGACATGCACCCTGCGCCAAGTACTGCAGCATCGGGTGCGCGGCGTCACCGACGAGTGTGACACGGCCTCTGGTCCATGACGACGCTGGCGGTCGATCGAACAGCGCCCATCGACGTTCCCGATTCAACAGGGCAGCCGAGGCCCGCACGCGTTCATCGAGATCGCAGAATGTCGCATCGAGTTCCTGCGGTGTACCCCATTGATCAGACTCTGGATCCACGCCCGGGTGATAGGCGTCGCTGGTGAATACCCCGACTTGATTGAACAGGCTTCCGCCCCGCACCGGGTACTGGATGAGGTGCATTTTCGGTCCGATCCACCATGTGACGGACGGCTTTTCGCTCACGTGGCGGGCAAGCGCGATGGGTACTGCGCCTCGATATGCGACATCGCCTCGACATACCGGGGGGCCATCACCGAGCACGTACTCCCGACACGTTGATCGCAAACCGTCGGCGCCGATCACCAGTGCAGCAGAGTAGCGGGTTCCGTCCTCGCAGGTGATCAGAACATCGGCGCCGCGATCCTCGACTCGACTGACACACCGCGAATTCTCCAGCGTCACAAGGTCACTGGCCACGCACTCACTCAGCAGCGCCGCCAATAAGTCGCTGCGGTGGGTGACGACGTAGGGCGCGTCATACGTTGCTTGGAACTGTTCACCGAAGTCGATCTCCATCAAGAGATCGCCGGTCAGGGCGTCCATCAACGCACCACGCACGGGTCGCACGGCTTCGCGCAGCGCCGGGCCCAGCACGCCTAGCGCGTTCAGCACGCGCAGTGCATTCGGCGCGAGCTGGATCCCGGCACCGATCTCCTCGAATGCCGGTGCTCTCTCCAGAACATGAACCCGACGTCCCCGCGATGCCAGGGACAGCGCGGTCGCCAAGCCCCCGATTCCGCCACCAACGATGACGATCGGCGCTGCCGAGACGTCAGACATCTCTGCGCCTGGCCGATCGCGATCGGTTCGTATTCACCGTACTTCCGCCTTCTGCGTCCCAATGACGCATCGTCGCAGCGGGATTCGATGCTTGGTGGTGGCCGGTGTGAGAGTCACCGTGATTCATCGATCCGCCCCCGGGCCCGAAACGATCCTGATTTTCACTGCTTCGACAATTCAGCTGCTGACCAGCGTGCTGCGTGCGTTACCGTCGAAAAGGCCCGTGACCTCCTGCGGCTGGTGCTCGACGACCTCCCGATACAGACCGAGCGCCTTCATCACTGGCCTATCGGTGACGGAGAACAGGTCGCTTTCGATGTCCGCGTAGTGCTCGACGCAGGCCCACGACGGCGCGACGAAAATATCCCCGGCGCTCCAGGCGAATTTGGTGCCGTTGATGATGGAATTGCCCCTGCCTCGATAGACGACGAACACCGAACTGGCAACCTCGCGACGAGGGGCGCTGCGTCTTTCCCCGGCGATGCGGTGTGCGTAGCAGCCGATCGTGGGCAGCACGCTGGCTCCAGAAAGCGGGTTGACGTACTCAAGGGACACCATCGAGGCATCCGAATTTCTCAGCAGCGCAGCAAGGGTCTGACTGGTGTCGGTGTAGCGGTATGCCAGCAACGGGGAGAATTGACCGGCCCTCGAGCCCTCCACTTGCGGGACTGTTGCCCGACCGCCATAGATCGCCTCGGAGATATTGCGACCCCTGATCGGCTGCATATCTTCGCGCGGGAACTGCTCAAAGAAGATGCCGTCCAGCGCACAGACAAGAGGAAGATCAAGTCCGTCGAACCAAATCATCGGCGAGTCGGACTCGTTCGCGTGATCGTGGAACTGCCACGGCGGCGTGAGAATCAGGTCGCCGGCGCGCATGTCGCACGCGTCGCCGTCAACAGTGGTGAAGGTGCCGCTACCTTCGATGACGAACCTGACAGCGGCCGGCGTATGGCGATGCCCGGGTGCGCTCTCCCCGCCGCCTAGATACTGAATGGCGGCCCACAATGTCGGTGTGGCGAACGGCTTGCCGCCCAGACCCGGATTCGCCAGGGCCAATACCCGGCGATCGCCGCCACGCGAGATGGTGATGAGGTCCTTGCATCGGTCGGCCACGCGCCACAGATCGCTGCGCTGCCACAACCACGGGATGGCAGATGGCCGAGGTTCCTTGGTCAGCAGACGACGGTTCTGGGTCCACAGTGGCTGCAGGTCCAGCGCGTCGAGTTCCGCATAGAGGTCAGCGATCTCGGCGATGACTCGTTCCGACGCGTCTGGACCAAGGTCGGTCGACGTCGGAAAGCGCACCTGGGCAGGAATCTCCACAGATGTCCCTTCTCCGAAGGTGATTCGATATAGTGGAACTATGTCACGCTGATCCGAATGCGTCAACTAGGGTAGAATGGTGTTCCGCCTATCCGAATCGATGATATGAAGCGGATTTGCACGTCGGCGCGACGACGCCGACGGCGGGCCGGAAGGTCCTGCGCGCAGGGGAGCGGTCGATGGCTGTAACATTGTTGCGCGGAGTGCAACTTATAAGGGGACGCGCCACTGACAAGCCGCTACGTCAACGCCATGCAGCCACCTGCACGAGACTCCCCCATTACGGCGTGCACGCTGGATTGCCGGGTCACGTTGAGAATTGCAACCATCCATGACCGACGTAGCTCCCCCTCGGCGTCACGGTGCGGGACATCCGAGTGATGTCCAGCCCGGCGCGGATCTGCATCGATTCCACCACCCCAGCTGCCAGTGTCGAGATGAAGGGGCCCGCGATGGAACCCAAGCCCGTTAGCTCAGTCGACAACGCGTTGCACGTCCTGCAGCTGTTCAAGTCGAGACGAGTTCTTCGCGTCGCTGACGTCGCCGACGATCTGGGGGTGGCACGGTCCACGGCTCATCGATTGCTGGTCGCGCTCGTGCAGCGAGGATTTGCTGCCCAAGAGCCGGTGACACGCGCCTACATACCGGGACCCGAGCTCACAGAGATCGGCCTTGCGGTGGTCGACATGCTCGACGTCCGCGGCCGAGCCCGTCCCTTCATGACCGCGCTAGCCGACGAGCTGCACGAGACGGTGTCGCTCGTGGTCCTCGAGGGAGCCAACGCACGCTTCCTCGATGCCATCGAGTCTCCGCACGTCGTGCGCGTCAGCGCCCGTACTGGACAAGTTCTGCCCGCCCACTGCGTGTCAGGTGGCAAGGTGCTGCTCAGCATCCTGAGCCGCGAGGCGGTCGACAGCCTGTACCCCGATGACGAGCTGCCGACCCTGACGCCGCAGTCGATCAGCACGAAGAAGCAGCTGTTCCAAGCACTCGACGAGATACGCGAACGCGGCTATTCCACCAACGAGTTGGAGAGCGAGCCTGACGTCAGTGCCGCGGCGGTCGCACTCGAGATGGCGGGCTCGTTGGCCGCCGTCACCGTCGCCGCTCCGACATCACGAGTTCCGATGGGCTCCACCGGTTCGCTGGGCGTCGAAGTTCAGCGCATCGTGGCGAACCTTCGCAACGGGGACGGATCGACAACGATCAGCGCCTGACGTAGATGCCTGTCTCCCGCGGATGGCGAGCCACTCAGTCTGCGGGTGCGTGGGCGGCGCCTGGCGCCATCGGCGTCCGGGAGATCGTCTCGATCATCAGCTCGCCGATGCGTGAAACCCGTTGCGCGCTGCGCCGACTCGACGGTGCCGCCACCGCGATGGCGGCGGGCCTGCCCGCGAAGTCGCGGAACGCGACGGCCACCGAGCCGACGTCCTGCTCGGTCTCGCCCGCGTTGACCGCGTAGCTGCGCGCCCTGGCCTTGCCCACTTCTTTGAGCAGCTTCGCCTGGGTCGGGTTGGCAACACCAGACCGGCCCTTGTACCGACGCGTGATACCTCAGTGCCGTCGTGCCGTCGCCCTGCTCGCGACCCCACCTGAGGTGCAATCCGCCGAGGAACCCTCAATCGCTCTGGGCGCCAACGGACCTGGATGTCGGCACGGGGCCGCAGCGTTACTTCTTCGCAATCGGGTGGACGTTGGTGAACGCGCCGCCGCCGGCTACACCAGGCTGCACGCTCTCGGCACGCTTACTCAGCCCGTTGTCGTAAACCGTCTCCCAGCCGCTTCCAGATCGCCGACGGATGTAGTCGGGTCCCAGCTGGTCAACGCTTGTGACTCCGACAAGTTGCATGGCATGCAGGATCTCGGTGCGCAATTGTTCGAGCATTTCATGGACGCCGTCCGCGCCGGCGACAGCGAGTGCAAACAGCCACGGACGCCCGACGAGGCACGCTGTCGCGCCCAGGCTCAGTGCCTTGACCACGTCCGTCCCGCGACGGATCCCGCCATCGATGAGGACCTGTGCCCGGCCGCCGACAGCGGCCACGACCTCCGGCAGCACCTCGATCGACGCCGGAGACCCGTCGAGTTCGCGTCCGCCGTGGTTGGACACGATCACCCCGTCGCATCCGGCTGCGATCGCAAGGTCGGCGTCTTGGCCGCACATCACTCCTTTCAGGAGCAGCGGGCCTTCCCAGACGGTGCGCAACCACTCAAGGTCTTCCCAGCTCTGGTTGACGTGGAAGACCGCAGGAACCGAGAGTGGCTGCTGATGACGCTGGGCGAGCAGCGTGCGGATACGTGCGGCGAGCCCGGGATCGGCGCCACCCGCCTTGGGGTCGGTTGTGAAGTAGTCCCACATCCATTTCCAATGCCGGACGTTTTGGAGTGCCATTGTCGGCGTGGGTTTCAGGGGCAGCGCAAACCCATTGCGGATGTCACGTTCCCGGTTTCCTTTCACCGGGCCATCGACGGTGAGGACTAGCGCCGAGAACCCCAGCCGCTTAACACGTTCCACGGCTTGCTGGGTGACCTGGCGATCGCGATAGAGGAAGATCTGGGCCCACCCCGGCTCGGGTACGGCCGCGGCCACTCGATCGGGGGGCATGCTCGCGACGCCGCTCAAGATGCTGATGGTGCCAGCGGCGTTTGCTCCCTTGGCTTGGGCAAGTTCGGCCTGCGGACCCAGTATGCGGCTGTCTCCGGTGGGCGCGAGAAGCACCGGAAGCGCCAAGCGGTGGCCGAACAGATCCGCTACTTCCGTCGACGCGTTCTCCACCCCTGCCAGCACCCGCGGGATCAGGCTCAGGTCGTCGAACGCAGTCCGATTGCGTCTGAGCGTGACCTCGTCGTCGGCCCCGCCGTCAGCGAAGTCGAAGGCGAATCTGGGCAGCCGGCGCCTCGCCCCGGCCTGCCAAGCCTCGAACGTTTTCAGCCCAGCCATGTCTCTCCCTCGTCAAACGGGTGGTGTCATGGGCATCGCGAAGATCGCGATCAACCAGTTGACCAGATCGCGCAAGCCTGCACGTGGTCATTTACTCGCTGTCGACGAGGCCGGCGTAGAACCAGTGCTGGTCATCAGCGAGTCCGGCGAGTTCGCGTCCGGCGTCGCGCAGCACCGGTGGAGCCGACATGATGTGGGCCGCACCCGCGTGCAGGTCGCGATAGAAACGCTGGATCGTGCCGGCGCGCAGGGACTTGGTGCCCGCAGCGGTGAAGACGAATGTGCCGACCCGGAACGCGGACCACGTCGCGTTGTTCAGCGACAGTCGAAGCAGTGTCTCCTGGCGGTTGCTGAGATCCTCGCCGCGGGAAAGGGTTTCCCACGCATCGGTCCATGACTCGTAAGCCAAGGCTCGCGCCGAGCGCAGCTGCGCCTCGGCGTTGGCGTACTGCTCGTGGACGCTGTCACTGCCGGCCTGCGCGCCTGCACGTCCGGCCTTCTCGCGCATCGATGTGCTGAACTCGTCGAGCAGTCGGCGCCCTACGCCGAACGCCCAGCCGGTGTGCCCGATCACCGACGTCTGCACAAGACCCAACCGGCACGCCGCGCCACCGCGGACCGGATTGCCGTCGATCGCTGCGGAATACGTGCGGGCCTCGGGGACGAACACATCATCAATCGAATAGTCGAAGCTGCCCGTGCCGCGTAGGCCGAGCACGTCCCATGAGTCGGTGTCGATCGTTACCTGCTCCACGGGCACGACGAAGAGGCGCGGCTCGTTCGTTCCCTCGACAATGCCGAGGGTGAAAATGTAGCTCGCGTACGGCGCGCTCGACGCGAAGTTCCATTGCCCGCTCAGGCGATAGCCGCCGTCCACTGGGACCGCGATTCCGGCGCGTGTTCCCTGACCGGCGCCCACCGGCATCCGGTCGCCGGCGAACACCTCTTCGACACCGGCGTCGGGCAGGTAGATGGCGGGCGTGGCGATTCCCACCGATCCGGTGAACAACACCCAGCCCGCCGACGCGTCCTCGTAGGAGATCTGTTCGGTGAGCTCAAGGACGCTGAGCGGATCGAGTTCGGCGCCTCCCAGCACTTCGGGCACCCACATGCCGAACAGGCCGGCGTCGTGAAACGCCTCGATGACCTCGGGCGCAAGCGTCCCGTTGAAGTCCGCGTAATCGGCGTGTTGGCGGATGAGCGGGGCAAGCTCCCGCCCGGATTTCAATAGCGAGGCGGCCCGAGAAGTCGTTGACATGACCCTCAGGCTATCGGAGCAGAAGCGGCTTTTCAACGACAAATTTCGTCTTACGGGAATCTGTTCTGTTATACAGAACAGATTCCCACGTCTGGATGCGTGGCTATTGGCCGCAGCGCGCGGCCTTCTGTGGCACTGGTACGAGCTAGCGCGTCCGCCGTGCCAGCGCTGATCGAGAGAAACGTCTCAGGGGCGACCGCGCGCACGCCAGACACCCGTAGACAACACGGATCGGTGATGGCCGGCTCAGCTCTGATCGCGCCATTCGAATAACGGCTCAACGTTTGTCGGCACCCGACCCGACGGCATCAGCGCTTCGAACCGCGGGTTGAACCAGCGAGTGAAATCGGTCGGCGGGTACGCCCGGATCCGGCGTCGCACCTCGCCTGGATCGTCGATGTCGCAGTCGAGATGAACCAGCAGCAGTGCGCCACCGTCCTCGGTCGGCTGCAGGTGCATGCTTTCGCGTACGTAGCCGACCGCGCGGGCTCGATCCGCCAGTCCGTCGACATCGTTTGCCAAATCGGCTGCCAGCGAGCGCATCTGCGCCACCTGCTCGGCGTTGAGTGCCACCGCGAACGTCGTCATTGCCATGGTCGATCTCCCGTGTCCCCAGCTAATTACTGGTGCTCTCGGTTGTTCTCGTCGTCTCCCGCCGCACTTCGGGCGCCCACGGGAATGGTCCGACTGTGGCGCGCGCCCCTTCGACGGCGCGTGAGCGGTTCTGCTCGCCCAACTGGTCGAGCAGCCGCTCGGACAGCGCAACCAGTGCGTGGAAGGTGTCCGGCCGAAGTGCGCGTGGTTGCGCGGCGAACAGCAGATCCTCGATCGCGGTGTTGCCGCTCGCCCCGGGAGCAAACGGACACCCGCCCAGGGCACCGAGCGTGCCGTCGACGAACGCAGCTCCGGCCTGCAGCGCTGCCAATGAGTTGGCCACGCCCAGTCCCCAGGTGTCGTGGCCGTGGAAGGCGATGCGTTCGGGCACCAGCTCCTGGCTGACAGCTGTCACCAGTTCGGCCACTTGATGCGGCACCGCCTGCCCGATGGTGTCGGCGAGCACGACGTGGCTGACGCCGGCGACCCGTTCGTCGGTGATGATCGAGAGCACCCGGTCAGGATCGACGGGGCCCTCGAACGGGCAGGTGAAGCTCGTGGCCAGTGCCAGTTGAACGGTAGCGCCGAGTTCTTTGGCCACCAGCACGGCTGCGGCCAGCCCGTCGAGACTGCGCTGCACCGAGCGGTTGACGTTGGCCTGGTTATGGGACTCGGAGGCCGAAAAGCAGAACTGGAACCGAGTGGCTCCGGCATCGGCGGCCCGGATAAGTTGGCGCGGCACCGCGACCCAGATCCAGCAATGCTCGAGCTCCTCGGCGGACAGAAGCGAGATCACCTCGGTGGTGTTGGCCATCGGCGGGACCAGATCCGGCCGCGCCATCGAGCCGATTTCCAGTTCCGGCACGCCGAGCTCGAACAGGCGGCGGATCAGCGCAACTTTCGACTCGGCGTCGACAAGCTTGCCGGTGAGTTGCAGCCCATCGCGCAGGGTGACATCGCGGAACTGCGCCATCGAGGCAGTCATGCCGAGCCCTGTCCGCGGTCCCCGACCGCAGCGGCGATGTCTTCTTCGCTCATGCCGAGCAGGCCGGACAGGACGTCGTCGGTGTGCTCGCCGAGATTCGGGCCGATCGAGCGGATCGGCACCGACACCGCGTCCAGGACGGGCACCACGCCCGGGAAGCCGACGTCTCGGATGGTGCCTGCGCCCGTCGCGACGTCGAAATACTGAATCATTCCGCGGGCGCGCAGCTGCTCGTCGTTGGCGAGATCGGCGGCGGTGTAGATCGGCCCGGAGGGGACGCCGGCCTGCTGCAGCCGATCAAGCGCATCCGCCGATGTGGTCGCGCCGACCCACTGACCGATGGCCTCATCAAGGTCGTCACGGCGTCGCCAGCGGCCTGCGTTATCCGATAGTTCCGGGTCGGCGGAAAGGTCGTGGCGACCGATCACGTCCATCAAGCGGCGGAAGATTGCGTCGCCGTTGCCGGCGATGACAACGCTCGTCCCGTCGGCACACACGTACGCACTGGACGGGGCGATGCCCTCCAGTCGTGCACCGGTCCTCTGCCGCACGACGCCGAACGCGTCGTAGTCGGGGATCAGCGATTCAGTCACCGACAGCACAGCCTCGTTGAGGGCGACGTCGATGGCCGGGGATGGTGCTGCGTGTGGCCGGCGACCGCGGTCGAACAGCGTCATGACGACACCGAAGGCGGCGTAGATCCCGGCCAGTGTGTCACCGATCGACACACCGACCCGCGAGGGCGGGCGGTCCGGCTCCCCGACAAGCGCCCGCAGCCCGCCGTACGCCTCGGCGATCGCCGCGAAGCCGGGCATGTGCGCCATGGGGCCCGTCTGGCCAAACGCCGAGATTCGCGCAACAACCAGGTCAGGATTGACGTCGGTGAGAACGTCCGGGCCGATGCCCCACCGCTCGAGTGTGCCCGGCCGGAAATTCTCCAGCACGACGTCGCTGTGGCGGGCCAGCCCCACCACGGCTCGGCGTCCAGGCGCACTGGCCAGGTCAAGGACGATGGACTTCTTGTTCCGGTTGATCGTCCGGTACAGCATGGAGGTGTCACCGTCGTAGAGCCGCCAGCGTCGTATCTCGTCGCCGCTGCCCGGACGCTCGACCTTGATCACCTCCGCGCCGAAATCGGCGAGCAGTCGACCGGCGGTTGGCGCAGCGATGTAGTTGCCGAGTTCCAGAACACGCACCCCGTCCAGCGGAAGCGAACCCATCAGGTCGCCCGAAGGCCGGTCGGCCCGGCTGTGTGATTCACCGGCGGCTCAGCCATCGACGGTCGCCCGATCGTCGCTGACCCTGTCCCGAACGGGGGTCAACTGGCGGGGAGCCTGCGGGCCGGAATCGGCGCCGCGCGTGGGACACGGGACCGCGCCCTGTGCGCTGACCGTGACACTCAATGTCCCGATCCGATCGATCGACACCTCCACGGTGTCTCCGTCGGAGATCACGCCCACTCCCGCGGGTGTTCCGGTGGTGACGATGTCCCCGGGTTCGAGAGTGGTGACGGAGGACGCATAACTGACGAAAGTCGGTACATCCCAAATCAGTTCGGCGATGTCGGCATCCTGGCGCAGCACACCGTTGACCGAACACCGCAGTGTCAGCTCCGCGAGGTCGCCGACCTCGTCTGGGGTGACGAGATACGGGCCGACCGGGGTGAAGGTGTCGAACGACTTGCGAGCCGAGCGGTCTTCGCCGCCGCGCATGGTGATGTCGAGCAGGCAGGTGAATCCCGCGACATAGTCGGCATAGTCGTCGGGGTCGATGCGGCTCGCCCGTTTCTTGATCACGACGGCGAGTTCGCCCTCCTGATCGAATCTCCGGTCGGTGTAGGGCAACTGGACCGTGCCGCCGTGGGCCAGCACCGATGTCGGGGACTTGAGGAAGAACCCGAGCGCTGACACGTTGCCCAGCTGCTTCATCTCTTCTTGGTGATCGGTGTAGTTCACGGGCGCCGCAACGATTTTGCCCGGACGCGAGACGAGCGGCAGAAACGAGGGCTGCCCCTCGACCAGGGGCTGCGCCGCGATCACGTCGCGGTCCAGATCGTCGAGGACACCGATGATCTGCACGAGGGGATCTGCAGTGGTGTGCGGGACTGGAAGTTGACCGCTGAGATCGCGAAGGCCGTCGTCGGTCACCGCGACCACGATCGGCGCTCCCTGATGGTTCACGCTTGCAAAACGCATGCCTAGCCTTTCGGCGCTGGAGGGGACTGTGCCGAAACACCAAGGTTCCGAGGATCTTTGGCGCGCCGGTGAACGTCTTGGACCAGGCGGATCGCCTGGCCGACGGCGCAGGTGAGGTTGTGCTTGGATTTCTCCTCGGGCGCGACGAGCAGCCCGGCGTACATCGCTTCGCCCATCGTCAGCGCGCCTGCGAAGATGCCTTCGAACACTTGCTGATCGCCGCGCAGCTCCAGCGTCCAGTAGCCGATCGCGGCGTCGGCTCCCGCCGCTCTGACGACGCCGGGCCAACCCTCGTGGAACGGCACGATGAGGCGCTCCTGCGGTGTGGTGATCATCAGCTCGACGGGGTAGGCAACAAGCGGGGCGCGTGCCGCCGGCGCGGAGTCCAGGGCCGAGAAGAACTCCCCTGCCTGGTCGATCAGCGCGATCACGCCGGCGTCAGCCATGCGGTTCCTCCGAATCTCTCGCAGAGTTCGATGATCTCGGCGTCGGGCTGATCGGCCATGACAAGGCGCCCGTCCTTGACGACGGTCACATCGCCTGCGGTAATCGTCGGCCGCTTGACGACACCGAACATCGGTGTCGCGCTGCTCGGGTCGGTCCCACCGAGCAGCTGGTTGCCGCCCATGGCGATGAAGAACGTGCCTGCGCGTCGAGACCACGACATGATGTTCACCGCCCGCGCCACATCGGATCGCGAAACTGCGGGCAGTAGCGGGACTTTCGGGTTGAGGCCGAAGCCGCACTCGGCGAGGCGAGTGGCGTTGCGGGCAGATTGCGCGGTTTTCCACATGAAGTCCGCCTCGGGTCCTCCGGATATACCGGTTACCCATCCGTCCTTGATCGTGAAGACGATCGGCTCGCTCGGGATGTCGAAAGTCAGCGCCGCATCGAGCACGAGCCGGCCGTTGCCGGTGTAGTTGAGATCTCCGAACACCGTTGTCGCGCCCGGGAACGTGCCGATGTAGCCGGGCACCGCCGGTCCCGACTCGTAGGGTCGCGGTCCGATGTACGCCCCGATCGTCCCGGGGATCGGCTCCACCCGGAAGTCGCTGCCCTTGTCATCGGTGATGTGCAGCGCGGGGTTCTCACGGACGATCTTCTGCGCCCGGGTACCGAACAGGTAGATGAGCTCGTTGGGCACCAGCGCCGATTCTGCGATCAACGCCTCGGGTTCGGGCCGGACCAGAAGGTAGCGCGTGCCGTAGTCGAAGGACGCCAGAAAGCCGGCCTCGGAATGGGAGGTGGGGCCGCCGAAGTCGTAGAGCATGTCGGTCGCCTTGATCGCCGCGGCGACCACGGGATTGAGCGGTTGGCCGAGCTTCGTGGGCTCCTTGACGAGCACGCAGACCTCGGCGCCGACGCTCTTCGCGGCGAAACTGATCGCCTCGATGACGTGATCGTCCATCCCGTGCTCCGTCAGGAGCAGGACCGTCTCACCCGCTTGGACGTTTCCGAAGCGAATGCAGTTGGCGGCCCCAGCGGCAAGCCGCAGTAGTTCGTTCATTCTCCGCTTTCTCGACTCGCAACAGACGAGTTATTCTGCCATATCGAACCATCGCCTGCTATACGGAACACGTGTACGGTACCGACGCGGGCGGGGCTGAGTCAACCAAGGCGAGTCGCACGCACCCCCACACCGTTGGCAGTCGGCGATGCCCGCGGCGGTCCCAGCATGAACCGTTGTCACGTGCCGAAATAGGTAAGTGTCTGGGGCCGGTCGACCGATTCACTCGACGCACACCTAGAACACACCGCATTGATCAGGTGGTCGGCAAGAGCGGTTCGAGGATGCGGGCGAGTCGGGTCGGGTCGGGGACGACTTCGGGATCCAGGAGCCATTGCACGAACAGACCGTCAGCGACAGCGACAAGTACCGCTGACAGCGCTTCGGGATCGGTGATCAATACGTTGTGCCCCTGGCTCTCCGACGTCACGAGAACCACAGTGCCAGCGCGAAATTCGCGGTAGTACCCAGCGAGTTGGTCACGTAGCTCACGTAGCTGAGGCGATCGCTGCGCCTGGGTCCACGCTTCCAGGTAGCCGATCGCGATCGGTCGGCCCTGCTCGATGGTGTGGTGCGCGGCAGTGATCACCTGCTCACAGCGACTACCACCCCGTGGCGCGGTCGTCGCGGCAACATCTGCGAGTTGGCCCCTCGCGGGTTGTCTATTCGGCGTGTCATCTGTGTGACTGCCTCACAGAGCTCCTTTGCTCTCGCTATGCATCCCACCGCTTCGTCAGCAGGTCCAACCGCGGTATGTCGCGGCGGCCCATCGCCGAGGGCACCAACCCAGATTCGACCTCAGCGTCTGCCTTGGCCTGCGCCTGGATCATGAGGCAAACCCCAAGCACCACAGCCAAAATCGCGCGCAAGACCACTATCCCCAACCGCATGTGTGCACGACCTCTTCGGACTCTCGGGTTCGCCACCCGTCAGCTCGAAGCGGGCTGACCGTAGACGGCGACCACCACACTTCGACTCAGGCTGTTCTCTGACCACACGCCGATCTGAGTGCTTGCGCAATCGGCCATGACGCCGTAGGTCGCCGGGTCGTAGTACCACAAGTTCAGAATGTCGAGGTTGTTGATGGCCAGAGCCGGGTTGATCGCGACGGTCTCGCGTACTGTGCCGCGATACCCGGCGGCGTTCGCGCGGTCTTGGGGTGTCGAACCGTCGGTGCCGGCGTTGCCGTCGAGCGCAACGTTGTTCAGAACGTCGTCGGTGTGCCACTGCGCGGCGAGCTGCAGCTGTGGACTGATTTTGATGGTGGTGGTGCAGCCGGCCTGCTGGTGGATCGTGTCGATGTTGGCAACGACGCCGCTGTTGAGGCGTTTGTTGTCAGCCTGGGCGTGCGGAGCGGTCACCGTCGCCGCAGTCAAACCGACCGCCAAGATCGTCAGCGCTGCACAGGGTGTGGTCATGGCTGTCCCCCGCGGTATCCGGCGGCTGATTTTCGCAACTGCCAGATCAGCGTTGGACACAGTTCATTGGCGGCCTGGTTGACCAGGTATGCGGCTTGGTAGTCATCTGTGCTGTCGAAGTCGGTCTTGACGTCGCTGATGATCTGCCCATAACCGATACCGAGATCGACCTTGTCGCAAATGCCGTGCCCGTAGGCAAGGGCCTGATCGGCGTTGGCGAAGTTATAGCCAGGGCGCACTGTGACATTCACCAGATACGCCACCGCGTCGGCGTGCGCGTCGGCCGGAGAGGCCAGGGAAGTCGCCGCGACCCCGACGAGCGCCGCAGCGACGGATAAGTTGCCCTTCATCGCAGAGTTCCTTTGTTCTCGTTATACCGGCGTGAAGTCCGAGATGAGCCAACGGCTATCGACCCTGTCCAGCGTGACTTTCACACTCGACGCGGTGTCGGTGGGCGGCTGGCTGCCGATGGTTGTGGTCTGGTCGACGAAAACGATGACGACCGCACGATTCTCGGTCGCCGACACCGACGCCGCGGCGGGGACGGTTGCGACCGCGGAGACACCCTTCTGCAGCGCACCAGGGATCACCACATCGTGGACAAGCGCGCTGTAGGAGTCGCGGAACGCTCCGGTGAGTCGGTCTCGCGCCGCACCGAGATCCTTTTCCGCCGTGTCCGGTGTGTAGGAGAGCATCGCGATGGCGCCTTCGGTCGCGGCCCGCACCGACTGGGTCCGCGCCAGGGTGCTCTGATGTGCGATGCCGCTCTGCCACTTCAGGTATCCCGCACCCAGAGCCGACAGCAGGGCCAGGGCAGGTAGTACGCCATAGACGAGCGCGCGCCGCCAACTGCCGGTGGCCCTGCCAGCCGTGGCGTCGTGGTCAACGTCGACTGTGCGCGCCGGCGCGACGTCGCGTTCGGCGGTGTCCTCAGACAGGGCGGTCATCGGGCCTGCTCCCCTGGTCGATGCATCGTCGGATCTTTCACGGCACGAATTGGACGTTGGATATCTTGACGCCAGGTCCGGCGTCGGCGACATCGATGCGCATCCGCCACAGCCGTGGTTGTTGTTCTGCCGCACCGGCATTCGACGTCTTCACCGAGACGGCGACAAGCACCTGCGCCGTGTCGCCCTGAAGCGACTCGAGACCGGCGGCGGTGACCGTGCCCACCGTGTCGGTTTGCGCCTGCTTCACCACGGCGATGAACTGCTGTGAGCGATTTTGGAAATCGTCGTGAAAGGCACCGGTCGTCGAATCGAGGATCCGGACCACATCATGGTCGGCCGAGGTGTGGTTGATGGTGGTCAGGTTCACCGCAGCTTGGCGTGCTGTCTGAATGAACTGCGCAACCTGCTGCTGGTTGTGATGCGACTGAGACAGATTCAGCCCGAGCCACCCACAGACGCCGGCGAGCGTGACGACCGTGATCACACCGAACGCGAACGCCGCCCGAAGGCCCAAGCCCCGAACTGGCGGTCGCTGCCCCGGCTCGTCGCGGTCACCATCGGCGTGATCGTCGCCGTCCACGGTTTCGGCGGCCGCCGCATCGGCTCCGTGTTCAGCGTCGGCATCCCGGTCATGCAGCGGTGCCTGCTCGCTGGTGTCAGCGTCGACTGTCATCTGGACTCCCCTCCTCACGCTGGCGGAGTCAGCAGTGACTGCCACGTCTTGGGTGATGCTGCGCTTTGAGCGAGATCGGTTTGGGTGTAGCGCTTTCCGTCCGGTCCGATGTATGAGCCCGTGGCCGGGTCATATTGGGCGACCGCGGCCGGCGGTGGGCTGGGCGGTGGCATCGACGCCTGCGGCGCGGCGGGTGATCCGCCGGGCGCGACCGGCACGGCAGACCCTGGCGGCAGCTGGGGAACGTCCTGACCCGACAATGTAGCGTTGGGGTCACCCTTCCAGTTGAAGCCGTCGTTGAGCGGTACGTAGTTCTCGTCGCTTTCACACATCTTCACCGTCGGAGCGCGTTTGCCCGGCCTTGTCTCGCACGGAATGTTCCTGGCGCCACGCACGTTGATCGGCGAGTCCTGCGGGATCCGGCAGTACAGGTCGCCGGGGGGCCGATCCGGGTAGTCCTGCTCGGCGGCTGATCTCTGCTGCTGGGGTGGAAGGAAGCCGGTCATGCATGGGGAGGGCAGGTTGAAGTTCATGTTGAAGTTCAGGCCGAACCCGCGATACGGGGTGTTGACGGCGGAATCGGCAAGCGACGTAGCTTGCAGCAATTGGACGCCTATCGGCATCAGTACCAGCAGCTGCTCGAGGTTCGGCTGATAGGTGACCAGCACGGGTGCCACGCTCACAAGGTTCGCCAGCACGATCGGCAGTGTCGGCTGGAGCCGGTCAAGCAGCGCTCGGGTCTCGTCTACTGCTGCGGGACCGTGTTCCAGCACCCCGGTGACGTCGATGTCGTGCGACTGCAGCTGGCCGGTAACGGTGGCCAGCTGCGCGGCCCAGGCCCGTACTGCGTCGGGCGGGTGGGTGTTCGTGTCCAGCAGCGGTGCGGAGTTGTCGGCCAGGTTGGTCAGTTCGTTCAGGTTCGCGCGGGCGTCTGTGGCTAGAGCGGTGGATCCCTTGACGATTCGGGCGATTTCAGGCCCCAGCCCGCCGACGGCGGTATAGGACTCGTCGATCACCGTCTTGAGGTTGTCTCCAGGGATCGCCTGCAGGCCGCGATTGGTGGCATCGAGCAACGAGTTGATATCGGGAGGTACCGACGCCCGGATGACGTCACCGTTCTTCAGCGGCGTCGAAGTGTTGTTGCGCGGCAACAACTCCACGTACTGCTCGCCGACCGCTGTCTGACTGTGCACTTCGGCGTCGAGATCTGACGGCACCGCAACACTGGACTTCAGCGACAGGATCGCCTCGGCCCCATCGTCGGTCAGGTGAACATCCTTGACTTGGCCAATCTCGGTGCCGCGGTAGGTGACGTTGGCGCGCGGATACAGACCGCCCGAGTTGGCCAGGGCGACGGTGACCTCGTAACGGCCGGCGCCGAACAAGAGGCTCGGAAGACGCATGTAGGCCAGCGAGATGATCGACGCCGCGGTGACGGTGATGACGACGAACACGGCCAGCTGGATGCCGGTCTTCTTTCTGATGTGCAGTGCGGGCATGTCACGGCCCCTGGTCGAAGTGGTAGGGAGCCACCAACGGGTTGCCCGCGGTGTAGGGGCTGGGGATTTGGCCGATCGTGCGGCCCCACTGCAATTCGAGTTCGGTCAGGTCGCCTTCCCAGCGGGTGCCGGTGAAGAACGCCGAGTCCAGCCGGCTCAACGTGAAGTCGAAAACTGTGTTCGCGTTGGCGAAGTCACCGCGGAACCACTTCGTGACGTGCTCCTTCACCCACGGGAAGGTGGTCAGCACGCTCAGCGAGCGGGTCAGGGCAGGACCCGAGTCGGCCAGTGACTGCAGCACCGGTCCGAGTGCGTTGAACTCTTTGACGAGGCTGTCCTTCGTCTGGTTCACCGAGTCGGCGGCCAATGCGCTGAACTTGCCCAGCGTGTCGAACGCATCGGCGAGGTGCTGGCGCTGGTCCTTGAGGACCGACAGCGCGTCGGGGATGGTCTTGAGCGCCTTGTCGAGCACCGGTTTCTGGTCGGCGACCTGCGCGACCAGGTGATTGAAACTGTCGGTGGCGGCGATGATGTCGTCGATCTGGTCGTTGAGGTAGGAGATGAACTTGTCGAATTGTTCAATGAGGCTGCGCAGATCGTTTTCACGTCCGCCAAACGCTGTGCTCAACGCCTGGGTGATGTCCTGGATCTGGCCGATCCCGCCGCCATTGAACAGCATCGAGATCGCGGCGAGGGTCTTCTCGGTTGTCGGATAGGTACTCGCCGACGACAACGGGATCAGTGCTCCGCCGTGCAGCCTGCCCACCGGCGCGGTGTTCGTGGGCGGCGCCAGCTCGATGTGCTTGGACCCCAGCAGGCTGGTCTGGCCGACCGTGGCGGTCGCGTTGGCGGGCAACGTCACATCGGCATTGATCGACATCGTGACCAGCGCATGCCAGTCCTGACGTTCGATGTTCGTCACGGTGCCGACCGTGACGTCGCCGACGCGGACGCGGGAATTGCGCTGCATCGTGTCGACGTCGGGCAACTGGGCCTGAATGGTGTACGAACCGGCGCCGTGCCCCTGGGTGCCGGGCAACGGCAGCGAGTTGGCACCCTCCCAGTCACAGGCGCAGAGTATGACGGCGAGGATGGCTCCAAGCGCTGTCAGGCTGGCGGCGCGGCGCCGGATCATGACCCCGCTCCCTGCGGGATCATCATGCCCTGCAAGCCATTTGCCGGGTCGGTCTGCTGCACATCGGCGGCCGGCTGCGCGGCATCGGGTGGCGGCGCACCGGGCGCCTCGGCGGCAAGGGGTGCCCCCGCTGGTGGCGTCGGCGCATCCGCAGCTGGCGCGGCCGCCGGTGGCTGCGGCGGGACATAATCCGGGCGCATCCAGTCTTCGCTGTACGTCAGCTCATTGGGCCGGGCCATCGCGCTGACGAAGGGGTTTATCCCCAACGGCGGGAAGTTGTATTGGCGGTTCTTGAAGATCGGTGCCAGGTACTGCACGCACAGCTTGGCCGACTGCTCGGCGCCTAGCCGCGAGGCGGCCTGGATAGCGTCACAGACGAATGTTATTGGGTTTTGGAACATGTTCAGGACCATCGCGCCGGACACCGCCGCTTTGGCCGGTTGGTAAATGTTGACGTAGTTCTGGATGGCGTTCGGGGCGACGTGCAGGGTCTGCTTGAGATCATCGAGACTTTGTACGACCGCGCCGCTGATCGAGGCCGCCTTGTCCGACGCGGTGCCGAGGGTGTCGCGGTTGGCGGCCACGAAGCTTCGTACATCGCCGACGACGGCGTTGACGTCGCGGATGGCGTCGCCGACTTCGGTGGGCTGGTTGGAGAGCAGATCGGTGGCCGTGGCCACGTGCTGATTCAACTGCCGGATCGCCGTTGTGCTGTCCTGCAGCGCCGTCACAAGGATCGACAGGTTCTTGACGGTGCTGAAAATGTCCTGGCTGTGATCGCCGATGGCCGAGAAGGCCGCCGACATCTCGATGATGGCTTGCCGGATGGTCGCACCCTGGCCGCGCAGGTTGTCCGCGGCAGTGTTGACGAGAGCGCCCAGTGTGCTGACGCCGCCGGGTTGGGTCGGTTGCAGTGTCGCGCTGAGCTTTTCGAGCTGTTGGCGCAGGTCGTCGAATTCCACCGGAACGGCCGTGCGTTCGGCAGGGATGACGGCGTCCGCGGCCATCACCGGTCCGCCGGTGTACGCCGGTGTCAGTTGGATGGCGCGCGCCGGCACGAGAGACGGTGACAGGATCACCGCTTTGGCATCTGCGGGTACTTTATATTTGGCGTCGTACCAAAAGCTGATCTTGACGCGTGCGCCCTGAGGCTCGATGCGATCGATCTTGCCGACGGGTACACCCAGGATCTCCACGTTGTCGCCGACGAATACGCCGTTGCTGTTGGCGAAATACCCGACCACCTGAGTCCGGTTGGTCTCGTCGCTGGACCGCAACGCCACGAACACTCCCGCGACCAACGTCACCGCCAACGCGGCCGCCAGCACGATTCTCCACCGGCGCGCGTTCATTGACCTGCCCCTTCTGGTGCGGGTGCCGGGGTCGCCCCGGGCAGCGGATCTGACACCGGCGACGGCGACGGCGGTGGCCCGGCCGACACCGCGGCGGGTGGTCCTGGCGGCGGTCCACCTGGGGGCGGCGCGGGAAGCGGGGGGCGGTAGGGGTAGCAGCCAGTCGGGCCGGGCAGCGGCAATCCGGGCGGACCGCAGCCCTCATCGCCCGGGTTGCCCGTAATCGCATCGGGCAGAGTCATATTCGGTTCCCCGCCTTGACCCGTGCGGGGGTAGGGAATGGGCAGCGCGGGGGTGCCACGCTGACCGGTCTGCGGATCATGCCGCTGCGACGGCAACAACGTCGCCGGATCCAGGCCAAGATCGGAGAATGCCGCGTCGACGAAGGGCTGGATGAACTGGCCCGGCAGCAGGTTGGCGATGTAGGCCTTGAAGAACGGGCCACCCGACGCCGCTTCGCCCAGTGACAACAGGTACGGGTTGAGTTTTCTGATGGAGTCCTGCAGCTGAGACTTGCGGTTGTCGACGATGGCCAGGACGCCGTTGAGTTTGTCGAGGGCGGGCTTGAAGGTGTCACGGTTCTCGGAGATGAAGCCCTTGATCTGGTCGGCGAGGGCCGAGACATTGCGCGACACCTGGTCCAGGGCCGAGCTCTGCTGAAGCAATTCAGCCAGCAGCGCGTTGGTGTTGGTGATGAGGCCGACCACCTGATCGCTGCGGTCGGCCAGCACCGCCGTGGCCTTGTTGGCGTTGGCGAGCAGTTGGCGTAGCTGCGTGTCGCGGGTGTTGAGGGTGTCGGAGAACCGTGTGATGCCTTGCAGCGCAACCTTTAACGTCGGCGGGGTGTCTTTGAAGGTTTCCGACAGGGTGGCCAGCGACTGCGAGAGCTGGTCGGTGTTGAGGCCGCTGATCGTCATCGAAAGATCACCCAGCGCGTCGGGTAGCTGATAGGCCGACTGCGTCCTGTCGACCGGGATCGGGCCGCGCAGCGCGGTGTCGCCGCGCGGGGTGAGCTCCAAGATTTTGGCGCCGAGTACGGTCTTGGTCTTGATCGCTGCCTCGGTGCGATCGCCCAGCGCGATGTCCTTGTCGAGGTTGAACGTGACGAGCACCCGGGGCCCGTCGAGGCCGATGCTTTCCACCTCGCCGACCTTGAGTCCTGAAACCTGCACCGCCGCACCGGAAATCAGGCCGCCGGCTTCAGCGAAATACGCCGAGGACTCCTTGGTTTGGTTGACGAACGGCAGCTTGTCATAGTTCATGGCCACGGTGGCGATCGCGACCAGCAGTCCGACGCCGATGGCTCCCGTGACGACGGGGTTGCGCTCCGTGAATGACTTCATTTCGGTGCACACCGCCCGCTGGCCTGGCCGGCGACCTTGATGTACACAGGCTGTCCCCCTTTGCCGTTGACCTTGAACAGGATGTCGCAGAGGTAGAAGCCGAAGAAGTCGCCGTAGAGGGCCTGCCTGCCCAGCGCTTGGTAGGCCTCCGGCAGCGTCGCCAGGAGGTTGTCCAGGTAGTCGTGATCGGCCACCACGATGCCTGCCGAGCGGTCGGTCTCGTGGATTACCTTCTGGATCGCCGGACGTGTCTGTGACAGCAGATCGGCGATGGAGCCGGCCGCGGCGTTGGCGTAGGCCACCGAATTGCTGATGTCCTGTTTGCGGTCGGCCAGTGTGGAGACCAGTTGGGCCAGCGAGTCGACCGCCTTTGCGAACTGGGTGTTTTGGTCGCCGAGCGAACCCAGCACGGTGTTGAGGTTGACGATGACCTGTCCGATCAGCTGGTCGCGGTCTGCGAGCATATTGGTCAGCGCGGCGGTGTGCTCGAAGAAGGAGCCGATGGTGTCACCTTGTCCCTGGAAGGCGGCGATCAGTTGGCTCGACAACGCGTTGACCTGATCGGGATCCAGCGCCCGGAACAAAGGCCGGAACCCGCCAATGAGTGCGTCCAAGTCCAAGGCCGGTGAGGTGTTCGACGGCGGGATCTTGTCACCTGGCTTGAGTCGGGCGCTGGGCCCGGCGCCGTCCTCCAGCGCCAAGTAGCGGCCACCGATGAGGTCGGCGTAGCGGATCACGGCCCTGGTGCCCTTCGTCAGCACCACCGAGTCATCGGCGGTGAATTGCACGTCAACCGTCGTGTCTCGTTGCAGCGCAATGTGTGTCACCTTGCCGACCTCGACTCCGGCGATGCGGACGAATTGGCCCTGCTCGAGACCGGACACGTTGGAGAATTCAGCGGTGTAGACGTTTTCGGCTTGGAAGCGTGGCTGGGCGAAGATCGCGAACATCGCGGCCAGGAAGCATAGGCATACCGCCACGAAGACACCGAGGCGCCAGAGGACGCCGGTCAGTCTGTTTCTCATGGCTGTTGCCCGCTCATCCCTTGTGGCCCTGCACTTTCGGTCGAGTTCGCCGCCGGCGGTGGCGGAGGCGGCACGACGAAGGGCTCTGCGCCTGGGGGCAGGTGTGCCGGATCGGGCGGCGGCGAGGTCGACGGCACGCCGGGGGGCAAGCCGGGAAACAACGGCGTGCCGTCTGGTGCGTACCAGGGTGCGCCGTAGGGCGGTCCGCCCGGGACGGCGGGCGCCGGACCGGGCGCGGGGCCACCGGGGTAGCGGATGCTCGGCGGTTCGGGCACCGCACGAGTGACGGGGAAGTAGTCGGCCCAGCCGGGAAAACCGATGCCGGGGTTGGGCCGCCAGTCCACTCCCGTGCCCCACCCGGTGTTGGTGACCAGTTGGCGCACCGGCCAGTTCTTCGACACATCGGGCAACGAGCCACAGCCCGGTTTGCCGCCGGGTCCACCCTTGGCGCCGGTGATCGACAAGTTATCCGGGTACTTGTACGGGTCACTGCCGAACTGCAAAGCACTCGAGATGGTGGCCGCGTAGCCGTTACCGGCCTGGATGTCCGGCTGGTGGTATTTGGTTTGGACGAGGTGGGCACCCACGAGGGCGCACGTCAGTTCGGGGTTGTACTTCAGCAGTAGCGCCGTCGTGGGTTCGAGGTCGTTGAACGCGGGGATGAAGTTGTTCTTGTTGGCGCCCAAAAGCGTGATACCGCTTTGCGAAAGGCCGGTTGCGTTGAGCAACAGCGCGTCGAGCGCCGGCGCGTTTTTGGCCACGGTGATGCTTGTAGTGCTCAACGCATCCAGTACGTGCACTATGTTCTGGGCTGCGCCGCCGTAGGTGTCGCCGAAAGTCTTCAGCGTCCGCCAGTCGTGCCTGATCGTCTCCGCACGCGGATTGAGCGCCAACAGCACCTGGTTCGCGTCGGTGATCGCCTCGCCGATCTTGGGCCCCTGCCCACGCAGGCCCTCAGAGAACGCCGACAGGACACTGTCGAGTTTCGCGGGGTCGATGTGGTTGAGCAGGTTGACCAGATTCTGGAAAACGGTGTTCACCTCGGTCGCGACGTTCAGCGAGGCGATTACCGCCCCGGCGGTGACGCGCTTGGGGCTGGGGTCGCTGGGGTAGACCAGATCGACGTACTTCGCACCAAAAATGGTGCTGGCCCGGATCTGGGCGGCCACGTTGGCCGGGATGTACTTGACCTGATCCGGGTCGATCGCGAGGTCCAGTCGCACCGCATCGGGGACGCTGTGTACGTCGGTGACCTGACCGACCTGCACGCCCCGCAGCTTGACCTTGGCGCCGGGCTCCATGACCAGGCCGGCGCGATCCGATGTCAACACCACCGGGACCGACGAGGTGAACGTCTGCCGGAACTCGCCCAATGTCACGAACACGAATGCGCCTACGAGGACAACGAATATGAGTGCCCACCACCCGGGGCGAAGCTTGCGTCTTGACCGCGATGTCATCGAGCTATCCCGAGAAGTTGAAGCGGCCAGTGGGGCCGTAGATGGCCAGTGAAACGAGCAGTGTGACGACGACCAACGCGACAAGTGATGTGCGCACGGCGCGGCCGACGGCCTCGCCGACGCCGGCCGGACCGCCGGACGCCGTGAACCCGTAGTAGGTGTGCAGCAGCATGACGACCGCGCCGACCACGATTGCTTGCAGGAAGGACCACAGCAGGTCGATCGGGTTGAGGAACGTATTGAAGTAGTGGTCGTAAACACCCGACGCTTGGCCGTAGGCGGTTGTGGTGCCGAACCGGGTGGCGGTGTAGGCCATGAGCACCGCGACCGCGTAGAGCGGCATCACGACGATGACACCGGCCACGAATCGGGTTGAACACAGGTAGGAAACCGCCCGGATGCTCATCGCCTCGAGGGCGTCGATCTCTTCGTTGATCCGCATGGCGCCCAGTTGCGCGGTCGCGCCGGCGCCGATCGTGGCGGCCAAGCCGATACCTGCGATCAACGGTCCGAGGAACCGTGTGTTGAGGAAGGCAGAGCTGAACCCGGCCAATGCATCGACACCGATCTGCTGCAGCTGGGGGTAGACCTGAATGGCGATGAGCGATCCCGTTGTCGACGTCAGGAACGCGATGACGGCCACCGCGCCGCCGATCAGTGCGAGTGCCCCGACACCGAGGCTCATCTCGGCGATCAGCCGCAACACTTCACTGGGATACTTGGTGATCGCGTGCACGCTGCCTTTGAGTGTCTCGGCGCAGAACTGGACTTGCTGTCCCAGTCGATTCCAGCTGTTCGATGTGTTGACGACGGTGCGGCGTAGTCCGGGGCGAAGGGTGCTCGGCACGGATCGGATCATCGCTGTCTGGGTCATAGCGTTGCCTTCACTCCGATGGCGGTGGCCACCACGTTGATCGCGAAGAGCGCCACGAAGGTGAACACCACGGTTTCGTTGACCGCGTTGCCGACTCCGGCGGGCCCACCACCCACGGACATGCCCTTGTAACAGGCGATCAGGCTTCCCGCGAGGCCGAAGATCGCGGCCTTCGCCAGGCAGATGACCACCTCGGGCACTCCGACGAGCAGTGGCAGCCCGGCCGCAAAGGCGCCCGGCGTGATGTGCTGGAAGTAGATCGAAAAGAAGTACGCAGCGATGATTCCGACCATGGTGACCACCGACGCAAGGAGTATCGAGACCACCGTCGCGGCAAGCACCCGCGGAACCACGAGCGCCTGGATCGGGTTGATGCCCAGCACGCGCAACGCGTCGAGCTCTTCGCGGATCGCGCGGGACCCGAGATCGGCGCACATCGCCGTCGCTGCCGCACCGGAGATCACCAGAACCGTCACGATCGGACCGCCCTGCGTCACGGCGCCGAACGCAATACCGGCTCCGGACAGGTCGGCCGCGCCGAACTCCAGAAGCAGGATGTTCAGCACGTAGACCGCGAGGACGATGAATGGGATCGACATAAAGATCGTCGGCAGGATCGAAACACGCGCGACGAACCACGTCTGGGTCAGGAATTCCCGCCACGCCCAGGGCGGGCGGAACATCAGGACGAACGTGTCCAGACACATCGCGAAGAAGCCGCCGATGGGGCGAACGAGTGTCGCGGCACGGTAGGAGGTTCTCAACGCATGCCCTCACCGAGCAGCACGTACGGGGTCGCAGCCACGATGCACCAAACCTCCGTTTGCGATGAATGTGCCCACCACTGTTGGTGTGATGCGCGCCTCAACGATGATGTCCGACCGTAGCCGGTCTGTGCCGCAGAGCGCAACATCTTTCTTTTAAAAGGAATTTGCAGGGTGCTGAGGGTGGCGGTTCGAGGTAGCCAAAAGAGGCCTCCGTAGCCTTTTTCCCGGCGGTTGCCCGGGGCGGGGAGGTCTCTGAACTGCGCGAACTGTGGTGTCGCGTTGTCGGCCGGGTGCATCGATCGCTCGTGGCGCCGCTGAGGGCCCCGCGGGTAGCCATCGGTGGCCGCACCGTGAGCGACTGACCGACAGGGACCCGATGATGGCGGCACGTGCCGGGCTGCCGGCTGACGCACGCAATGTCACCGAATGCACCCAACCGGCGTAGGTCGTGGGTATCGGCGTCAGTCGATGGATCTCGACGAGATCAGGGGGCGCGCTCGTCGATTACGAGTCACGCCATGGGATATCAGTGTGGCGACACCGGGGCGACGGCAGACTCGGTCGTTCGACGGGGCACGCTCAAGCCGGGAACACGCAGCGGAATCCTGCCGAAATCCGTGTACGTGGTGAAGTAGAGGGTGGTCAGATCGGGTCCGCCAAAGGTGAAGTTGGTGACGCTGTGACCACGCACGGGCACAATGCCCAGACACGTGCCTGTTTGCGGCTCGATGACCCAAATCCCTCCAGGTCCGGTGCACCACAGGCGTCCTGCGGCGTCGAGCTTCATGCCATCCGGCGCTCCGGGTTCGTCCCCGAACATCGTGATAACGACGCGCTCAGTTGCGATATCCGGTCGACCACCGTCGGCGCCCCAGTAGTCCATGTCATAGGCGCGGATTTGCATTCGGCCGGTGTCGTTCACGTAGAGCGTCTGCTCGTCCTGGGAGAAAATCAGCCCATTGGGAAAGGCGAAGTCGCGCAAGACGAGATTGATCCGCGCCAGGTCCGGTGATACGCGATAGACGCCGGCGATATCGAGTTCCGTGTCGACTCCAAACGTGAAGGGATCGGTGAACCAGATCGCACCCTTGGAGTCGACGATGACGTCATTCGGCCGATTGAGCCTGCTTCCACGGTATGCGTCTGCCACCGTGGTGATGGAGCCGTCAGCTTCGCGGCGGCGCACACGCCGTCCGGTGTGTTCGCACCAGACGAGTCGTCCCTCGTTGTCGAGTGTTTGACCATTCGCGTTGAAGGTGTCCGTGTCGAGCACGGTGACGCCGCTGACGTCGTCGTAGCGATAACGGACGCCGCGCCCGTTGTCGGTGAAGACTAGAAATCCGCCGTCGGTGTCCCACACCGGTCCCTCGGCCACACCGAGGAACACACCCTCATCATTGGTACCGCCATACCCTGAACCCAGCCACTCGATCTCCGCGGCCGGATCGATGATCTCATTCATCTGTGCATCAATACTGTCGGTGGACGTCACGACATTGCTCCTTTGACCACTGGATTGCTTAGTCCCCCAAGATGATTGGCTTCAGCCGACGGCGGCAGCGGCCACCGTCGCCACCTCTTCGTCCATCGCGGGCAATCCGCCACTGGCGCCCACCGCGCCGATCGGGACGCCGTCGACGAACAGCGGCACCGCGCCCTGAACGAAGACCATCTGGTCGTGATTGAGCTGGTTGAGCTTTTGACTGACCGGGTTGTCGTCGGCCACCGCCCCGCTGGGTTGCAGGAGGATGGCCGACACCATCGCCTTGCCGCGCGAGATTTCGACGGTGTAGCGGTAGGCGCCGTCCATGCGCACCTGGGCGACCAGGTCCGCGCTCGCGTCGACGACGGCGATCGTCATCGGAACACCCATCTCGGTAGCTTTGGCAATCCCGGCGTTGAGGATGCCAAGGGCCTGGCCGTGATCCATGAAATCTCCTTTGTGACGAGCCCGGATTCAGCAGTCGACGTGCGTGTGGCGACGTGTTCATTGCTTCATCGCCTCTCTAACCGTACAACAACTGTCCATGTATGCAAAACACTGTTCGGCATAGCAGAATATCTGGGCCTGGCCGGCACCCACCCGCGACATAATCGTTCTTTTATGGAACGTTGGCGTTCTAAAGGCTGGCGTGGCTAATATCGCCCGATGCGAATGCTCGAGCAGCCGCTCGCCGGCGCGGCAGGCCGCACGCGAAGCGCCATCTTGGCCGCCGCCGCGGCAGTACTGGGCACCAACAGCTTGGCAACGATTGCCGACATCGCCCGTGCTGCGGATGTGGGCCGGACGACGGTGCACCGCTACTTTCCCGACCGTGAAGCGTTGCTCTACGCGGCGACCTCGGATTCGATCCGTGTTCTCAGTCAGTCTTTGGCCCAAGCAGCCCCCAGCGAGGGGCCGGCCCGGGAGGCGATGCATCGTGTGATCGCTGGAATGGTGGCTGTCCGCGACCGGATCCTATTTCTATTCGGCGATCCGGCGATCGTGCGCGACATCTCCCCCGATGACATGCCATCAGAAGGCCCGCTGATGGAGCTGATCGAACGCGGCCAGCGCGAGCACGTGTTCGATGACGAGCTGAGCCCGACGTGGATCGAGCACACGCTGTTCGCGCTGGTATATCGAGGCTGTCAGGACGCCGCCGCCGGTGCCCTGCCGATCCATGCGGTGGCGCCAACGGTGATCCGGACCTTCGAGAGCGGAGTCCGCAAACCGTAACGCCCGCACAGGGTTTCACCTGCGATCGTTGCGGGCCGACGAGTGGGAAGTGATCAGGTGCATAACGGCGGCGAACCGGCTTCGTACCCGAATATGAGGTCTCGTATATAGGGCAACGCTGACGTGCACGCGGTTGACCACGACGACCCCATTCGGCGCCGCCCGAGCACCGAATGCGGTTCGGAGACAGGCGCAGTCGCATCTATCGTGCGGCAGGCACACCGCCATAGGTGTGCCACGATGTGGCCGACAGCCAGCCCGCTTCCACGGGCAAATTGATTCCCGTGATGGCAGATGCCTCGCTCGAACTCAGAAACGCGACGGCCCGTGCGATGTCGTCGGCCGCGACGAGTCGCCCCAGCGCCGAGTCACCTTCCATCACGCTCGGGTCCCGCTCGCCACGGTCGATCATGCCTTGCAGCATCGGGGTCAGCGTGTAGCCCGGTGACACACAATTCACCCGAACTCCCGAACGCCCCCATTCGGCGGCCAGATTGGACGTCATGGCGATGACGGCTGCCTTGGCCGGACTGTAGGCGTGCAAGGGGACAGAACGAATTCCCGAGGTCGATCCGATCAAGACGATCGATCCGCGGCCGCGCCGACACATCGCGTTGCCTACGGCTACAGCGCTTACGTACGCACCCCGGAAATCGATGTCAACGATCCTGTCCCAGTCGGACATGAGGTAGTGCTCGGTACGGGTGGGCATCTGCGCCACCCCCGCTGACAGGACGGCAATCTCTAGTGGTCCAACACGTTCCTCGAGTGCCGCGATGTCCTCGCCGATCTGCTCGTCATCAGTGATATCGAGTTGTATGGCGTGTCCGGCGATCGACTTCGCGACCTCTTCTGCCCGGGAGAGATTCACGTCGGCGACCACGACTATCGCGCCCCGTTCGGCAAGGAGTCGCGCGCAACACTCCCCTATGCCACTGGCCCCGCCGGTGACGATGGCCACTTTGGCTTCCACGCTATATCCGACCGCGTTTTGAATCATGAAAGTCTCTCCGTTCACAGCGTCTGCAGTTCAGCAATGCCGGAAGGGGCACATTGCATCTCGGGCGTTCGCCATCGCCGATCAGCCTCCCGACGAGACGAGCCTCCGGGTTATCTCCTCGAAATCGGCCGCCGTCAAGGTCCGGTGTAGTCGTATGCCCTCGGCCTTGACTTCTGCGAGCAGTGCGGCCTTGAGCTCGTCTGGAAACGCAGGTTGTTGTCGTTGCAGAGCCCAGTCAACGTTGGCCATGCCGCTGTACTTGCCGAGGACCAGCTTCGGCGGCTGGGCGCCGACCAGTTCGGGTACGTAGGGGAACAGCCACTGCAGATCGCCGCCGCGCTCAGACCAGCGCGCGAATTCCGTTGCCACAGTGCCTGACTCAATGTCGCCGATCCTGGTGCCGACGATCGGTCTGTTGGTGGCAATCGGATGATTGGCGTCCTGGCTCACCATCTGTGCCAGCCCAGACAAGTGGCCCAGCTGCACCGAGGTGCTGGCCCGGTGCAGCAGTGCGGCCGCCATCACGACTTCCTCCAGCGCCGCGTTGCCAACCCGTTCGCCCAGCCCCAGCACAGTGGTGTGAATGATCGACGCACCCGCGCCCAGTGCGGCAACCGAATTGGCCGTGGCCAGGCCGAAGTCGTTGTGCGCGTGCAGTTCCAGTGGGAGGTGGGTCCAGGCTCGGATCGCCCCGATCAGACGTCGGGTGCCTGCCGGATTGAGAGTTCCGAACGTGTCCATCAGCGATATCGCCGTGAATTGACCTGACGCGTCGATCACTTCAACCAGGTGTTTGAGTTCATCACGCGGATATCGGGGAGCATCGGCCAGCAGCAAGGTCGTCTCTAAGCCGGCCTCGCGAGCGGTTTGCGCGGCGTCGATGGACAGGCCAATGGCCGCATCCAGTGTCCAGTTGAAGATTTCACGGTATTGCCTGTTTGCAAGCAGGATGATGCCGACACCGTCCACGCCGACGTCGATCGACATTTGTACGTCAGAGGCCACACTTCGCGCGATCGTCCAAACCTGGGCGCGCGGTGCGGATTCGACGATCGAGAGGATGGCCTTTCGGTCGTCGTCTGAAACGGCCACCATGCCTGCTTCAATGCGGTTGACGCCGGCGGCGTCCAGCGCGGTTGCGATCCGAAGTTTCTCGGCGGGAGTAAAGACGACTCCAGCCTGCTGCTCGCCATCGCGCAACGTCGTGTCGTGAATGACCAGCGGCTGCGCTGGCATGTCATCGTCCGAGAAGTTCCATGGACTGACAAACGATGTATCGGTGAAAGTGCTCAAACGGTTCTCCGCATCCGACATCCAGGGCTCCTTATCGCGGTGCCAGGGTCGCGATCGATGATCTCAGCTCGCTGTTCTTCCCAACGGAACATAGTCCCGTTGGACGGAATGTAATGTACTTTGCCAACACGCGTCAAGGGGCGGGAGAGGCGGTCGTCTACGGGCTACTTCCGACGACGAGGGATAGCCGACATATGTCGATTCGAGGCGATCGGAGCCCCACCCACCGTGGACGGGGTTAGCGTCTTCAGACTCTTCGATCCCCGGACCCACATCACTCTTTCGAACGTCCGGCATTCGTCGACCCAAAAGCACTACGCACCAACACCCCCGTTGATGAGGCCAGGTGACTAATGCACAACAGTTCGAGCGAGTCCACGATAGGCCATGTCCCGGTAGCTGTCAGCCGCTCAGGCGACACGAATCGGAACGGGTCCATGCCGGGCACCCGCCGACACCTTCCAGACCTGCCGATCGCACGCACCACCACCGACGCCCGACGACGACGACGCTTCTTCACGACGACGACGACGTGATGTCCCAGCCCTTGTCACCGATCTCAGAGATGATCGGCCCACGTGCGCCGGCTCGCAGCCATAACATCGGTGCGATCCTGGCATAGGCACGGTGATGGGCCACCGATAGCGGACCTTCATAGGTCAGGGTGAAGAACGCCGCGTTCTCATCGAAGCCGTCGGACATCGGGAACTCGTCGGTAAATCTGTAACTGCCTTCGACGGGTTCACCGTCTGGCTTCATGCCTGTGATCGCACCTCTGACACGGGGTTTGGTGATGTGATCGCAGATGCCCAATTTTTCCCAGTCGACGTCGCCTGCTCGCAAGCCCTGCCGCCAAAGGCGAGTCTGTTCCTCAGCTGACACCTCGTTGTTCGTCACCGAGATGCACTGCCGGTGTCCCCCGTCCTGGCGGTTCAAGCGCATGACTGCGTGAGCCGTGGTTCCTGACCCCGCGAAGAAGTCGATCACTACAGCGTCCGGCTTGTTGTCGATGAAGAATCGCAACGTATCTTCCACGGCGTAAAGCGATTTCGGGAAAAGGAATCTCCGATCAGGCATGAGGCCGCGGAGCAGTCCGCTTCCGCCGGAGCCACATGCCTCGTGTGATGCGATCCGCCACTGCGTTCCGGGAACGAATACGGGCGCGTAATCCGATGCGTCGACGATGATGGAGCCGTCAGCTCTTCGGTCCAAGATCGGGAACAGACCCTCCTCGACCTTTCGCTGCTCGCCGCGCTTGAGGTAGGAGATGGTGGTTTGGCTCTCCCGCCAGGCCCCCAGTTTCGCATAACCCTTGGCTATCAGTGCTGTCAGAGCATCTCCATTGATCTGCCAGTTTCCCTCGGTTCCGTCTGAGCGAATAGGCCATACAGCGACGCACCCCGCGGGCGGAGAGACTGCAGCGCGGTCACCTTCGATGCTCTCCCCCATAGAGTCAAAGACAGGGCCATTGTCGGTGTTGCGCACGAACACTGGGTAGAAGAGCCGTGGCCGGTCCGATCTTCGCGCATTTGTTCCAGAGCGTAGAAGCTCCGCCCAGCGCAACCGCTCGGCACGGGCATCCACCACTACCTTCCACTCGTTACCGAGTGGAAGTGCGCGCGGGCCGACCCTGCCAAACATGACGAAGTATATGTACTCGTCAGTGCGGCCGAATGCTGATGAGCGAGTTGCCCCTTTCGGGTTGATGATGCTGCTTACCATCTGAATCCGCGCCTCGGGGAACGTCTGCTCCAGCAGCAGTCCCAGCCTCAGATACTCCTTCTCGTCGATGGTGACGATGAGCACCGAGTCGTTCGGGTTGAGCAGCTCACGGGCAATCAGTAACCGCCGCTCCATCATCGCCAGCCACTTCGAGTGCCGGTAGTCATCGTCCGCTGCGACGTAATCGTTGTTGTACTTCCAGTCTTTCGCTCCAGTGTTGTACGGCGGTTCCGTACATGGTTTCGGCGTGTTGCACACAGGCTCCCAAATATCTATTCGACTTGCCGACAAATTCGTTCGCGTACCCCGCACGGAGGTGAACGTCGGTCCCCCGGTTTAGTCGTGTGCGAATGCGATCTGTAGGGGTGTTGCTGAATGTTGCTCCCCTGTCCAGAGGGTCCAGCGTTTGCGTTCGCGCGGACCTTCAACTCATTCCCGGTAAGTTTTCGACGGGCGAGTGGTATTGGGCCTGTTGACGACCGCGGCTATAGCGCCCCGGCTGTCGCTGTTCGCCGATACTTGACTACTGATCGCATAACGAGACGAAACGTTTGCCATGATGTGAGCGATACGTACGTGAGCACAGCGCTCTGCCGAATAACCAGACAGGGGGATTCGCCACATGCATCCGACACCTCAACGCAGTGATGGGCTTGAACCCAAGTGGTGGACACAGCGTCAGGCCTATCCACTCCAACGCATTTTTATGGGGGCTTGATGGCTCGATTCGCTGTGTGCACGATTGCGGCCGCCATCGCGGTCGTGACGTTCGCGGCAGGGTGCGGCAATGACACTGGATCGCCTGGATCCTCTGGATCGCATGCGTCGGGCGACTCTAACGGTACGAAGTCGTCGGCTGGAGAAGGCAGTGCGGGCTTGGGATCAGACAAGTTTGTGCCGGTCATCACCATCGACGGTCAGTCGGTGTCTTTTCCTGCAGTACTACCACCGGCATTCCATGCAAACAGAACCTCGGTGAACCGTTGGTGAGGCAAATCGACTGGGCTGGCACCAAAGCCGGCAATCCCGGACAGGCAACCTCGATCGTCAACATCGGCTTGAGCAGCGCGGATTCGACCGATCCAGTCGGTGAAGTTACTTCGCTAAGCATTGACCTTGATTCCCTCAAATACGATACATATCAGGGCAATCCAGCAGAGGGTGTCTACAACACGATCAAATTGGCGGACTTCAGTAACAGCCAAGTGACAAAAACCCCCGATGGCTTCGAGCTGACGGTGGATGCTCGATGGGAGAATGAACACGCCGTCGCCCTGGATAACATTTGGCACAAAGTCGCAATCAAGGTTGCCTGCCAGTAGTCGCATTGCCGCGTATCGAGTATTCCCTCACTCTTGACTTGACGGTTCGCAGCCCTGGACGTGCCCCACACGCTCGGTGTTTGCGTGTTCTGTTTCGGGAATCTGCGCGCTGTCACGGAAAGTGTTTGGCTTCTGGTAGTCGACGAATTGCAGGACGCTGCAACGGAGATCGATCCGCTGCGCGCGGCGGTGGAAACACGCCACGACGGCTGAGCCGAACGTTTGGTAAACCGGGCAAACCGTCAGCGGTCAAGGACGAACTGTTGTACGCCGTGCAGGGCGGGGCCGCGTTCCATTTCGATATCTGCGGTGACAGTGTAGGTACCGGGGTTGTAGAGCTCGAGGTTGGTGCTGAACGCGCCACCGCCGTAGCAGGCGTTGAAGTTGTCGTCGTCGAAGTGTGCGATTACGGTGCCTGAGCTGTCTGTGACGGTGACGTGGCCTTTGCAATAACCCAGGTCGCTTCCGTCAGGACGGTTGATCGTCCACTTGTAATTCACGTCGGCGTAGTAGCCGTTGCGGTGGTGGTAGCGCTTGGAGATCTGGAAGTGGTTGGGGGCGAGTTCCAGTCCTGCGCCATTGCTGGTGATCCCGGTCGTCAGGTTCAGGGTGGCAGCGCCGCCCGCCGTCGATGTGGCGGCATCGGTTGCGGTCGTGGTTGCGCGCACGACGATGGTCTGGGTGTTGTCTCCGGTGAACTCACCGACAAACCCACGCAGACTGGCGGCCAGTTGACTGGCAAGGCCGGGACCGAGCGACAAGACTGCCCCGAGGCTTTTCGCGGCAATCGATGCGGCGGGGATGGGCGCGGCGCCTGGCTTCGGTTTGGTGGACAAGGCGTGCGTGACACTGGTCACGCAGTTGATGAGCGAGTTGATGTCAGCGCCGATAGCGGTAGTGCTCGGCTGGCCCCAGGTGTTTCCTTGTGGTCTGGTCGTTTTGAGGCAGTCGACCATCCCTGGGATATCCAGCAGGACGGAATTTGGGAACAATGTGTGGAAGCCGATCATCATACCGTTGAGCAGCATCACCCCCGGATCGGCGCGCAACACCACTTGCTGTGGCGGAGAGGCTTTCCCGAAGCGGAGGTGGGTTGTGCTGCCGGGGAGCATCACCGTCCCATCACCCACTACACCGGAAAAGATGGTGTGATAGGCGGCTTGGTTGATCGCATAGCCGACGTCGGGGGCGAGTTCCACCCCCATGTCAGTGGTGACCGGGGTGGAGTGCACGATCCAACCGTTGGGGGAGTTTGAAGCCAAATCGATACTGATGGTGTCGCCGCGCGACGAGAGGCAGGGCCAAGCGGCGGGAACGGATGGTGGGTCGAGGGTGAAGGTTGTCGCGTCGATTTCCAGCGATTGTCCAACGCACTGGGGTTTACGCGATGCCAAGCCAAGGTATCCGTTAAGCCCATTTGTGAACTCTCGCGCGATCGCCCCGAAATCGACACTGATCGGGAAGAAGCCACTGAGATGCTCGGTCTCGGCCGTCAGGGTCCGCGTGGCGGGATCCCAATGGGAATTAAGGATTTCTGGCTCGGTGCTCCCCTCGCTGACGGCCACAACCGCGGGCACCATCGAATCGGTGAACGTCGGCATTGACGGGTGGTTGCTGAAGTCGTAGCGAAGTGTCAATGGACTGTTGGGCTGCGCTTTGTCTGGCAGTTCGATATCGGCGACAGGGCCCACGACCGTGGCAAACGTCGGTAGGGCTACCGAAGGCGCACCGCCCTGTGTGACGGACAGATCCGTCGCGCCACGGATCGTCAATTCGTATGACGTCGTGTTGAGGGGATTTTGAAGATTGGGCGAAGCGCTGGACGGCGTCGGCGTGGCTAGATGCTGAGTGCGGGGGCTGCATCCGACCACGACACCGACGAGAACGATGATGGCGCAAGCCACCCCGTGCCATGTGCGCCCTGGCAAGCGAGAGTGATCTTCTGGCGCCGCATGGTTGGGCCGCCATACATGCGAGCCATCGTTGGACCGGCCGGCGAGGTTAGGAGTGACCATTGCCGCGAATCTCATCGGGTGTTCGGAACGTCAGCTGATCTGGCAACTCGTAGAACGTGGGTGCCGGCGCGACGAGCGTAATTCCGACTGGTGTGGTGTCGTAGCACCACCAACGCTCGCCACCCTGACCAACAGAGGACTCCGTGGCGCCTGTCCTCCCGTAAGTTTCGCCGTTTTTGCTCCATGGATCGGTTTGATAGCAATCGCTCTTGGCGACTGCAGCAGACGAATACAGCTTGATCGTCAACTCGCCCGGCGAGTCCCGCCATGTACAAACCAACAGTTCATCTGCGGTTTCAACGGGGCTGTAATCGGTCGGAAGCCGTTTCCCGCACGTAGGTGCGGGACCCGATGAGCGCTGTGGCACAAGCCATTCGAGAGCAGCTTGGCCCTTCAGCGGTGGACAGCTGCTGCCCGATGAACCGTCCCAGCACGTCACTGTCGGCGTTGAGGGCGAGAGCGCAGGCTGCGCTGATCCTGCGTCAGTCGAAGTACAACCAGCAATAGTGGACGCGGCAAGGCCAAGTAGCGTCAATGACAACGGCGCAAGCCCATAGCGCCGAATCCGTTTGTCTGTCATCGGAAACTCCTTCGGATGATGGAGAGATCATGCCAGCGACGCATCCGCCTAGCTAAGCTAGCTTGGTGCGAAGGAGAACTTGGCGCTCGGATCCGCTGAGTCGGTTGCGGTGATGCTGTCGCGCTCGATGGATACGTCCCAATCGATATAGCGACACGGTCCTGAGCTGACGGGTCCCGAGGTGACATCCGCAGTGACCAACCGCGACGTGTCCGAGCGGCGCTCTGTCTCTGTCCAATGCACCGCACACATTCCAGGAATCGTGATGTCTCCGATGAACGGACTGATGCTGGCCAGTGACAGGGTGGCAGCCGATTCAGTGCCTCGAACAGTCCACGTGCCTGTCCAACTGCCTGCGGTCGGCAATTCAGTCGACGGCGTAGCCGTGGTGGACTGGGAGTCGACAAGCGGGGTCTTGAATGTGTCATCGGTCGTGAAGAGCGAATCAAGCTCGCCCCTTTTCGCTTGGGCGCTAGCGGGTCGGGCGAAGTTCCCTCGGCCGAACTCAACGTCACCCCCTGGCGTGTCGTAGTAGTCCAAGATGATGACAAAGAATGCCTCGCTGACCGTTTTACCCGTTTGAACGGGGGTGTTGAACTCGACGCCAAATGAGGGCCAGCGCCCGTATTCGTCGTTGGTGTCGCAGGCCGAGTTCCCGCTGGTGAACGCCTGGGCGAACATCAGCCGATCCGATGAACCGCCGATCTGCATGTGCATGTCGATCTTGGTGTCAAAGTTGGGAGTCGTTGCGGTGGCGGACATTTGGCCAAGGATGACCGCGGCACTCTGATACTTGGGCCCGTCTCCGCACTGTTGACCGACGACTAGCGAGCTGTTGTTCGGATGGCTCCTGCCCCGCACCTCCGAGAACTTCACCGGCGCACTGAGCGCCACGGTCATGTCATACGAGTAGCCGTCGCGATTCGAGAACTTCCACGTACCTCGATTGACGAGGGTGGCGGCGATGGGGTTTGGCGCGGCGCCGCTCGTACTGGTGGGAGTATCGCTGCCGGAATCGCCAGCCAATGACTTTGAGAAGTGCTGTCTTGCTGAAGCGTTGACGACCAAGACCACGATAAGTGCGACGGCAAGGATGGCGCCTACGCCGAGGAGAAGGGGCCTTCTTCTAATCCGGGGGCCAGATGCAATCTGCTCGCTTTCCGGACCGGTTGCGTCGGTATTCGAGTCGTCCTCGGTCCAGAACGACCACCCTGGCGGCGCGGGTGGCCAGGAAGGGTCGGGCATCCAGCCTTTAGGGGGTTCCCAGCCAGCGGGCACCGGCCATCCGGGTGGAGGGTTGAAGTATTGGCGGCTCATTGCGGCAGTGCTCTGTGTCTGAGGGAAGGAGATGTTGCTACCGCAGTGGGCATCAGCGCTGTTGGGCGCACGTTGCTGCGCCCGGGTATCGGCGGAGATTGTCAGCGGTGAGCATCAGGGCGTAGCCGAGAATCGAGCGATGCCACGGTGCACCTGTACTCCCAGATAACCGAAGGCGATGAGCATCGCCACGCTGAATGTCGCCGAAAGCATCAGGAGCCCGGAGGGCACGGGTTCCGAACCGAGAACCGCGCTCAGGCTCTTGTTGATGAACATCGCCGAGGCAGCCCCCCACGCTCCGCCGATAGACGCCAATACACCAACAAGGCAGATCCCGTAGGCAGCGAACTGATGAGCCAGCTTTGTCCCCAAGCAGATGTAGAGATATCCCACGCCTACCCATAAGGCGTTCACCAAGACGCTCACCACGATCGATGAGCCGAAGAAGCCCGACGTGGCAAAGAACGTGGACGGCACCAGCATGTCCAAGAACAACGTGATCAAGAATGCCCCACCATAGACAGCGAAGACGAAGATGTCGGGGCTGTTCTGGGCAATCTTCTTGAACCATGGTTGTTGCAACAGCTCGCCTTTCGCGCCGCGCACCATCAGCTGCTGTACGAAGGGAAGCCCCTCCGTCGATGCTCGGGACGCTCCGTATCTCTGCGACTGGCCGACCGGCGCCCCGTTATCCGAGGACCCCGTCGGCGCACCGGGCAGCGGCGGGCAATACGAATAGGCGCTTTGCGGGCGGACACCGTACTGCTGGTCGACCTGGCGACGAGATTCAGCGTGTAGATCGGCTGTTGTCGCGATCGGCTCCGTTTGAGGGCACGGCCCGTCCGCGCCACGCTGATGCGGAGTCTGAGGGAAATGCGCACGTGCCGGCGCAGCCGCAGGTGATCCGTCCGCAGAGGTGCGGAGTTCGGCCTGGCGACGAAATTCAGCGTGTGGATCGGCTGGTGTCGCGAGGCGCTCGCTCTGCGCATCGGCTATGCCGGGCGGTTGCAGCGGCCGCGTTTCATCAACTGCCATACCCCAATGTCCTCCCCTTGGTCCCGCGCAAGCTCTTTGCTGTGCACATTTAACAACATCGCCTGTGACTATGCTGCGATTCAGAATGAGCTGCGGTATTCGAAACCCGTTGTCATCATGGGTCGGATAAAGCCACAGCACCGGACCAGTGGGTCAAAATTCGGCCACGCGGGGTTTCACGTGCCGCTGACAGATTTCCCGCCGGCTGTGTGCGGCACTTGCCCCCAAGGCAGCGTGAACTGCTCGAAACGGCGCGGTGGGATACCAAACATCAACTGCCCCAGGCGATCTTCGAGTGGATCGAAGCGTGGTACAGCCCACTGCGGCGCCACACCAGATCGGCGACTTCTCGCCGGTGGCCTTCGACCACCACACCGCCAGCGACGCTGAACCGGCGGCTTAGCATCGCGCCGGCGGCCCCCACCACGGCTGTAGCGGCGGCAAGGTCGGTCAAACCCGGATTCGGCGGTTCCGGGCTTTCCCGTCGTCGCTGTCCCGGCGGCGCCCGTACTGGTCGCGGATCGCGCGCCCCACCCGCGTACGGAAGTGGGGAGCGAGGCACGCTACCGAACTCGGAATCCGGGCCAATCCGAGCCGACCCCACGGTGCCGTAACCACGGTCAATCCCTGGCCTGCCCAGGCATAGCATGCCAGCCGTGTTTGTACATGCCGAACGGACAGCGTCTTCCTGCGGAATATGTCACACCTCCGGGTGCCGCGGCCAATGTAACGCTTCGCGGCGTAGCAGGTATATGTCCTCATACATGGCGACCATGCCGGAGGCTGCAGGTATTGGGTCGCTGCGCTCGTTGCACGGGCGCTCGAACCGATGGGGGGTCAACGAATGTCGGTCGGCAGGATTCTCACGATGGGGATTGCCAGCGGTCTGCTCGTCACCTGCGCTGCAACAGGAACCGGTGCGGCCCATGCCGACGCCTCAGCAACGGTGAAGACGCACACGCAACGGATGTCAGATGCGAATCTCAACTCTCAGCAGAATGGTTGGTACAACGCGGGCGACCATCTGACCCTCGTGTGCTCTCGACGCGGCCAGGCCGTCAAGGGATATTTCAGCTTCAACATCCCTAATGGCGGCTGGGACAATTTGTGGTACAAGACATCTGACGGTAACTTCGTCGCCGACGTCGACATCGAAACCGGCACACTGGATGTCGTGGCACCCGACTGCGGGAACAGCGGCCCAGCGCCAGCCCCGGCGCCGACGGCCCAAGATGGTGACCGAGTCGCCAACGCTTTGGGTTGGGCGCGTAACCAAATGGCCAACAACCCGAACAGTTCCATCCAATGCTTCGAGTTCGTCGAAGCCGCCTACGCTACGAAGTGGCCCGGCGGAACAGCCCTAGACTTCTACAACACGCTTAAGGGCCAAGGCAAGATTCACACCGATACCAATCCGCCGGCTGGCGCCTTGGTGTTCTCCAGCGACCCCCGATTCGATGGGGGCGCCGGGCACGTGATGCTCAGTGAAGGTAACGGCAATTTCATCACGGCGAACTACTACAAGGCACCGAAGATCCGTGAGGTGCCCTTGACCTATCCAGGAAACACCTACCTGGGTTGGGCAGTCGCGCCGTAGGCGATCCGCCAAAGAATGCTGGCTTAGAAGCGTTGGGAAATCAGTCGTTCCAGGGACGGTCGGAGCAGCTGTCTCTGACGACGAACTGTCAAGTTCACGAAGGGGGCAACGATGAAAGAAATCAAACCAACAGCGGGCTATAGCCGCGTCAAAGCCGGGCGCTCAAGTCCTCGCCGCTGCCGACCGCCGCGTTGGGATTCTCGCTGTTCGTCCGAACGAACGACAGCGATCTATCGATCTGGTCGGATACGATCCACACCGGTCCGACGAACTCGACACGACGAGGCAACGATGCACACCCGATGTACCGCATCCTTAGTACTTGCGATCGCGGTGGCTGCCACAGTCGCGGGATGCGGTCACCGCGGAATCAGCAGCAGCGGATCATCGATGAGCTGCTCCACGTACAACACCGTGAACACGAACGCTGCGCAATACGCTGCGAACACGAGCGCGGTGAGTGATCTCCTAACCGCGCACGGTATCAACCCGGGTGCCAATCATCACTACAACGCCGCCGCTGGTGATTACGTCATGAACGTTACTGTGGCGTCTGACGAGGTTACAGCCCACTGCGCGAGCAACCCAGGCTCGACGATCGACCAGGGCGTCGTCTGGTCAAATTTCAAGACCCAATAGCCGACGGTCGCTGTACAGCGTCCGCCTCTTCATACTTTTGAATCAGTGCAGCGGACAGCTGCGCACGTCCGGCGCTATCAAGTACCGGACTCAGATCGATGACCACCGTGACGAATCCGCCGACCCGCGATCACAACAAGGATTGCGGTCTTCTTCGGAGGACGGCGATGAAGATTTGCCCTCATTTGGGTTCCTCCTGGGGCGTAACGGCTTCGTGTTCTGTAACGTTTTGCCATCGCCCGGCTATAAGGACGTCGACAGCGGCCCTTCGGGAGCAGTGTTCCGACGCGGCCGGGGTACGCATCTCGTGCAAATCCCTGCGTGGAGAAGGGGGAAGCGGTGGCGGTCGGCGGATTGCTCAAGTTCGTGACAGGACTAGAGCGCGGCGACCCGCCGAGCGAGTCATGGTTGGGGTGATCGAGGGAGACATGATCAAGCTCATTGGCGCTACTACGTCAGCAGTCGCCGAACGAATCGGCCCCCCAAAGCGCGGACGGGAAATCGGAAGATGAGAGCGCTGTCGCTCAAAAGTACCTCTGCCCCCAGTTACCTTTTAACTAACACGCGTTGCGACCAGCCGTCGTGACTACTTCACTGTGCAGTGATCACATGAGCTGGCATCGACTCGCTGATTTCGATGCCCTGTTAGCAGGATGATCTGCTAGACGGACCTGACCTTGGGAGGCATGTATGAACTTCGTGGGGTTGTTCTTTGGTGCGCTGTTCGTATTGGGAGCGGGCTGGGCCGTATGGCGCTTTGTCACCGGGCCAGTGCGCCTAGGGCGGAGCGTCCAAAGGCTCTTCGGTGCCGTGCAGCAGCGCCGGGCTGACAAAGCTGCTGGAAGGCCTGTGACTCCGATCAACTACGTGGGGATTGCCGGAGTTGCGCTGGCGATCGTCGGCATGATCATTGCCCGCACGACAAGTGCTATCGCCGGGTTGGGCATGATGGTCATCGGCATCGGTGTGATTCTGATCGGCGTCAAAATGGCTAAGGAGAAACAAAGCAGCACCGGCCAGGCCGAGGCCACGCCCGGGCCGCTAGAGGTGCAACCACCCGTTACCCCGCCCCCCGCGGCGAGCGACCAGCGTGCGCACGACGCGGGTAGCCACATTAGTGGACTTCAGCATCAGGCGTCGGGACCGCCAATCAGCACTCCCCCGGAAAGCCTTGCGCACGAGCACCTTCAGGCATCGGATAGCGTACACACAGATAGCGGTGACTTCGCTCCGTTTAGGACCGGGCTAGCCGGCGACGTGGGCGGGGTCCCTGATACGACCTACCCCAAATCGGCCGGCCGGTTTGAAACTCCGACTACCGGGCATGTCGTGGGGAGCGCCGAGCGGACCGACTCGAATCCTCCGCGACCGCTCCAAAACCCGCTACCACCTCCCCATACGCTGGCACCTAAGTCGTCCGAGACGTCAAACGCGACTCGATGGGCGCTTGGGGGGGTGGCCGCCGCAGTAATCATTGTTGTCACCGTTGTTCTTTCGGTTGTGGTTTTTGGTTCAGGTGGCAAACCACCTGTCGGCCAGTCGGCCCAGACTTCTCCGTCGATGCCGCCATCGGAAGGCGTCGCGGAACAACCTCCTGCTGTAGGCAGCGGATCGCAGTGCGGCACGGTCCGTCTCCCAGATACGGATAGCTACAAGGCCGTGACCATCGTGTCAGGTGATATTAATTGCGACGAAGCGAGTTCTGTCATCAATAGATATTTCAGCGATACCGGACTCATCAAGACGGGCAACACGCTGGCCGCTCAGTTCAACGGGTGGGGGTGCGCGATGCCCACAGCTACTGCAGCGGAGCAGGACGGGTACTCAGTGCAGTGCCGCCGAGATAGCGACGTGATACGAGTGGCTTCCTAAGGCATAGGCCGATCGAATCCAGCGAATCAACCGGAACAGTGGTCGCCGTGAAGCAACCTCATCCACAGGCCTGAATGACGATGTCTCTCGCACCAAGATGCCGCAGCAGAACTCTGACTTGGGACTACGCGCCACCGAAGAGTTGGTCTACTTCGACAGCCCGTTGAAGGACGCACCACATGCCTTCGTTGGTGAGGCTGGCCATGTGCGTGAAACGGACTGGCACACAGCCGAATTCACCAGGGCGCCCTTACGACCGGTGCGGCGTGCATCAGAGCGTAGGTTCTCCCAGAGCATGGAGGACCTTGTTGATACGTGCACCACGTGCCCGAATCGATTTGTGCGGTCGAGCTCGGCTGCCGATTCGTACGGCCAGGAACGCTCGACGCGTAGCCCCGGCCGCGGCGTTGCGGAGCTTACGTTTGGTTCCATACGATGTGCAGCATAGTTGCGCTCACTGAGGTTATGCGCCTTCCCTTTTCGCCGTGTAACCAATAGGGACTTGGCGGTTGCCATCGTGTTCCGTCACAGTGGCGGCGGCGAAGTCAGGGTTCACGGGCGTGACGGCAAGATCCGTGACTCGAACACCGTCGACCCCGGCAACGATCCTTTTCCCCCGAAGGGCTGAACGTGACTCAACGAAAGCCTCCGCGAATTGGCTTGGGCGGTTTCGCCGAGTTCGCCTCGGCCATGTCCAGTGGTCGCATCACGGCGGTACAGAACGTCATCACGAATGAGTTCGGTGGTTACGAGCCGGGTCACGATTTCTACCGCCAGTTCCGCACCGCGCTGTCCGAAGGCATCGCGAACGGCGACGACCCGCTCCGGGTCCGCCGGGCGATCGATGAGTGCACGATGCCGAGCAAGAAGACCCACTACGAGGAACTGGCTGTCGGGTGGGTTCGTTGGCGCGCGAAGAAGAAGCTGGAGTGTTCTCGCAGCCGCGCGTCTGGCAGAGCGAAGGCCTCGAAGTTCGAGTGTCACCGCAGTTCACCTGGCATCACCGAGACGAGCAGTACCTCGTCTGGCCGTATCTGAAGGGGCCCGAGCTGTCGCGAGATGGTATTCAGGCTGCTGTCCGCTTGATGGAGATTACGCATTCCGACAGCGGGCGATGTCCAGCCGTGTTCGATGTCCGCCGCGGAAAGCTACATGTGGCAATGAAGCGCCGCCGCAATGGTTTTGACGCGTGGCTCACGAGTGAAGCCGCTGCGTTCATCTCGCTTCTCGGGTCAATCAGGACCGTGGCATAGACGGCCGCCACGAAGCGTACGAAAACAATTGCCCGGCATTCGTCAGACAGTCGTGATTCCATCCCCTCGCCCAGAGCGTTGGGCTGCCTGGTGAACGAGAACAGAAAATGCAACGACCTGTTCGACGGTGCCGTGCACGGCTAGCTGACGCAACGCGTACCCGAGCGCTTCCGGCGAGAACTTCCTGTGTGCGACCCACCCGAAGATCTGATCGACATTGATGTCGCGGCCGCGCGGCCGGTCACCCTGTTCGGGAACTACGGGCTCACGCCGTACTTCGGTTTCGGGACGACTGGCCACCGCGGTCCTCACAGTCCCAGTGTCATCCTTGCCACGCTGTTCTCGAGGACCGCCACGCCGTGAATCTCGCCGCCGCTCAGCGGCTTCCGAGGTATTCATGGCTGCGACATCGCCCTCAGCCACATCGAGGATGGTGCCCTGCCGTCGCGCCACATCGACTACGACGCGGCGTGCGGGCCACGCGCCTGCCGGAAGTTGGCGAAGCTGTAAGCGCTGTTTTAGCAGGACGGTCTGTCCAAAGTCGGTTCTCATCCAGCGCCATATGTTGTTCTGGAACTCGGCTGGCTCTAGTCCGGCGATGGGTTCGCACCAGCCGAGCCCCGCTAGGGCGGGGCGGTCGTCGGCCAGTCCGCATGCATCGGATTGTGTACGGGGCGCCTCCCAGTCCAGCAGATCGGGGTAGGCGAACCGTTTGGTCGGCTCACCCAAAGCGATACTGGCAAGTCGCTGCGCTTCTGCGGCGATGTAATCGCCGTCAAGGACCTCGGGTGCGTCATCGGCGCCGTCCGCAGCGCCAGATACCGCGGCCGCCATGGTGGCGATCGTGTCAGTGTCGGTGCCGATGGCGCGCGCAGCGGTGACGGCAGCAGCCCGCACATCAGGGCCAACCGCTGCCGATAGTGCGAGCGCCGCAACAACCGTGTGTAGACCGCTGCCACGGATCTCCTCGTTCTTGAGACCAAGCCCATGAACCAAGTTCACGTAGCTTGCGGCCAGCGCGTCTAGGTCAGTCGCATCCCCATGACCATGAGCGTCGACTCCTAGAGCGTCAGCGGCCAGCTCAAGCATCTTCTCGCACTCGGTCGACACATCAGCCCAGGCTTCCGCTAGCGACATGCCGACCTGGCTCTCCCACGATGGCCGCCATATCCCGTTGATCTCGGGGTACCGATCGATGAGCTGAACGGCAGACATAGTTCTGGACAGTAGGCTCGGCCACCGCCCTGGTCCCGGCACAGTGCCAGTGGCCAGGGTCTCGCCGAGTGCGGCAGCGTGAAGTATCGCCCCAACCAATGCACGGGGATGGCCGTGCGTGGTGACGGCGTCGACGAGGACATCCCCGAGATACAGTGCGTGCCCGGCAGGGTCCGCAGCCGCCCACACGTGAGGCTGGATGCGCATGGAAACACCATTTCCGCCTCCATTGGTCCATCCGTCATAGAAGTTGGCGAACCAGGCAGCGTCGGGCTTGGCAAGGTTCCTTGCGGCGGCCTTGCTGGAGTGACCACCGCCTAGCGCGTACGACGGCCACACCGCAAGCTCGACCCGCGCGAACGCCTCAACATCGAAACCGCTGCCCGTCACCGCGCGTCCGACCGCTAGCCGAAGCTGCGTGTCATCGGAATAGCAGCCCGCCGGCAGAACTGCCTCCGCCCCGAAGCGGCCACCCACCCGACGGCGCCATTCGACAGGAAGGGCAAGCTGTGGCCCGTGCTTGCCAAGACGGCGTCGTAATCCGCGCTCGTCGGTGAGTTCACTGATGAATCCGAGCGCATCGGCCCATGCCGCCCACAGCGCTGAACGTGTCACCCGATCCACGTGGACAGAGCTGTTAATCGAAGCTCCCGATTTGGAGCTCATGCGAACACATCCGGTCGGTGTGTGACGGCCACTCCCTCTGCGGCAGAGAAGAATTGGATCCAGGTCTTTACGTCGTCGATGTGGTCTTCCACCGCAACATAGATGCCACGCAAATACTCCAAGGACACCGCGTGCGGGTATAACACCTCGGCCTGATCGTGGGTCGGGAGGTGCGCAGGCATGTCGGCCCGTCGGCGAATGCGCGTGTAATAGTGGCCCCACTGCATGGAGTCGGCGAATAAGGCCTCAAGCCCATCTCGGCCCGTGCCCCGCTTGACTGTCTCGACATATGTGTTGTTGGTCGTGGTGAAATGCACGCCCTCGTGCGCCATGATCATCGGATCAAAACTGAGCACGGTCCACCACATGCCAGTTTCAGGCGGGTGCCAGTCCTTTGACGACTTGTCCAGCATGTACTTGTTCACCTGGCTGATAGAGAGGTTGACGTAGTCCGTCCACGCTGAATCCTTCAGTCGAGAAGCGCAGTTCGGCGCGTATATGTGCTCAATGTACTTCTCCTCCTCCAACCGGTCGCGGGATAGAACAGCGCCGGTCGCACAGACGCCGACCAGACCGTTCGGAGCCGTAGTGAAGTGCAACACCTCGGTGATGCCCCGCTCGGCGATCAGCGCGGCCACCTCATGATCGATATCGATTGCAGGAGGGCCCCCCGAGCTCGACGTCGGTACGGTCGCGCTCACAACATCACCTGCTCGTAAGTCGACGGATCGAGCAGTGACACCACGGTCGACTCCTCGCCGGGCTTATAACCGAGCATCACAGATTTCCTGGCGCGGCCGACGCCCATCGCGATCAGGCGACGGTGCCCATCAAGTTGGCCGTCTCCGGGCTCGACGCCGTGCGGGGTCACCTTGGCAGCCAGACCGGGCATGACGACGTGGTCGAATTCGAGCCCTTTTGCTGACGCGAGGGTGCACACGGCGATCGCTTCGGGGCCGGTCGGCCAGACACTGTTGCGGGTGAGTTCCACGAATGGGATCTGTGCCGCATGGAGGCGGCCCTTGAGTTCGGTGAACCAGGCGCCGCCCTTCGGCTTCAGGAAGGCAACTGAGTCGCCGGCCTTCACCGTGCTCGACAGTCGATTCAGCATCGCGTCGATCTGCTCGCCGTACTTGCCGACGAAGACCACCGGTTTGTCTCCCGATCTCGTACATGCATCGAAGTCGGGGAGATTACCGTCGTCGTCCGGTGGCAATCCTTCAACGAGGGGCCGCGCAAAGGCGGCAATCTCCCGGGTGTTGCGGTGGTTCGACCTCAGTGTGTGAGTGCGCGCCGGATCGATGGTGATGCCTACCTCCCCCCAGCTGAAGTACCGCGGGTAGATCCGCTGCACCGCATCCATCACGAAGGTCAACGACCCGGGTTTGGCAAGGTGGTGCCAGATAGTCCTGACCTGATTCGTGGAGAAGTCCTGGGCCTCGTCAACGATGATGACGTCCCAGGGCGGCACTCCGGACACGAATCCGGCGGCCACAGCCACATCGTTCCAATCGAGAACTCCCTCGTCGAGCTTCTTCGCGTTGTAGGGAAGGATCACGTCGTCGATCAGCCTGCGCCGCAACGGTTTCTCGACGCGCGGCGTGATCCCCCGGCCCGTGCGAGTCGCCGTCATGTAGTCCTCGATGTGATCGGGAGGAAACCGATGAAGTATGTAGCTGATCTCCTCCATGAGGAATTCGTCGCTGTACGGCAATCCGACGAGGAGAGGCTTCAGCAACTGCTCGGACATCCTGTCGCCGCAGATATCGGGTAGACCGAGTAGATGTACAGCCCACTTGCTGAACGTCGATACCTCGAGGTGAAGAGCTGAGCTACCCGTGACCTGGTCGCTCGCAAGCTGGGCGATGTACCCCTCGAGGGTCTTGTTGAACGTAAGAACGAGGATGCGGACCGGATCCTCCAACCCCATCCGATCCCTGCGGTTCAACCAATACGTGGAGAGTTGTCGAAGGCGAAGTAGCGCCGTCGTTGTCTTCCCGCTGCCCGCGGCTCCCTTGATCAACATCACGCCGGGCCGGTTGTCGCTGACGATCTTCAGCTGCTCAGGAGTCGGGGTCTGTGGTTGGAGAATTCGCATGGCCGCCTCCAGCGGGTTGGGTCCCAGTGCGCCGGGACCACGTGCCGCGAAGTCTACTCCTGCCAGCCGTTTGCCACGGATCCCGCGCGAAGCAGCAGAAGGCCAGCGTTTCGCGTTCGGTGCTGCAGGTATTGACATCGGGCGACTCGGAAAACTAGCCCAATCCTGGCCGGGCCGCCCGATGGCAATCGCAGGCGGGGGTGAACTCACCAAGGCAGAGGAGCCGGGCCGGATACCGGGTCAGAACGTCGGGGGCCGTCAACGCGCCGATCTCACCAATGACCGCGACATCCTCGCGAAGTCGACGGGAAGTCCAATGACTCCGTGGCAATTGACCACGCCCTATAGCGAGCTGGTCTGTTACCTCCTCCGAAGGTAAGCAACCACTCGAAGTCTGGAGATCAGTCAGTGGCCCGCCCACGCGGCACCTCCGACGCCGTAACCACTGACTCTTCAGGATCTTCAGGCTTGGCAACCGTCCACAGCTCACCGCCAATCTCGGCGACGCTAGCCTTCCGTCCCGGCGACGCCTGGCACTACACGTGCCGCAACGAGCCCACCCTTATTTGGAATTGGGAGTCCGAGTGCGGCGGCAACGAGTGGGTCGTTGTCCTGGTGTCCAAGCAGGCCATCTTCAGCCCCGGGAGTCGCACGAGCGGTGATGCGGAGCGCGCGGACCCGTTCCTATATCAAATCTATTGAGCAACAATGTCGTTCGATGTTTTGCCTGATCAGACGACTTTTTGGGGCTCCCGAGGCTGCGCATAACGAAAAGGCTTGTGTATGGCAGTTTTTGATGTCACTCGCGTCTACCGCTATACCCCCGGTTGCAACCAGGCCATGTGCGACTGCGGCTAGGAGGGTGAGCCAAGCCGGTTGCGTTCAACCGCCGTGCGGGATACTGAAAAGCACTGCCGCGGCGCTGAATGCGAGCTAAACCGGTCGTTAGTGCTAAGGGGCTTCCGATGCGCTGGTTCAAGCGCCGATACGAGCGTCCTTCGCCGTACAGTGCGCCGCCGTCCGAACAATTCCTGGAACTGTTGAGGCAGGAAGCCGACGCGATCGCGCAGGGAAACACCGCGGGGTCTCGATCCGGCGAAGACGTACCTTGCTGTGGCGTAACGCGCGAGAACCAGCCATCATGGGTCATCTCCGCGTCGCCATTTGACCCCGGGTCCATCATCGACGCAGAGATCATGTTCGTCGCGAGCGTGACGTTTGCGACGGCCATCTACCTTGTGAAGCAAGGAGCGGAAGTCATCGACTAGTAGGAGCCCTCGAACGGGTTCTCGTCGAAGACACAACATCTCGGTACAAGATGGCCACTTGTCGGTTCTGGAAAAGCCAGCATTGATGTTTCCTCGTCCAAACGGCGGCGGACACCTCGGCATGGCAGTTGCGTGCCCGGCGGGTCTCCGAAGTGCAGCGTGGGCAGCTCGCTGCGACAATTGTCTATGGTCGAGGAGCCGTATCGCACAGGCACCATGACCGTGTTGCTTCCCTCAAGCACCCCCGAGCACACGGTGCGTTCATTGGCGCGCCGACAGGTGATCAATTCCCTTCGCGCGACGAATGAATGGCCGGTCCGCGTGCGGGTCGTCGGCAGCGGTCCGGCGCGACGCGACGGCACGAAACCCTGGTACGTCACGTACGATACCGGGCCGCATGGTGAGGTCCACGATGTACACGATTTGTTCGATTAGTTGGTCGCGGCCGTCCGCGCCGCCGGTAGCCCGCCCAGAACTGCCTGACCCATGAACCGATGGCAGGAAGCTGATCTCGCGTGGGACTTGATCGACGCCGTGTCGGCGGGGAGTGATTCAGCAAAACGTGTGCGTATTATCGCGAAAATCGGTGCGGGCGAACCGCATAGCGCCATCGAGGACTTGCTCTATGCCGCAGTACTCGCGCGTGTATCGCTTCGCGCGAACGTCGCCTTGCGTCTGCAATCCTGGGTCGACTGCTACGCCGGTAGCCCCGATGAGCCACGCCTACGACGCCTGGTGGAACGCGCCACGCAACGGGCTCACCCAACACCGTGAGCGACGATCGTTCTGGTTTCACCCGCTTGACCCTCGGCATCTTGAATGCGGCTGGTGTAGCCCTACGACCGCAAGGTCATAGTAGTGAGCCCGCAGCTGGACGAAGACTAGTCGCCTACCGCAACTAGTGTCGGCGCAGACGAATACGTGGCGGTGAACGTTCCGCCAGCAGCGATACGGTACGTATCGCCTACTGCCAGAGTCCCTGACACCGCGACGCCATTAACCGAGACGGCTGTAACAGTGCCTGCCGCCGTGACGTAGAGGGTGACGTCGACGCCAGTATTGTTTGTCCACGCCACGGTCGATGCGGCCAAAGCGAATGCAGTGCCCGGCACAGATGAGCCCACTGGGTTGTAACCAGAGTTGCCCCGCAGCGCCCAAACGGTCTTGGTCACCCCAGCATTGACACTGAGAGCTCCAGAGGTATTGGCGGCTGAACCGGTGAAGTCATTCCCAAACATGCTGAAACCGGTGATCACAGCCGACGTGTAGCCCGCACCGATGTTGACGCCATAGCCCTTCGAGCCAGTGATGGTGTTGGTCTTTATTCTCAAGCCCGTAACAGATGTATTCACGGTGATGCCATCATCAGAACCGGCCGTATTGCCGGTGCCGTTACCGATGATTCGGTTACCGATGATGTCCAGATCGGTTACCACGGCCCCGGTTGAGCCGAAATAATTCAATAGGATGCCAGGTGAAACGTTGGTGAGGATGTCGTTATCGGTGATCGAGATGTTGGCCATGGTGGATGCGGAACCGACCTGGATACGTACGCCGCAGGAACTGTTGGTCCAGATTCGATTACCCGTGAACGTGTACAGGCCTGTGTAGACGGGGGTTCCAGTGCCGCCGGTGTTCGTTGGCTTGAAGTTAATGCCCGAGCCACCATTTCGGAAGATCTGGCACCCGCTCACTAATCCCTGCTGTCCAACGTTCATGCCGGTCTCGGTAAACGACGGCCCCCGAACTGCAAAGCCGTCACCAGTGTTCTGGAACAGTTGAACGCCAATCACCGTGAGGCTGCCCGCACCGGAATCGCTAATGCCGTCATTCCAGTTCAGGTAGTACTGCCCGCCGATGACACTGGCACCACGTGAGCTACCAACCACAGTGTTGGTGTTGTTCTCGAAGAACAGTCCGTGGTTGCCGTTCAACCGGGCGATGCAATTAACCCAGCTCGCCGTTTCTTGGGTGAAGATGTCGATAGCATGACCGAAGCCCGAACCGCCAGGCATGAAGCCATTTTGCAGACGACCGTTGTTGGCTGACTCGCAAGCCGTACCGACGGTGTCGACGTTGTCGTCGGCGGCAATACCGGTAGCCGGGAAGTCATGCACGTAGAGGTTTCGATAGCGCATGTGCATACCGGTGTCGAAAGCCAGGCCTTTGTAGCCCACGACATAAGATGTGGCGCTGTGCCCGCTACCGTCAATCTCCAAGTCGGCGAATGTCACCCCTTCAAAGTGTTGATTCGAGGGGGCTTTTTGAATCGCTCCTTGCGTCGGTGCGCCGATCACGTGAATGCTGGAAACCTTGTGCCCGTAGCCGTGCAATGAGACTCCGTGGGCTGGATTGCCTGATGAATCTTGCCAGAGGATTGACGACGAAATGACGCAACGCCCCGGCAAGACAAACGGGATGCTGACGGCCGGGCCTGCGCTTGAGGCGAGAGCGGCTGCGTTGTAGACGGCTTGCTGAAAAGCCGTCGTGTCATCGGTACCCCAAATGCAAGTGCCTACTGGTGTTGGCGCGTTGGAGCCGAAGGTGCTGGGGTTTTGTGAACCGGACGCAGTGACGGTTTGAGAAGCGTTCGCCGGGGTCGATCCACCCGAGGTGGTAACGAGATTGATGGTGCTGCCCGATGAGCCAGCCCCAATGAAGCCGACGAGCGGCGCGTACTGATTCTGGGATAGCGTTTGGCTGCGCGCTATCAAAAGTGCTGTGGGGGTCCCAGTGGCAGTGGCGTTGGCACTGAGTGTCCCCGCGGTGGTCGAGGTGATGGTGATCGATGCACCAGCCGGTATGCCGGTACCCGAGATCGGATACTGGAAGTTGGTGAGAATTTGCGACGGCCATGAACCAGAAGTCACGGTGACCGAGGTAGAGCTACTTGTTGTATTGATCTGAACCGAAGCATCAATGACTGCGCCAGCTCCTGTGATGACGCATGGCTTCCCAATATCACTTGACTGAATGGCCGGTGCCCATGCGGGGAGCGTGATGACATTGGAGCCAGAGGTGATAGCGGCGCCGTAGACACGCTGAGCATCGCAGACCATGCCAGCTTTTTTGGCGATCCCGAGCCCCAGTTGGGCAAGGGCGGGATTACTGACATCGCTCAAATTGTTGGTTTTCTGCAACTTAGTGGCATCGGCGACAGTGATATCGGCTGTGCCGTCGAAGGCCACGCCGTTGATGTTTCGGGCAGTAGTGAGCTTCAATGCCGAAGCGGCACCATCGCCATCAAAAATAGCCGTATCAGAACTATCCCCGCCGACGGTCTTGGTCGTCGTCTGGCCGAGATTGCCGCCGTGGTTAATCCGGGCGTAACAGCCAGTGGCAGTACCGAAGTCAATGAACGGGCGCGACGGCGTAGTGATGGTGCTGGACGCGTCATTGAATCCGTTGACGATCAGATGGCCGAAGGTTCCGAGAAATTTGAACACCGGATTAGAGCCAGACCCCGAGAAGAAGCTGTACCGGGTCGAGAACCCATTGAACACCGCTCGGGAACTGGAAATCACGACCTGGGGCTTGCCGTCTGCCGTCAGCTCCAACCCCTCCATATGCGTGGAGTTGAAGACGGCGTTGCCAACGTTGGACAACCCGATGCCGCCGGAGCCGTCGATCTGGTGCTCGATGTTGAGCTGGTTGAACACCACCTCGTCCCACGACGCCAGACGCAATCCATATCCAGTCGCACTTTGCCGGGTGCCGCCTGAATTGTTGTGAATGTAGATATTGTTGAACACCACGCCAGTAGCGTTCGCCCCACCGGTGCCGTTGGCTGCTTGCAGATCGATACCCGAGATCGAGAATCCGAGAATATGGATGTTCTCGAACACGCTGGAGAATATTCCTGCATAGTCAATGACGCCGGGATTAATTCGGATCCCCACAGCCGCATAGAGAATCGTGATGTCAGTTAGCCGTGACATAAACACGTCACCGTTACTCGTGTTATCACCAAAACCGATGCCGATCGCATTGGTTGAGGTGCTCGGCTGTTGCGATTGATAGCGCAACACGAGGCCGCTGATGTTCTGATGATGACCCCCGATCGAGAGGATCTGGGTATTGCTGGTGGCCTGTAAGATGACTGTCTGATTGCTACTTTGGCTCGGTTCGGCAGCTCCGGATCCGACGACCGTCAAACCTGGGATAATCCAATTCAGCATCGATGTGATCTTGAAGACTCCTGGCGGGAAAAACACTGCACCCTTTGGCGTCCCAGTCGTTGCCGCTGACACACAGGCGTTGATAGCGGCCGTATCGTCGGTCGTGCCATCTCCGGTCGCACCATAGTCTTTGACATTGAAGATAAGTTCACCTTTAGCGACCTTTCCGTTGAGGGCCGTTTGGGTTGCAGTAGAGACCGGTTTGTTGGCATCGCTGGTGTTATCGACATTGCCGAGCCCAACAGCTGTCTTATCCAAGGCTTGCCATGATTTGTCACCTCGCCAATATTGAGAGGTGGTCCCAGCGGTGATGGTTGGTTCCTTGGCCGTTAAACCTGGAACCGTTGGGGCGGATGCTGTTCCGCCTAAGTCACCGGCGAGCTGAACGATGCCCTTGCTGGTCGTCGTCGCGTCCGCGGCCGGGACAATGGCCGCGTTCTTCCACTTGCTTGAGGTGCCGTCAAACGTGAGAACTTGGCCGTTGGCAGGTGAAGCAATAGAAAGGTCCGTCAGGTCAGTGCTTGCCAGCGTGACTGCGCCGGTCTTCCCAGCCACACTGGTCACGGGCGCGCTGGCTGGGGCGCTCCAACTGGCGGCAGTGCCGCTGGAAGCGGTCAGGACTTGTCCGCTAATGGGTGTACCAGAAACGGCAATCCCCTGGATTTTGGCGACTTGAGGAGATGCAGCAGTGCCAGCCAAATCGCCGGCGAGTTGTAGCTTGCCTTTGGTGGAGCTTGTGGCGTCAGGCGTGCCACTGGCAGCGGCGCTATCGACATAGGCTTTGGTGGTCGCGTCTGTGCCGTTGGTAGGGGTGGGAACGGTGACGGTGCCGGTAAAGGTGGGGTTGGCTTTGGGGGCGTAGGTCGACGCTGCAGTCGACGTATCGAGCTTGTTCGCGAGGCCGGGAACTGTTGGCGCCGATGCAGTTCCACCGAGGTCGCCGGAAAGCTGGACGATACCCTTGCTAGATGTGGTTGCATCGTTGACGGTGGTGCTTGAGACGGTGGCAGGCACCCAGGCGCTGCCAGCCGAGGAATAGCTAAGAACCTGACCATCAGCGGGGGCAGAGCTATTGACCGAGCGCCCTTGAAGTCCGGTTACCGTTGGGCTGGCAGCAGTTCCGCCGAGATCGCCTGCGAGCTGCACCTTGCCTTTGACGGAGCTTGTCGCGTCAGCGATGGTTGGATTGTCGATCTTGTTCTGCAGTGCTACAGCGAGTTTGGCTTCCTGAATGGTGCCATCAGTGATGAGCGCATTGGTAATAGAGCCATCGGCAATCGACGTCGCATTGACGGCGTCGCTCGCAATTGCGGTGTTGGTAACACTATTGGGTGCGATCGTGTTGGCTGTGACCGCATTGTCTTTGATCAACCCATCGGGTTTGTGAGCTTGTGAAAGATAATCGTTAAGGACGTCGCCCCACGTGCCGCTGTCGCCGCCTGGTTGAGGCAGGCGGGCCACTACCGATGGCCCTCCTGGCCGCCGTAGGTAGCACTGCTATAGCCAGTGTCGGCTGAAGTCGGTCGCTTTTGCGAGCTAAGCCGGACAACCCATCCAAGGCCGACAAGTGCGGCAGCACTAATAGCCAGATGTTTGAGAAAACCCTTTCGGTCCATCTGTTTATTGAGAATTGCATCTATTTCAGTCTTGAGTGTCATACGATATTTCGTTGTTTACGATTGTTGTTATCCCTATCGGGGAAGCATTCACTACGCTTCCTCGTGCCTCCTGGTCTTCGCAGTCTTCGCTTCGTCACTAGCCATGCCTTTGCGAAGTTCCTGCATCGACTGGCCGACGCTGCGGGCCAGCTCCGGAAGCTTTCGGCCGCCAACCAGCAGCAATATAACCAGTAAGATAATGATTAATTCGGGCGTTCCTAATCCAAACATGTTTACCCTCGTGTTAATTTCCTGTTCATAATATTATGTTTGTGCTAATGTAGCAATAGAAAAATTTGGAGAAGTAAACGAATGGCAACTTATAACTGTAGTGACAGTACCGATAATGCTTATGGCGCCGGCTCATTTGGCACTTGCACCGGCCAATCGGTCGGCGCACCAAACACCGGCCTCTTCGAGCAAGTGATGAGCGGCGGCACGTTCACGATTTTGGTACCGCTTGCGGCCGCAATAGTCGTTGCACTTATTGCATCCCTGTTGATTCGAAACCGCAGAAAGGCTTGAGCGGCCCGAATGCCTAGCCGAAAGCCCGCTGCCTCGAACTAGCTTTTGGAAAATGCGTCGGGAGGAAAGACAGGATCGGACTTATATATCGACTGCCGCCGTAACATCTTCTTGGGTTTAAGCTTCGCGGCGTCATTTGACCCGGCATGGACATGGATCCTTATGCGCTTGGGTATCGTCGTTTGATTCTTGGCGTTAATGACGAGAATGGCCTTGTTGTGGGCGGTTATCGTAAATGGTTGGAAACTATCGCCTGTAAAACCCGAGAATTCAACCTTCTCTTTACCGTAGACAACGTTTTGTCGATGATCACGCTCGAATAGAGCGATAAGGTTGACCGTACCCGTAGTTCGCCCGATGTTCCGAATCAGTAATTTGATCCCTTGGCGCTGCCTATCGATCGTCGCGCCCATTACCCATATAACGCCGCCCTTGCGAAATATACGCAGACTGACACGAGTAGTGCCAAACCAAAGGACGATTGCGATCGCGGCTGGTATGACGACCTTCGTCCACTCCTGAGCAATCCAATCCGTCACGCGGTTTGCAAGAACGGTGTTAGCTGCCTCAAACAGTAGTGCGCCCACTCCGCTGCCCTCACTTTCCGTGTAGGCAGCGACAGGTTTTGACCTCGCCCCACTTCGCGTCGCTCAGCGCAGTCAGTTCACACGGATTGCCACATTTCCCAGGACTACACGTGTTCCAGCTCGGCGGACCACAGTGAGTCGGCGAAAAATGGATGAGCGCCCGCTTCAAAGGGTCGAGCACGACTAGTTGCGCGTTGAGGGGATCACCCAACCATGCGCCAACGAAGTCAGATATTTCTGTATTCTGCGGGACGGCAATTCCTTGCTGACCGGTTTCGTCAGTAAGGAACATCGTGAACCACTCAGACTCCCCCAAGAATTCGCCATCCTGCCACCCATACGGTACCTGCCGCCAAGCTTCTGTCGGCCAGACGGGAAAGAAGGCACTGCTGAAGGCATCTATTATTTCTGGGTTCTCCTGGATATCAGCCAATTCGTCTCCGCTGAAGAGCTTATCTCCGAGTTGTTCGGCAAGCCAGAGAAACGGTATCGGATTCGTGGGCGAAGGTAGATCTGATATGAACCCCGGAACATTTTGAAGGATCGGCACTAACCGATTCACAATTGAGACCTCCCCATAATGGCCTGGCTGCGCGACCAGTCCGTCGAGAAGCAGCATACGGCGGAACGCACTGCGATAGCTGGCAAATCGCCGCGAGGCGACGTGGCCGGATGCAGCCCTTTAGTTAGTGATAGCGGCGCATGAAATGGTCGCCGCTGGGCATCGTGGGTGATCTGGGCGTAGCCGTTTGATCCCGGTCCATCTCCGAGGGGGAAGGCATGTTCGTCGCCAGCGTGACGTCCTCGACCGTGGTCGCGTAGGCATCAGAAGTTGTCGATCTTGCGCAGGCAGCCCCCACCGCTGGTCGGCCCCGTTGTACGTGAACAGCAGGTACAACCATTTGCCTGGGGTTGTGGCCGCAGGCGCGGGTAGGTCGGAGGAGAAGCGGAACGCTCCAGCAGAGCCAACGTGAATGTGAGTGTCTGAGAGCTGCCGTTGTCCTTGATCCAAAGCTTCGGCTCCTCGCCGCTTTGTGGTGCACCCGTCGGCCGTTCAACGTCAGTGCTGCGGCCTGCGCAGACCATCGGTATATGTCATAAAGCGTCAGATCCGGAGCGACGGCACTTGCCGATGATGTCAGTATATTTAATACGGGGGATCATCCGTTTGTTTTGAAGCGTTTGCGAAAATGACGTATTACCATTGACTTCATAAGCGTTTTGTGTTATTATTTAGCTGTCCTAAGTTGAGGTGAACTCCTGGGACGTTAATTGACAAGCAGGCAGCACAAAATGAGGCTCCGTCTCTTTATCGAGAGCCGAAGCCTCATCTTGTGTGCATAGAAAGACACACGCTCGCTGAGGCGAGTGGCATCCCCGCTAGAGATGTGGAGAGAGCATGAACAATGCAGCACGATATAAGTGTGGCAACATACGTCGTCTACACGGACCATGACCATTTTGGTGGCGGCTACGGAACGCGTCAGGTCGATGTTCGAGATCCCCAGCTAGATGTGCGATACGCTTCAGGCAATACGACGATGTTTATGTACTACGACGTCCTGACGGCCTTCATTCCAGTTGGGCGTCGACGGATCGAAACCAAAAGCGGCCACATCAAATGCAGTTGCTCGTACGTCATCGACGGACAAGTGCTGGATGTCGATGCCCTTCGAGCGCAACCTGGTGATCATTCCGCCTTGCTGGCATACATGGAGAGACACGGACGAAGCGCCCTTCGGCTTCGTAACGGCTACACCGACGTGTACTTTCCCGAGCACCAGCGGCTGATCAGCAGTTGTTGACGAGCCGAGCGAATCTGGCAAGTGGCCATGGGTGAAAACCTGAGAGCCGCGGCCGCACCGTGTGTTTTCTGACCCATGTCTGCTTGTCATATTCGCTTCCATGGATGTGTCCATGCTGACGAGTCCGAAAGGACGAAAAGCGAGAGTCAATTCCTGCCGCACGATTCTGCCGTGAAGTCAGTCTTTGATCCGCTCGGCCAGGACGAGAATGACTTGACCGCAGCGCTTGATTTCATTGTTGCCTACTGCCGACCCGCGGCACTCAAGCATGTGCAGGCCCAGCAGGTTTGCTCGGCGCTCCAAGTAACGATACCCGGCGGTGGAGAATCCCAGCGACGCCAAAATTGCGCTTCTCAAAACCGGTTTCGGTCTATTTGGAAGCCTCGCGGTTCGGTGCAAGGGATCGGTGTCGGTCGTGGCTCATAGGCTCTCTCCATGAGTAAGTACCGCGGCGGCCCGAAGCCATGGGACAAGCCGGACGATCAGGGTCGAAGTCTGGACACTCGCCAATTTCCGGAATTGAACGCAACGTTCTACACAGCCCGACCGGCTGACCTCATCAACATGCGGATCAACATGTTGTCGCTCGTCGCGTGTAGCGACGAGGTACTGGCGTCGGCGTTTGCATCTGAGCGGCGCATCGGTGACGTGTTCATTCCGGGGGGAGACTTGCCAAGCGCCGATGACCGTGATCGCTACCTCCAAATGGAAGCGATGATGATCGTGCACCATGCCTCAGAGGCCCTCCTGCGGCTGTTCTTCGCCCATGTCGACCACCCCGAATGTCCGTGGATAAGCATGTCGGCCTCAACGAACTTCAACGAGTTCAAGGATCGAGTAGGTGCAGAGCTGAAGGCCGGCTTTAATCCCGAGCAGATCGCGACAGTGTTCCTCGGTGGAAGCGACCCCAACGACGCGGCAATCGAAGTGACACAGGAAGAGTTCAACCAGTCAGTCGAAGGTGTGGACCGGCTGCTGTGGGATTGTGCCCTGCGCATCCTGCAAGATGCGTTCCTGTACAACGGCGTCAAGCATGGCCTGACCGCGATTGCCCTCAGCGACAAGTCGTCCAAGATGACATGGACAGTCGGTGAAAAAAATATCGTGATTCACCGCGGCGCGCTCCACGCATTCCTTCACCGCTTGCGGTTCCCGACCGCCAAGAAGAACGAGAAGCAGTGGTTCTTCTCGATTGCCGACGCCAACCCCCAGCGCGACGTTGCGGTCACGCGGTACATCGCGGCGGCCATCGGATCGTTGTGGGCGGTCGCCAGACGTCGCTACATGGGTGCGCCGGGATCAATACTCTGCTTCAGCAAGGACTCGGTAGAAGTGGCGATTTATCTGCCAATCGAGCAGTCGTTGAACGCTATGAAGCGGATGACCTCGGAGCTGGCGAAGCTGAAGAGCGATGGCGAGGTCGACGGCATCGAGATCGATTTCGAGGGCTACAACATTCCGGACAAGTGGGAAATGTCTGAAGAGACGCCCCAGAAGAGCCGCCGCGTGCAGCTTCCGGTCCGTCAACAGGACAAGAAAATCTATTCGATGAGTAACCGGTCCTATCTTCCGTTTAGCCCCAAGGGGTTTCAGTCGGGATAGCTGCGCCCGAGATTCCCCATCTGGTTCCCGGGAGCCTGACAATGGGACTTGCTGCCAGCGAAGCCATGCACGCATCCGACCCCCGGCTCCCCTCGACTACGCGCTGGTGACCTAATCCGAAACGAAAGCTCCATCTTCCGGACCACTCACTTCTCCCCAGTTGCCGTTAAACTCGGCTGCGACCGTGCGCGGCACGGAGCGATTACACAGACGTGGGGGCTTTTGTGATCCGTCGCATCAAAGGCACGACTGCCATCCTGGCAACTCTCGTCGTGCTTCTGGCAGCCATTTCGATGCCAGTTGCATCTGCTGATACCCGTCTACAGGTGCAATGGACTGGGATCGGCATTTACCCGCAGAGCGCACCGGCCATGGGTTCCGGACAGGTAGGCGCTGCCTTAGGTGACGGAGCATGGGTAACCGTGGTTTGTGAGCAACAAGGCCAGCCTGTCGGTAACGGCGACAAGGTTATTGACGTATGGGATCGTCTCGACAATGGGGCCTGGTTGCCGAACGCTTTCCTCAAGACAAGCGCCGACGGGTGGACACCAGGTGTTCCGCGATGCAGTGACTACCTGCATAAAGCCGCCGTGCCCGCGCCTGATCGCTCCGCCAATCAAGGCGACGTCCAAAAGGCAGTCAATTCTCCTTGCGGGGATTACATCGAATCATGGAAGTGGATTGACCGCGGCGGTGTCAAAGCGCTGGCAGTTACCCCAACCACGTGTGGCTTCTTCGCCGCGTTTGCCAATGTTCAGGGCTCGTTCGACGAGCTGTATCACAAGGCGAATCTCAACTGGGGCGGCGACCAATACTGGAGTGGGTGGAATCAGTGGGCCTGCCACGCAAGCTTTTGGTGGACCCGCGACCGCACAGAGTGGCATCTCGAACCAAGCCGCCCGAACGTCGGCTTCTGGCCGACCGTTTTTAGCCAATGCAATCCGTGATATTCTTGAATAAGTAAATGATTATCGTTCCACTAATTATTTTGACCTTAATTATCGCGGTGTGGGGCCGACGTCGTCAGCGCTATAAAACAATACTCACAATTGCCATCGCGGGGTTGGTCGTTGCAACCGCGGGCATCATCGGCATAAACATAACTGCCGATTACCGAGACACCCACCTTGATGTGCACGGCTTAAGCGTGTGGGGGCTGTCGACGATGTTCATATTCGGTGTCGGGGCGCTCTTGATAGCGATTGCGGCAGCCCTCACCTTGTTCGGCGCCCGTCGCTAAACTCTCTTCGGTACCGTGGCCGCCAGCTGCGACTGCGGACGTTTGGACTTGTGGACAGCGTTGCAAGTATCGATAGATTGGCGTACCCGCCGAGCATGATGCCCGGGGTCGTTTGCTTGCAATGGAACAATTGGTGGTATGAAACGCATCTCGGCGCAGGCCTACCAGGCGCTCCGGGACGCGCTGCCAGGCCAGGTGCCAGGTTGCCCGCTTTAAACACGATGCCGATCGCATCGTCTGATGTTTTCGTGTAGCAATCCGCTTGCCCTAAGTCGTCGAAATCGTAGGGGTTTGAGTTCGTGAAGCCACCGACATAGACGGTGGCGCGCGGGTCCTTGGTGTAGTAGAAAACTGTCAGCTGCTTGCCCGTCAACGTCTCGTATGGATCGCCAGGCAGGCTCGTTGCTGTCACCAGCGAGTACTTGTCCGTCGTCGACTCCGCGAGAACCGTATTGACGGTCGTATTCGATCCACCCAGCGCCCGTGTATTGTCCGGGTCGAATGATCGCATGTACTCGACGTCGGTTAGCGTTGTTCCGGAAACGTTTGTCAGAGTCACCGTGGTCTTGTAGGCCGTATCGTTCACGCCGAGGGTATGAACTTGGCTGACGGCCAACGTATTGTCAACCGTCCCTTTGAACGTGCCGGACAGCGTGGTTCCCGTGGATCCCATGAAAACCACAGACTATTACGCAATCATTGCAATAATTCGGATGGTGATCAATATGATCGAGACAATGAATAATGCCCACAAAACGCGCATGCTTGCTGTCCACTCATACACAAATCCTGATTTACGGCTTCTAAAGTACACGGTTCCAGTACAGAGCAAGATCAAAGCAATCGGAGCGACAGTGATCGAGAGAATAGTGACAAGGCCTATTTTGCGAAATTTGGAGATGAACTCGTAACGCTCGTCTGAGCGCTTATACCAGCGGTCGGGAAGATGCTCGTCTTGCGCGGCTGCGTTATTGACGTCAGATTGGTCAGGAGTCAGAGAATCGTTTTGCATGTTTTTATGTTTGCATTGTAGCATGATTATTGCGTTTTATTCACACCACCTTCATCCATTCCGAACCCGTGACTCCACCACAAATACGGGGTAAGTCACACCGACACGCCCTATATCAATAGGTAACTGATGAACTACAGACCGAAAAATGAATTGGTTAGGAATGCCAGCGCACCAAGGCCTATCGTTACCGCAGCGGCTACCGGGATTGCCGGAGCGGCAACAACGAAACCGCTACCCACCGCGAGTGTAAGCCCTAACGTGGTGGCACCTGCCAATCCGCCAAGGATGGTCAGGGTGCCGCTTACGGGATGTCCGTGGGTGCCTTCGTACGTTCCGGAAAATACATCGATCGCAGATGAAACAATCCCGAATGCACCGCGTAGCGCCGTCACGGCGATCGGAACCGCGCGAGCACCGACATCGCCGATAACATCCAACGCAGAGTCTGCAATACCCGCTATTTGACGGAACACTCCATTAATGGGGTTCAGGAATAGGTCAATGAATCCGCTGAGACCACCGTTTCCGGTGTTGCCCCCGCCAGAATTATCGCCTCCACCAGACCCTCCCCCGGAGTCGGAACTGTCGGCCGGAGCTTGTATGACGGCCACTTCACCCCTGGACGTCACGTAAATCCGCATCCCGTCCGGGCTAACGAGAATGCCGTCGGGAATCGCCCCTACGGCAAAATTCGCGATCGCCTGACCGGATTCAGCTTCAATGACGGTCACACCGCTATGCTGAGTATCTGACTCGCTTGCATAATAGGACTGAACGTAAAGATACTTCCCGTCGGGACTGATTTGCATTTGCATTGCGGTGGTATTTAGCGGTACCGGGTGACCAATAACGCTATTAGTGGCCGCATCGATGGCGAACAGTTGACCCGGTCCAGCCGAATCAGAGGCGATTGCGTATAGACGATCTCCTGCAGGTGACAAGACTAAATTCCCTGTGCTGGCGACCGGAAGCGTTGTCAGAACACTGTCATTAGAAAGATTGAAAACGGTAAGGCCCCGATCGCCGGCGGCGTTACTGGCGTTCACATATAGGCGTGTACCTGCTTGGTCTACGGCCGATCCGGCGTCCAACGTTCCTGCAAGAGGAACAGTGGCAACGATCGTGTTATCTTCCGTGTTGAGAACCGTCAACCGCGCCGACGTAACAACCCCATCGTCGTTATAGAAGTTGCTCGTCACGTATAGGTGTTGGCCGTCTTTGCTCAGAAGTGCGTTCGTCAGCCGACCGCCAACCGTGACGCTTGGTGATATGACCGAATTGGTGGCCGGATCAACCGTATACACCGAAGCGCTATATTTGGATGACGGAATGAATGACGAGTTGCCATACGTGTTGTAAACCGCGTCGCTGCTAAATCGATCCACCACGTATAATTTTGAACTGTTTGGAGAAAATAAGAGCGAACTCGGACCGCGCTTATCCACGATTGCATCGCCAGTCGGCGACAAATTCGACAAGTCTGATATGTCTAGGCCGATCACATCACCGAGCGGCTCGGCGCCGCCGTGCGGTACCGGCACTGTTCGGAGGTACATATATTTGCCATTGGGGCTAATGATTATGTCGGCCGGATGTAGAACAGGAAGCGGGGCAGTACTCGTGAGCGTCGCTGTATCAATGAACTGGATGCTGTTAGCCTCATAATTTGCAACCGCAAGGAGCTTGCTATCAGGAGTTATTGCCGTGGCGCCGCCTCCGTTATAGCTCCCCGCGGAGACGCTGCCGACGGGGATCGTCGCAATCACGCCCGGTGCGGTTAAGGCGGTCGCCGAAGCGGCCACCATCCCGATTGCTTTCGGCTCGGTAGAGCGCACACCTGCATTTCCGGCGGCAGAACTGAACTGTGTGGAATCAGAGATCGCGGTCTTCTTAGCCGATGTCCCCGTGTTATCGCCAGACGTCCTGTCGGGCGCGCCCGAGCTGACATCATCGGCGCGATGCATTGACTGCGTCAGCGGTTGCGCGCTATCGGCGACCGACCGCGCGACGTCAGTGTCAGCGTCGGCGACCGAATGCTGATCTTTGCCTCCACTTCCGGCTGGATGATGCACAAGACCGCCGCTGCTCAACGGAGCAGATGGTGATAACGAGTCGGTTTCTGCACCTTTTGACTCGGTCCTGTTCTTCGAGGCGTTAGACACGCCTGCCAGATTGGTCGTCTCATTGCTCACCACGTGCGCCGGCTTCGAGGTATCGGTGCTGGAAGTCGCACTATTGGTTGTCTGTCCGCCCGACGACGTTGATGACGGTGAACTGGAGGAGCCACCAGTATCGGCACTCGCAACACCTGCGGCGCTGGTCGCAAGCGCCGCGCCGACACCTACTGTGAGTGCCCCCGCGCCGAGCCAGACGCTAACCGCGCTATAGCTGTCGATCGGCCTCTTACGACGGTGGCGGCCCTTCGCTCGACGTGACGAAGTGGAGGTGCGGTGCTTTGCCATGGTTTCCCTTCAGCCCCACCAGTAGAGCAGCCGACCGATAGAAGGGTCGCTGGTGGCGAGGCAGACTATGCATAGCATGGCGGCCCACCGTTTGCCACCAGATTGCGTCGATGTAGTTACCGCGTGTCAGCAAAAATTTTCGTGCGCGTAACTGAGCGTTTGTACTGCATATTGTCGCTACTGCCGCATCGCCCAGTCGCTCGGCGAAACCTTGACCCGCTGCAGAGGAAGTTTGCCTGCAAAGCTGATGCCTTCCGAGCTCCGTGTTTGCTCCATAGGCAAAGGCTTTGAGTCGAAGCGACGTAGAGCGCGGATCCGCGCCACGATTCAGCGCGCTTGACGTTCACACAGTTCGTCACGAAATCCCTTGCACTGCAATCAAGCCCAGCCTGTCCTGCCTTGTCTTAGGGTCACGTCCCGGATAGCATCGCCCGTCCTGAAGGGCATTAACCATCCCTGAGCTGCAGATTCGCGGCACACGGGAGATCTTGGCCTGCGGAAGGCGAACCAATGACGAATGAAGACCAAAACGATGGCGGACGCCTCGAGCTGTGCCCATTCTGGTGCATCGGCGAACACGACCAGGACGATGACGATGCCAGTCGACGCCACGTATCGCGCAGCGTGCTGGTGCCGGGCATCGCGCTCATACCCCCACAAGGGTTGAATGCGATCGGCACGACTGACGCGCGTATCGATCTGCCTGGCGGCGAACAGGCCGTCGGCGTCATGCTTAGCGTCGTCCTCCACGGCAGGACCGGCTCGCCATTGACGTGGGTCTACCTCGGCGACGGTGGCCGCAACGGTTGGGACATCAGCAGCGAGACAACCTGGCTACTGATTGAGGCCGTGAAGGAGCTACTCAACGAATTGCCGTGACGCCCCGACTATTCGGATGGTACCGGTAGGCCTGAAATGAGCTGTCCCGCATCAATGTCCAGTCCGGCCGCGATCTTCAAGATGGTCTCGAGGCGCAGACTGCGCTGACCGCGCTCGACCTTGCCCAACTGTGTCCAGTGAATGCCGCAGCGCACGGCGGCAGCTTCCTGGCTCAGGCCAAGTTCCATCCGGCGGTCGCGCACCCGTTCGCCGAACGCACGCGTCGTCTCACTTAGGGCGTCCTTGGCCCGCTCAACCGCCATGACCCCAACCACATACGGCCCGGGCGAAATCGACCAGAGCGTGACGTACCCATGTTTGTTACTCCCATGTTTAATGTACGCGTGCCTAAACAACCCATGTGTGTTGCGCCCATGCGTAATGACCCTTACGATGGCCTGACCGGCCACTAGACCGGGATTCTGACGACGTTTTCTGCCCCTATCAGGGCAAGAAGGGGGATGGCCGATGGCCACGCCTGTATTTAAGTCCGTCCTACTCGGCGGTCTGGCCGCTGTGGCGCTCAGCCTGGCACCGACGGTGCACGCAGACGACAGCAAGCTTCCGCCCGGAGCGCCGATCATCCGGACGGCAGACCGTGGGATGGCGCAGGCAGGGCCGAGCGACGTCCGGATCGCTAAGAAGGGCGAAGTTCAAGGCGGAGCGGCTTCGGCGGGCGCGCCGGTACTAATCACCGACGGGAATCCAGCACCCGCCGCGTGTAATCCGATCGAGAAGTTCCAAGACCCAATTCTTCCCTCTTGCAGTTAGCAAGTGTCGATGAGGTGGCGCGCGCGAGGGCGGGTACGACGGTCAAACTCAACGATGGCAACGCGGCATGCTGCCGTCGGTGACGGGCGAGGCTGGCGTCGTTTGCTCACCGGGACAGACCAACGCCAGCACAATCATCCAGTGCGATTGATCGCTAAATCTGCGACAATGACAGAGGGCGCGGGGTCGAAATGCCTTGCGCCCCTTGTCCAACTTGGTATGTCTCCTCTAATCCTCAGGTGACTCGACCGAGCGGAGATACTCGGCGATGTCGATGTCGATGCCCAACGCTTTGGCGACGAAGGCGAGTAGTCCGAAAGGCAAATCCATCGCAAAACCATCGTTGCCGACCTCGATGTGCGCGCGTTTCTTCGCATCCTCGTCAGAAGAGCTTGCCGTCCAGATATCTGCGTTGTCGATCTCCACCATCAACTGCGCGAGGATAACCAGTGATCGGTCCAGGGTTTTCCAGAAAACGTCAGTGGGTTCGCCTTCTTGTAGGTCAAAGAAGAGTTTTCCGGTCATGCGCAGCTGCTTCACGTGATCGTCGGAAACCCGCAGTGGCCCCCAAGTTGTCAACCCGCGCAAGAAAGTGTCTGAACTCGCTGCGAGCGACACGTAGTACTTGGCGCCCAACCAGCGATCGAACGCGATCCAGCGGTGCAACCGGTCCCAGGGGAAGATCAGGCCGCCAGTGTGGAGAAGCTCCCTGTCGAAAAGTTGCGCATACTGGTCGTAAAACAACCCCCCGACCGCCCGGACGACGGCTTTCAGTATCTCCCCAGGTTGGTCGGTGACGGGAACGCCGATCTGCTGCAGCGCTTCCACGAGGTTGGGCATCGTCGCCGACAAGACGTGCGCGGTCACAAACTTGTCGAAGTAGGCATCCTTGCCGTACATAAAGAGAAAATTGATCCGATGGATCTTTTCGACATTCGACAGCTTCAAGATGTTGGTCGTCTCGACGGCTTCGAGTTCGCCGTCGAGCCAACAGAGGGAGCGCGTCAACGTCGTGACCTTGAACGCAAACATCTCCAGCGTGGCTTTTGACCTCCTGGCGTACATGGCCTCACTCATGCCGTTCAATCGATCGCGCGCCGCGAGTCGACGTTCGGTCAGTCCAAAACCGAAGTCGCCGTCGAGATTGAGCTCGTGGTAGAGGATGAGCCAGTTTTGGCTTTCGTAACCGCCACGTGCTACTTCCGAACTGCGGTACTGCGCGACAACGCATTTCAGCGCCTCGACGGTTGCGACGGCCAGATCGACGCCAACACCTCGGCGGCGGCGGTACTCATCCTGACTGATCCATAACCGCTGCAATGTCGGCCCCGCCTTGCGCACCTTGGACGGCGTGATGCCTTCACGCTTCTTCAATTCCTCAAGCTCAAACCAGACCTCCGCTAGGGTCGGTGGCGGCAAAACAACGGATGCGTCGTCGCCGGGTGTCGTCACGCGCCCATTACATCATTCAGCCTCAGCGCACCACCCCAGATAGCGTCCCGTTTTGCGGCTGAATCCGGCCTCTAAGTGGCCCCTGAACCGGCCTGTCGCCGCAACGCAATCTCCGGCTGAATCGAAGCAAGCCGCCACGGCTGTCGATTCGACCGAAAGGAGACCTGCGCATGGACGACGACATTGACGTCAAGGCGACGGTTCACACTGTCGACGCCGCGCTCAGAGAGTACGAGAGCGCCACCGTCGATGCCGCTACTGACGTCACGATTCTGCTCGGCATCGGACCCAAGCAGCTGAGCCAGACCGCCCCGAACCTGCGCGAGCTGCGCACCGAGATCGTCCGGCTCAGAAGCGAACTCCACGGCATACCAGTCACTCCCACCCGCCATCACGATACGTCGGGCGCCTTATTCGGCGACGAGGAAGCCGAGTCGGCACGTTATCTCCTGCGCTCGGCGATCCGTCTGGCGCACGACCGCGCCTATACGACCCGCGACGAGATGGCGGTCGGCGAAATCGCCTACACGGCCGTCACTGTGTACGGCGGCTTGTCGCCGCTTGCAACTCGTTTGGCCTACGCCGACCACGTCTCGGCGTACGAGGCGGTCGCGACGCTCGGTCGCCCCCTGAAAGTTCACCGCGACTTCGTCGTGCGCTGCGCCGTGCTCGGACAGGGCGAGGCCCTCAACGCTGAGTACGACTCGGATGTGCCCGCCTCGGTCGCCGTCGAAGCCTGGCTAGGTGAGGCCCGCTCGATCCACAACTGCCAAAGGAGAAAACCATGAAATCTGTTGCAGCGGCGATGGGTGCCGCGATGGTCGTTGCCGGGTTGTCCGGCTGCGGCCACAGTGCAACGCACGAGCTGGACCATGCGCAACAAGTACTCGCGACCTGTCCGCCGAATGACCAAAAACTCGCGGCGCTCGTGACTAGTGACGAGTCCGGCACGCGCCGCGGCTCGACGGCCGAACCGGCCCAACAAGAGGTCATCCGCAAGGCGGTCGAGCGAACGGCGATCTGCGGCGGCCACTTTCGGCTGTCACTGTTCGCCGGTGGCGTCGTCACCGCAGGCGTCTACGACGGCGACCTCAAACTGGAAGGCGCGACCGAGACGGCGCGGCTTCGCAAAGCACCCAAAGTCATTGACACCACTATGGCGGCGATCAACGGGGCGCTGCCGTCGGCGCTGGAGCGCCTCGATGGCGGCCAGACCGATATCGTCGGCCAGCTACAGCCCGCCCAGCAGTACCGGGACCAACTGAGCGCCAATGGGCAGCACTACCAGCTCGACCTTTCGGAGCTGACCGACGGTATCGAGACCGCCCAGGTCGATCTGAGCGATCCAGCGTTAAGCAGCGCGCAGGCCGAGCAGCTGGCTACCACTGTGTCCGTTCCCGATCTGTCGGGTGCGCGTGTGCGGGTGATCGGAGTCGGGCGCAAGGCGGACGGCGAGCAGTTGCCGACGCCGTACGTCGAGGCGCTGCGGGCGTTCCACCTCGCGGTGTGCACGCGGACCCGCGCGACAACGTGCGTGGCTGTCACCGATGCGGCTGGAGCCTGACGGTGGTGCAGATCCCGCGTCGCAAGCAGGACAGTGGCAGGCCGCTGCCGCCTGACAGCAGCCCCCGATTGACGACCGTCCTGGAGACCAAGGCTCAGGTACGTCCAAGTCACATCGGTCCGACCTATCTGGAACTGGAGTTCGACGCCCGTCGCGACGAGCAGACCGATCTGTTTCGTGCCACGGGTGTGAAGGCCGCCCGAAGCTCCGCGGTCGACGCCAAGGGCCGTGAGTTTGGAGCGGACCAGGCGCGCACCGTCGCGACGAACGACATGGCGGTGGTTGAGAAGGCCTGCGCCGAGTACCAGCAGGCGCGGGAGCTGCTGAGCCGTTACACGCACCGTAAGAGCACGTCGTCCATCGGCTACATGGCGCGGACGGGCGGGCTGCTGTTCGGTGACGTCGCTGGCCTCGGGACGGCCGCTGTGGCGCTCGGCGAGTTGCCCGCGCTGGCCTGCGTTCAGGCCGTCGCGGCCGGCACTGCCACGATCACTGCCGGCTTGGTCGGGACTCACCTGCGGCACCGCCACGATGCCACCGAACGCCAGCGCCAACTCGAACACTTGCCTAAAGACCTTGAGTCATACCGACACTTATTTCTGGGCATCACAAACAGCGGCATCAGCGCCGCCATTTTCGCCATCGCGGCAAGCATCATGGCGCTCATCGCGCTGGGCGTGGGAACCCTGCGGATGAGTGTCGAGGGCATTGCCTCGGGTATCACGTTCGGGGCGCTCGCGGCCGCAATCGCGATGGCTAGCTTTGTCAACTCATGGCACCACGCCGATCTCGTGGCCGACATCGTCGAGAACGCCGACCGCACCTACCGGCGAGCCATCAAACGGCACCAGAAGCTTGCCGAGGCGGCGACCATCCGCAACCAGGCGCGTAGCAGCGAGGAAGCCAGCTCGATCACGACCGAACATGTCCAGCGCGGCACCGCTGCCAGCTGGCGGGTGGAGGCGCTCAAGCAGCAGGCCTTGCTGGCGAATCCAGATGTAGTTGGCCACGGCCTGCCTGCATCGATCCGATCGACTCGGATGCCGCCGACGAACGGCCAGAAGCCCGAAGACGTCAAGGTCACCGCTCGTAGCCCGCGGCGAAACGGGACCGGGCGATGACGACCAACGACACCACCATGTCGCTGCAGCGGGCAGCCGTGCTGGACCAGGTGCTGCTGCAGCAAGAGCTTATGCGCGCCAATGGGAATCGCGGTGATGGGCTGGGCAACCGGTCGGCCACTGCTGCTTATGAGGTCAACGACTATCTGTCCCAGATCACCCTTGGCGATCCCGGGACGTGCGGCGACAAGGCGACGACGACCTTCGTCGTCACCGACAACTCCGGCAGTGTCTGCGGCCCGGGTGGCAACGACCCGACCAGCCAGCGACACGACGAAGCACTGCTCACGATCCGCCATGTAGCGGCGGCTTGCACCTGCGGGCGGGATCGGGTGGCACTGCTGCCCTTCGACCAGCCCTCGCTGGGCCTGGTGCTCCCGCAGTGCTTGGACGGGAATGGGATCCGGCGGTTGAAGCGCGGCATGGTCATCGCCGAACGCACCGGCGTCTCCAGCTCGCTCCTACCGGCCCTGACATTCGCGGAGCGCCTGGCCAAGCTGACGCCCAACCACGCGGCCATCGTCGTGCTATCCGACTTCGAGCTCACCGACCCCTATCCCAACCAGGAGCTCGAGCGCCTGGCGAACTTCCCCGGATACGTCCACGTTGTCGTGCTCGGCGGGTTCACCCCCGGTCAGCTGGAGGACGACGAGCGGGTGGCGATCTCGGAGATCACGCCGGAGTCGCAGCCAGGCGAGGTCGCCCACGCGATCTTCGACGGCCTGACCCACTATCGGCAGGGGGTGGTCGCTCGCTAAGCCATCGCGCAATCCGGATCCCCACCTAGGGGCCGGACAACTCCAGAAACAGCCACCAAGGCACCACCCAAGACACCTAGCGGGTGGATGCCCTAACCCTCTGCACCCAAAAACCCGTATGAGACAGGAGCTTTGACCAATGCCCAACCACCACAGCACCGACATGCATCGGTCGGTACTGGCGGCCACCAGGGCGCTGCACGCCAGCCGTCTGAGTGACCAGATCGCTGAGGCGGCCGCCAAGCTCAGCGACTTCATCGAGGAGATGGCACATGCGACAGCCGATGAGGTCGGCTTCGGCTACGTGCTGCGATCGAATGCGCCGAGTACCTACCCAGCGCTAGTTGCGGCCTATAAGCACAGCTTGACAACTGGTGCGCCGCTGCCGATCTCGAGCGAGAACAGCGACGCGGTGATCTACACCAAATCGGATGTCAACTTTGCCTTGCGCTTCTGGCACGACATCAACCACGTGCGGCATGGGTTGAGCTTCGACTTGGTGGACGAGTTGGAACTGTCGCTGTGGCACCTGGGCGAACTGGAGAAGGCCGGACACCAGCCCGGTTCTTTGGTCTGGCGGCTGTTGCACGCCGATCTGACCGGGCAGGCCTACGTCCAGGCGTTCGCCAGGCGCTTTCCGTTCGACCAGCGGCGGTTCGTGACCGGCTGTGTCACAGCCGGATTCGACGGCGGCCTCCTCCATGAACTGCGGAATGGCACATCGTGAGCTCGGACAGTCCTCCCCGCTGGATCGACCGGCTCATCGGGTGGTGCTGGGGCATTCTGGGCGGAGCCATCGCTCTCTACTGCGCGGTGAAACTGCTCCATGCCATCTTGCCGGCGCTCATCGTTGTCGTCGGAGCACTCGCGATCGTCGGCTTAGTCGTGGGTGTTGGGATCGTTGTAATTCGTACGTTGCGAAATCGATGGTGAATCAAGGCAATTCGATCTCGAGGCGATTCGTTCCTATCGATGTTGTATTTATGTACGAGTGCTATTGAGCTTTGAATCAATTCAACGCATAGTGAGTGCAGACTCTTTGAATTGATTCAAAGGCAACGTCATTCATCAAATCTACTCAATTGTGAGAGGGGCAAGCTATGTCAAAAACAGGACGACCAAACTATCGCCGCGGCCAGCGCGGTGCACCAAAAGCCGAGCGGCACATCATCGTCCGCAGTGTTAAGCGCGAGTCGCCTGACCTCCGGAAGCTGAGCCGGGCGGTCATCGCTATGGCGCTGCGCGAGGCCGAAGCTGAGGCAGAGGCGCGGGTAGCAGCAGCCAAGAACGACGTCACACCGTCCGAGCGGCATAGCGCAGCGTCGGTCAAACCATTCGACGAGGAGGTCGGCCATGACTGATCAACTCGACCTCCCCCTCACCGCCGATTCGCTGGTGTGGCAGCAGTTCTTTTGGCCGCAACCGTTTTCGGAAGCTGCCGCTTTCGGCTTGCTGCGCTATTGGGCCGCGTTGAAACACGCGCCGCAGCTGATCCTGGAAGCGCGCTCCGACGTCACCGGTGTTGAGTATCTGGTCGGGAGCCCACTGCGGCACGCCCAGCCGGTCCGCCACTCGGTGCAGCAGCTCGTTGACGGCGCGATCGTCACCAGTTTCGAGGCCGCTGATCGCGAACAGATGAGCACGGCCCGCCGCCTGCAGCTCACAACCACCAACCGGCCGCTCGAACCGTCTGACCCTGTCGCGTCCGGTCGCTCGATTCTGCATGCACTCATGGCCGTGGGGCGCGGGGAGCGGCTGGCTATCCAAGTAGTGCTCGGGCCACGCCGGCAACCGCGGCTCGGCCCACCAACGCCCAGCCGAGACGGCCAACCGGTGATATCCAAAGTGCTGCACGGCGTTCTGCCCGAAAATCGGCCAGATGGCAGGCAAGCTCTGATCGAGAAGCTCGGCCAACATGGCTTTCAGGCCGCGGTGCGGATCGGCGTCCACGCCACGACAGCCGAGCGTCGCCGCACACTGCTGCTCGGCCTTGCGGCCGCCATCGGCACGGTCGAAGCGCCCGGCGTGCACCTCAAACTAAAGAGCGAGAAGGCCGAACGCCTCAACACACCGCGTTCGTCATGGTCGATGTTTATGCCGTCGCAACCGCTCAACGTCGTCGAGGTCGCTCGGCTGACCGGCTGGCCGCTCTCCGATCGCGATGAGCCGTTTCCCGGGCAACCGCCGAAGCATCCAAAGCCAGTTCTGCCCAGCACGGCTGCGCAAACGGGTGAGCGGGTGGTCGCAACGGCCAATGCGCCTGGGGCACAGGGCACTATTGCCTACAACGTGACGGACGCGCTCCGCCACACGTGGGTCATTGGTCCTAACGGCGTCGGCAAGTCGACGCTGCTACTCAACCTAAACGTCCAGGATATGGAAGCCAATCGGCCGGTGGTCGTCATCGAGCCGAAAGACCTGATCCGTGACCTGCTGCAACGCATACCGGAACACCGCAAGCAAGACATCGTCGTGCTCGATCCGTTCGATGAAGCGCCGGTCGGCATCAACCCGCTCGACAGCAGTCATCGCCACGGCCGTCCGCCGGAAGTCGTCGCCGACAGTCTGTTTGGCACCTTCAGAGCGATCTACGGTGACAGCCTTGGCCCACGGTCTGCAGATATCCTGCGCAATTGTCTTGATGTTCTGGTACGGCGCGATGATGCCTCGCTGACGATGATTCCGCTAATACTGACGAATCCCGGCTTTCGCCGCTCGCTGACCCAGCGGGCAATGCGCGACGATCCGTTCGCCGCTGGACCGTTCTGGCAGTGGTTCGACAGCCTCTCCCCGGAGGCGGTCGCGAACATCGTTGCGCCATTGAGTAACAAGCTGCGGCCGCTGCTCTCCAAGCAGCTGCGTGCAGTGCTGGCGCAGCGTTCGCCCAAGTTCAACATCCGCCAGGTTTTGAACGAGAACAAAGTCTTGCTCGTGCCACTCCAGAAGGGTGTCATTGGCCCCGAAAGTGCACAGTTACTCGGTGCCCTCGTCGTGGCGGAACTCTGGCAAGCCATTCGCGAACGGGCCGGAACGCCGGAAGCTACGCGCACACCGGTCATGGTCTACATCGACGAGGTGCAGGACTATTTGCGGCTGCCAACTGATTTGGGCGACGCCTTAGCCACGGCCCGTAGCCTTGGCGCGGCCTTTCACGTGGCGCACCAGTACGAGAAGCAGCTGCCGCCGGCCATGCTGGACGCCTTCCGCAACAACGCCCGCTCACGCATCGGGTTCCAGCTCCGTCCTGGTGACGCCAAGGAAATGGTGGCCGGGCAGTCCGTCTTGAGCGTTGAGGACTTCACGACGCTCCCGGCGCATCACGTCTACGCCAGCCTCGTCCGCGACAACGCCGTCCAGCCGTGGGCTTCAGGCGTGACGAATCCACCACCACCGATCACCAGCGACCCCGAGGAGATTCGCCGACTGAGCCGCGAACGCTACGGCCAGCCGCTCAACGAAATTGAGGCTGGCTTCGCTGAGCTCCTCAGTGGCGCAAGCACTGCCGACGGCGCAGATGACGTCGGTGTGCCGAAACGGCGACGGAGACAGACATGAAAAGGGAAGAACACAACCACACCACTGATGCCAGCCCTACCGGTCGCCCGATCCCACACCCGTTCACGTCCACTAACAAACCACCTCTGACCTCGTTAAACCACGACCTAATGGCTCCGAATGATGGTGCCCATACAGGCACCACAACCGCCAAGCCGCGTCGCATGCAACGCATGAAAACTCTCGACATCGCCGAGCTGGCGAACTGGCTCAATGAGCGTGACTTCGCCATTCTCCGTTCGGTCGATGAACACCAATTCCTCACCGTCCGGCAAGTGGAAGTGCTCCACTTCGCCAACCATGCGCCGGTTTCCGGCTCTCGCATCGCTCGGCGAACGATGGCTCGTCTCCGCGACCACCGCCTCCTGGGCACACTGAAGCGACGGGTCGGCGGTGTGAGAGCCGGTTCGGCAGGCCTGGTGCACTACCTCGATGACGTCGGCAACCAACTGCTGCATGGGGGACGCACACGACGCGTCTACGGGCCCTCAGCGCGGTTCGTCAGCCATCGCCTGGCAATCGCGGACAGTCACGTGTCGCTCATCGAGGCCGACCGGTACGGTCAGCTCGAACTCGTGGCATGCGCCGTCGAGCCGGCATCGTGGCGCCGATTCACCGGCATCGGGGCCGCACGCCAAATCCTGAAGGCCGACCTGTACGTCGAAACCGCTACCGCAACCGACAGCGAGTTGGTGCATCCATGGTTCGTCGAGATCGATCTCGGCACCGAAAGTATTCCCACGCTCATCAAGAAATGCCGCGACTACGAGACCTATCGACGGACCGGAATCGAGCAGGAGCAGGGCGGATTTCCGCTCGTCGTCTGGAGTATGACGCACCCTGATCCGCGAACGGCCGAGCGGCGGCGGCTCGACCTTCACAAGGCAATTGAGCGTGACCGCACTCTGCCTGCCGCCCTGTTCCGCATCGTCGCGCCCAATCAACTGAATGCCTTGCTGCAGAAAGGAGGTGATCTATGACCGAACCCCGAACAACCACAACCCCCATCCCTCGCCGCGAGCTGCTCGTCGGCGACGCGCTCGAACGCCTTCGTGAAGTACCGGACGCCTCCATCGACATGGTCCTCACCAGCCCGCCATACTTCCGCCTGCGCGACTACGCCGCCGACGGCCAGATCGGTTTGGAGGGCAGCGTCGACGACTGGCTCGACAAACTGGCCGCCGTTTCTGACGAGATTCACCGCGTCCTGGTACCGACGGGCAGCTTCTGGCTCAACCTTGGTGACACCTATGCGACGCACCCCTCACAGGGCGCACCGCGCAAGAGCCTGCTCATGGCACCCGAGCGGCTGGCACTACGGCTACAAGCATCCGGCTGGATCGTGCGCAACAAGATCGTCTGGGCCAAGCCGAACCCGATGCCGATCAGTGTGACGGACCGGCTCAGCTGCACCTACGAGTTCGTTTACCTTCTCACCAAAGCGCCGCGCTACTTCTTTGACCTCGACGCCATACGCGTGCCGCACCGATCACGGATCACGCGGCCGTACACGGTCCGCCGACCAGTCGAAGGTTGGCGCGGACCCAATAGCGACACCGCCACTGGCCTTGACGCCATCAAAGCCAGAGGCAGAGTGGGCCATCCGCTGGGCAAGAACCCTGGCGACGTCTGGACACTGGCCACCAGCAGCTTCCGCGGCGCCCACCACGCCACGTTTCCGCTTACTCTGGCGACTCGGACGATCGAGGCCGGATGTCCGGAAGCCCGCTGCAGCGTCTGTCGGCTGCAGTGGCGGCGACGGGTCATCCGCGCCATCGGCGGAACTGCCATGCGGGCAGCGCTGGCGGCGACTTGCGACTGCGACGCGCCCAGCGAGCCGGGATTGGTCCTCGATCCATTCATCGGCAGCGGCACGGCGGCCGTCGCAGCGGAAGCACTCGCGCGCGACTGGCTCGGAATTGAGATCAGTCCTGAGTTCGCCGCTATGGCGAGAACCCGGATTGCGAACGCGCGATCAACCGACAAGCGGGCTGCATGATGGTCAGCCCTCGTCGGTGTCATGCGGTCGTTCCCGTAAGCGCACAACGCGTTTACCGGCCGCACAGCACCGAGGAGGTCGCAATGTCCATTGCGGACGAGTCGGCCACGGGCTTCAAAACCCTTGGTATCCGGCTCAACCCCGACGTCCATGCACAGCTCAGCTTCATCGCTGGACTGCGCCCGGGCAAGGGCACTATCACCGATGAGATCCAGGTCGCCATCGCCGAGCACATCGCTCGAGCGAAGGACGATCCGGAACTCCGCGGCAGGGCGGACGCGGCACGCGCCGAGATTGAGCGTGAAGCCGCTGCCCGCCAGGCAGCTATCGCCACCTTGTTCGCCAGCGGCGATCAAGCACCGGCCCGGCCAGTCCGCCGGGGCCAGAAAGGAGGCGAAGGCGCGGAGAGCTGACCTGTCGGTCAGCGCCTCTGGTGCAGGGCCGGCGGGAAGTGGATCGAGTGCTATGCGCTCTCCATTTCCCGACCGGCCCCTCATAAACCAAATGACTCGATCAACTCAGGTGAAAGGAGGTGATGATGAATGAGAAACAACCACAGACCAATTCGGGCGAGGAACCCTCCGCGAGCCCAGAGCTGCAGGGCGGTCACGAGACTGAGCCCCGACCAACTCCACGGATCTATGTCGCCAGCCTCAGCGACTACAACAACGGCGTCTTGCACGGACAGTGGATGGACGCCGCGCGCGATCCGGCCGACATCTATGCCGACATCAACGCCATGTTGGCTCAGTCTCGGCAGCCCGATGCTGAGGAATTCGCCATCCACGACTACGACGACTTCGGTGTCTGCCGGATCGGCGAATACGACTCGATCGACCGGGTGGCGCGGATCGCTCAGGGCATCCACGAGCATGGCGATGCCTTTGCCGCCTGGGTATACGTCAGCGAAGGTGCGTCGGAGCGGTTCGACGACTTCACGGAGGCATATCTGGGCCATTACGACTCAGTTATTGCCTATGCCGAACAGCTTATTGATGACTTGGGTTACAACCACGAACTTGACCGCCTGCCAGAGTCGCTGCGTTCGTACCTTCGCTTCGATACTGACCAACTCGGGCGAGATCTCGTATTCGGTGGGGATATTCACGTCGTCCCGTCGCCAGACGGCGGCGTGTGGCTGTTTGACGGCCGATCCTAGCCGATGCCACAACATAGCGACTGCCTGCTCGCCCATCGCCGACGTAGGAAATCCTCTCCTACACAACAACTTTCGTGTTGTGAAATTGACAATCGACATTGAACGAATTCAAAGACCAGGCGTACAATTGAAAATGAGTGGAAATAATAAGGGAGACAACCGAAATGACGCCAGAGCAGACAGTTCACCTCATCAATCTCCTTGCATCAAAGCGGGCGGAGGCTGGTCTGAGTACCGCCGAAGTTGCGCGCCGCGCCGGTGTCGATGTCGGGACCGTCTGGCGCATCGAGCAGGGGCAGATCGCCAACCCGCGGCCCGAAAGCTTGCAGGTCATCGGCGAGGTGCTCGGCATTCCAGCTAGTGACCTCTTTGCCACCGTCGGTTGGGTGCCACCAAAGGAATTGCCGACTATGCGGCCCTATCTCCGCACGAAATACCGGGCGCTGCCAGCCGACGCAAGACAAGAGATTGAAGCCCACTTCAACGCTGTCGCCCGTAAGTACGGCATCAGCTTTAACCAGAACGAAGGCCCGGTCGACGGAGAAGACGAATAGCGATGTAGCACAACAATTAACGCCCTCCCAATTGGGACGAAAGGAGACCGCCATGCACCAAGAAGATCAATCGTACTCAACGAGTGTGCTCGCGCAGCTCCGAGCCGTCATCCCGGTGCATGCTCAAGTGAGTTTCGCCGATGCACTACGCGTTGCGGAACTCCAGGCCAACAAGCTGATCGAACTCCATGGCATCGTCACTGGTCCCGTACCCACCGAACTGATCAGCGAGTTGCCGAAGCTGACTGTTGGTTACACCGGCCGCCTGGTCTCCGGCGCCACCTTCTGGGACAAACATCACCAGGTATGGGTGATTCAGTTGTCGCGGACCGACTCTCAGGCCCGCCGCAGGTTCACACTGGCGCACGAATTCAAACACATCATCGACCACGGACGGCAGACAATCCTGTACCGCGGGACGCGAAGGATCACCGCGGTCGCTCAAGCGGAGCAAGCCGCTGACTACTTCGCCGGGTGCCTCCTCGTACCACGCCGACTCTTAAAGCAAGCCTGGGGCAACGGCATCCAAGATCCCAGCGAGCTTGCGCAACTGTTTGAGGTTAGTGAGCAAGCGATCGCGGTGCGACTGCGACAAACGGGGCTGGTCGATGGTCGGTTTCGGCACGTACCTCGGCCGTTTCCTTTGGCCGCAGAGCTTGAGCCCGAACCTGACGATGAAGGCGAAGTTTCCAAACCCGTGGAAGAGGAAGGACTAGCGGCGTGAGCACCGCCATTGATATCCATACGCGTCGCTTGTTGCGCGTCCTCGGCGAGACAGCGCTTCGCCTATCTGACGGCCAGCCGGTCGATCACCAATGGCTTGAGAGGCAACTTTCCGCCGCGGTTTTGGCAGCATCATCAACGGTAGGCAGTGAGAGCAACCTTCTCACCGTGCCGGAAGCCTGCGCACAACTCCGCATTAGCCGATGGAGCTTCTACCGACTGATTCAACAGCAACGCCTGACCACCGTCACCATTGGTCGGCGCCGGCTAGTGCCGCAAGCCGAACTCGAGCGATTTGTTTCGATTTTGAGCGAAACCGGAGGCGCGGCATGACGGGACGACGGGCAACTGGTGAGGGCACAGTCTATCGCCGGAAGGATGGACGTTGGGAAGGCGCTGCCTACCTACCAACCGCGAGCGGCAAACGTCGTCGAATTCGGGTCTATGGCACGTCGTCGCACGACGCGAAAGCGAAGCTTACTGCCCAAATGGCCGCGGCCGAACGGGGTATACCCGCGGCTGATCGGTCGTGGACCATCGCCCAATATCTCGACTATTGGATGCGCGAGGTCACGCCAATAACTCTGCGTCCGAAAACCCTCGAAGGCTATGAATCCGTCATCCGTGTCCACCTCAAGCCGTGGCTCGGCGCGCAGTCACTGACGCAACTTTCCGTCACCACACTCCAGCAGATCTTGAACCAACAGCTCGCGAACGGCCATTCAGTGCACACCGTCCGCTCAGCTCGAAAAGTGCTGAGCGCGGCCCTGACGCGGGCCATGCGTGAAGACCTCATCCCGAGGAACGTCGCTCGCCTGGCGTCACTGCCACGCTGGGAGCGCAACGACATCACACCGTGGACGGTGGCCGAAGCGGGACGGTTCCTGGCTGCCGCCCGGCGCGAACGGTTGTATGCGGCGTTCTTACTCTTGACCCTCTACGGCATGCGCCGTGGCGAAGTGCTCGGCTTGCGGTGGAGCGATATCGACTGGGACCAACACCAACTGCACATCCGCCAGCAACTCCAGCAAGTCCGCGGCCAGATTTACCTCGGGCCGGTGAAGACCAACGCCGGCAAGCGCGACTTGCCACTGCTCGCGCCCGTTCGCGATGCCTTGCGCCAGCATCAGGCCGCAAGCGCGGACATCGCCACCGAGTCCGATCTTGTCTTTCTCAGCGATGAAGGCACGCCGCTGTGGCCGCGCAACTTCGTGCGCGTGTTCCAGCGACTACGTGAGCAGGCGGGACTGCGTCGCATCAAGCTGCACCATCTGCGCCACACCGCGGCCACGCTGCTCAAGAACTTCGGTGTTCCCACCCGCGACGCCCAGCTGATCCTCGGCCACGCCCACATCACTACGACCCAACAGCTGTATCAGCACGGCGACGTCGGCGCCCAACAAACAGCGCTCGACCGCGTGGGTCGAGCGCTGCTCGTGTCTGCTGATGACAGCGGCCGTAGCCGTCAGAATCAGCCGTCAATGGCCGAATCTGTTGTCATCAATGCATCATTTCAATCTGGAGGGCCAGCGGGGGATCGAACCCCGGACACCCTGCTTAAGAGGAGATTTTCGCTCGGTGAGCGCAGCTCCCTCACCTCTGTAATCACACACCTACGAGCACGGACACAGGCGCAGGTGCTCGGCGTTGTTGCCGTCAGAAGTAGCCGTCAAACAAGCATCCGACGCGAAGGATGCTGACGCATGACTTTTAATCCAATCAAATTGTTGACGCACGTACTTGGTGTTGTCACGTACTTGGTGTTGTAGCCGTCAGGAGTAGCCGTCAAGTTCTTCAAACGGGCAGCCCCTGACCGCTTTTCACCCAAGACACAGGTATATATCAATCCCCACAAGGACCGTCCCGAATGGAGAACCCGTGACAACCGCCGTGATCTACCTCAGGGTCAGCACCAAGGAACAAGCCACACGCGGCAATGAGGCAGAGGGGTTCTCAATCCCCGCACAGCGACAGGCATGTGAACGCAAAGCACAGGAGCTCGGCGCGGCCGTCGAACGAGAATTCGTCGACGCCGGTGAGTCCGCCAAGTCGGCAGACCGCCCGGAACTGCAGAGAATGCTTACCTACCTTGCCGAACACCCGACCACCTATGTGATCGTCCACAAGATCGACAGGCTCGCGCGCAACCGAGCCGATGACGTGCAGATCAACCTCGCGATACAAGCGGCCGGTAGCACGCTCGTCAGCGTCACCGAGAACATCGACGCCACGCCGAGCGGCGTCCTCATGCACGGCATCATGTCGAGCATTGCCGAGTTCTACAGCCGGAATCTCGCGAACGAAGTCATGAAAGGCGCCAAACAGAAGGCACTGAACGGCGGCACACCAACGATCGCGCCGATCGGCTATCTCAACGTTCGCGAAACGGTCGATGGACGCGAAGTCCGAACCGTCCGTGTCGACGCTGAGCGTGCGCCCCACATCGTCTGGGCATTCGACCAGTACGCCACCGGAGACTGGACGCTGTCGGGACTCGCTGCTGCGCTTGACGCCCGCGGGCTGTCGCAGCGGCCAACAGCAAAACGACCCGTGCGGCCGCTCCCGACGAACAAGCTCTACAAGGTTCTCCGCAACCGGTACTACCTCGGTTACGTCACCTGGCAAGGCATCGAGTACCCCGGCATCCATCAGCCGCTCATCGAGGTCGCCACATTCGAGCAGGTTCAGCACGTATTGGCCGCGCACCGCCAATCTGGCGAGCGGTCCTATCGTCGACGCCATCACCTAGCAGGAGCCCTGCACTGCGCGCGCTGCGAGTCAAAGCTGATGTACGCCATCTCGACCGGGAAACAGGGCACGAAGTATGCCTATTGGTTCTGCGGCGGTCGGCACAATGCCAAGAACGGTTGCGGTCTTCCATATATGGCCGAGAACCGCGTCGACGCTGCCATTGTCAGCCTTTGGCGCAAGACTCAGATGCCGGCGTCAACGCTTGCGACGATCCGTGCCAGCCTGGCAGAAGACCTGGCCGCCTTCACTGTTCATTCCGACCGGGAGCAGACGCTCGTGCAGCGCCGCATCGATGACATCAAACGCGAACGCCTTAAATGGGCCGATCTCGCTATGGACGGAGCCGTGCCGCGAGACATCGCCCGTGACAAACAAACCGCACTCGCCAACCGTCTCGGCCAACTCGAACACCAACGGGCATCACTTGAAGCAACCACTGTCGACCACGTGGCCACCATCGACAAAGCCCTCGACCTCGTCGGCCGCTGCGGCATTGCCTACGAGACCGCACCTGAGTCGATCCGGCGCGACTTCAACCAAGCCTGGTTCGAACGAATCCTGCTCGATGTAGAAGACGGTGGCACAGTCGTCCACACCGCCGAACGGACAGACATCTTCGAGATCCTGGCGACGGCCACCGTCGGTGATGATGCCAAACCGGGACGTCAGGACGTCCTGAATATGCGAACCCATTCGACCGTCAAGGGTTCGATGGTCGTCTCTTTGGTGGAGCTAAGGGGACTCGAACCCCTGACCCCCACACTGCCAGTGTGGTGCGCTACCAGCTGCGCCATAGCCCCGTGAAGTTGTGCCCATCGAAGTTACACCACCTGCGGTTCCCGCTCAAAATCGCAGGTCAGGGCAGTTCGCCACCAGCCTCGGGGCCCAGCGCGCGCGCCGGCGTGTGCTCGCCCGGGCGCACGCGGGTCTCGGGAGCCAACACCCAGCCGACCGCTGCGGCTAGCAGAATTCCGCCGCTGATCACGAACGCCGCACCGAAGCTGACATGCTGCGCGATCTCGCCGACCGCGAGCGAGCCGACGATCGCGCCGGCGTCGGCCATCATCTGGTACGTCGCGACGGCCGTGCCGCCGCGGGCCTTGCTACCGATGATGTCGGCGACGGCGGCCTGCTGCGGCGAGGTGAACATGCCCGCGGCAGCGCCGGCCACCAGCGCACCGGCCAAGAACAACGTCAGCGATGACGCTAGGCCCACCGCCATCGTCGCCACCCCTGACACCGACAACCCCACGATCAGCAGTGTGCGTCGCCCAATGCGATCCGACAGATAGCCACTTGGAATTACGGCGGCGACGTTGCCGACCGCGAACGTCGCCAACGCCAGCCCCGAGACCCGCGGCCCACGATGCAGCAGTTCAGTAACGAACAAGGGCACCAAGGCAATACGCAAGCCGAACACCGACCAGCCCGTCGCGAAGTTCGAGAACAGCGCCGCCCAATACGCCTTGTTGCGCAACGCAATTCGCAGCGTCACCGGATCTTCGGTATCCGTCGCCGGCGCCGCCACCGCCGAATGCCTGAGGTTGATGAACACGACGGCCGCCGCGATCATCAGCGCCACGCCATAGATCGCGAACGGCGCCGACAGGCCCAGTCCTGCCGTCAAGCTGCCCAGCACCGGGCCGCCGACGGACCCGATCAGGAATGAGCTCGAGAACAAACCGGCGACACGGCCGCGGGCGTCGGGCGGCGAGATCCTGATCATCAGCCCCAGCGAGGACACGGTGAACATCGCGGACCCAAACCCGCCGAGCGAGCGGAACAACAACAACTGCCAATACGTCTGCGCGAATGCGCACGCGCCCGTCGACAGCGCGACGATCAGCAGTCCGCTGACGTAGACCCGCCGCTCCCCGATCTTCTGCACGAAGAGCCCGCTTGCCGGTGCGGACACCAGCCGCATCAGGGAGAACGCAGTGATGACGAACGTGGCGGCGCTGATGCTCACGCCGAAGTTGCGAGCGTACTGGGGCAGCACCGGCGAGACCACGCCGTAGCCGAGGGCGACCACTACGTTTGCGGTGATCAGAACCCAGACTTCGCGCGGCAGCTTCGGCTTGGGGTCAGCCGGACACTCGCCCTCCGCGACAGAACTCACGCTATGACTGTATTCACCACGTCCTTGGCCGCTTGCTGGACCTCTGCGAGGTGCTCAGGGCCCTTGAACGACTCCGCGTAGATCTTGTAGACGTCCTCGGTGCCCGACGGCCGGGCCGCGAACCACGCGTTCTCGGTCGTCACCTTCAGGCCGCCCAGCGCCGCGCCATTGCCCGGCGCGGTCGTCAGCTTCGCCGTGATCTGCTCGCCCGCCAACTCCGTTGCGGTCACCTGCTCGGGCGAGAGCTTGGCCAGTCGCGCCTTCTGCTCACGGTTTGCGGGCGCATCGATGCGGGCATACGTTGGCGCACCGTACTTTTCGGCCAACTCCGCATACCGCTGCGACGGCGTCTGCCCCGTCACCGCCAAGATCTCCGAGGCCAGCAGCGCGAGAATGATGCCGTCCTTGTCCGTCGTCCACGTCGACCCGTCACGACGCAGGAACGACGCGCCAGCACTCTCCTCACCGCCGAAACCGATTGTGCCGCCGATCAATCCGTCGACGAACCACTTGAACCCAACCGGAACCTCCAGCAGCTTGCGGCCCAACCCGGCGACAACCCGGTCAATGATCGACGAGCTGACCGCCGTCTTACCCACCGCCGTCGAAGCCGGCCACTCCGGCCGGTTCGAGTACAGGTAGTCAATCGCCACCGCTAGATAGTGATTCGGGTTGAGCAGTCCGCCGTCGGGTGTGACAATCCCATGCCGGTCGGAATCGGCGTCATTGCCAGTGGCGATCTGATATTTGTCGCGATTGGCGATCAGCGACGCCATCGCGTTCGGCGAGCTGCAATCCATCCGGATCTTGCCGTCGGTGTCGAGCGTCATGAATCGCCAGGTGGCGTCGACCAAGGGGTTGACCACCGTCAACTGCAGGTTGTGGCGCTCCGCGATGGCACCCCAGTAGTCGACACTCGCCCCGCCCAGCGGGTCGGCGCCGATACGGATCCCCTCGGCGCTGATGGCATGCAGGTCCACGACGTTCGGCAGGTCCGCCACGTAGGCGTCCATATAGTCGTGCCGTTGCGCGGACTGCAGCGCACTGGCCAGCGGCACCCGCTTCACACCCTTGAGCCCGTCGCGCAGAATCTCGTTGGCCCGCTTGGCGATGACGCCGGTGGCGTCGGTGTCGGCGGGACCGCCGTTTGGCGGGTTGTACTTGAACCCGCCGTCGCGCGGCGGGTTGTGCGACGGCGTTACCACGATGCCGTCGGCCAGATCACCGTCGCGGTCGCGGTTGAACGTCAGGATCGCGTGGCTGACCGCGGGCGTCGGGGTATAGCGATCGGCCGAATCTATCATCGCGACAACGTCATTGGCGGCCAGGACCTCGAGCGCCGAAGCCCATGCCGGCTCCGACAACGCATGCGTGTCGCGGCCGATGAACAGCGGCCCCGTGGTGCCCTGCGCCGCCCGATACTCGACGATCGCCTGGGTCGTCGCGACGATGTGCGCCTCGTTGAAGGCCGCATCCAGACTCGAGCCGCGGTGCCCCGACGTTCCGAACACCACCTGCTGATCCACGTTGTCCGGGTCCGGTTCGACGGTGTAATAGGCCGTCACGACCTGAGCCACATCGATGAGGTCTTCGGGTTGTGCCGGGGTGCCGGCACGTGGATTCGCAGCCATAGCCCCGATTCTGCCCCTACAAGTATCGCGTCTTTGGCCGGAGCGAAAGCTCGACGGCGATACTTTGGCTCATGTTCAGTTTCGACGGTCGCGAGCTGGCCGCGGTCTTCGTCGGTGGCGCGCTCGGCACGCTCGCGCGCGCGGCCCTTGCGACCGTCGCGGCGCCCGAACCCGGACACTGGCCCTGGCCGACCTTCATCGTGAACATCGTCGGCGCATTCCTGTTGGGCTACTTCACCACCCGGCTGCTCGAACGGTTGCCCGTGTCGAGCTATCGGCGCCCTCTGCTCGGTACCGGGGTGTGTGGCGGCCTGACCACGTTCTCGACGATGCAGGTCGAGATCGTCAGGATGCTCGAGCAACGCCACTACGGTCTTGCCATCGGTTACACCGCCGTGAGCATCGTGGTCGGGTTGCTCGCTCTCTATCTCGCAACCGCCCTGGTTCGCCGCGCCCGGGTCCGCGCATGACGGTCGCCGTCTGGGCGGGCGTCGTGATGATCGGCGGCGTCGGCGCGGTGCTGCGCTTCCTTGTTGACCGCACCGTGTCGGGCCGCGTCAACGGGTCATTCCCTTATGGCACGTTCGCGGTCAACATCAGCGGTGCGCTGCTGCTCGGCTTCCTGTCCGGTCTCGCATTGAGCCCGCATCTCGCGCTGCTGGCGGGCACGGCGTTCGTCGGCTCCTACACCACGTTTTCGACGTGGATGCTGGAGACGCAGCGGCTCGGCGAGGAACGCCAGATACGACCGGCCGTCGCCAATATCGCGCTGAGCCTGGTGTTCGGTCTGGCCGCGGCATGGCTGGGCCTGTGGATCGGCGGTCGGCTATGAGCGACGAGTACCTCAAGCTGACCACCTACTTCGCCGAACGTCTGCGCAGCGGCGACCGCTTCCTCGCCGACGCGCTGCTCGATCTCTACGAGGAGAGCGCGGTGGCCACCAGCGTGGTGCTGCGCGGCATCGCCAGTTTCGGTCCGCATCATGTATTGCGCAGTGACCAGTCGTTGAGTTCGTCGGAGGATTCGCCGATTGCAATCGCCGCAGTCGACTGCGCCGACAAGATCGCTTCGCTCGCCGACCATGCCGTGGCCGCGACGACGCGAGGGCTGGTGACCCTGGAGCGCGCACGAATGCTCGTCGGGTCGGAGGCCGCACCGTCGTCGGACATCGTCAAGCTCACCCTCTACATCGGACGTCAGGACCGGGTGTCGGGCCGACCCGCGTCCCATGCCGTCTGCGATGCCCTGCATCGGCACGGATTCGCCGGGGCCTCAGTGTTTCTCGGCGTCGACGGCACCAAACACGGACAACGGCGACGCGCGCGCTTCTTCAGCCGCAATGTCGACATTCCAATCATGATCATCGCGATTGGCACCGCAGACCAGGCCACTGCGGCGATCCCCGAACTCGAAACGATGCTGCGGCAACCGCTGCTCACGCTGGAACGGGTGCAATTGTGCAAACGCGACGGCCAAGTGATGGCCCGTCCAGCAGCGCTGCCCGCGACCGACGACACCGGCCGGGCACTGTGGCAGAAGTTGATGGTCTCCACGTCGGAGGCGACGCTTCACGACGGCGTGCCGATCCACCGCGCGATCGTCCTGCGGCTGTTCGACTCCGACGCGGCGCGAGGCGCGACCGTGCTGCGCGGTATCTGGGGCTTTCACGGAGACCATAAACCCCACGGCGACAAGCTGATTCAGCTCACTCGCCAGGTGCCGGTCACCACGATCGTCGTCGACAGCCCGGACCGGATCGCGGCCAGCTTCGACATCATCGACGACGTGACAGAGCAGCACGGCTTGATCACCAGCGAACTGGTGCCCGCACTGGTGTCGATCGACGACGGCGAGCGGGTCGGCGGCACCGAGTTGGCGCGTTACCAATACTGATTCGCCAGTGCCGCTCAGCTTGGCGAACGGCGGTTCGACGCCGATGGGCGATGTTTCACGGGCGCCGCTTGCGCGGGAGCGTTTCACCACGGATGAAGTGCGTACGCCCGGGAGCAGCAGGCCGCCGGGACTGCGCGAGCACACGTCAGCGAACTGTTGGACTAACCGACGCGCCACTTGTCTGCCAGTGCCGAAACCCATTCGGCGGCGGCGACGGCGTGGTCGGGCGGGGCCTCGACGAGAACCAACTCGTCGACGCCCAGACTCGCGAGCGTGCGCGCGTCGTCGACGCTCACGTCGCGGAGTGCGACCGCCAATTGGAGTTCGGCGCGGTCGCGTCCGCTCTCGACGCAGAGCTCGCGCAGAAACTGGAGGCGCTCTGCAACCTCGTCCACTCCGTCGAGATTGAACCCGTACCAGCCGTCGCCCCACGCGACCACCCGCTGTAGCGCGGTATCGCTGTTGCCACCGAGCACGATCGGGATACGGCCGCTGGCAACGGGTTTGGGGTTGACCCGCACAGATTCAAAGTGGACGAATTCGCCGTCGAACGAGGCGACGTCGTCGCGCCACAGCGTGCGCATCGCTTCGACGTATTCGGCGGTGCGTGCGGCGCGCCGCTCGAACGGGACGCCGAGCGCGTCGAATTCCTCACGCGACCAGCCGATGCCGACACCGAGCGTGAGCCTGCCGCCGCAGAGGGTGTCCAGCGTGGCGGCCTGTTTTGCGATCAGCACGGGATTGTGTTCGGGCAACAGCAGCACGCCGGTCGCAATGCGAATCGTCGAGGTGGCCGCGGCGGCGAAGCTCAAGCCGATCAGCGGGTCGATCCAGTCGGCCGTTGCGGGCACCGCGATCTGTCCGTCGTCGGAATAGGGATAGCGTGACGCCGACCGGTCCACCATGACGACATGCTCGCCCGACCACAACGTTGCGAACCCCGACTGTTCCGCGGCAACCGCCACTGCGTCGATGACGGCGCGGGTCGCCCCCGAGCCGATGCCAAGTGCGTGCAATCCCAGCCGCATCTGGCGATCGTCTCACGCCGCGAGTAGCCAGACACCCGCGATGAGCAGCGCGACCACCTTGACGACTTCCAACCCGACGTACACCCAATGCGCATGTGAGCGTGGGCCCTCGCCGCCGGCGAGCACCGCTTCGGATCGTCGCGTGAGCCGCGGCCGCACCGCCAGCACTTGCGCCAGCAGACCGACAACGGCGACCGCCGCCGCGACGGCGATGCCGGTCGCAGGCGGAGCGATGACAAAGCAGACCACGATAACGGCGGCCAACCCGAGTTCGCAGACGTTGAGCGCACGAAAAACCAAGCGGCCGATGCCAAGACCGATCTGTAACGTCACGCCGCGCGCGCGGAATTTCAACGGCGTCTCGATGAACGAGATCGCCACCACCATGCCGAGCCAGACGAACACCGCGGCAACACTGACCGCCACAGCTGCACCCACAGCTGGAGCCTACGAGAAGAGCCGGGCCAGAACGGCGACGTGGCTGCCGTCCCTATCGCGGGCGGCGGTGACCAGCCCTACCGGGCCCGCACTCATAGGATGCAATCGTAGAGAGATGCACATCGATCGGATTGCAGAACTGCAGCGCTGGCAGGACGCCGGTGCGGTGTGGGAGGTCATCATGCGCACCCGCGACAGCGTCACGATCGGCCTGTTGCGCTGCGACGGTGGCGAGGAGGTCGACCGGTTCACCTCCGACGACCCCCGCCTGCTGGAGTTCATCGGCGACCGACGGAGCAGCGCGCAGTGACAGTGGACATTGGAGAGCTGACCTTCGTTCCGGCGAGCGAGGCGCCTGAGCTCGTCGCCGCACCGGTCCGGCCATACCTGGGCGACGGGCTCTGGGTCAGCGCGATCGACCCCGACCTTGCCGACACGGCGGCGTTCTGCGAGCACTACGACATCGGCTTGGACATCTCTGCCAATTGCGTTGTCGTCGAAGCACGGCGAGCCGACCGGGTGTGGTACGCGGCCTGCGTCGTGCTCGCCACCACACGCGCCGACGTGAACGGCGTCGTGCGTAAACAACTTGGCGCCCGCAAGATTTCATTTGCGCCAATGGAGACTGCGGTGACGTTGACCGCGATGGAGTACGGCGGGATCACGCCGGTCGGCCTGCCCCGCGACTGGCCGGTTCTTGTCGACGTGAACGTGATCGACCGCAGCCGGGTGATCGTGGGTAGCGGGATCCGTGGTTCCAAGCTTCTGGCAGCCGCAGACATACTGGGTTCGCTGCCGACGGCCGAGGTGGTTTCGATCACCAAGCCTGTTGCCTGACAAGGTTTTTCCCAGTTTCGCCACAGCAAGATTGCAGACTCGCCGAGCAAATCAGCATTTCTTCAGACTTGAGTCGAACATCGGCCGTTGCTGTGTCATCGTTATGCGTCGTTCGCACTTGAGGAAAGGGCCTGACATGGCGCGATTGGTTGCACGAACCGCTCTCGCGGCTGTGGCCGCGGCGAGCATGGCCACGGCCGGCTGTTCATTTTCCGTTGGCAGCAACCACCAGAACACGGTCGCAAAAGCTGATGTCGCCGATCAAATCAGCCAGAAGGTGAACGAGAAGTCTGGCCACAAGCCGCAGTCGGTCACCTGTCCCGACGACCTGAAGGCGACAGTTGGTGCCTCCCTCGACTGCGAGATGACCGACGACGGCCAGAACTACGGCGTCAACGTGACGGTGACCAGTGTCGACGGCACCAAGGTGAATTTCGACATCGTGGAGACGGTCAACAAGGACGACGTCGCCAAATCGATCAGCGAACAACTGACCCAGCAGTTCGGCCGGACTCCCGACGTGACCTGTCCGGACAACCTCAAGGGCGACGTCGGTGCGACCACACGCTGCCACCTCACCGACCAGGGCAGCACCTACGGCGTGACTGTCACCGTCAACAGCGTCGACGGCGGCGACGTCAAGTACGGGTTCAAAGTCGACGACCAACCGGAACAGGGCTAACCGTGACCACGACGCCACCCCCGCAGACCAAGGCCTACCTTCTGCAGAGCCGCGCCAACTCGTTCTTCGCGGTCGGAGATCTTGAGCTGACCGACACCACACTGCGCTGCCGAGTCACCGGCCACGCCGGCTGGATCGCCAAGGAACTCGGAATTCCCGATCTCAAGGAGCGCCTGGCGGCCGGCGAGTCGATCACCGCCTTCGAATTCCCAAGGGACGGAGTGAAAATCAAGTGGCTCAAGCAGTTCATGGGTGCGGGATTTCAGGTCAGCCACGGCGACGGTAAGGAGTGGATCGTGTCGCTGATCTATCCGAGCGGATTCCTCGCGCTGTTGGAGACCTTCGAGGCCCGCAGCGCCCGTAAGCAATGGCGCGCCGCGCTGCCGGCCAGCTAGGTCGCGCGCGAACGTTCCGTGTTAGCCGGCCCGGCGTGGCGGCCACGCCGGTGATCCGAGTTCACGCGACACCGTCCTGGCGGTGTCGCGTAGCGCGTCGAAGGCAGCGGCTTCCAACGGCCAGCGGGCTGCGGGCACCACAAGGCCGATGGCACCGGTGGCCTCGCCAGATGAGTCGAAGACAGCTGCGGCTGCGGCACATTCGCCCAGCACCGCCTCTTCGACCTCCATCGCGATGCCAGATGCGCGGGTCTGTTCCAGCTGATCGGCCAGCACAGCCGGGTCGATGATGGTTTCGCCGGTCATGCTACGTAGCTCGTCGGCCTTGTAGTCAGATTGGAATGCCAACAGCGCCTTGCCCAGAGCGCTGGCGTGCGCCGGAATCACGATGCCGACCTCAGGCATCTGGCGCGTGCCGTCAGGCCTTGGCTCGTGTGCGACGACCACGACCTCATCGAACAGCAGAACGGCGGTGCGCACCGCGCAACCCGTCCGTCGGGCCAGGCTCTCTGCCCAGATCGTCACGCGGGACCGCAATTCGAGCGTGTCGAGATAGACGTTGCCGAGCCGCAGGGTCGCCGGCCCGAGCCGGTAGCGGCCAGAGTCGATTTCCTGCTGGACCATGCCATGCGCCAACAAGGTGCGCACCAATCCGTGGACGGTGGATGGAGCCAGGTCGATGGCCGTGGCGATCTCTCCCAGGCTCATCCGCCGGCCGCCCTGCAGCACCGTGAGGATGCGCAGCGCGCGATCCACGGCCTGGATCATCAGTTCACCTTTCGCGGAAATCGGCCCTTGTGATGATCGAAGCATAAGCGTATGGTCCAGATCACATTCGACATTATCGAATGTGATCCGAGATAGTCGATCACCAAACGGGAAATCGGCTTCGACCCAGGTCTCAGGAGAACGTCATGGACGAACCCTCGCTCACCCAGAAACTCGCGGCCGAAGCGTTCGGCACCGCCTTCCTGGTCTTCATCGGCGTTGGATCGGTGCCCGCCACGATCATCGTCAACGGGAACGCGCCGTTCACGATGGCCGACCTCGGCATGATCTCGTTCGCATTCGCGACGATCGTGGTGGCGACGATCTACGCGCTCGGACACATCTCCGGAAACCACATCAACCCGGCGGTCACCGTCGGGCTCGCAGTCACCGGCAAGTTCCCGTGGTCACGGGTTCCCGCCTATATCGGTGCACAGGCCGTCGGCGCGCTCGTCGGGGCGGCCGCCATCCTCGGCGTGCTCGGTACCGCCGCCCGCGACGCGGGCCTCGGGGTCGCCACCTATTCCGGGAATGTGAGTGCAGTACAGGCCTTTTTCGCCGAATTCGTGGGTACGTTCATTCTCGTGTTCACCGTCTTCGGCGTGATACACCGCAAGGCCTCCGCGGGATTCGCCGGTGTGGCTATCGGTTTGGTGGTGTTCGCAGCAATCATCCCGGTGGCCCCCACCACGGGCGCGTCGATCAACCCGGCCCGCACCTTCGGCCCGATGCTCGTCCAGCAGATCGCAGGCGGTTCGGTCGCATGGAGCCAGCTGCCGGTGTATCTAGCCGCCGAATTCCTGGCCGGCGCACTCGCCGCACTCGCCTACGTTGCAATCTCGAAGACCCGCGCCGAGGAGACACCCGCGCCGGTCGCCGTGCCCGCCCAAACGACCGCCGCCTGAGGAGCCCGGACATGAAAAAGCTCATCAACGATCCCGCCGACGTCATCACCGAAGCGCTGCGCGGAATGGCCATCGCACACCCAGAGTTGCGGATCGACCACGCCAACCGGATCGTCTACCGCGGTGACGCACCCATCTCCGGGAAGGTCGGTCTGATCTCCGGCGGAGGCTCCGGCCACGAACCGCTGCACGGCGGCTTCGTCGGGCATGGCATGCTCGACGCGGCTTGTGCCGGTGAGGTTTTCACCTCCCCGGTGCCCGACCAGATGCTGGAGGCAACCAAGAACGTCGACGGCGGCGCGGGCGTGCTACACATCGTGAAGAACTACACCGGCGACGTGATGAACTTCGAGATGGCCGCCGAATTGGCCGACGCAGAGGGCATCACCGTGGAATCGGTTGTCGTCGACGACGATGTGGCCGTGCAGGACAGTACCTACACCGCGGGACGGCGTGGAGTCGGAGCCACGGTGCTCGTGGAGAAGATTTCGGGTGCCGCGGCAGATCAGGGCCGCAGCCTGCCCGAGGTGGCGGACATCGCGCGCCGGGTGAACGCCGCCTCGCGCAGCATGGGTGTGGCGCTGACGTCATGCACGGTGCCCGCCGTCGGCCATCCGACGTTCGACCTGTCCGACACCGAAATCGAAGTGGGCATAGGCATTCACGGCGAACCGGGCAGACAGCGGATGCCCCTGCAGTCAGCGCGCGCGGTCGCCGAACTCATGCTCGACCCGGTGCTGGCCGATCTCGACTTCGCCGGCGATGATGGCGTGATCCTCTTCGCCAACAGCATGGGCGCCACCCCGCTCATCGAGCTGTACGTCATGTATTCGGAGTTCGCCGCAATCCTTGACAAGGCCGGCGTCAGAATTGCCCGCTCCCTGGTGGGCCCCTACATCACCAGTCTCGACATGGCCGGCTGTTCGGTCACGCTGCTGCGCGCCGACGACGAGCTGCTACGGCTATGGGACCACCCTGTCAACACACCGGCGCTGCGGAGGGGATGCTGAATGGACCTCGCCCAACTCACCGCGTGGATCCGCGAATACGCGCGCGTGATCGGTGAAAACGCGCAATATCTCACCGATCTGGACGCCGCCGTCGGCGACGCCGACCATGGCATCAACATGGAGCGGGGTATGACGGCGGTGGTGGCCGCGCTGGACGAGGCGGCCCCCGCCGATATGTCTGCGCTGTGCAAGCAGGTGGGCATGACGTTGGTCAAGTCGGTCGGTGGCGCCAGCGGCCCGCTGTACGGCACGTTCTTCCTGCGGATGGCCGGCGCCATGAGCTCCGGCGATCGCGTCGACGCGACCGACTTCGCCAAGGCGTTGCGTGCCGGTGTCGAAGGTGTGGTGCAGCGCGGCCGCGCCGAGGCCGGCGACAAGACAATGTTTGACGCGCTCGCACCGGCCTTGGATGCGCTCGACGCCGTGCTGGCGTCCGGCTCCGGTCTTGACACAGCGCTCACCGAAGCTACTCTGGCGGCCGAAAGCGGCAGGGACGCAACCGAAGCCATGGTTGCCCGCAAGGGCCGCGCCAGTTATCTCGGGCAGCGCAGCGTCGGTCATATCGACCCGGGTGCAGCCTCGGCCACAATGCTGATCGCGGCTGCCGCGACCGTGTTTGGCGAGTGATGCCGTGACCGTCGGACTCGTCGTCGTATCGCACAGCCGGGCGCTGGCCCGCGCCGCGGTGGCGCTGGCCCAGGAAATGTTGCACGGCAAGCAGATCCGGATAGCTGTTGCCGCAGGCCTTGACGACACCACATTCGGCACCGATGCAGCGCAGATCGTCGACGCCATCACGGCCGCCGATCAAGGTGCCGGCGTCGTAGTGCTGATGGACCTGGGCAGCGCCGTGCTCTCGGCCGAACTCGCGCTCGAACTGCTCGACGACGACGTGCGTGCGCGGGTGGTGTTGTGCCCCGCTCCCCTGGTCGAGGGACTGGTGGTCGCGGCTGTGTCCGCCGCCACCGGGGCCGATCGCGGCGAGGTTGCCGCAGAAGCTGCCGGCTCGCTCGCCGGAAAGGTCGGCCACCTCGGCTCCGCGCCGGTAGCAGTGGCCGACGTCGAAACCGGCTCCGACGAGCTGACCGGCACCTTCGTCATCGCGAATCCCCATGGGCTGCATGCCCGCCCGGCCGCACGATTGGTGCACGAGGTGCGCCGGCGCGACGCGCGCGCGCTGATCCGCAATTGCAGCACCGAATCGGCATGGGTTGACGCCGGAAGCCTTTCGAAGATCGCCACCTTAGGAGTGCGGTCCGGCGACGAGGTCGCGGTGCGGGTATCGGGTAGCCAGGCCGCTGAATCGCTTGACCACATTCTGGCGCTCGCGGCGCGGAACTTCGATGAGTCGGTCGAAGAGACTGCGCTGGCGCCGGAGCCAACGGCGCGGCTAACACCCATCGGCGCGGCACCCGGCCTGGGAATCGGGCCTGCGCACTCGGCGCGGTTGGGCGACATCACAATTCCAGACACCCCCGCCGGCAAACCCGCCGTGGAGTGGCGCGGCCTCAGCATGGCAATCGCCACCGTCCGGCGCACGATCAGCCAGCTGCGCGCCCGCACCGCCCACGACGTCGGTGAGTCCGAGGCGGCGATCTTCGATGCTCATCAGCTGCTACTCGACGACGCCGCACTGCTCGACAGCGCACGGCGCGGCATCGAATGCGGGCGCTCAGCCGCGGCTGCGTGGGCGGAGGCTGTGCAGGCAGTGGCCGCCGATTTCGCGGCCGTCCCGGATCCGTATCTGCGGGCGCGAGCCGAAGATGTCCGCGCGGTCGGCGATCAGGTGCTGCGAGCGATGCTGGGCGGAACAGAGAGTTCGGCAGGGCCGGCCGGGGTCGTGATCGCCGCGGACCTGACTCCCGCGGAGGCCGCCGATCTCGACCCCGCGCGGGTCGCAGCGGTATTGCTGGCATTTGGCAGCCCACACGCCCACAACGTCATCCTGTTGCGAGCAAAGGGAATTCCAGTAATCGTCGGGGCCGGACCGACGGTGTTGTCGATTCCCGACGGCACCGTCGTCGCGGTGGACGGCTCTCGGGGCGAGTTCGTCGTGGATCCCGCAGGGGACGTCCGCCAGGAATTTCAGGGGCGCGTCGCCAAGCTCGCGCAGCGACAGCGTCAGGCACACGCCCGCGCCGGCGAAGCTGCGGTCACTGCTGACGGCGTAACGATCCCGGTCGGTGCGAACGTCGGCTCGGTGGACGACGCCCGCGCCGCGGCGGCACATGGTGCTGATCTCTCCGGACTCGTCCGCACCGAGTTCCTGTTCCTCGGCAGGCAGGACGCACCCGATGTCGAGGAGCAGTTCGCGGTGTATCGCAAGATCGCCGAGTCGCTCGATGGACGGCGAATTACGTTGCGGACCTTGGATATCGGTGGCGACAAACCGCTGGAGTTCCTGCCGACGCCAGCAGAGATGAACCCTTATCTGGGTGTCCGCGGCATCCGGTTGTCGTTGGCGCATGCCGACCTGTTGGCCGATCAGTTGTTGGCGATGGTCCGGCTGGCGCAACAGACTCCCGTCAGCGTGATGTTCCCGATGATCGCCACGTTGGACGAATTGTTCGCCGCACGTGAGCATTTGGACTCAGCGATCACCCGCGCCGGCGGTGGTCGTCCAGCCGGCCTGCAAGTGGGCATGATGGTCGAGGTGCCTGCGGCCGCGCTAAAGGCGGCCGCGTTCGCGCGCCACGTCGACTTCATGTCCATCGGCACCAACGACCTGACGCAGTACGCGCTTGCCGCCGACCGCAACAACGATGCGGTTGCGTCGATCGGCGATACCTTCGATCCCGGTCTGCTGCAACTGATTCGGGCTACCTGTCGAGGCGCCGAAGGACAGGCCGCGGTCTCGGTGTGCGGCGAGTTCGCAGCAGACGAGCGCGCCGTGCCACTACTGCTCGGGATGGGCGTCGAATCGCTGTCCGTCACTCCCCCGGCCATACCTACTACGAAGGAAACCGTGCGCGCGGTGGATCGCATCAGCGCACAGCGCCTGGCCGAAACGGTGCTGTTCGCCGATAGTGCTGCCGCCGTTCGAGATCTACTCGAATGACGCAGAACGGAACGGTCGCCCCGCGCAGGCGAGGCGACCGTCCCAGTGAGCGTGTTATAGCGTCTGGAAGCTACCGTTCCACCAGACACCCCATGCATTGAGCTCGGTATTCCAGCTGACTGGCAGCCACGGCGCCCAGACTGGCGGCGCCGGGGCAGGCGGGGCCCACACCGGCACGACCGCGTCCCGCGGTGTCGGCCCGCTGTGTCCAGGAGGCGGCATGTAGCCCTGCCCCGGCGGCAGCGGATTGCCCGGTGCGCCAACGTTGGCGCCCGGCCCGTCGTCCGGCGCAGGGACCGGCCACGGTGGCGGTGTCGGGAACGGCGGATCGGCGTGTGCCAACCCTGCGCCGAACCCTGCCGCAGCGATGCTCATCGCACCAATCAGAGTGGCTTTGGCAGCGGTTCGCTTGAGCTTCATATCGTCTCCTTCGATCGGCGAGACCTACGACGTGCGCGGCCGCGCTGGTCAGCACCGACCCCCCGGGCGCATAGGGCTATCCAACGATTCCTGTGCGCTAAACCCCAGGTCGCTGAAAAGAACCCGCGAAAGTTGTGACGTGCACGTAAATCAGCGAGCTCACAGAAGCGATCCAGTGATCCCTACGAAAAGCGCGCGACGATCCGGATATGAACACGAAACGAACGGCGATCAGTCGTCGCGGTGTGAAGTTGATAGGAGGGGTGTGCGCCGCAGCAGCAGTCCTCGGGGCAGGCGTCTTGACCCTGGCCCTTGATAACGGTGGTGCGAGTCACACGAGCACTCTTGCTGGATCCGGCGACGCACCGACCAACACGGTCTATGTCCAACCGTCGGTTTCGGCAATGACCATGGGTGCGACGGCCACATTTACGACGCCCGCCACGGTCGAGCCGACGACTGAAGCGGTCCCGCCAGTCAAGGCGGGCTCCTGATGGACGCACGTGCTGTCCTCGGCGTGGGCGGCGCCATGGCGGCCTTTGCCGCGCTTGCTATTTCGGGTAGCGGTCTAGCCTCGGCCGCCACAGACGTCACGGGACAGAAGTACTCCGACGCCCAGACTGCGCTCAACAGCGCGGGATTCAAGCCCATCGTGGTTTCGACCGTCGGCGACGAAAAGGCATGGCCAGATTGCATCGTCACCCGCACGCAGAAGCGCACGGTGCAGCCACCGGCCAACAGCAGCGGTTCGGCCTCCACTGAGATGTTGGTGTCGCTGAACTGCAACGCGGGCATCGCCTCGGCCACCGCGGCGGGCAATTCGGCTGCCAGCCCAGAAGGAAAGGCTGCCGCCGCCGCGGCCGCCCAGCAGCCGAGTGGCGGTTCGAGCTAGCGGGACGCCCGGACCAACTCCACGAACGCCTGCGCGGCGGCGTCGACCCCAGCCTGATCTTCGGTACCGACAAGGTCGAGCAGCAGTCCGCGCATGACGGCTAGACCGAGTCGGACCAATGCCGGGTCTGCCGCTCCGGCCTCGGCGAGCCACGCCTCGACGGCGCCGGGGAGCATGCGCGCGAACGGCTGCTCACCCTGGGCACCGCGCGCGTAGCACTCGAAGAACAGCCGCTCGAAGGGGCGAAGCTCGTCCCGGCGAAGGTCGGCCCACATGGCCGCTGTCGCCGCGGCCGGCTCGCTCGGCAGCTCAGGCAACTGGGCTCGCTGGCGACGTTCGACCTCGTCGACGATCGCGAGTAATAGTTCATTGCGTGAGCCGAAGTGGTGCAACAACATTCGGTGGCTAGTGCCCACCGCGACCGCAACGTCGCGCAACGACCGGTCACCGATGCCGCGCTCCGCGCACTCCTTCACCACCGCGTCGAGCAGCTCCTGGCGCCGCTCGAGATCAGGCCGTCGGGCCATCGACGCGCCGCTGCTCGCTTCGGGACTTGAGCCCCGCCGCCTCCAAATCCAGGTAGCGCCTTGTCATTCCACGCATGAGCAGACCGACCAGCGCGCCAATCGGCCCGCGCTGATCGATCTGCTGTCGAACCTGGGTGTGGTTGTCGGATTCGGCGATGACCTGGTGGCTGGCCACCGTGAGACCGCCGGGCGAGCGCTGCACCCACGTCCACGACGAGCCTGGCTCGAGCTCGGTGACTTCCCACACCAACTTCGGCATGCGCGGTTGCTTGATCTCGAATCGCTTGCCGACTGCGAGACCGGGCCCGTCGAGCGCGACGATTCGGGTGACAGACGCGGTCCATTCCGGCCAGCGCTCGACGTCGCTGAACACCTCCCACACGAGGTCGGTTGGCGCATCGATTGCAACGCCGCAATCAGTAATCATGTACCAGATGGTACATGATTACTGGGCCTCACGGTAGCGCTCGAACCAGTTGTTCACCACCAGCGCCTCGTCATCACTCCGGTCCGGGCCCGGCTGCACGCTGCCCATCATTGCGACGAGCTGCTAAAACCAGCCCGCCGGCGCGCGGCCGGATAACGCCTGGGTCAGCTGGCGCGCCGCGGCGCGGACTGCGTCGACCAACGCGGGCAGTTCGGTGTTCGGCCTGTCCTCGCGACGAGTCGCGCTGAACGCCGCGACCGGACGCCCGGCGTGGTCGAACGCGCACGCAGCAACCGATTGCAGGCCCTCGGTGATCATGCCCGCCTCCTCCGCCCAGCCCTGGGCACGTTCGGTCTGAAGGATACTGCGAAGCTCCGCAAGGGAATTGGGCCCGCGTTCGGTGCGGTGGATGAACGACGCCGACGACGGAAACAACGCCCGCACCTGGGCCGCCGACAGATGCGCGAGGATCGATCGGCCGTTCGCCGTCAGGTGCGCAGGCAGTCGCACGCCGACGTCGGTGACCAAAGTGACCGGAACGCCGGCCATCTGCGGTTGCTCCTTGAGCAGATAAACACTTTCCGCGCCGTAGAGGATTCCGAGGTGTGCCGTCTCGCCGACCGCGGCCACTAACCGCTTCAGGATGGGCCGCGCGATGTGCTCGAGCGGTTCGTGACGCAGATACGCCGAACCCACCTCGAAGGCCGAGAACCCCAGTGCGTACGCGCGCTGGTCGGGCAGATGCACGACGAAGCCACGCTCGATCAACACCTCGAGCAAGTGATACGCCGAGGAGCGCGGCATGCCGATGTCCCGGATCAGCGCCGAGCCCTGCACTGGCCCCGGCCGTGACGCCAGGTGGAGCAACACATCGAGTGCCCGGCCGACCGCTGGTGACGTGCTGGACACGGCCCACCTCCTTGCGTCTCGAATACGAGACACTATCGCCGCATTCTCCCTACCGCAACGGGCTCAGGTGCGGTGTCCTGTACTCAACCGAGTTTGACCAGCGAAAAGGAACGATCATGACCTCCACCGCGCGCCTCGTCCGAGCCCCCCGCGGCACCGAGTTGTCCTGTAAGGGTTGGCAACAGGAGGCGGCGCTGCGGATGCTGATGAACAACCTCGATCCTGAGGTGGCCGAGCATCCCGAGGATCTCGTCGTCTACGGCGGCACCGGCCGGGCCGCGCGCAGCTGGGAGGCGTTCGATGCGATCGTGCGGACGCTGCAGAACCTCGAGAACGACGAGACCATGCTCGTCCAGTCCGGGAAGCCCGTCGGCGTGTTCCGCACCCACGAATGGTCGCCGCGCGTGCTGATAGCGAACTCGAATCTCGTTGGCGACTGGGCGAATTGGGAACAGTTCCGCAAGCTCGAGGCCGAGGGCCTGATGATGTACGGGCAGATGACCGCGGGCTCGTGGATCTACATCGGCACCCAAGGAATTCTGCAGGGCACCTATGAAACCTTCGGCGCGGTCGCCAAGAAGCGGTTCGGCGGCACGCTGGCAGGCACGATCACGCTGACCGCGGGCCTGGGCGGCATGGGCGGCGCGCAGCCGCTGGCTGTGACCATGAACGACGGCGTGGCGATCTGTGTGGACTGCGACGAATCTCGCATCGACCGGCGCATCGAACACCGTTACCTCGACACCAAGGCCGTCGACATCGACGACGCACTGCGGCTGGCCGTTGAGGCCCGCGACGCCAAGCGGCCGCTGTCCATCGGACTGTTAGGCAACGCCGCCGAGGTGCTTCCCGAGTTGCTGCGCCGCGACGCCCCGATCGACATCGTCACCGACCAGACCTCGGCGCACGACCCGCTGTCCTACCTGCCCATCGGCATCGATTTCGACGACATGAAGAAGATGTCCGAGAAAGATCCCGTCTACTTCACCGAGCAGGCGAGGGCGTCGATGGCCAAGCACGTCGCCGCGATGGTCGGCTTTCAGGACCGCGGCGCCGAGGTGTTCGACTACGGCAACTCCATCCGCGATGAGGCCCGAAAAGCCGGATACGACAGGGCTTTCGAGTTCCCCGGCTTCGTGCCCGCCTACATCCGACCACAGTTCGAGGAGGGCCTCGGGCCGTTCCGGTGGGCGGCGCTGTCGGGCGATCCGAAGGACATCGCCGCCACCGACCGCGCGATCCTCGAGCTGTTCCCCGACAACAAGCACCTCACCCGGTGGATCGAGATGGCAGGCGAGCGGGTCGCATTCCAGGGACTGCCCGCGCGCATCTGCTGGCTCGGCTACGGCGAGCGTCATCTCGCGGGGCTGAAGTTCAATGAGATGGTGGCATCGGGTGAACTGTCCGCTCCGATCGTGATCGGCCGCGACCACCTGGACTCCGGTTCTGTCGCCTCGCCCTACCGCGAGACCGAGGCGATGCTCGACGGCTCCGACGCGATCGCCGACTGGCCACTGCTCAACGCGTTGGTCAACACCGCGTCCGGTGCGACGTGGGTGTCGATTCACCACGGCGGCGGTGTCGGAATGGGCCGTTCCATTCACGCAGGCCAGGTCACCGTCGCCGACGGCAGCGATCTTGCTGCGCAGAAGCTCGCGCGGGTGCTCACCAACGATCCCGGCATGGGTGTGATCCGCCACGTCGATGCGGGCTACGACCATGCGACCGATGTCGCCGCCGAGCGTGGTGTGCGAATCCCGATGCGGGAGAACGTGTGACGGCATTCGACGCCCTGTGGCCGACGATCCTCGACGTCGGCAGGCACCACGCCAGCGGCGGCTACCGCCGCTATGCGTGGTCGGATGCGGACCTGACTCTGCGCGAGTGGTTCACCGGCTGTGCCGCCCAGCGCGGAATGGATGTCGAAGAGGACCGCAACGGCAACCTCTGGGCGTGGTGGCTGCCAGCGGGCTGGTCCGGCGATCCGACCGACGCCTTCGTCACAGGGTCACACCTGGATTCAGTGCCCGACGGCGGCGCCTTCGATGGGCCGCTCGGTGTCGTGTCCGCCTTCGCAGCCATCGACATCATCCGCGAACGGGGCGTGGTACCAAAGGTTCCCGTCGCCATCGCAGCGTTTTCCGACGAGGAGGGTGCGCGTTTCGGCGTCGCATGCATCGGCTCGCAGCTGTCCACTGGCGCACTGAGCGCCGAACGGGCCCGCGGGCTGCGGGACGTGGACGGTGTGACGTTGGATGAGGCGATGTCGAAGGCCGGCCGCAATCCGCATCACCTCGGCGCCGATCCGCGGCTCACCGATCGCATCGGTGTCTTCGTCGAACTGCATGTCGAGCAGGGCCGTGCACTCGACCTCGTCGACCGACCGATCGCGGTCGCGTCGGCCATCTGGCCCCACGGCCGTTGGCAATTCACGTTCTGCGGCGAGGCCAACCACGCAGGCACGACCCGGCTGGCCGACCGGCGCGACCCGATGCTGGCGTTCGCATCGTCGGTGCACACCGCGCGGTCGCTGGCCGCCGCCCACGACGCCGTGGCCACATTTGGCAAGGTCATCGTTGCGCCCAACGGGGCCAACGCTATTCCGTCCTCGGTGCATGCGTGGCTCGATGCCAGGGCCGCCGACGAGGCGACGCTGCGGTCGCTGGTCGACAAGATCACCACAGAAGCACGACAGCACGCTGCGGCCGACGGCATCGAACTCGGTGTCGACGCCGAATCGGTGACACCGATCGTCGAGTTCCCCGAGGCACCACGAAACCGGCTCCAGCGCGCGCTCGCCCACCTCGGCGACATCCCGGTGCTGCCGACGCAGGCGGGCCACGACGCGGGCATCCTGTCAGCTGTGGTTCCGACGGCGATGTTGTTCGTACGCAACCCAACCGGCATATCGCACTCCCCTGACGAATTCGCCGAGGCATCCGATTGCAATACCGGGGCAGAGGCGTTGGCCGACGTCATGGCGGAGTGGGTGACGCGGTGACCGATACGTGGTGGTGTGAACACGCCTGGCTCGGCGGCGAAACTGTGGCGCACGGCGTTCAGGTCACCGTCGCCGAAGGCCGCATCACCGCGATCGACACCGACACCACCGCGCGCCCCGGCGCACATCGGCTGCGCGGGCTGGTGATGCCCGGCCTGGCCAACGCGCATTCACACGCGTTCCACCGGGCGCTGCGCGGCCGCACCCAACGCGACCGCGGATCGTTTTGGACCTGGCGCGATCTGATGTACCGGGCCGCCGAGCAGCTGAACCCCGACCGGTACCGGCGCCTGACGCGCGCGGTCTACGCCGAGATGGCGCTCGCAGGAATCACTTCCGTCGGCGAGTTCCACTACGTGCATCACGGCAATGGCGGAACGCACTACGGCGACCCCAATGCGATGGGACAGGCCGTCATCGGCGGCGCCGCCGACGCAGGCATCCGGCTCACCTTCCTCGACACCTGCTACCTGAGCTCCGCCCCGGACGGCACACCCCTGGCCGGCCTGCAGTTACGGTTCGGCGACGGCAGCGGCGACCGGTGGGCCGAGCGTGTCGAGGCGTTGCGGCAGCAAGCACAAAGTCAATCCGTCCTGGTCGGCGCGGCCCTGCACTCGGTCCGCGGCGTGCCGGTCGAGCACATGCCAGCCGTCGTGGAATGGGCTGAGACACATGGTGTTCCGCTGCATGTGCATTCCTCGGAGCAGACCCGTGAAGTCGAACAGTGTCTTGCCGTGCACGGCCGCACACCGACCGCGGTGCTTCGGGACGCCGGGGCATTGGGACCGCGGACGACGGCCGTGCACGCCACCCACCTCACATCCGAGGACATCGCCGACATGGACGCGACGTCGACGGGCGCCTGCTTCTGTCCCACCACCGAGCGCGACCTCGGCGACGGCATCGGGCCTGCGCCCGCGCTGCTCGCCGGGCGCGGAGTGTTTTGTCTCGGCTCCGACAGCCACGCCGTCATCGATCTGTTCGAAGAGGCGCGCGCGGTCGAGCTGAACGAACGCCTGGCCTCCCACACCCGCGGGGTGATCACCGCCGACCGGCTGTTACAGGCCGCCACGTACGACGGTCACCACGCCCTCGGCTGGACCGACGCCGGCGAGCTGGCGATTGGCGCACGCGCGGACCTCGTTGCTGTGCAAACTGATTCGATCCGCACCGCTGGCGGCGGGGCCGCCGTCGAGAACGTCGTGTTCGCCGCGGCCGCCCCGGATGTGACCGATGTGGTGGTGGACGGACGCGCCGTGGTGGTCGACCGCAAACACGTCACCGTTCCCAATGTGGAGGCCGAACTCGCTTCGGCCATTGCCGACCTGATGGATGTCCGATGACCGTCCTGTACACCGACATCCGCGAGCTCGTCACCAACGATCCCGCGAATGCCGACGGCGATGCCCTCGGCATCATCTCGGACGCGGCTCTGATCGTCGACGGCCAGCAGATCGCATGGGTGGGCCGACGCACCGAAGCTCCCGATGCCGACGACCGGGTCAGCTGCGCCGACGTCAGCGTGATCCCCGGATTCGTCGACAGCCACAGCCATCTGGTGTTCGCGGGCGAACGGTCGGCGGAATTCGCAGCGCGGATGAGTGGCGAACCGTATGGCGCAGGCGGTATCGCGTCGACGGTCGCTGCCACGCGGATGGCCGACGACGCCACCCTGCTCGCCGGGGTCGAGCGGCTCGCCGACGAGCTACTGCGGACAGGCGTCACCACCTTCGAATGCAAGAGCGGCTACGGGTTGACCGTCGACGACGAGGCCCGCTCGCTGCGAATCGCGAAAGCCGTCACCGACGAGACGACATTCCTTGGCGCACATGTCGTCCCCGCCGAGTTTCGTGACGACCGCGCCGCATACATCGATCTGGTCGCCGGTCCCATGTTGCGGGCCTGCGCGGCGCACGCCCGGTGGATCGATGTGTTCTGCGACCGCGGTGCCTTCGATGTCGACGAGTCCCGGCACATTCTCACAGAAGGCATAAGGGCCGGGCTCGACGCGCGGCTGCATGCCGGCCAACTCGGGCCAAGCGCGGGTATCCAGCTCGCCGTCGAACTTGGTGCGGCGTCGGTCGATCACTGCACCTATGCCACCGACGACGACGTCGAAGCGCTCGCCGCAGCGGCCGACACCACGGTCACCACGCTGCTGCCCGGCGCCGAGTTCTCAACGCGGGCACAGTATCCGGACGGTAGGAGGCTGATCGACGCCGGCGCGACCGTCGCACTCGCGACCGATTGCAACCCGGGCAGTTCGTACACCACAAGCATGCCGTTCTGCATCGCGGTCGCGGTGCGGGACATGAACTTCACCCCGGCCCAAGCGTTGTGGGCCGCGACCGCCGGCGGCGCGGCGGCGCTGCGCCGCGACGACGTCGGGGTCCTCGCCGCCGGGCGACGGGCGGATTTCGTCCTGCTGGACGCCCCGTCTTACATCCATCTGGCGTACCGCCCAGGTGTGCCGCTCGTCCGCCAGGTAGTGCGGGCGGGCAAGCAGCTCAACGAGAGAGTGGAGTCACGACCGTGAGTAGCGAAACCGTCGTCGTGGGCGTCGGCCCCGTGAGCTTCGACGAGGTGGTAGCCGTCGCTCGCGACGGTGCCGCGGTGGCTCTTTCCGATGAATCACTGGACGCGATCGCCAAGAGCCGCGCCCGCATCGAGGAACTCGCCCACAACCCGAAGCCGGTCTACGGTGTGTCCACCGGGTTCGGCGCACTGGCCAGCCGGCACATCCCGCACGAGCTGCGAACGCAATTGCAGCGCAGCCTGATTCGCTCGCATGCCGCCGGCTCGGGTCCCGAGGTCGAGCCAGAAGTCGTCAGGGCGATGATGCTGCTGCGGTTGTCGACACTGGCCACGGGCCGCACCGGGGTGCGACCCCAGGTCGCGCAGACGTACGCGGCGATGCTGTCGGCCAGTCTGACGCCCGTCGTCTACGAGTACGGCAGCCTCGGCTGCTCGGGCGACCTCGCTCCGCTCGCCCACGTGGCGCTGGCCGTCATGGGCGAGGGTTCGGTGCGTACGGCCGACGGCGAGCTACTGCCCGCCGCCGACGCGCTGGCCCAACACGGCATCGAGCCGGTGGTGCTCGCCGAGAAGGAGGGGCTGGCACTGATCAACGGCACCGACGGCATGCTCGGCATGCTGGTGCTCGCACTGCGCGACCTCGACGGTTTACTGAAGCTGGCCGACGTCGCGGCATCGATGAGCGTGGAAGGTCAGCTCGGGACCGTCCGCGTATTCGCCGAGGATCTGCACGCCATGCGGCCCCATCCCGGTCAGGCCGCCGCGGCCGCCAACATGCGCCGCGTGCTCGCCGAGTCGCCGATCGTGGCGAGCCACAGCGGGCCGGACTGCTCGCTGGTCCAGGACGCCTACTCGCTGCGTTGTGCGCCTCAGGTGGCGGGCGCGGTGCGCGACACCGCCGAGCATGCCCGCACCGTCGCGGGCCGCGAATTGGCCAGCGCCGTAGACAATCCCGTCGTCACGCTCGACGGGCGGGTCGAATCCAACGGCAACTTCCACGGCGCACCGGTCGCCTACGTGCTGGACTTCCTCGCCATTGCCGCAGCCGATCTGGCCAGCATCAGCGAGCGGCGCACCGACCGGTTCCTCGACGTCGCGCGCAGCCACGGCCTCAACCCGTTCCTGGCCGACGACCCGGGTGTGGACAGCGGCCACATGATCGCGCAGTACACGCAGGCCGCGATCGTGTCCGAGCTCAAACGGCTGGCCAATCCTGCCAGCGTCGACTCGATCCCATCGTCGGCGATGCAGGAAGACCACGTCTCGATGGGGTGGTCGGCGGCGCGCAAGCTGCGCAGGGCAATCGATGGCCTGACCCGGGTGCTGGCGATCGAGGTGTACACCGCCGCGCGGGGCATCGAGATGCGCGCCCCACTGGCGGCATCGCCTGCGACCGCGGCAGTGATCGCCGCGGTCCGGGAATCAGTTCCGGGGCCCGGCACCGATCGGTATCTGTCGCCCGAGATCGACTCGGTCGTCGGGCTAGCGGCGTCGGGTGCGTTGGTCGCGGCCGCCGAAGCAGTCATCGGCCCGCTGGCCTGAGAACCAGCGCCCGCTCAGAACACGCTCCACCCGTACTGTTCGGCCCGAAGCTCCTTGATGGTGTGAAGGACGTTCTTGTCGCGCATGGACCGGGCCAGTTCGGCGGGCGTGGGCAGACGCAATTCATGCCCCTGGAAAACCGACAGACCGCTGCAGTTGGCGCAAACCGAGATATCGCCATCATGCGGGGTGTTGTCGGGATTCCGCGGATCGACGTATGTATTCACGATGTGCTGGCAGAACGGACAGCGCCGTGCCTCGACGACGTGGACATTCATCTTGTCCACGTTAGGCCCGTCGGCGGTGCCTGCAAATGCGTTCGGCGAAACCACTTTGCATTCTTTGCAAGTGAAACGAATGCGATCGCTAGCTAAAATCGCCTGTGGCAAAGGCGATTTCGTGCACGTAAGTTTGCCGAGCTGCGCCGCGAGCGGTGAAAAGTCCACATAGCGAAACTCGGCCTATGTCGTGACCGGCTTTTCGGGTTCGAGAATCCGAGCGACGGTGTTGCCCACCGACCGGGCGAACGTCCGATCGTCCAGGTCGTCCAGACCAGTCGACGCGCGAAGGAAGTCGCCGAACAGACACCAGCCCAGCTGCAAGGCGATGGTGTGCGCCGCGGCCAGCCGGGCGCCGAGTTCGGACGGGTGCCGACCACGAACGCTTTCCAGCAACACCTCCATTGTCGGAAAGCGGCTCTGGAGTTCTCCGATCGCATACCCGTCGAGCGACGTACGGGCAATCACGCGAAGCTGACGGTCGACGGCTTCGCCGACTGCGCTGCCATCGGCGTTCGCGGCAAGCAGGCCGGCGAGATGCTGGCCGAGGTGATCGAGCACCGCCGCTACGAGTCCGTCCTTGCTGCCGAAGTGCCGGTGAATCAGTCCGTGGTTGACGTTCGACCGCGCGGCGATGTCACGGATCGAGGTTGCCGCCGGCCCGTGTTCGGCAAACAGGTCAGCAGCCGACTCGAGAACCGCGGCGACGACCTCGGCCCTGCCCAGGGGTGCATCTGCGCGGGCTGTATGGACGCTTGCCCGGGCTGTAGTCATGTGACTACAGTACGCGCGAGGCGTTTGCGGTAGGCAGATGCCCGGCGGAAGGATTCGCCCGTGGCAACGACGCCATACTCGTACGGTCGCTTCATCGGCAGGGTCGGCGGACTCGCAGTCGCGCTGGGGATCGGGGCGGCGATTGCCAACAGCCCAGCGATCGCCTCCGCCGATGACGGCACCTCGGCCTCCTCGAACTCTTCGAACTCTTCGAACTCCTCGGAGTCAGGCTCCTCGAGTCCGAGCACGAGTTCTCGTGACGCCGATCAGAAGACGACCCAGCAGACTGCCGCCCCGGACTCGGAGTCGGCGGCCTCATCCAATGACGACGTGCCGGCGACCAACAAAAAGAAGAAGAAGGTCGCGGAGCCCAAGCCGAAGTCGGGGACTGCGACGGCGTCCACCGACGAACCCGCGCCTCACACCACGACGACCATCGCCAAGTCGGCCGACGTCGCTGATCCCACCCCGAAACCCGCCGCGCCCGCTGAAACGTTGGCGATGGTGTCCACCGTGGGTACGGGCAGCCGCGAGGTCGCCCAGGCCACCGTCTCCTCGCCCGCGACAACACCGACAGTCAGGGCCCAGACCTTGGCAGTCAGCCCGCTGGGCACCCCGGAGCAAGTCGCCGCCGAGCAGCGCGCCGCGCAGACTGTCGACACGCTCCCGGTTCAGTTGATGAAGCTGGTGCTCCAATTCGGTTGGCGCTCAACGGCACAGCAGCAGTTCAACCTTATTGGCGGCCCGGATCAGGAAAACCATGACGCGCTGAACCAAGCGGTCAACGAGTACGCAATGGGGGCGGCGTTCCAGCAGCAGCTGCTCAATCCGATGACGCCAACAGCGGTTATGCAGGTGGCGCCACCGCACACCTGGTATGGGCAGGACGTCAGCGGATCGCGGATCCTCTACGACAACCCGGACACGATCTACCGCTTCATGGCGGTCAACAAGGCCTCGACGTACGTGATCACCGGCCGGTTCACCGGCGAGGACCCTGCAGAAACGACGTTCAGCGTGCTGACCGGCTTGTCGGGTAACACGGCGGCGGTCCTCAACGGCAAGGATCTTGTTCGCAATCCGGATGGCTCGTTCACCGTCACTGTCAGCGGTTCACCGACCGGCCCGGGGCCCAACCATATTCAGATCACCGACGACACCACACTGATCGCAGTCCGAAATACGTTGTCGGACTGGAACGATCAGGATCCGATGAGCCTGTCGATCGAGCGGGTCAGCGGGCCGCCCAACAGCTTGTTCGCTCAATTGGGCGGATTCGCGATCCCGTTCATCGGGCCGACGGTGACCAAGAACCCATTGTTGACGTCGCTGGTGTCGCTGATCCCGCCGCTGCCGGACCCGCCACCGCTGCTGCGAGGCACCGTCACGGCGGTGATCATGGCGCTGGGTCTGCAGATGGAAGCCGAGTACATCAAAGTGGCCACGATCGATCCCACGACGGGCGCACGTAGACAGCCCAACGTGTTCACCAATCCGACGCGCAACGCGGAATTCCTTGCGACACAGATGCAGAGCGCCGGCTACTTCCAGCTCGCCGACGACCAGGCGCTGGTGCTCACCATCAATCCCGGCGACGCCGGCTACTTCGTGGTACCCGTGACCAATGATTGGACCATCACGGACAACTACTGGGACCAGCAAACCAGCCTGAACATCTCGCAAGCCAAGAAGAATCTCGACGGGACCTACACGATCGTGGTCTCACCGCAGGATCCGGAGATTTGGAACTGGGTATCGACCGGCGGGCTCAACCAGGGCACGATCTCGATCCGGTTCCAGGACATCGACTCGGACGCCACGAATCTGCCGACCGTCAGTTCGCAGGTGGTGTCCCTTGATCAGTTGGCCAGCGTGGTCCCTGCAGGAACAGTCCCAGCCACGGCGCTGGATCGGGTGGACCAGATAGCACTACGAAAGTCAGGCTTCAACAACCGATTCGCCCCTTACCCGCAGCCATAGATGTTCGCGACGGCGGACCAGGAGGCTCGGCAGCCATGGCCCAACATCGACTGCGTCAATCCACGAGCATCCGGCGAGCACCGCACGCAATAAGATCTCGGCTTCCAGCCGGGCAAGCGCCGCGCCGACGCAGAAGTGCAGACCCTTACCAAACGTGATGTGCCCCTTCCCAGTTGATCGGTCGAGCCGAAACTCGTTGGGTGCGTCGAAGTGGGCCGGGTCCCGGTTCGCCGCGCCCCACAACAGCAGCAGGCGTGATCCAGCAGGCAGGTCCGTGCCACCCAGCGTGGTATCGGCGACGACGTGGCGGTAGTGACCCCGGAAAGGCGGTTCATACCGCAGGGTTTCTTCGACGAACGGGCCTAGTAGATCTGGGTTTTCGCGGAGCTGCTGTTGAATGTCGGGTCGCGTGGCCAGGATCTCCATCGAGTTGCCGAGCAGCGAGGCCGTCGATTCGCCACCGGCGCTGAACAGGATGATCATCATCAGCTGGGCGGTGAGCCCGTCGAATTCGCCAGCGCTGCATGCGGTTGCGAGGGCGCCGAGCAAGTTGTCCTGTGGATCGGCGGCCGAGCGGGTGAATTGGTCGTGAATGTAGTTGCCCAGCTTCATCGCCGCGACGCCCGACGCAGTGAGTCGCTCCTCGTCGACCAGCCCGTCGAGCAACTGTGTGCTCAAATACGCCCACCTGATCAGTTGGTCGACATCTTGGGCTGGCACGCCGATCAATTTCGCGACGACCATCATCGGCAGCCTGTTGGCCAGTGCGCCCATCCACTCAATGCGTCGGTCGCGGAGACCGTCTGCCCACAGTTGCTCGAAGGTCTCGGCGATGGAGGTTTCCATCACGCGAATCCGCTTGGCCGCCAGTTGCGGCACGAGCATCTTGCGGTGCGCAGCATGCGACGGATCGTCGGCGGTGGCGAGGATCTGGGTGGGTCCGCCGAGGCCGTCCAGCTCGAACGGGACGACGGTGCCCTCAGCCGTGAACATCATCGTCGCGGTCAGGTTCGACGAGAACTCCTCGGGTCGGTTGATGGCGTCGTTGATCGCGGCCCAGTCGCACACCACATAGAACCCGGAGTCGCCGACCTGGTGGACCGGCCCGTCGGAGCGCAGGCGGTCGTACAGCGGATAAGGATCCTGGATCGCGTCGACATCGAAGAACTCGCGCGGGTCGTGAAGCACCGTCATTTGTCCAGGTTGACCAGCGTGAATGCCCACGGTCAACGACCTGCGCAAGGGTCGATAACCCCGCCATCGGTAGAGGGCTCCTCGCCGTCTCACGCCAGCCGCTAGACCTGTGTCGACGGGTGAGAATTTCCAGGAATTCGTCTCACATGTGAGATAAATTGAAACTCATGTCGCGACACGATTGGCTGTTCGACGACGGTCGGCGCGCCGCCGCGGTCGAGCGGATCTACGCGGCGGCGACCGAGATGATCTATCGCGACGGCATGGACGCCTTCAACGTCGACGCGTTGGCCGCACACACCCACTGCTCGCGCGCCACCATTTACCGCTACGCCGGCGGTAAGAAGGACATTCGCGAAGCAGTGCTCGCACGTGCAGGCGCCCGCATCGTCGACACCGTGCGGGCCAGCGTCGAGGGCCGCACCGGCCCGGACAGAGTGCTGACCGCAATCGAGGTGGCGGTCAAGGAAATCCGCGCCGATCCAGCAGGCCAACTGTTCGTCGATTCGGCGCGAAGCGGTGGATGGACCTGGCTCAGCGCGTCCGACGCCGTGGCCGCCTTCGCATCCGAGCTCACGGGCATCGCCGATGACGACCCGCACGCCGCGCAGTGGATCTTGCGAATGGTGATGTCGCTGATGTTGTTGCCCGGTACCGATTCCCGTGCCGAACACCTGATGCTGCAGCGGTTCGTCGCACCGGCGTTCGCCGAGAGCGGTGGGGCTCAGGCCGCGAGCAGCCGTTCAAAGAACTCGCGATAGCGCTTTAAGGCTTGACGAAGGTCTTCGGTAGACGCCTGCTCGCCACGAGCCCATTGCGCCTCCAATCGCGAACGCGCATCAGAGAAGCCCTCGGTGAGCTGTTGGACGACGTCCGCCACCAGGGCATCTGCCTTCTGAACGCACTCTTTGGGATCGTCGACGAAACCCGCCTGCACGTCGTCCCAACGGGAGCGCAGGCTGGAGCGGTCGTCGTCAGCGAAAAGCGCCATGTCCGTGGGTACTTCGGCCACATTCGTCGACGCTGACGTTTCCGACGGCACGGCAGAGGTCTCCGGCGGCGGGGCGGCCGCTGTCGCGGGTTCCGGTTGCGCCGGTGCCGCGTCGACGTCTTGTGGTGCCGAGTCGACGTCCTGTGGCACCGACGCCGGTTGGGCAGCCGGAGCTGAGGTGTCGGTGTTAATTTGCTCGTCGTGGGTTGTCATGCTCGTGCCTCCTTCGGCTTGTCGTTATCACTCTCGAAGTCGCTCGCGAGCAACCGGTCAAAGAGTGCGCGATAGTGGACGAACGCCTCGCGTTGCGCTTCTACGCCGATGTCGCCTTTCTCCTGTGCGAGGTGCAGCGTGTGCGCTGACCGGTAATGCTCAACGACATCCGGATGATCGACCGACACATCTGCGACTTGCTGATCAAAGTCATCAACCGGATAACCGCGTTCGCGCATCACCGCGGCCACCAGACGATCTGCCTCGCCAACTGCCTCCGACGGATTGTCGATGAACGCGGTCTGCACTGTCCGCCAACGCTTGTCGTACGTTTCTCGCGCCTCTGGGGCCAACGCGACGATGTCGAGCTTTTCTCGCCTGCGTTCTCGGGCGACAAGCTCTTTTTCCGCGGCCCGTTGATCTCCGGTCTCGTCTACCACCCGCTCGTACTCAGGACCAAAGTGCGTCTCGAGCCGCTCCGTCCTCTTACGACGCGCAGTTGATATCGCAAGGAATACGGCCAGCGCGACCGCGAGAACGACGACCGCGGCTATCAGAAACCAACTCCAAGTGGGCATCTCTTTCCACCTCCTGCGTCTTCAGGAAGCGGATACCCGTGCGGCGTCTTCGGAAACGTCAATTTTTTGAAGGATGGTGCGCGTATTTGCTGTCAGTCGTCCTGAGCTATTCACCGCTGCGGTACGCAGTCCAGACCATGTCGACGTAATCCGCGGCAAGTCGATAGCAGTCACCCGGCCAGCGAGCAGAGAGGTAATTGCGGTCCTTGACCGTGAATCCGCGGTCGAGGTGATTCGGGCTGTCGCGTAGTGTCATTCGCGGCCCGATCTCGAAGTCATTCGGCGAGGCCAGCGCCGCGGTGACTTCGGCCTGCACTGTCGTCGGATATGTGCGGTAATAGTCGCCAAGCCACAGCCGCGTCATCGCCCAGCCACCCAACTCCAGCGCCGCCGTCAGCGCTGTGGTTCGCCGCCCATAGAGAACCGATCGTCCAGTCGACGGATCGATCGAGCGGGCCAGCAGGAGCACCCCGTGGCACACCGCGCCGACGGGGATATTCCGCGACATTGCAGTTGCCGCAACCGCTTGTGCTGCTGAGGATTCGAGTAGAGTACGAACTCCCTTGGCGTGGCCGCCGGGGACCAAGACGCCATCGATGCCGCCAGCTTCGACGTCCTCGTAGGCGGAGGCCCTGAGGAAGTGTGGGTCGCTGATCATGCGTTGATATGCCTTCAACGGCTCCGGTCGCGTCATGAGCACCGGCGAGAGCACTGAGAACCCCTTGTCGACGAGGCGAGCGTCAGCGTAGGCAGGCTCACCGTCCGGCGTGGCGAACCGCACCTCGACACCGGAACTGGTCAAGGCGTCCCAGATGACAGCCGATTCGGTTGGGTCGTAATCGACTGCAGGCAGCAGCATCGCCACGGTGGGGATCTCATTCACTGCAAGTCCTCCCACGACCCTCGATGCAGAACGCCGCTCACGGCGAGGTCCGAGTCAAGCACGACCAGATCGGCGGCAGAGCCGGGGACGAGTCCCCTGCATGGCAGGCCGAGCGCACGTGCCGGGTTGATCGACGTCTGACGCACTGCCAGCATCAGAGCCTCGTCGCGGGGCAGCCCGCAATGGGTCACGGCGAACCGGAACACCCGATCCATGGTCGCCGTGCTGCCGGCAATGGTGTCTGTCCCCGCCACCCTGGCCACCCCGGCTACGACGTCCACCTGGACCGGCCCGAGGTGATAAGCCCCGTCAGCCATCCCGGTCGCGGCCATCGCATCGGTAATGAGCGACACTCGGTCGGGGCCCACGCTCTGCGCGACGTGGCGGTACAGCGCGGGATGAACGTGTACGCCGTCGGTGATCACTTCGACTGTCACGCGGGCGTCTTCGAGCAACGCGATCACCGGTCCGGGCTCACGAGTGTTGATCGGGCGCATCGCGTTGAACAAATGTGTGCCCACCGTCGCGCCTGCCTCGATCGCCGCCCGCGTCTGTTCATAGGTCGCCTCGGTGTGGCCGACGGCGGCCACCACCCCGCGATCGACGATGCGCTCGATCGCCGCGAGCGCACCGTCGCGTTCCGGCGCCAGCGTGATCATCCGAATCGCGCCCGCCCCCGCGTCGAGGACGCGGTCGAGTTCGGCGATGTCAGGGTCGCGCATCAGGGACGGTTGGTGGGCTCCGCACCGTTTGGTAGACAGCCATGGCCCTTCCAGGTGGATTCCAGCAAGCATGCCCGCACGCACGTCCTCGGCCAAACCCGTTACCTGTCTTAGCAATTCGTCCGGGCTCGCGGTTACCAGTGACGCGGCGAGTGTCGTGGTTCCATGCCTGCGGTGCAACGCGACGGCGGTAGCGGTGTCGGCGGCCGAAGCGGTGGAGAAGTTGGCGCCGCCTCCGCCGTGCACATGGGTATCGACGAATCCTGGCACGATCGTGACCGCAGCGAGATCGCGGTCCGGAGGGCGCGGCGCGGCGCCCCTGCCGAACGCATGAATTTTGCCGTGCAGCACATCAATCCATCCGGGCCGCAGTGGTTCTCGGCCGGTAAGCAGGGTCTCGGCGGTCAACAGCACTCAGATGCCCTGCCAATCAGGCTTGGCGCGGTAGGTCTCACGGTAGTAACCGGCGAGCTGAAGCCGTTGTGCCGCAGCATCATCCAAGAGCACCGTGACGTGCGGGTGATGTTGGAGGATGGTGGCAGGCCACATCGCGCTCACCGGTCCTTCGACGAGATGATGGACAGCTTCGGCTTTACGACCACCGGTTGCGACCAATATGACGTGGCGGGCCTCCATGATGGTTGCCAACCCCTGGGTCAGGCAGTGCGTCGGCACGGAGTCGACGTCACCGCCGAAAAACCGGGCATTGTCGATGCGGGTCTGCCTGGTCAGCGTCTTGATCCGGGTGCGCGACGCCAGCGAAGAGCCCGGCTCGTTGAACGCGATGTGTCCGTCGGTGCCGATCCCCAGGATCTGCACGTCGACGCCACCCGCCTCGCGGATTGCGGCCTCGTACGCCGCGCAAGCGGCCGGGATATCGCGCGCCAGACCGTCGGGCCCTTCGACCGCGCCGGGCGCGAAGTCGACCCGTGACACGAAGACCTCGTCGATGACGTTGCGGTAGCGTTCCGGGTGGTCGGCGGCGAGCCCGACATACTCGTCGAGCGTGAATCCACGCGCCCGCCGGAAAGAGATCAGCCCGGCCTCGCATCGCGACACCAGCTCGTCGTAGATCGCAACCGGCGACGATCCCGTCGCGAGGCCGAGGACGCCGTCCGGCTTGCGCGCCAACACAGAGCCGATCGCATCGGCTGCGACACTACCGATCTCCTTGGCATCCGCCAGGATTACGACTTCCATCTACTTGTTCGCAGTGAAAAGGCTTGCACCGGACTCGATCTGCGCACCCTCGAAAACCGCTTCGCAGGGCACCACATTTGAGGATTCACGTTCATCCATCACGACAACGGGAACAATCGGATTGAGTCCCTTGGCCTCGATCGACGGCACGTCGTAGGTGATGACAAGCTGGCCGGCACTGACCTCGTCGCCCTGGCTGACGTGGGTGGTGAAGCCCTCGCCGTTCAGCCGCACGGTGTCAATACCGAGGTGCACCAGCACTCCCACGTTGTCCGTTGTCATGACGATGTAGGCGTGCGGCAGCAACTTCAAGATCTTCCCGCTGACGGGAGCGACCGCGTCGATCACTGCGCGGGGCGGGTCAACCGCCGCTCCGTAGCCCACCATGCCCTGCGAGAACACCGGGTCGGGCACGTCCTGCAGCGGAACCGCTCGACCTGCGACCGGGGAAACAACTGACGTTGTACTCACGCACCAACAATACGAGCGTGTGCGCAAGACGGTCTCAAGTTCACCCGTTCTCGTCTAGGCTTCCGCTCAGCTTCGGCGCGGACGATGTTTGCGGTAGTGGAGGGTGATACGAAAATGAGCGACGCAGCGAAACCTCAAGGGACGACGGCAAAGTCGGGTCGACGCATTCCCGGCTTCGCGCAACTGCAGCGGCTCGGCAAGAGCCTGATGCTGCCGATCGCAGTTCTGCCCGCGGCCGGAATCCTTCTGCGACTGGGCCAGGATGATCTGCTCGGCAAAATTCACGCCCCGGTCATCGGGTCCTTCTTCAAGGCGATGACCGCTGCCGGCGACGCGCTGTTCAGCAATCTTCCCCTGCTATTCGCCGTCGGCGTCGCAATCGGATTCGCCAGGAAGGCCGACGGTTCGACGGCACTGGCTGCCGTGGTCGGCTATCTAGTGGTGCAGGCGGTGTTCAAGACAATGTCGCCGATCGTGCTCGCCGGCCAGGTCGACAAGGCGGGTGACCAAGCCCAGATCAACTACAGCGTGTTCGCGGGCATCGTGGTCGGTCTGGTCACTGCGTGGCTGTTCGACCGCTACCACACCATTCAATTGCCGTCGTACATCGGATTCTTCGGGGGCAGGCGCTTCGTGCCGATCGTCGTGTCGCTGGCCTGTCTGTTCATTGCCTTCGCGATGAGTTACTTCTACCCGATCTTCGATGCGGGGCTGACGGGCCTCGGCAAGTTCATCGGTGGCTCGGGAGCGTTGGGCGCTTTTGTGTATGGGTTCGCCAACCGCATGCTGATTCCACTCGGCCTGCACCACATCCCGAACTCCTATGTCTGGTTCCTCTACGGCGACTATCAGGCGCCGAACGGCAAGGTCGTCACCGGTGAGCTCACCCGCTTCGCTGCCGGCGATCCCACGGCGGGCCACCTGACGTCGGGGTTCTACCCGATCCTGATGTTCGGGTTGCCCGCCGCCGCACTCGCGATGATCCACGTAGCCAACAAGAAACAGCGCAAGGTTGCGGTCGGCATTCTGGCAGCGGCCGGACTGACAGCGTTTCTGACCGGCGTGACCGAGCCGCTCGAGTTCTCGTTCATGTTCGTAGCGTTCCCGCTGTACCTGATCCACGCGGTGCTGACCGGGCTGTCGCTGGCGATCGCATACGTGCTCGATATACACCTGGGCTTCTCGTTCTCCGCAGGCCTGATCGATCTGCTCCTCTACGGGACGGCGCCGGCGGCGAAGAACATCCCGCTGCTCATCGCCATGGGCGTCGTGTTCTTCGTCGTCTACTACCTGCTGTTCCGGTTCGCGATCACGCGATGGAACTTGCGAACCCCTGGACGTGAGCCGGAAAGCGAGTTCGAAGCCGAGGAAGCGGCCAACCTCGGGGAGGGTGCGGACTCCGCGACGGCCATTACGGTTGGCGGGTCCGGAGTAGCGACAGCGGTCGCACCCGCTGCGGTCGACAGCAAGGCCGAGCAGGTCATCGCGGCGTTCGGCGGCCGGGAGAACCTGGTGAATGTCGACGCCTGCATCACGCGGCTTCGCATGGAGGTTGTCGATGGGACCAAGGTGGATCAGGCTCGCTTGAAGGCGCTGGGCGCTGCGGGTGTTGTTGAAGTCGGAAACAGCGTCCAAGCGGTGTTCGGCACCGAGGCCGAAGCGCTCAAGAACGACATCAACGACATCCGTTAAAAGGAGCGGGCGCTGGCTCCGGTGGGCGTCCTGCCGGGCGAACTGAGGCGAGCCACCGTGCGAAGCATCCATGGCGATCGACGAGCGATCACCCCCACAGCACGATCCGACCGACGCATCGCAGTCCGGGGGCCGGGGGTGGGCAACGCCGCCAGTTGCGCCTCCGCCGATTCCGACTGCGCGCCGTGACGGTCGACTGCAAGCAGCTGCCAACTCCCGGGCACCCCACGCAACTCGACAGTGCCACGATCCTCGAAGCCCGTGCCCGAGCCGACGACCAGATCACGCACGGTTCGGGAAACCAGGATTTCGCCGGCACCGGCCTGACCGAGGATCCGCGCCGCGATATGGACCGCGATTCCCCCTATGTCGGCGTCCAACAGCTCGCACTCACCGGTGTGAATCCCCGCGCGAATCTCGATGCCCAGCTTCTCGGCGTCACCACGCAAGGCCTCGGCGCAGCGGATGGCCTGCGTCGGCCCCTCGAACGTCATGAGGTGGCCGTCGCCCGTACCCTTCACCACGGTGCCACCGAATCTTTCGGTGAGTTCGGCAGTGATCTCACTCAACCGGTGAAGCAGTGCACGCCACCGTTCGTCCCCAGTCGCCGCAGCGCGTTGCGTCGACGCGACGATGTCGGTGAACAACACGGTACGCAGAGCCCGATGGGACTGTGGTGGCGCCAAATGGCTGCCGGTGAGGAACTCCTCGATCGCGCTCATGATCTCGTCGGGGTGGGTGAACCAGGGCGCGTGGTCGTTGCCGTCCACCTCGATCATTCGGGCGCCGGGGATGTGGTCAGCGAGGTATCGGCCGCCCTGCACCGGCACAAAGTCATGCGTGGCGTGGAGCACGAGCGATGGTGCAGTGATCGCGGGCAGGACCGGTCGCACGTCGATCCGGAATGCCGATTCGGCCGTCGCGCGCGCCATTCCGGGGCTGGCGCTCATCCGCTCCAACATCCCCAATTGGCGTCCCGACTTCACTGACGGCAGCAGACAGCGCAGCGCCTCGCCACTGCCCCATGCCGAGCGGATGGCCCTGCCGAACTCCTGGAACCGGGCGGTCTGTTCTGTCGACGGCGTATAGGCCTCACCCAGGCCGGCGACCGCCCGGGCCCGCACCTCGGCCGCGTCGCGGTCAACGTCATCCCACCCGGTGAAGCCCGTGTACGCGAAGGTGCCTGCGAGGATCAAGGCCCGCGTTCGCTCCGGTCGTGTCGCCGCGAAGACCATGGCGGCCGGTCCGCCCTCGCTTATGCCGAAGAGAACCGCGTGCTGGAAGCCAACCGCGTCCATGACAGCTTCGATCTCCGCCGCACGATCATCCAACGTGCGAACTTGCGGCACGGGGTCTGACAACCCGACGCCGGCCTTGTCGAACATGACGACACGACAGAACGTGCCGAGCTGCTCGAAGAACGCCTCGAATTCGGGCATTGTCCAGAACAGCTCGATGTGACTGACGAACGACCCGGCGACAACCAGCTCCACTGGCCCCTCGCCGAACAGCTGATAAGCGATGCTGAGATCACCGCACGTTGCGTACAACGTGTCCCCCACGCATTGAGCCTAGCGAGGCCGGGTGCTGCGGATCTGCAGTTCCTACATACTGGCCAGCGGGGAAAGGAGCGATCGCAAATGTCTACCTGGCTCATCACCGGCTGCTCGACGGGACTCGGCCGCTCGCTCGCAGATGCCGTCATCGGCGCAGGCCACAACGCCGTCGTCACGGCCCGCGACGTCAGCAGGGTCGCCGATCTGGCGGACGCCGCACCCGACCGGGTGCTTGCGGTCGCGCTGGACGTCACCAATCCGGCGCAGGTGGCGTCCGCGGTGCGCCAAGCAGAAGAGCGCTTCGGTGGCATCGATGTGCTGGTCAACAACGCCGGCTATGGGTACCGCGCCGCCGTCGAAGAGGGCGACGACGCCGATGTCCGAACCTTGTTCGAGACCCACTTCTTCGGCACTGTCGCGATGATCAAGGCCGTCCTGCCAGGTATGCGCGCCCGCCGCTCGGGCGCGATTGTGAACATCTCCTCGATCGGCGTTCAACTGACCCCGGTCGGCTCCGGCTACTACGCCGCGGCCAAAGCCGCGGTCGAAGGGGTAAGTGGTGCCCTACGTGGTGAGCTTGCGCCCCTTGGCATTTCGGTTACCGTCGTCGAACCTGGTGCATTTCGCACCGACTTCGCCGGACGTTCGCTCACCCAATCGGCCACGGTCATCGACGACTACGCGGCGACCGCCGGACAGCGTCGCAAGGAGAACGACACGATGGATGGCACCCAGGCCGGCGATCCCGCCAAGGCCGGCACCGCGATCATCGAGGCGGTCGAATCCAGTGAACCGCCCGGATTCCTGCTCCTCGGACCCGACGCATTGGCCGCCTACCGCTACATCGCCGACGCCCGCGCGAATGAGATCGGAAAGTGGGAGCAGCTCACCGCCAGCACGAACTTCGACACCTGAACCCATGCAAGACGGGCGGACGCTATGGCAGTCGAGCGCGAATTGCGCGGTGCCGCAGCCGCCACCTGACCTGAGCCCGAAGATGGCGCGGGAGAATCGCGTCCGACATGTCCGATAGCGAGAGCCCCACGACCATCGGCCGACGGCGCCATATCGTGCGGCTGGCGCTGTTCGGGGCGTTCCTGCTCGCACTGTTCTATCTGGTCGCCGTCCTGCGCGTCGTCGATGTGGAGGACGTCCGGCGATCAGTCGCCGCCACGGGACCCGCCGCGCCGCTGACCTACATCGTGGTTGCCGCCCTCCTCGGCGCCGTGTTCGTGCCGGGCCCGATCCTGGCGGCGGGCAGCGGGGTGTTGTTCGGTCCAATGCTCGGAGTATTCGTCACGCTCGGCGCGACGGTCGGGACCGCGATCATCGCCAGTCTGATCGGCCGTCGTGCCGGCCGCGACAGTGCGCGCGCCCTCCTCGGACCTGAGCGCGCCGACCGTCTGGATCGACTGATCGACCGCCGTGGATTGTGGGCCGTCGTCGGCCAACGCTTCGTCCCCGGCATCTCGGATGCACTCGCCTCGTACGCATTCGGCGCGTTCGGAGTTCCGTTGTGGCAGATGGCTGTTGGCGCGTTCATCGGCGCATCGCCGCGGGCGTTCGTCTACACAGCGCTGGGCGCGTCGATCGGAAACCTGTCGTCGCCGTTGGCGTACTCCGCGATCGCGGTGTGGTGCGTGACCGCAATCATCGGGGCCTTTGTCACGCACCGTGGCTGGCAGAAATGGCGTGCGCGGCGACGGGAAGCAGATCCAACGCCGTAGACCGTCGCGGCCCAGCTGTGGCAAACCCCAACGTCGGTCGCCCAGCTGGCGTTACTGTCGTGATCGTCGCGACCGCCGGCAAGGAGGCGACCATGAGTGGCTATCGAACGGTGATCGTCGGAACCGACGGCTCGGACTCATCGATGCGTGCGGTCGAGAGAGCAGGAGCGTTCGCAGCGCAGGAGAACGCGAAGCTGATCGTGGCGACCGCGCATTTTCACCACCCCGAAAAGGGAGGCTGGGCGAGGCCGCCCTCGCCTGACCCGGCGAGCGATAGGCGCGCCGAGGACGCGCTCGGGCGCGAGGGCTACAAGGTGCACGGCGATGCCGCCGTTTACGAGATCCTTCATGACGCCCGCGACCGGGCCAAGGCCGCAGGCGCCAAGGACGTCGAAGAGCGGGCCATTGTCGGCGCTCCTGTCGAGGCACTGATTAAGTTGGCCACGGAGGTCAAGGCCGACCTGCTCGTCGTCGGCGACGTCGGACTGGACTCCGTCGCCGGGCGGTTGCTGGGGTCGGTGCCCGCCGACGTCGCGCGCAAAGCCAAGATCGACATCCTGATCGTCCACACCGCCAGCTAGCGGCTTCGACGCCGGTCGATTTCTCCTCGCCGCGACGGGCCGGGCTCTAGTTCTCGACAAGGTCGGGTAACGGCTCCGCGTCGGTCAACCAATGGCGGCCCGCCTGACGGGCCGCCTCCCATTTGGGAATGCTCACCGAATCGTCTTGGCCGAGGTCCTCAGGTGTCGGGCCAATGCGTCCGACGAGCGGCGCGAGAGCCGCGAGATCGAAGTTGTAGATTTCGGCTGCGGCCAACCCCAGCATCTGCCTGGTCTCCTCGATGGGGACGTCCCAGAACGCGTGACGGAGCCATTTGCGGGTGTTCGGCCACGTTCCTTCCGGATGCGGATAATCGTTGCCCCACAGCATGTTAGAAACACCGATCTCGTAGCGCCGCGCAAGTTCACGACGCTCGGTCGTGGTGGCCCCGATGAAGCAGTTCCGATCGAAGTATGCCGAGGGAGGCATCGTCAGATCGCCCTCGAGCAACCGGCTCATCTTCTTCGCCGAATGCTCACGCAGGAAGCGGGTGTCCATCAGCCACAGCAGATCATTCGCCCAGAACGCACCGCACTCGGTGGCGCCCCACCGCAGGTTCGGGAATCGTTCGAACACGCCGGCCCACAAGGCGAACCACAGCGGCCGGGCCCCCCACCACCGCACCTCGGTCGTATAGATGCCCAGGTGCGGTCCGTAGTCCTCACTCGGGGCCGGGCCCACGTGGGTGTGCACCGGCATCTGCAGGTCTTGGCAAGCGGCCCAAACCTTGTCGTACTTGCGGTCGTGGTAGGGCGCGTACTTACCCCACAGCACGGGGATCAGGATGCCGCCGCGCAGACCGGCCTCGGCCGCTCGGGTGATTTCGGCGACCGCCGCATCGACGTCGGCCAGGATCGGAATGACGGCAACGCCGGCCCGTCGTTCGGGGCTGTGACTACATAGCTCGGACAGCCACCGATTGTGGGCCCGTGCGCCGGCCATCGCCCGGCCCGGATCGAGGTTGCCCGACTGCCCCAGGCCGGCGCCGAACGGAGCTCCCGCCACACCCGTCACCGCGTCGGCGTCGGGGAAGATGACCTCGCCGGCCACCCCATCGCCGTCGAGCTCTTTATCTCGTTGTGCGACATCCCATCCGCCAGCGATGCCTTCGCCGTTCTCGGAGAACCATGCTTGCGCGAACTCCTCATCGATGAAGCCTCCGGCCTGCGACGCCGCGATCTTCTCGGCCAGATAGGCCTCGAAGTCCTCGCGGTATTCGGGGTCGACGTACTGCCGATATTGCTCGGTCGGGAGCTCGGCGTGGGTATCGGCGGAGATGATGACGTACGGGTCCACTGAGAGTCCTTTCGCTACCAAGTACGGATCGGGTCGGGCTCGAAGACGGTGCTGCTCGCACCCGCGGGTACGGCCGGCAGCGGTTCGGCGACCTCGGCCACGGTCGGGCCGATCCGGTCGGTCAGGGGTCTGAGCGCTTCCAAGTCGAAGCCGTAGACAGCTGCCGCGTTCCCGCCGAGCATGGCCGCCACTTCATCGGCCGGAACACCGGAGAAGGTGTAGCGCAACGCTTCTCGGGTGAATGCCCCGGTCCCCTCGAGATGGGGGTAGTCGCTGCCCCACATGATCCGGTCGACGCCGATGTCGTGGCGCTCGGCGCACTCGACCGGTCGCATGAAGCTGGCCCCGACATAACACTGGCGAGCCCAGTACTCGCTGGGCTTGAGACCTAGCGAGCCGGCGGTAGGACCGGCGAAGCGGGCGATCGCCGAGCCCTCTCGCGCATAGCGGGCGGCCGCGACGTCGAGCGAACGGAGAGTGGCCGGGATCCACCCCGCACCCTGCTCGGTGAGGACCACGGTGAGATCTGGATAACGATCCATGACACCGCTGAAGATCAAGTGCCACAACGCGCGGTGGGCAAACCAGTGCGTCTCGTACACCCACACCGCGAACGAGCTGCCCCATCCGTCGAGCGGGCTCGGCCCGGCATTGCCGCCGTGGTGGTTGACCACGAGGCCGGCCTCGGCGCACGCCGCCCACAGCGGTTCCCAATGTTCGGCGTACAGCTGCGGTATGGCGGCACCCGGTGGGATCCCGGGCAACAGGACACCGCCGCGCAGACCGAGTTTGGCGATCTGCGCCACCTCCGCGACGGCTTCGCCGAGGTCTTGAAGCATGATCTGTCCCACTCCGGCACGCCGCTCAGGGGACAGGGAGCAGAAGTCGGCCAGCCAGCGATTGTGCGCACGGAGGCCGGCCCAGCGCAGCTCGAGCTCGCGGGGACCTTCCGGCGGCATCGCTGCCAGGCTCGACGACGGAAAGAACGGCGGAATGGTGTTCGGGTAGATGACCTCCCCCGCGACGCCTTCGTTGTCCAAGTCCGCATTGCGCCGGTCGCTGTCCCAGTTGCGCTCGGCGTCGGCGTCGGCGAGGTCGGCGAACGGGTTGACGTATGTCGCTGCCCACCTGTCGAATTCGTCCCGGAATTCCGGATCGAGGTAGTCGCGGTAGTCGAGCAGGTCGGCGCCCGCGTGGCAGTCGGCCGAGATGACGGTGTACCGGTCCATCCGCTACACCCGTGTCGGCTCGGGCCTCGGCGCGGCGAGCAGCGCCACGTCGTCGTAGCGCTGGTGCACGTAGGGCAACAACCATTCCGCTGGCACCCGCTCGGCGATCCGCCCGACCTGCACGGTCCGCCGCCGGCACCAGGTGATCGACTTGATCTGGCGGACAACGATATCGGCCACCGGGTCCAACGGCGACTCCCCCAGTTCGAGGGTGCCGTCGATGTCCTCCAGTAGCTCGTAGTGCCGGTGGTATTCACCGTAGACCAGGTGTGGGTCGGTGATGCCGCTGCCGTCGGGAGCCCGTAGGAACTTGAAGTAGAACTCGGTGTTCACCTGATCGGGCGGCAACTCAGCCGGACCGGTGACGCGGCCGGTCACCGTGATGAGCTGATAGCCCAACCGAACAACGGTGGCTGTAACGGAGTTGTCGTCGCGGTCGACGGCAATGTCGGCGAGTTTCTTTGGCTCGCCGAAGGTTTCACGCCCCCCAGTGACCGATTGTTCGGTGGACTGCGGCATGAAGAGCGGATAGTCGCCCTCGAGGTCGCCGTGGCGGGCGGTCACCGAGAACACCGCCGACCCGAACGGCGGCCTGCCCTCGATCTGGACCCGCTGAAGTTGGAGTCGCACCAAGGGCTCGGCTGCAGGCTCCAGCGGTTTCGGCAGGACGGCAGCGACGGTCCCCGGGTCGGTGAGGTAGGTGACGGTGACGGCCTCGGTAGCGATGGGCGCTTTCGTGGCGTCGATCTCGTGGTCTACACGCGCCTCGGGCGGGCGAGGCCCGTAGCGAATGACGTTGGTGCTCACCGGTTTCCTCCTTCGGTTTTCAGCGCGTTCTCGGCGTTCTTGCTCAGGACGTCGACCAAGTAGTCGGGCTCCCCGCGAGCCAGGATCGATGCAGCTTTCTTGCTCACGACCGCGTCCGACGGTGCGGGCGGCCCCATCATCCAAAAGCTGTCGGCCCGGATTCCCTCGATGACTTGATCGGCAACCGTCTCAAGCGGCGTGAATTCGACTCGGGCACCGGCTGATTCGAAACGAGCCACAACGTCATCCAACGTCTGGTCGGGTGTGCGGCGTTCCTGTGTCGCGGCGTACCGCTGCGGTCGGTGTCGCCACGACTCCCAGATACCGGTGTTCAGGAAGCCACCGGGAAAGAGAACGTGCGCGCGCACGCGTGTCCCCGTCATGGCCAAATGCGTGTAGAGACTTTCGGTCAGGCACAGCACCGCCGCCTTGGTCATCGGGTAGACGGCCATGGCGGGGCCGCCCATCGCGCCGCGGGCGATCGGTGCGAAACCGCCGTTGCCCGAGCACGTGTTGACCACGTGCCCCTCGCCCTGCTCGAGCAGGATCGGCACGAAGGCCTTGATGCCGTGGATGACGCCGAGCACATTGACGTCGATCCCCCAGCGCCAGTCGGCGAGGTCGTGTTCCCACATGTACCCCTCGGAGACCCCGCCGGTGCCCGCGTTGTTGCAGACGACGTGCACTGCGCCGAAGTGATCGACCGCCGCCTTGGCGAGCGACTCGACCGACCAATAGTCGGTGACGTCAGTGACCACCCCGAGGACGTCGATGCCCTCGCTCGCGAGTGTCCGAACCGCCTCGTCGAGTGGTTCGGCGAGGACGTCGGCCAGCACCACCGTCATCCCCTCTTGGCCGAAACGCCTGCCCATGGCCCGGCCGATTCCGCCGGCGCCACCCGTTACGACGGCCACCTTGCCGCGAAGGTCGTTCATTGTGGCCATCGTCACATGGTCGCTTAAAACACCGCAAGCGGTCGCATTATGCGACCATCAGTCGATGGCTCCCCGACCTTCCCCACAGACCCAGCGGGTGGTGAACCTGTTCGAACACCTGGCGGGTGACGGGACCCAAGGCGTGACATTGGCCGAGGTATCGCGATATTTGTCCGTCCACAAGGCCAGCTGCCACTCGATGTTGTCGGAATTGCTGCGGGCCGGGTGGCTGCTGCGCGATCCGGTTCGCAAGACCTACCATCTCGGCCCGGCGCTGGTTCGCATCGGCCGGGAAGCGTCCGGCCGCTATCCGGCACTTGTGTTGGCGCGGTCGGCGATGACTGAGTTGTCGGCCGCAACGGGCGCTCACTGCGTGGCCTTCTCGGTGGACGAGAACTATTCGACCGTGGTCGATCAGGTCCGGAGCAGTCACGGCGGCGGTCATCCGATGCCGATCGGCACCCAATTCCCGCACCGGCCGCCGTATGGGGCGTCGACCGTCGCCTGGGCCAGCCCGGAGGTCCGAGAGCGCTGGCTGGGTGTCCTCCCCGCAGACGTACGCGGTCGATACCGGAAGGCGATCGGAAACGCCGAGCAGCGCGGGTACGCAGTAGGACTTCATCTACTTCCTGACTTACGTCTACAGGAACTTGCGCTGATCGTGCGTACTGCCGAGGTTCGTTCCGGGCGGCTGAGCCAGCTGGCGCAAGAGTTGACCGACGAGCTCATCCATGAGGAGCAGTGGTTCCCGGTCAGCCTCGCGCCCGACGGCACCTACAAGGTGAGCCACATCGACTCCCCGATTTTTGGGCCAGAAGGCATCGCCCTGATGCTCAGCCTGGTCCCCAGCGCCGAACCCATGAGCGGCGTTGCAGTCACTCGTCTCGGGGACCAGCTGTCATCTGCAACCCGCCAGCTCAGCGCCGTCTTGACCAAAGAGGCCCACCTGCAGTTGGACGAAATAGACTAGTAGGCAACACTTTTCGGCCGACAGCTTCGGTAGCGGTAAATCCACCGCGATGCTTCTTTATCGGATTTTTGAGATTCCGGACCTTCAAAATGCTTGCAAATCAATCAGATTCGTGAACGCTCTCAGCATCACGAATTGATTTCGTCGCTTCTGTTTGCTGCGGCGCAGGCCAGCTGGCCCCAGCTTTCTGGCGCAATGCGACACCGCAGACGCCTGCACCCCTCGTCGCGTGCTGCTCAGTCTTCCGACAACGAAAACACGGTGCGCAGCGACTCGATGGCGTCGGGTTCACCGTCGAATTTGATTCGACGCAGCGCCGCCTTGCGTTTTGCTTTGGTGGAGCCGAGGTGCGCGGTGAGGAGATCCGCGGCGCTGGCGGTAACCGTCACGTCTGGTTCACCGCGAGCGGCCGCCAAACGGCCCCGATCCACCGCGACTTCGAAACGCCGGCCGTCGATCTCGACACGGTAGGCCGCAGTCAACCCAGCCGCCTTGATCGGGTTGAAGGGGACGACAATTAACGCGAGAAATCCAGTCAGCGGCGAAACCGGACCATCCTCTATGGAATCAAGCCGATCAAGGCCAAATCGCGCGACGCTCTGCAGGACAGGTAGCACCCGCTGCCAGCCGGCGTCGCTGAGCGTGTAAACGGTGCGAGCGATCGGCGGCGGCAACTCGGCACGATCGACCAGCCCCGCATTTTCTAGTTCCTTGAGTCGCCCGGCCAGCAGGTTGGTCGCAATGCCCGGCAGCTCGGTTCGCAGATCGCTGTAGCGGCGCGGTCCGGCAAGCAGCTCACGCAGGATCAACAACGTCCACCGCTCACCGAGGATGTCGAGTCCCTTGGCGATCGGGCAGGTCTGGTTGTAGCTCTTGCGGCCGGCCACAAGGCCTACCCTACCAGCAAGACTACTAATTCAACTTACTACTTGAAAAAGTTATCCGTCGAGTTTAAAGTCATGCTCAGCTAGCCATCTTGCTGAGGACAGAAAATCCAATATGAGAAGGGAATCCGTGATGTCGTCTGTTGCCAGCCCCCCCGGCACCCATGTCGTCGCTCACCAAGTCAATCGCCTGGTGATCGACTCCGATAGCGGCTTCGACGATCTGTGCCGACGCTACGAGACACTTGTCCCCGATATCGGGTCAGCTGAACTGAGAGCCCTGCTGGAAAAGGGCGACCTGGACGAAGTCGTGCGCTACACCGCCGAACACACACCGCACACGTTTGCGCGGTTTTGGTCCTTGGATCCCACACCGATGATGCGGCTACTGGGGCACAAGACCCGAGTGATGACCTACATGATGGGCAATAACGTGGTTGTGGAGACGATGTATCGCCACAACCCGGCGGTCATGCTCTATGCCCCGCTGCGCACCGCGATCTATGAGGATTCTTCCGGCGCAACCCATTTCAGCATCGACCAACCCTCGACACGGTTCGCCAGCTTTGGAGATCCCCGCATCACCGAGGTGGGCCGCCTGCTCGATGCCAAGCTCGCCGAACTGCTGTCGCTACTCATACTGCCGGTGCCCGTCGAACTCGAGCAAACCTAACGAGATCGACGCCGCCACAACGAAGGCCAGCACCATGGATGAACCAACCGAACGACTCCTCGACTACGACGGTGGTCAATTGTATGTGCGCGACCATCCAGGCCGCACTCCGGCGATCGTGGCGATGCACGGATTTCCCGACGACTCCCGTATCTACGCCCGGCTCATCGGTCCACTCGACCCGCAGCGGGTGGTGACATTCGACTGGATCGGCTACGGGCGATCAAGCCGGCGCGATTCGGGAGAGTCGAGCGCCATCAGCCGTCAACAAGAGCTCCTGGCCGTCTGCGACGCCCTACAACTCGAGCAGGCGGTGCTGGTCGGACATGACGCATCGGGACCGGAAGCCGTCGAGTTCGCCTTGGCCCACCCGGATCGCGTTGCCCGGCTGGTATTGCTGAACACTTACTACGGGCGTCAGCCGAACCTTCGGTTACCCGAAATGATAGCTCTGATGGCCGATCCCGCGTTGAAACCGTTAACCGACGCTCTCGTTAACGACCCCAGCCAGAGGTTGTGGCTATTGGCTTATACCGGCCGTCGCTTCGGCCTCGATGGCAGCCTTCCCCCAGACGGCATCGGCGCCTGCTCAATCGTGCCGCAATTTTTCGGCGACAACAGCCAATCCGATGCGCTCGCCGAAATCCGGTCATGGACCCGCGGTCTTCCCGCGGCGCTAGACCGGCAGGATGCTGTGATCGCATCCGCCCTACTACAGACCGTCCAGGTGCCGGTGTCGGTGATATTCGGCTGCGATGATCCGAATCTGACCCCTGATGTGGCACAACACATCAGCGCTCTATTCACGAACTCTGAAGTGCACCTGATCGATCGCGCATCCCACTGGCCCCAATGGGATCAACCCGACGAGGTCGCCGGTCTCATCAAGCAATCCATTGCCACTATTGCAACACCGCCCCCTAATACACCGCCCAATTAAGGAGATACAGATGAGCAGCGAGCTTCTCGATAATGTGCTGGACGCCCACGGCAGGCTGGCGAACTGGACCCACGTCACCACAGTCACCGCCGAAATCGCAGTGGGAGGGCCATTTTGGGCACCTAGAGGCTGGCCGAACCTGGCGTCCACACTGACGGTCTCGATGGACGCCCACCGCGAACACATCACGACGACAGCCTTTCCTGGGCCTGATCACTGTTCAGTATTCGACGTGGATCCAGAACGGCTTGCCATCCAAACCCGTAACGGCACCGTCGTTGAGGAGCGCACCGATCCGCGGTCGAGCTTTCCCCCGTTTGACCTGCAAACCACGAAGTGGGATGCGATCCAGGCCGCTTACTTCACCAGCGCCGCAAACTGGAACTACTTCACCCAGCCGTTCAGCTTCACCTACCCCGGCGTACAGGTCAGCGAAATCGACCCATGGCGGGAAGGCGACGAAACCTGGCGGCGCCTCGCAGTGCACTTTCCGTCGAGCAACGCCAACCACAATTCCGATCAGGTCTTCTATTACGACGAGCACTTCATGCTGCGCCGGATGGACTACGCTCCCGATGTCACTGGCAGCGCTCCGGTCGCGCACTACACGGACGACTCCAAGACGTTCGACAACTTCGTGTTCCCAACCCGTCGCCGCATCTACCGGCGCGGCGAAGATGGCACCGCTGACCAACGCCTCGCGATCATCACCGTCGATGTTTCCTTGGTCTGCGTCCAGTACTCACCTAGCGCTGACGCGTCAGCGTCTCGCGTACCGAATAGCCCGGCAAAACGCTTAGGCCACAGCAATGGTTGATCACCACGACATCTCCGCTCTCGACGCGGCGTCGCTGGGGCGCAACCCGCTATCTGGCACGACAACGTCCTACCTGCTCGGTCACGCCGACGCGGAAGTTCAGCGGCTGCGGCTACAGGCGCACCTCTACGAGCAGCCCACCGATCAGGCGCTGCGCGTTGCGGGTCTTGAGCCCGGGATGCGCGTGCTGGACATTGGGTGCGGACCCGGCGACGTATCACTCATCGCAGCGCGCCTGGTCGGACCCACAGGCCGGGTGATCGGGATCGACGCCTCCCCCGACATCGTGGCACTAGCACGTCAACGGGCCGCCGAAAACAGGGTCACCACTGTCTCATTCGAGCGCAGCGCCGTCGACGACATCACGCCCGATGAACCCGTCGACGCGGTCATCGGACGGCTCATCCTCATGCACCTTCCCGACCCGGTCGCGGCTTTGCGGCGGCTCGCCACCTTGGTGCGTCCCGGGGGCGTAATCGCATTCTGCGAATTCGACGTGACGGCCGCGCGCAGCGTTCCGTGGCTACCAACATGGGAGACCGCGACCGAGGCAATCGCAAGCGCGTTCCGCGGCGCCGGGCTGGACCCGCAGTTCGGTACCACGCTGCATCGGCTCTTCCGGCGCGCGGGCTTAGCCGCACCGACACTGACCATCAGCGCACCGGTCGGCACCGCCGAGGACACCGAACACGCTGCCTACGTTGCTAACTCATGGCGACTCATGCGGCCGTTCGCCGAACGACCCGGCGACGTTGACGGTCGGCTCGCCGACCTCGAGACTCTGCAATCCACCCTGTGCAACGAAATCGCCACCGCAGATGGGATGGCCATGCTGCCAGCATTGATTACTGCCTGGTCTCGGCGTTGAGCCGCGGATCAACCTCAACGAGAATCTTGGAGATGCACGAACTGCATCAACGGTCGCAGTAAAATCGCAAATCGTGCGTCGAAACCTGTTGGCTAACGGCCGTGGCCGTTGGCTGGCGCTTGCCGCGTCGCTGACACTCGCTGGCGGCATGGTGTACGCGCAAGAATCACAGTCTGCTTCCCACGCCGAGCAATCGTGCTGCGCCGCGATCTCGACCGCCGCTGCGGCGAACCCGGCACCACCACCGGGCGCGGCGGCTCCGAGCGCCGATGCAGCGGGACCGGCACCTTGGCCGGGCGCACCTCAGATCGCCTCTGCCGCCGAGGCCGCGCAGTTGGCGGCGAATGCGCCCGCCCCCACGGCCACGGCCATGCCCTTCGAGCTGCCGGCCGGCGTCGCGCCCGAAAATGGGCTGCAGGTCGACACGATTCGGGTGGCACGAGCCATCAGCGTGCTATTTCCCCAGATCACCACGATCGGCGGCTGGCGCCAGGACGCGCTGAAATGGCACCCCAACGGGTTGGCGATCGATGTGATGATTCCCGACCACGACTCCCCAGCAGGCATCGACCTCGGCAACCAGATCGCCGGCTTCGCGTTGGCCAACGCGCAACGATGGAACCTCGACCACGTGATCTGGCGGCATGCCATCTACCTGGGACCGAAGTCGGGCCAGTACATGCCCGAAATGGGCTCAGAAACCGCCAATCACTACGACCACGTCCACATCGCCACCGCCGGAGGTGGATACCCGACTGGCAACGAGAAGTACTACATCTGACCAGCTGGACGCGATCGTTGCCGATCGGACCATCATCGAAACAGGCGAAGGGAATGTTGATGGCCGCCTACGACGTCGGCACCTTCTTGATGCCACTTGCCACCGAATGACGCCGCAAGCCCAGTCCGTCGCGATCCGCGCGTGGTGGAGAGTCAGCTGCCTGGTGATCGCGGTCGCACTGACACTGATCGGCTGCCATCAGGCACCAGCCGATCGCCGGGCCGACGCCGAGAAACTCACTCAGCAGATCCGGGCTCTGCCGGGGGTGGCAGGCGCCAATACCGACTTCGCCGATCGCTACGCGGAGGGCAACGTTCATTTCTGGCTCACGGTCGACGTCAGCGACGCCGCGACCGCCGAACAGGTCGGCGCTGTCGCCGCCCGCTACCTGGACGGACTACGCGCCGTTGATTACGGCGGCTACGACACCGAACTCGACGTGCGGCACGGCGCGGACCTCTTCGCGGTCGACAGTGGACAACGCGTGGTCGCCAACACCGCTCAGATCGTGGCGCAGGCCCGCGACTGGGTCGGGTTGCGTCACGAATTCCCCGGCGCCACGGTTACTTTGCGTGCCGCGGTTGAACACTCTGCGGACGGGTCGGCGCACCCCGACCGCGGGCATCCCAGCTTCGGCGTCATCGACATGCCCGATGCCGGCTACACGGCAGTCGGCGCCGCAATCACCGGCCTCGGTGCCCAATTCCCCCAATTGTCCAGTGGTACATGGACGGTCAGTACGAGCGGCAACGCAGGCTCCGCGCAGATCACCGCCTCTCAACGTTTCCCGACAGGCCAGGAACTGCAGGTGTGGAGCGTGCTCAACGCCGACCAAACCATTGCGCACGCCGACGCGATGACGATCAACGCGCCCCAGGTACCGCCGGTCTGGATCTCAGAGCAGGTCTTCTCGCACGACCCCGCGACCGCGCTGGCGCTTGCCGCGCGACACCTACCGACCGTCGCTACGCTGCCTGCGCCGCTTCTCTACACCGCCACCGATCAGCTGCAAGGGCACCGCGACTACAACGCTCGCACTACCGGCCCCGTTGCCGTCACCCTCGGCGGCTGCACCGTACGCACCTACCGGCCGGAGCCAACGGAACAGGGTTTCATCAACGCCTACGAACGATGCCGGGCATAGCATTTGGCGTTCGATCCGCATTGCACTAGTACGCAGGCGATACGGTCGCTGGCCGCGGGCACGAGCCGGCCCGTCGATTAGGCCCACCTCGGCGCGGGCATGTACCCGAGCAGACCACCGAGGCGATGGTCGGGGGGACGGGAGCGTGACATGGCTGCGCACAGGCTGCAATGGCTTACTTGCCAGGCGCACAGGATGTTTCGCCATATCGCGTCGGGACTGTTCGCACTATTTCTTGCTATGAGCCTGGTCGTAATGCTGGGTGCCTGTGCCCAGGGATCGCTGCCCGCGAGCGCGCCCCCATCCGACCCGGCTGAGCCCGCCGCGCTCAAGATCGAGCCCGCGCCTGGCGCCCAGGATGTCGACCCGATCGCCCCGGTGTCGATCAGTGCACAGACCGGGACGCTGACCGACGTGGCGATGGTCAACGACGCCGGCAAGCCAGTCGACGGCGTACTCACCCCCGACGCGAAGTTCTGGCATCCCGTCGTGCCGCTGGGCTACGGGCGCACCTACACGATCACCATCACCAGCCGCGGGCCCGGCGGCAAGGCCGTGACGCAACCAGTTTCGTTCTCCACACTGACCCCACCCAACCAGACCAAGGTGTCCTTTCAGACCGCCTCGGAGGCGGCGCTGGCCGACGGCGCCACCTACGGAGTGGGCGTTGTCATCGTGGCGCACTTCGACGAACCGATCACCGACAAGGCCGAGGCCGAGCGGCGGCTGGTCGTCGCGGGCACCCCCGCGGTATCGGGTGCCTGGAATTGGGTCGACGACCAGAACGTGCACTGGCGCCCGGAGCACTACTACACACCGGGCACGACGGTGAACGTCGATGCGAAGATCTACGGAATCCAGCTAGCCCAAGGCGTGTTCGGACAGCAGGATGAACACGTCAAGTTCACGATCGGTGAGTCTCACGTTTCCATCGCGGACGATCACACCCATCAGGTCAGCGTGTACCGCAACGGCACACTCGTGCGCACGATGCCCACGTCGATGGGCATGGGCGGCACCGAGCAGGTAAATGGTCGGACTCTGTCGTTCTGGACGCCGCCGGGCATCTACACGGTCCTCGACAAGGGCAATCCGGTGGTGATGGACTCCTCCACCTTCGGCCTGCCGAAGAACTCGCGGCTGGGATACCGGGAAACCATCAACTACGCGACGCGCATCAGCACCGACGGGATCTATCTGCACCAGCTCGACGCGACTGTGTGGGCGCAGGGCAACACCGACACCAGCCACGGCTGCTTGAATCTCAACGGCGACAACGCGAAATGGTTCTACGACTTCTCGATTCCCGGCGATGTCGTCGAAGTCCGAAACACGGGCGGACCACCGTTGACGCTCGCTCAGAACGGCGACTGGACCATCCCCTGGGACCAGTGGCGCGCAGGCAGCGCGCTGAAGTGAGCAGCGCTGCCCCCCATATTGTCGACGAATTTCCGCTCGTGGTGACACGATGTCGCACAGCGCATCTCGAATGCTTGTTGCTCGAGCGTCATGGGGTCCACGCGCCGAACGGCACGAGGGGGTCGGTGCCGTAGGGCACGTACGGATTCGCACCACCGCCGAGCGCGGCCTCGGGTAGCACGGTGACGGGGCCGCCAGGCGGTAAGGCCACAGGTCCGCCCACCTGGCCGGCGGGTGCGGTGGCCGCCGCGCCCGCGGCGGTGGGTCCGGCGATCACAGGACCGGGAGTGACGTTGGCCGCGGTGGCGGGCACAGCGACCGCGATCGCGGCGCCCGCCACTAGGGCGAGAAGTGTTGACGACAACGCCGGTTTGGTGATGTTCATGTTCGTATCCCTTATCTTCTTGTCCGTATTGAGGCTTCGGTGAGGAGATATGCGGTCGGGTTACACGGGCCCGGTTTATTGATATGCAACTCGACAGCCAAGTAGCCGCCCATCGAATGGCCAACCAGATTTGGCCCCCGATGAAGATGTGCGATTTCATCGAATTGACTCCTCGAACCGCGTCAGCGTCGAGGCCGCGTTTCAGAATCGTGTTCGCCCGGGCGGACCTTGACGACGGGGTCTGGTGCGTTGGGTTCGAGGCCGCGATCCGCAGCGGGCACGACGCAGCCTTGCAAGCGACGAACAGCCTTGATCTGACCGAACCTGCACTGCAATGGCGCGTGATCAGCCGGTGGCCAGCGCAGAAAGGTCTGCGCTGTCCTTGCCGGGCGCTATTGGTACGCAGCTGTCGGGGAATTCCTGAACGACTTCCGCCCCGATGCGGTCAAGCTGGTTCAGGAACTGCGCGAGGTGGTCCACTCGCGCACACCACCGCGATTCCTGACCGCAGGATCGGTCATCCACTCCACCATCGAAGGATTGGGACGATTACGCAACCCCTGCGTCACTGTCGACAACTAGCGGCGTCAATTGCAACGGGCGGCACGGTCATCGCTCGTTGCCCCCCTACTCAACACTCCCGAGATCCATGGTTATCGGCCTGATTTCGGCTACCGGGTCTATAGGGAGATGGCCACCGAGATGTGCCGGCCGGTGGAAGCACCAGTGCCGAAGCGACGCCAACAGGATGATCGGCGCGATCGACTAGCGATTCTCGGCTTCGTGGGTCACCCAGGGCCTCAGCAGCTCTCGATACAACCCGCCGACGTAGTCTCGGCCGGCGTTCGGCGGCAATTCGTAGATGGCGAGCCCAGCGACGTGCGTGGGCTGCGCCGGCGTCTCACCCAACAAGAAGGCCGCATCCTGGGGCGCGATGAGGCTCATCGTGGCACCCGCTCCGCGCTGCGGATCGCGCGGGACAACCCGGCGTTGGCGAGCATGAATTCGTCCATCAGCGGCCCGGCAAGGCCGCGCAACGGCAGCAACGGCTGGATCCAGCCCGGCGCCGTCACTGTTGCGGCACGGGATTCGATGCCGTCAACCAGCGAACGGCCCGCCTTGGTCACCGGGATCGGTTTGGTGACGAATGTGGGCATGATCGCGCGCGCCTCGGCAACCTGTTGCTGTTCGAACACATCGCCCACCAGGTCGGTGTCGACGAAGCCGAGGTACGCCACACCGGCAGTGGCACCATGATGGGCGAGTTCGACCCGCAGCGCCCTGGTGAGCTGGTCAACCCCTGCCTTGCTGGCGGCGTACGACGCGTTGAGCGCGCCATTGACGAACGAATAGATCGACGCGACGACGAGAACGTGGCCGCGGCGCTCGATCACCGCGGGCAGAGTGGCGCGGATCGTCCGCCACTGCCCGAGCAGGTCGATGTCGACAGTCCGCTCGAACTCCGCGGGATCGATGGTCAGGATGGGTTCGGAAGGCGGCGCGATGCCGGCGTTGGCGACCACGACGTCGATGCCGCCGAACCTCGCGACGGTGGCGTCGGCGGCGCGCTGGAGCGCATCCAGATCGCTTACGTCGGCCTGGAATGCCGCCGCGCCGTCACCTAGCTGAGACGCCAACTGCTGCAAAGGTTTCAGTCGACGACCGACCAGCGCGACACGCGCTCCTCGCGAGTGAGCCTGGCGAGCGACTTCGGCACCGATACCGCGAGCCGCCCCGGTGATGAACACGACGCGGCCGTTGAGGGGGAGCCGCGGCGTTGAACCGAAGATTTGACCGGCCAACGGCAGTTTGCGGGCGGTACTCAAGCCGACGGCGCCCAGTGCGCGCCCGGTGTCCACGATCTGGTTCGCCATCACAAACCCATGTCCTTGGCGATGATCATCTTCATGACTTCGCTTGTGCCACCGTAGATTCGCTGAACGCGGTTGTCGGCGTACAGGCGGGCGATGGGGTATTCGTTGATGTACCCGTAGCCGCCGTGCAGCTGCAGGCAACGATCGATCACCCGGGCGGCGGTCTCTGTGCAGAACAACTTGGCCGAAGCCGCCTCGGCCGCGCTGAGCTCGTCGTCGTCGTGGGCCTGCAGCGCGCGGTCGACGACTGCCTCCATGGCATCGACATCGGATTTGCATGCGGCCAGTTCGAACTTCGTGTTTTGGAACGTCGCCACAGGCTTGCCGAAAACTGTTCGCTCCGCGACGTATTGGTGGGCGAACGCGACGGCAGCCTTGGCCTGGGCGTAGGCTCCGATCGCGATGCCTAACCGTTCCTGCGGGAGATTCTGGCCGAGGTAGGCAAAGCCCTGGTTCTCCTCGCCGAGTAGGTCTTCAACCGGAACCTTGACGTCGGTGAATGACAATTCGGCGGTGTCGGACGTACGCAGGCCAAGCTTGTCGAGTTTGCGGCCCACGCTGTACCCCTCGGACTTGGTGTCCACCACCAACAGCGAAATACCGAAACGACGATCGTCGGGCTTGGGCGCGGCGGTGCGCGCGCAGACGATGACACGGTCCGCGTGCACGCCGCCGGTGATGAAGGTCTTAGCGCCATTGAGCACGTAATGCGTGCCGTCCTCGGACAACTTGGCGGTGGTCTTCATGCCCGCCAGGTCGGATCCGGTGCCGGGCTCGGTCATGGCGATCGCGAACATGATCTCGCCGGTGACGAACCCCGGCAACCAACGCTGCTTCTGTTCGGCTGTCGCGTATGCCTTCAGATAAGGCAGGCACAGCCCGACATGCACACCGCTACCGCCCAACGCCACGCCGGCGCGTGCGACTTCCTCGGTCACGATCGCCTGGTACTTGAACGACTCCTCGCCGGCGCCGCCGTATTCCTCGGGCACCTCGATTCCGAACAGGCCCAATTCGCCCAGTTTGTAGTAGACCTCGCGCGGCGCCTGCGCCGCGTCGAACCATTCGTCGAACACCGGGACGACCTCGGCTTCGATGAACGCCCGCAGGGTTTTGCGGAACGCGTCGTGGTCGTCGTTAAAGATGGTGCGGCGCATCGGCCACCTCCTGTTGCTGAAGACCGGTGACTGCCCACCGGCATGAGGATTTGGCCGGGGCAAGGCGAAGATGCTTCACGTCGAGGCCATTTCGGCTACCGCCCGGCTTGGAATCAGATTAAACTAGCGGTGGTAGTTTAACAACGTGATCCATGCCACGGCCCCGCGGCGGAGCGAAAACTAGCGGTGCAAGGTAACTTGGCGGCTGGGTGGTGACGAGCGTGAGGGGGCGAGGTGGGACGTCCAGCGAACCCGCTGTTGAGCCGCGAGGCGATCGTGTCGACCGCTCTGGCGCTGGCGGACTCTGAGGGCTTGGAAGCGCTGTCGACCCGGCGGCTGGCCGCTGAGCTTGGTGTGGCGGGACCCTCCCTCTACAACCACGTCGGCACGAAGGATGAATTGCTGGACGACGTGGTCGATACGGTGCTGGCCAGCGTGGACACATCGATGTTCGCCGAACTGAGCGCAGAGAATCTGCAATGGCGTGCCGCGCTGGAGAAATGGGCCCGGACCTATCGAGACGCGATCGCCGCGCACCCCAACATCGTGCCCGTCCTGGCGGCGGGTTTGGGTCGCCGCCCGAACGCGCTGCGGATTGCCAACGAAGTGTTCGGCGGATTGGTTTCGGCGGGTTGGCCACGCCGCGAGGCGATCAGCGTCGGTGCGGTCGTGCGCTACTTCGTGCTTGGCTCGGCGCTCGGGTCGTTCGCCTCGGCCTTCCCCACCGACGCCGCCGTGTACAGCAACCGCTACCCGCACCTCGATGGTGCCCACCTGCTCGCCACACGGCAGCAGCGTGTCGATCGGAGGGCCTTCGACACGGGTCTGCGGGCGGTACTCGACGGGCTGGAGCTGCGATACCGGTCGCTTGATCGTCGCTGAAGGGGTGCTAAATGAGCAGATGTTGCCCGCCGGCATTGTGGATGTGCGGTCGTCAGCGACATCGCCACAGCGCCGTATCACCCGATCGAGCATTCACCCAATGACACTGTAGACCCGATGATTTGAAGGTTCGTCGTCGTTAATTGGACAGAGAGCGCAATTTCTCCAATGCTGTCGCGGAGGGACTGCCGGGCTCGGCGGGATACATGATCACGTGGTCCCCACTGGAACCGGGTGCGTTGAGCCGGTTCCGGTACAGGAATAGTTCACCGACTTGGGGATGACGCAGCTGGTGGATTCCCGAGCGGTGGTAACCGACGTTCGCGCGTCCCCACAGTTCCCTGAATCGTGGACTGGCAGCAGATAATTCAGCGAGCAACGCCTTGAGGCGAGGATCCCCCAGCGGACACAGACCGCTGAATTCGCGAAATCCACTCACCGCGGAATCAGTCGCCTCGTTCCAATCGACATAGAGTTTCTTGGCAGCGGGATCTAATAAGCGCCAGCACAGAAAGTTCTGCCCCGGTGTGAACTCGGGTGACAGCGCGCGCGCGAGCGGATTCGCCGCCACGACGTCCAGATACCTATTGGCAACGAGGGCCGGCATCAAGAACTGATCGACTAGCTCGGCCAACGGCCGAATCCCTGCGTCCACCTCTCCGGTGTCCGGCTCGGTCGGCTCTGCCAAGTCGTAAAGATGGTTCCTGGCTTTGGCGTCCAGCTTCAGCGCCCGAGCCAGGGCCTCGAGAATCTGGGGGGACGGATGTTGGGCGCGGCCCCGCTCGAGTCGCAGGTAGTACTCGGCGCTGATGCCGGCGAGCATTGCCAGCTCCTCGCGACGCAAACCAGGCGCGCGGCGATGCCCGCCGGGAACCAACCCGACATCCTCGGGACGAACCTGGTCCCGCCGCGCACGCAGGAAATCCCCCAGCGCGTTGCCTTTCGGCACCACGGCTGGAGCCTATGCCCTGCCAGTACCCGGGATCAACGCGGCATCCCGTAGCCATCGGCAACGGCCCGATGGTGGATGCATGGCTCAAGAGACACGATCAAGAGAGGACACCATGACCGTCAAAGTGGACCTGCCGGCTACGCACCAGTCCTACCTGGAGTCGGGGTTACTGCCGGCCGATTTCTACGCCTACGAGGAGCTTCTGTCAGATTCAGAGCGCGAAAAGGTCGCCCGTATCCGCGACTTCTTCCGCACTGAGGCTGCACCAATCGTCGACGACTATTGGGCACGGGCGGAGTTCCCGCATGAGCTCGTCAAGGGTTTCGCGAAGCTGGGTCTGCTCGATTGGGCCGACCCCGATTCGTCGGAGCCCGCGCCAAGCAACCTGATGACGGGCATCACCGCGATGGAGATGGCGCATGCCGATCCGTCGCTCTCGGTGTTCTTCGGAGTGCACTCGGGGTTGGCGATGGGCGCGATCCTCACCTGCGGATCCGAGGAGCAGAAGCGCCGCTGGCTGCCCGCGATGAGCCGTTTCGAGAAGATCGGCGCGTTCGCGTTGACCGAGCCGCACGGCGGCTCCGACGTGGCAGGCGGCATGGAGACCACCGCCCGCCGCGAGGCCGACGAGTGGATTCTCGACGGTGCCAAACGCTGGATCGGGAACGCCACGTTCGCGGATCTCGTGGTGGTGTGGGCCCGCGATGTCGAGACGAACCGGGTGCTGGGCTTCGTGGTGGAGAGGGGCACGCCTGGGCTCACCGCGACGAAGATAGAGAACAAATTCGCGCTGCGGATCGTGCAGAACGCCGACATCATGCTCGATGAGTGCCGGGTTCCTGAGGCCAATCGGCTGCAGAACGCGAACTCGTTCAGGGACACGGCGGAAATTCTGCGTCGGACGCGCAGCGGTGTGGCGTGGCAGGCGGTAGGGGTGCAGTTCGCCGCGTACGAGCTCGCACTGCAGTACGCCGAGGAACGCACTCAATTCGGCCGTCCGATTGGCAAGTTCCAGATGGTTCAGGACCTGCTTGTCAAGATGCTCGGCAACGCCACGGCGTGCGCCGGGATGATGACGCGGCTGGCCCAGCTGCAGCAAGCGGGTGTGTACCGGGATGAACAGTCCGCGCTGGCGAAGGCCTACTGCACGGTGCGAATGCGTGAGACCGTGCACTGGGCGCGGGAATTGTTCGGCGGCAACGGCATCGTGCTCGATTACAACATCGGCCGGTTTGTCGCCGACTCCGAGGCGCTCTACTCTTACGAGGGAACCCGCGAGATGCAGACGCTGATCGTCGGCAAATCCATCACCGGCCTTAGCGCATTCGTTTAGAGGTGATGGAAATGGCAAAGCAGACAGAGCAATCCGTGTTCGGCGGCCTGAAAGTCGTTGAAATAGCGAGCTTCATCGCGGCCCCAGCTGCAGCGACGATGCTGTCCGACTTCGGTGCGGACGTCATCAAGGTCGAGCCACCAGGAATGGGCGACCCGCAGCGACTGCTGAGCTCGGTGCCACCAAGCCCCGCGGCCCCGGGAAACTACAGCTGGCATTTGGCAAATCGCAACAAACGCGGCATGGCGATCGATCTGAAGTCAAAAGGCGGGACGAAGATCCTCAAGCGTCTGGTCGAATGGGCCGACGTATTGATCACCAACTACCCGCACGGCACCCGCGAGGCCTTGCATTTGGGCTATGAGGAAGTGTCGGGCTGGAATCCGCGGATCATCTACGCCGACATCACCGGGTTCGGGGATGCCGGACCGGATGCCAGACTGCCAGGGTTCGACCTGACCGCGTTTTGGTCACGCAGCGGGCTGCTGGCGTCGACCCGCGACGCGGGTGCCGCACCGACGTCGCCGCCATGGGGTAGCGGCGATTACACCACGGCCACCGCCATTTACGCCGCGATCACGACCGCGCTGTACCACCGGGAACGCACAGGGCGGGGTGCCAATGTCGGCACCTCTTTGTTGGCGACCGGAGTATGGGCGACAGGAACTCTGGTGTCGGCGGCGCTTGCGGGCGGCAAGCCGTACGAGCTGCACGACCGCACTGCGCCGGTGAACGCGATGACCAACCCGTACCAAAGCCAGGACGACCGTTGGTTCATGCTGGCCGCCAGGCAGTCGGCTTGGCCGGCATTGGCCAAAGCGATCGGGCGGTCTGATTTGTTGTCCGACTCGCGCTTCGCCGACCCGAAGACCATCGGTCAGCACGCCTCACAGTTGGCCCACCTACTCGACGCGGAGTTCAGGAAGCAGCCGTTGGCGCACTGGAAGAAGGTGCTCGACGAGGCCCGCATTCCCTACGGCGTTGTCAAAACGCCCGAAGAGGCGGCCAAGGATCCGCAGTTGCGCGCGGCCAACATCGTCGTGCCGATCGAAGGCGCCAGAGACCTGGAGTTCACGGTCAACAATCCGATCACTCTGCGCGGGCTACCAAGGGCGCCGTCCCAGGGCGCACCCGAGCACGGCGAGCACAACACCGAAGTCCTCGCAGATCTGGGATTCAGCGCGGATGAAATCAACCAGCTACGGGAGCAGAAGGCGATTCCCTTTGCCGCAGAACAGGAGACCGCGAGATGACCACAACCGAAGTAGCGACGGATTTGGTGCTCACCGACCGCTATCATTCAGTGCTGACGATCACCATCAACCGTCCGGCGCAGAAGAACGCAGTCAGCCGCGACGTCGCAGAGCATCTCGCGTCCGCGCTGGATGTCCTTGACGCGGATCCGACGCTGGCGGTTGGGGTACTCACCGGCGCCGGCGGGACGTTCAGTGCAGGCATGGACTTGAAGGCGTTCGCGCGGGGACAGACCCCGATCCTTCCCGGTCGTGGATTCGGCGGGCTCACCCAGGCAGTGGTCCGCAAGCCGCTAATCGCGGCCGTCGAGGGATGGGCATTAGGCGGTGGCTTCGAAATGGCGCTGGCCTGCGACCTGATCGTCGCGGCGGACAACGCGAAATTCGGGCTGACCGAGGTGAAGAGGGGGCTCATCGCAGGCGAGGGCGGCGTGATCCGCCTGCCGCAGCGACTCCCCTACCACGTCGCTCTGAAGGTGCTGCTGACCGGCGAGCCGATTTCGGCTATCGACGCCAACCAGTACGGCCTTCTCAGTGAACTGACTTCACCAGGCGGGGCATTGGCCGGAGCGCAGGAGCTTGCTCAGCGTATCGCTGTGAATGCACCGCTTGCGTTGGCGAGGGTGAAGCAGGTTCTGCGGGAAACGCAGGGCCTGAATGACGTCGAGGCGTTCAAGCGCCAGGCCGAGAGCGCGTCCGGCCTGCTGGACAGCGAGGACGCCCGCGAAGGCGCCCTGGCGTTCGCCGAAAAGCGTGCACCCGTGTGGCACGGGCGCTAACAGACCGACCAACTAAAGGAGTCAACAGTCATGACACTGCCAAAGCCATTGGAGCGCATTGCAATTGTCGGTACAGGAACTATCGGTGCGAGTTGGGCGACGCACTACCTTGCCCACGGGTTCGATGTGACGGCCACCGATCCGGCTCCGGGCGCAGACGCGGCGCTGCGGTCCTACGTCGAGGGCGCATGGGATGCCGTGACGACGCTGGGTCTCGCCCCCGGAGCCTCCCCGGATCGCTTGAAGTTCACCTCGGACCTGTCGGCGGCCCTCGCCGACGCTGACTTCGTCCAAGAGAACGCGCCCGAGCGTCCAGAACTGAAAGTCAAACTGTTCGCCGACATCGACGAGGGGACGCCGCCCGACGCGATCATCGCCTCGAGCTCGTCAGGCATCACGATGAGCGTCATGCAGGCCCAATGCCGGCGTCCGGAGCGAACCGTCATCGGCCACCCCTTCAACCCGCCACACATCATCCCCCTAGTCGAGGTCGTGGGCGGGGCGAAGACCGACCCAGAGACGGTCTATGACGCGATGGACTTCTACGCCTCGATCGGAAAGAAGCCCATTCATCTGAAGAAGGAGCTGCCGGGCCACGTCGCGAACCGCATCCAGTCGGCGCTCTACCGGGAGGTGGTCTATCTGATCAGCGAGGGCGTGCTCGACGTCGCCGACGCAGACGACGCTGTGTCGTGGGGGCCCGGATTGCGTTGGGGCGTCATGGGTCCCAATCTGCTGTGGCACCTCGGCGGCGGTCAGGGCGGGATCCAGCATTTCATGGATACCCTGATGCCGCGTATGGCGGCCGGGTGGCCGGGGCTCGGAAACCCCGTCCTCACCCCGGAGCTTCAGCAACAGATCATCAAAGGTGTCCTCGAAGAAGCGGACGGCCAGTCGATCGACCAGCTCGCCGCGCATCGTGACGAGATGCTGTGCGATTTGATCGCCACGCGAGCCAAGCACCAGCCACCCCTCGGGTAGGAGCAACCATGCTGAGGCGTGTTGTCAATGACGCCAATAACATTCGTCGTCGCGGACTACATGCGTGCCACATCACTGAGCGCTGCTGTTTTGGCATCACGCTCAACTCGTCTCCATGACGAACGTCTCGAATCCCAAGCTGTTCAAACCGAGAGGACCAACGATGACAACCCTCAGTGAGAAACTGTTCGTGCTCGAAGCCAGCGGCGGCCGACTGTTCTCGATCAATCCCGATGGCTCCGGTAAGACGGTCATTGTCGCCGGCTGCCGGGTCCCCGACGGTATCGCAGTCGACGTGGCGGCCGGGCATATCTATTGGACCAACATGGGGGTGCCGTCGGCCAACGACGGCTCGATCGAGCGGACAGACCTCGACGGGCACGACCGCACCACCATCGTCCCGAGCGGAGGCACCTACACCCCCAAGCAGCTTCATCTGGACCTGGATGGCCGCAAGTTGTACTGGGGTGACCGCGAAGGAATGCGAGTGATGCGCTGCGACCTGGACGGGTCGAACGTCGAGACGTTGGTGCAGGCCGGGGACGGCGACGAGGACCGCCGCGACGAGACGAACTGGTGTGTCGGCGTCACCGTCGACCACGTTGGCGGGCATCTGTACTGGACCCAGAAGGGTCCGAGCGATGCCGGGTTCGGCCGGATTCTGCGCGCAGGGATCGATGTTCCGGCGGGCGAATCCGCGACGCGCCGCAGCGATATCGAGGTGGTGTTCAAAGACCTGCCCGAGCCGATCGATCTCGAAATCGACCACACCACAAGGACGTTGTACTGGACCGACCGTGGCGACCCGCCGAACGGCAACACCGTCAACCGGGCTCCGCTAGACGATATCGGCAGGAGCGAGATCAAGACCGTGGCGACGCACCTGATGGAGGGCATCGGCATCGCGTTAGACCCAGAACACAACCGGATGTTCGTCACCGACCTGGGCGGCAACATTTGGATCGCGGCGCTGGACGGATCCGGTCACCGCCCCATCCGTGCCCTGCAAGGCAACCTCACCGGCATCGCGTACGCCGAACTGCCTGACCGGAGGTAAACACCAGCGGCACCACCTTCATCACCGAGCGCCAGGCCCTCACTTAACGGTCGGCGGACGGCGCTTCGCGTGACGCGGCGGCTGGCCAACGTGTCCGGGCGCTTGTTCGCCGTCGGCGGTGCTCGGCAGGGCATCGGCGATCTTCTCTGCGGCCGTCAGCTCCGGTTTGCCGGATATGTCTGCCTACAGCGGTTCGAACACCAGCAGCGGTTTGGCCCCGTGCGCGGGGGCTTCGGCCAAATAGACGGCTTCGCTGAACTTTTCGACGGGGATCGGCTGGCCCTCCGGCACGCGCAACGCGCCGCCGTCGGCGAGCTGAATTGTCCGGTCGATCGCTACAGCAATCCGATCCTTCGGGGTCTCGGTGAACCAGCGGAACAGCCAAACCCCCCGAACGGTCTTTGTTTCATAGATCAGCGAGCGCGCGAAGACGGGGATGGTGAGTTTGTCGGGATCGATTTGGCGGGCGGCGCACCGTCAACCCCTTCCATATCGTGAGGCCGGCGAGCAATCCAATAACCACGGTGGCGATCACCAGCGTCACCCAGGCGAGCAACCGACTCTCAGGATTAGGTGCCGCAATCGCCCAGTGGCACACGGTGTTCGCCGTTGATGCCAACGGGAAGCTGAACGACCACGCGGAGATCGTGAACGGGCGGCGGAGGTACTCGGGAAGGATGAACAGCTGGATGAGCGCCATCATGGCCAGCACGCCCGCCAGTCCGGTGCCGACCGTGGTGATCCGATTGTCGTTCAGCGCAAACCAGGCGATGCTCGCAGTGGCCGGGGGGACCATCAACACCGCTAACGTGGGAAAGCGCGCGTCGCTGAGGCGTTCCTCGGTCATCAGGCGGCCAACGATCAAGGTACCGAACATCGTCCAGAAGAGCACTCCGATGGCGAAGCTCGCCTGAGCGAGAGAATGCCAGCCGTTGGCCTGCAACGAAATACAGGCGATGAAGGGTCCGCCAATAACGGGCAACGAGAAGCCGGGATGGATGGCGTGACGTTCCCGCGGCGTCGTGATCCAATGCGCCACAAGCGCTGCCGTCGCAATGGCCCACACCGCTGCAACGGCAAGGTCAAGGACGTTGAATGTCCGTGCGCGGGGGGCCTGCGCCAAGAGCACCAGCGGAATCAAGGGAATGTAGGCCACCGCGAAGCCTTGGTCCGGGTGGCGCAAGTCGGCGATGAACGCCCGTGGATCCCCGCGACCCGTCACCACGTACATGACGGTGACCGTCGTCCAGACGCCGAGGCACAGTGCCGCCAAGCTCACTGCCGGCCAGCCGGGGGCGCCGAATCCGACAGCCGTACGCCACGCCCCGCCTAGACCACCTAGGCCGAGCGCAATCGGATACACGCGCAACCATTGGTTGCGTTCGGTGGCGTGAGATTCCATCGACACGGTTCGAAATTTCCTACGAGACTGCCGCGCCGCGCGCTTCGATGGCTTTGACGCTCTTGACGAAAGCCTTTCGCAATGAACCCTTGCCGACAGTGCCGAGTACGCCCGAGAGCACCCGCCCTTTGAGGTTCTTGCCTTCGCGGACGATGACGACGTCGACGTCGGTCTTTCCGTTGGGCTGCCGGGTCATCGTGTAGGTGTAGCCCGATGCGCCACCGAACACGTTCGAGTCGGTGGTCGTGAGCTTGACGTGGTTGGGATCGGACCAGTCGTATTGCAGACGCTCCCATATACCACCTGAGCCCTCGGTGACCTCGGCCTCGCGGGCACCCTGGTGATGCACCTTGAGGTAGGAATCGGCGCTGTTTGAAAAGACCTTCTCGCGGCCTGGTCCGAAGTCGGTGAGTCCCGCGACGAACTGCTCTGGGGTCGACGTGGTGGTCTGATGGAAGTGAATGGTGGACAAGAGAAACTCCGTTTCCATAACGCTTTTCGTGCGATGTCGCACTCCATCAGCGCGCTGAAGGTGTTCCGGATTCCGGAAACACGATGCACAAGCTGGCCCAGGTGATCCTGGTAGTGGCGGGAACAGCCTTCGTCAGGTCTGCCGAAGTGCCTCGAGGGCTCTGGCCGAGTCGCTGCCAGGGTCAGCGTGATAGATCAGCATGTGCTGTCCGCCGGAGTGCGGGATGTTGAGCCGGTAGCGGTGCAGGTACAAGTCGCCCACCCTCGGATGGCGCATGTGGAGGACGCCTACCCGGTAGCCAACATCCGCGCGTGCCCACAATTCTCTGAATCGTGCACTGGCGGCGGACAATTCGTCGATCAACAACGGTAAGCGCGGATCGTCGGGATCGCCGCCAGCCGCTTCACGCAGCCCGCTGACTGCGACCTCTGTCGCTTCATCCCAATCGACATAGAGCTCGCGGGCAGCGGGTTCCAACAGCCGCCACCGAAGGAAGTTCGTCCCTGGCACGAAGCCTGGCGACAGGGCCTGGGCGACAGCGTTGGCCGCCAACACGTCAAGGCACCGACTGGCCACGATCGCAGGCATCGGGAACTGATCGATCAGCTCCTGCGTACCCTCGGGCATCGCCTCGGCACCCGTGTAATCGCGTCGTGCCGTCGACGGGTTGGCGATCTGGTGGAGATATTCGGTGGCCTTGATGTCGAGTCGCAGCGCCCGCGCGAGCGCGTCGAGTATCTGGGCCGACGGGTTTTTGTCGCGGCCCTGTTCGAGGCGCAGGTAGTAATCGGCACTGATCCCGGCCAGCAGTGCCAGCTCCTCACGGCGCAAGCCCGCTACCCTTCGCCGTGAGCCGGCCACCAACCCGACGTCTTCGGGCCGCAGCTGCTCACGCCGGGCCCGCAGATAATCGCCAAGCGCGTTGACCCGCTCCGCCACCAGCCGAGCGTAATCCTGTTCCTCCCAATACCAGGGTCATTGCGGTCTCTCCTATCCGGACGAAGTGCGGACATCGTGTTGTTGTGCCGCTTGAAGACCCGTGGAAGGAACCGACGATGCACCGACAAGACGTCGAATTCACCGCCGACGGTGATGTGATTCTGCGGGGCTGGCTGTTTGTTCCCGACGGCGTTGGTCCCTATCCGGCCATCACCATGGCGCACGGCTTCGCCGGTGTGAAAGAACATGGGCTCGAGCGCTTCGCCAGGGCTTTCGCCGAAGCGGGATTCGTGGTTCTGGTGCACGACCACCGCGGCTTCGGGGCCAGCGAAGGCTCGCCGCGGAACGACATCGACCCGTGGGTGCAGATCGCCGATTGGCGCCGGGCGATCTCTTTCCTGGAGAGCCAACCGTTCGTAGACCCCGAGCGGATCGGCCTGTGGGGCAGTAGCTATGCCGGCGGCCACGCGATCGTCCTGGGGGCCACCGACCGACGGCTCCGGGCCGTCGTCGCGCAAGTCCCCACCATCAGCGGCTATCAACAGGGCCTGCGACGCGTCGCGCCCGACCAGGTGCCGGCCTTGGAGGCGGCGTTCGCCGACGACGAACGCCAACAGTTCCGCGGCGCACCACCGGCCACCCAGGCTGTGGTCAGCGCCGACCCGTCGGTGCCTGCGGCCTACCGGTCACCGGAGGCGATCGCGTTCTACACCCAACCGGTGCCCGACGGCATGTGGGAAAACATCATGACACTTCGGTCGACGCGCGCCGCCCGCATGTACGAGCCGGGCACATGGATCACCCGCGTCTCGCCCACACCCCTGCTCATGGTCGTGGGCCTGCACGACACCATCACCGTCACCGACCTCGCTCTGGCTGCCTATGAAAAGGCCTTGCAGCCAAAGAAGCTCGTCACCATCGACGGCGATCATTTCGATCCGTACGTGAAGCGGTTCGACGAAGCGAGCGGCGCGGCCATCGCTTGGTTCACCGCGCATCTCATCAAGCCCGAAAACACCTGATTCTGAAGGAGATAATGACATGTCCGAATTGCGTTACGAAGTTCTGGTCAATGACGGGTTGCGACGCCACCGCGAGCAGCGACTACCCGACGGCAGCCCGATCATCTCGTCTCCGGTCGCCTCCACGTTGATCTACGGTGACCGCGACGCCGTCCTGGTCGATCCACCGTTCACCTACGAGCAGGTGAAACGCGTCGGCGATTGGATCGAAGCATTTGGCAAACACCTGACCGCCGTATACGCCACCCACGGGCACGGTGATCACTGGTTTGGCACCGAGCTTCTGCTACAGCGCTTTCCCGACGCGGTGGCGTATGCGACCACCGGCACGATCGCGATGATGCATCAGCAGGGCACTGTCGGCCGCGCCGAACTGTGGGACGTCGACTTTCCCGGCCTGATTCCGCCTAGCCCGGTGAACTACCGCACAATGCCGGCCGACGGGATCGAACTGGAAGGTCACCGGCTGCTCGCGGTCGAGGTCGGCCACACCGACACCGATGACACCACGGTATTACACGTTCCTTCGATCGGTCTGGTCGTCGCTGGCGACGTGGTTTACAACGGAGTCCATCAATATCTTCTGGAGAGTGCTGGCGGCGGCATCGACGCTTGGCTGGTCGCGTTGGACAAGGTCGCGGCGCTACAGCCGTCCGCTGTCGTTGCCGGACACAAGAACAAGGGACTGCCCGACGACCCGGCGACCATCGAGCAGACCCGCGATTACCTGCTCAACGCACGGCGGCTACTCGCCGAAAAGCGGAGTCCGCGTGAGTATTTCGATGCAATGGTGGCGCTTTATCCGGATCGACTGAACGTGGGTCCAGTCTGGTATACCGCTGTCGTGCTGCTGCCGGAGCAGACGACTGAAGAAGAGGTCGCCAACTGGTTCTTCGCCGATTATCTGGCGACCTGGATCGGAGTCGGCGCCGGCAGGGTCGCGCGTGGGCCTGAGTTCATCCTCGATTACTGGTCCGCACCGCTGAATTGGAGCGACGACGAAGGCAGCCGGTGGTTTCTTGACAAGCCCTCTGTAGTGGCGCTGTTGGACGCGTTGCAGACCAGGTTACGCGCCGAAGACTACCGAGACACCGCAGTGCCCGACTTCAGAGTATCGGCCTATCACGCCAACGGCGCAGCGGTCGAAGTGATCTGGTCACGCCGTCGCACCGACGGCAGCGAGATCGAAAGACTGGCTGCTCATTTCGAGGTAGTGCGCGGCCCCGAAGGCTGGCGAATCATCAGCATCCAGGCCAAGCCGACAAGCAGCGACTCGTTGAACGCCGTATGGCCGCAGGCGAATTGAACAAAGGAGAAAATGATGATCACCATCGACCCCGGCGATCTTGACCCGACGTCGAGCTACAAACTTCTCATCGGCAGCATATTGCCGCGCGCAATCGCCTGGGTCAGCACCCAGTCGACCACCGGAGTGGGCAATGTCGCGCCTGTGTCCTTCTTCACCGTCGTCGGACGTTTCCCGCCGGTGCTCTCGATCACGTTGCAGCCGCGCTCCGACGGGACCACGCTCAAAGACACATTCGTCAACATCCGCGACACAGGTGAGTTCGTCGTCAATATCGCCAACATCGGGCTGGCGGACGCCGTGCACCGCTCCGCGTACGAATTCGATAGCGACGTAGACGAGTTCCAGGCCCTCGGCCTGAAGAAGGCTGCATCCGAAGTGATCTCCGCGCCGCGCATCAGTGAAGCGCCGATTTCCTTCGAATGCGTGGTGGACCGCATCATCCCGATGCCACCGCTGCCGGACCATGTCGTGTGGGGACGAGTCACGCGCATCCACATCCGCGACGATCTGTATCTGCCCAACGGGCGCATCGACACCGGCGCACTGGGAGCGTTCGGGCGACTCGCCGGCGAATACACCATGGTGAACAACATCTTCACCACGCCGCTCCCCGAACAACTGGTCGAAGAGCTCACCGCGCTGCGCGCCGGCCGCCTCGACGGGCGCGCCACCGACTACTCGCCCATCGACACGGGTGAATGGTCACCGTCGGGCTCCACCAAGGCGGCGTCATAATGACTAACTCAGCGAACGGGTTTCGCGTCACTCGCACACCAGCGGACACAGCCGGCGCGCCCACATTGCTGTTGATCCACGGCTTCCTCGACGACGCGTCGATATGGGACGGCCTGGTCGATTGCCTTGCCGGCGAGGCCGGGGTCGTGCGCTACGACCTCCCCGGCTTCGGCACGCGAAGCGCGTCGGTCGATGACGCATGCCTTGTCACGCTGGAATCGCTCGCCACCGAGGCCGCCGACATCATCGCGCGCATCGATGGTCCGATAATCGTCGTCGGCCAAAGTCTTGGCACGCAGGTCGCAGAACTGGTGGCCGCGCAGCATCCCGACCGCGTTCGCGGACTGGTGCTGCTCACCCCCGTCCCGCTCGGCGGCACGCAGTTGCCCGACGAGGTGGTCGCCCCGTTCCGCGCCCTTGGTGGTGACCATGCGGCGCAACGCCGCCTGCGCGCCGAGTTGTCGCCTCACCTCAGCGAGGAGCAGCTGGACCGGCTCACCGGCATCGGCGCCCCAGTCGCTAGAGATGTCACGGCCCACTACGTCGACGTCTGGAACACCGGGATCAGCGATGCACCTGCGACGAGCGCATACCGCGGTCCGGTGACGATCATCCGCGGCGGCGCCGACGGTTTCGTCACTGAACAGCTCGTCGACACCATCAGTCCGCGCTTCGACCAACCCGACGTCAAAGTCATCGACAAGGGCGGGCACTGGGTGCACGCCGAGTACCCCGGGACCGTCGCGACACTGATCCTCGACTTCATCGACGCCATCGAAGAGGTGGCCAAGTGAACCGGAAATTGCATTACAGAACCTTTGTCACAAAACAGATTCCGCAATCGGGCCGAGGGCCGCTGCCCGATGGCAGGACCCGAATGTGGTCGCCGATCACCTCGACGCTGATCATGGGTAGCCGCGACGCGGTGCTCGTCGATCCGCCACTCACCACAGCACAAGCCGAAGACGTCGGCGATTGGATCGCTACGTCGGGTCGCCAACTGCGCCAGATCTACATCACCCACGGCCACGGGGACCATTGGTTCGGGGCCATCCCTCTGCTGCAGAGATTCCCTGGCGTCACGGTGCTGGCGACGGAAGGAACCGCCAAAATGATGGCGGCACAAAATGATCCAAAGTTCCGCGCCGAGTTCTGGGATCGGGTGTTCCCGGGCCAGCTGCCGTCGGGGGAACTGGACGTGTCCGCCGTCGACGAGGGCTTCGAACTCGAGGGTGCAGCGCTGGTTCCGGTCGAGGTCGGTCACACCGATACCGATGCGACGACGATGCTGCATGTGCCCGAGATGGGCCTGCTTGTCGCGGGTGATGTCGTCTACAACGGTGTGCATCTGTATCTGACTGAATCCGGCGGAGTCACCGGCATTGACGAGTGGCTAGTAGCCCTAGACACCGCCGAAGCACTGCGCCCTGCGACGGTAATTGCCGGTCACAAGGACCCGAACGCCTTCAACAACCCGTCACAGATCCAGGCAACTCGGCGCTACCTCACGGACGCGCGCCGCCTGCTCGAGTCGTCGGAGTCCGCCGACCAGTTCTACGGGGAGGTGCTGCGGCTACACCCCGGGCGAATCAACCCTGGGGCATTGTGGGGCGCAGCGATCACGCTTTTACCGCCACGCTGAGGCGGTCGGTGTTCGGTGCCGTGTTGCTCTACTCAAAGCCGATGTCGCTGAGGTCGATTGAGACCATCACCCGATCGGGTATTGCGTTACCTTGGTCGTCGGCTAGGTAGGCCAACCGTTTTGAGGGCAGCTTGATGCCGTCGGCCTCAACGATGTCGTGAACATATTGAACGGCAGGGAAGCCTCCGGCGACTTCGACACGGTAGTCGTGGCGACGCAACAGATTGTCGTCTCCGAAGTAAAACTCCTGCGCCGAACTGTGCGTCGCGATCTGCGATGGAAACCGCGCCTGTAGACCGCGCCAGGTTTGACCGTCTTCGGTAACCGGGGCTATTTCGTAAACCGAAACGCCCTCAAGCCTCAACAGAAATGGTGTGGTGAGGTAGGTCCACATCGCGTAGCCGTTGAAATAGGCGCGCTGTAGCGGGTCCCACGGCGACGAGAATTCATGGCCGTTGAACGACGCGCGAGGGTGAGTTCGTTCGGAAACAACTGCGCCATCGAGCTTTTCGATCGCGACGCGTCCAGGAGTGAAGTCGGTCTTCTGGTCATCCGCGCCGAAGGGTCGTACCGATGCCCACTCGTGATGCAATGTGGCGGACATCCGCCTTGGCAGCGGATCCTGAGGTTGGCCCTTGATGGCCCAGAGCTCTCCCCCCGTGACGATGGTCGCTACTACGCGGGTGAACTGATTCCAGCGGTCCAGTCCGCCGTGGGCCTGAAGTACGGCGTCAAGCAAATCGGCCATCCTAATCTCCTTGCTCGGCGGCAGCGGCATGCGCGAGACCGCGCCCGCTGCCGTCCGGCGTCCAGATGCAGCGGCGCCTTGCTGGTCTGCTTGGCATGCAGCCATGGGAACTCCTTACGCACAGGGAGTCAACGTTCGCTGAGACTCGGGACTAGTCGGCCGGGGCGGGGCCGCGTGCCGGATCTGGCGACAAGGGGCATGACGCGAATGTCACTACAGAACAAGATATCTCATGAGAAGCATCAAGTTCGACGAACGTACTCTGAGCATCGACGTCAGCGACCTTGAGTGTCATCTGTAGAGCGCTTGGCTATCAGCGCTTGTCTGCGGCGGAAGAGTCCTGGTCCTCGGTGAGGTGGTGCAGTATTCGTTCGTGGAGGGCGGCAAGCATGTCGAGTTCAGCGGGGGTCATCAGGTCGATGAAGTTCCGGCGGACGTCCTCCACGTGCCCGGGCGCCGCCTTCTCGACGGCAGCGCGGCCGGCCGGCAGCAAGCAGACCATGGTGCTGCGGGCGTCGTCGGGATTGGGTTCACGGCTGATCAGACCGTCGGTCTGCATGCGCCGAACCTGGTGGGACACACGGCTTTTCTCCCAGCCCAGTGCGTTGCCCAGGTCGCGGGCGGGCATGCGATCCCCGTCCAGAGCCGAGAGCAACGCCAGGACCTCGTAGTCGGCACCGGACAGGCCCGATTCCTGCAAGCGTCGGGATAGGTGGACTTCGAGCTGATGGTGTGCGTGCACGAAGGCACGCCAGGCGCGGGCTTCACGCGCGTTCAGCCAGTTCGGTTCCATCAGCGTCTACGCCTCCTGGTTTGGTTGACAGCTCTACCAAATCTCTTATGGTGGAGGAGTCAACCTTCAACTGTGAGTCTAGACGGGATGCGTGATGAGCAGTATCAGCGTCATCGCGACCGGAAACATGGTCAGCGCCCTAGCCGGTCGGGCGCTCGCCGAGGGTCGCGCATTGGACGTGTTCATCGCCGACGACGACGCCGAGGCGAAGGTGACTGTGTCGGCGTTCGTCGAGAGCATGGGAATGCGCCCGCTGGACACCGGGCCGCTGGCGATGGCGCGGGCCCTGGAGCACGCCACCCTGCTGCATCTGGGCCTCGTCGCCCATTCCGTCAAGCACACCAACTTCTTTCTTGGCGTCAACATTCTCAGCTGATCGCTACCCACCACCAACCATCACCATCACCCCTATCAAAAGGAGAGCACCATGCGCGTTTTCGTTACCGGCGGGACCGGCCACGCCGGCTCGCACATCATCCCCGAACTGATCGCCGCCGGGCACGACGTCACCGGCCTGGCCCGGTCCGACGAATCCGCGGTGGCCCTGTCGGCGCTGGGCGCGACGGTGTGTCGCGGCAGCCTCGAGGATCTCGACGGGCTCAAGGAGGCGGCCGCGGACTCCGACGGTGTCATCCACGTAGCCCATAGGCAGGACCTGCTTCCGTCCGGCGGGATGGACGCCGTGGCCGCCGCCGAACTCCAGATCATGCTCGCCTACGGCGAGGCACTCGCGGGAACCGGAAAGCCGCTGGTCGCGGCCGGCAGCATCGGCGGCCCCGGGCAGGGACTGGGCCGGGCGGCCACGGAAGAGGACCCGGCCCTTCCCAGCAGGGAGGAGGACAAGGGCACCCTGCGGGCGCGCAATGTCGTGGAAATCACCGTAGTCGGCCTTGCCGAGCGAGGAGTGCGGTCATCGATCGTGCGGCTTCCGCTCATCGCGCACGACACGACCGATACTGCCGGCTTCCTCCCGCAGCTGATCGCTCTCGCGAAGGACAAGGGCTTCGCCGGATACCCCGGAGACGGCGCGAACGCGTGGAGCGCCGTGCACATCCGCGATGTCGCCTCGCTGTTCCGTTTGTCGCTGGAGAAGGGTCCGGCTGGCAGGTATTGGCACGCGGTCCAGGACGAGGGCATTTCGTTCCGAAAGATCGCCGAGGCCATCGGCAGCCGTCTGGACTTGCCCGTCGTCAGTGTTCCCGCGGATGAACTGATGGTGCCGGGGTACTTCGGGGCCCTCGCGAGCATCGTCACGAAGAACTACCCGGCCGCCAACCTCATCACCCGCCAGACCCTGGGTTGGGAACCGACTCAGCCCGCACTTATGGCCGACCTGGATAACGGTCACTACTTCGCCGCCAGCTGACGGCCTCGGCGCACCAACCGATTTTCCCCCACTACGAGGAGTGACCATGACCACCTTCGCCGCGCACCGCGACACCTTGGCAGCCTTCGTGGACTGCATTCACGGCGGCGTCGACGAGAACACCCTCGCCGGCCTGCTCGCCGAGGACGTGGCGCTGTACGGCCCGTTCGGCGATGAGCCGGTCACCGGCCGCGACGCCGCCGTGCAGACCATCAAGAAAGTCAACACACTGTCCTCCGACGACACCTACATGGAGGTCCTCAGCGGAGAGACCCACCACGCCGCACACTTCCGGCTTCAAGTCGGACACGCCGCGGTCAACGGCATCTTCTTCGTCCTGCTCGACGCGGACGGCAAGATCGCCGACGTGAGCATCTTCTACCGAACGCTGCCGGCCGGCATTGCGCTGCAGCGCAACCTCGCCGAGGCGATTGGCATGCCGCCGTGGGAATTACGCACCAACGAGGAGTGATGGCCACGCCCCGGAACGCACCGCGAGGATCCGGTAGTCGGCCCAGGACAGGCCCCCGGCGCACGTGCACGCCAAAGGTGATGCCGGGCGTGCGAGAAGGCTCGCCGGGACGCTGTGTCCACGCGGGCTCGCGCGGTTCGCTTCCATCCGCCTCGATCCTCCTGGATTGGTTGACATGGTCACCAATCCGCATATGGTGGAGTAGTCAACCTTTTATCCAGTAGGAAAGACAGGACATCTCATGAGCAGCATCAGCATCATCGGCACCGGCAACATGGCCCGCGCCATCGGCGCACTGGCGGTAGCGGGAGGCAACACCGTCGAGGTCATCGGCCGCGATCGGTCCAAGGCAGCTGACCTCGCCACGACTCTCGGCGGCAGCACCACGACGGGAGAGTTCGGCGCCGCCCCGGCCGGGGATATCGTGATTGTGGCCCTGAGGTACGCCGATGTCGTGCCGGTCATCACCAAGTACGGAAACGCGTTGGCCGACAAGGTCATCGTCGACATCAGCAACCCCTTCAACGCCGATGCCGACGGGCTTGCCCTCCCCGCCGACACCTCGATCGCCCAGGAAGTCGCCAAGGCGGCTCCGGCCGGCGCCCGCGTGGTGAAGGCCTTCAACACCGTCTTCGGTCACGTCCTGGAGAAGGGTCGGACGTTGGATGTGTTCATGGCCGGCGATGATGCGCAGGCCAAGGCGGCCGTGGCCGAACTCGTCAAAAGCCTTGGGCTGCGCCCGTTGGACGTCGGCGGCTTGACCATGGCGCACTGGCTGGAGGGAACGAGCCTGGTCCTCATGGGCCTCGCCCGTCATGGACTGGACAACTTCGACGTCGCACTCGGTGCCACCGAATTCTCCGGCTGAGCCGCCCTGCGCCAATCCCACGTCTTCGAGGAGCCCTCGTGAACATCGCGGTATGGATCGCGTCCGTACTACTCGCCGCTGCATATCTCTTTATCGGTGGCACGAAACTGCTGAAGTCCAAGGAGCGCCTAGCGGAGAACCCCTCCACGGCAGGCGCCGCCGAGGCGTTGTCTGCGACGTCGATCAAACTCATCGGCGGCGTCGAGGTGGCTGGCGCTCTCGGTCTGATCGTGCCGTGGCTCACCGGCATCGCGCCGATCCTGACGCTGGCGGTCTTCATCGCCGCCGCCCGGACCGCGGAGGTCGTGCGATGACCAGCACTGTGCAGTACGCCGTCGTCGGCACCGGCACCGTTGGCACGGTTCTGGCGCAACGGTTCTCCGACCACTGCGTCCCGGCACTCTGGGCCAACACGCGAGGTCCGGAGACGATCGACGTCACCGAACTGTCCGCCTCGATCACACCGGCCACCCTCGACACGGCCCTGGATGCGGACGTGATCATCTTGGCCATTCCGTTCCTCCAGGTCCGTGAGCTGGGTGGGCGCCGACCAGACTGGTCGGGCAAGATCGTCGTCGACGCGACGAACGCGTTTCTGGTGCCCAACTCCGAGCAAATCCTCGCCGGCCGCCTGTCGACCGAGTACAACGCCGAGGCGTTTCCGGGCGCCGCGGTGGTCAAGTCGTTCAACCAAACCGCTGCCAGGCAGCTCGCCGAGAAGCGCCCACCCGAATTCGGGAAACGCGTGGTCTTCGTGTCCAGCAACGACCCCGCGGCAAGCGCGACGGTAGCCGGACTGTGCACCGAACTCGGCTTCGCCCCAATCGAACTCGGACGTCTCGACGAGGGTGGCGTACTCATCCAAGCCCGCAACGCCCTGGTCTTACGCGAACTCTACGAGCTGCCGTCCGAACTCGAGAAGGATACTCAGGTGACGTCGGCGTACCACTGGCGTTCTCATTTCTCGGCGTGAGCCCCGGCATGGGTCACGGTGAAGTGGCCGGGTTCGAAGGCGTGATCCAACTGAAGCGTAACGACTTCGGCGTCCTGACCGACACTCCCGTGCTGGCCGGAGGCGGCCCAATGCTCGGAGACACCGTCGACGTCACCGTGTGTTTAGAGGCGGTCAAGGCACCCGCCGCGCCGACCGGATCAGAGGGCGACGCCGCACCCGCGTAAGGCCGCACATCGCTCTGACGAATCAGAACTAAAGGGATAACCCGCCGCCAGGCTTATGGCGTTGGGGGTGGGACTCGCCGAAATTCGGCAGACGTCGACGTCGCTTGCCGCCGCGGGTGAGTCCGAAGATTCCGGCGGCGACGAACGGCACCGGGGACAGGATGGCGATCAACGAGCTCCTGGCGTCGGGAAGCAACCCCCTAGCGGTAAGTCCTGCCACCACGTCGGCGCTGTCGCTCAATAGCCCCATCGATGCCCAGCGCCGAAACTCCCCGTCGGCCCCGGCGGCCAACGCGGCAAAGGCGCCCGACCCGATGACCAGATCCCGGATCCCCACCGTCCGCATGAGTAGCGTTTCGGTACCCGAGGCCTGATTGAAGAATCGGCCTGGCTTCAAGACCATAGCCACACCCACGCAGATGCGGGCCGCAGCAACGGTGGCCAGCGCCGTGGTGTGCTCTCGCCGCGCCATCCTTTCAACACTAGCCAGGCATCACGAAGGGCAACAGAATCTGAAAAGGAATTGGCCGCCGATCCCCCACGCAGTGTGGCGGTCGTGGGCTGGTTCAAAGGAGAACCCGGGCCAGCTGCCGGTAGCCAGGCATAGGGTTCTCGCCGTTGGCGGTGAGCACTTGTATCCCGATGTGGTCGGCACCCGCCTCGAACTGGGCGTGCAGGCCCGCAGAGACGCTGTCGGCAGAGCCGTGTAACACCAGCGCATCGATCAGGCGGTCGCCGCCGCCGCCCTCGAGGTCGGCGTCGGTGTAGCCGTAGCGCCGAAAGTTGTTGGTGTAGTTGACCAGTTGCAGGTACGGGTCAGAGACGAATGCGCGACCGATGTCGCGCGCGGTGTCGGGGTTAGTTTCGACCACGACTGTCTGCTCGGGTGCGATCACGACATCCGGCCCTAGCATGCTGCGGGCCTCGCGGGTGTGATCGGGGACCACGAGGTAGGGGTGGCTGCCCAGCGATCGGGCAGCGGCCAGCCGTAGTGCTCGGGGGCCCAGTGCGGCCAGGATCCGGCGATCGGGCGGGACGCCGCCGGCATCTAGGCGGTCGAGGTAATCGACCATGGTGGCATAGGGCTGCCGGTAGTCGGAGTTGGCCTCGGGGTGTCCGATCCCGACTCCGAGCAGCACCCGGTCGCCATAGCGTGAGGTGAGTCGCCGGTAGGACGCCGCGACTTCGTCGGCGTCGTTGGTCCACATGTTCACGATCGCGGTGGCCACCACGATGGTGGAGGTGGCCTGCAGGATTTGTTCGACCACAGCAAGATCGGCCACCGACGCGGGCCCGAAGCCCAACCATGCGACCGGGTAGCCAAGCGTTTCGGCTTCGACCGCGAACTGCGTGCGCGCCTCGTCGCCGTACCCGGGGTGAAACCAGGCCCCGATCCGGCCCAGCCGTGACCTGTAGGCCGCGCTCACGACGTCACCGCGGTGGGCACGATCTGCAGGCCCACGATCAGGTCGCCGCGCAGGGTGAAGCGATTGGTCAGATCCACCTGGCCGCCGGGAAAGTTGCCCTCCAGATGGGTGTACACCTCATAGCGTTGCCCGCCGTCAACCTCGCCGAGCGCTTGTGACCCGATGAGCGCGACGGTGTATTCGTAAGCGGTGGCGACACTTTCGCGCCACTGCCGAATCGCCTGCGCGCCACGCCAGCGCCGGCCCTCATCGTGCACCACGGCGTCATCGGTGAAACACGCGACGATGGCGTCGATGTCGTCGCGGTCGGATGCGGCCAAGTAATTGGACACCACCGCCGGCAGCGATCCTGACGCGGCCAAGTCCGCCGGATCTGTGTTCATGGGAAGCCTCCTCGCACTTACTGCTAGAATAGAAGCTAGTCGCTTCTAAAACAGAAGTTAGCAGCTTCAAAAGTAGCAGTCAATGAAAGGAACGGCGCGACATGGCTGAGAAGATCAGACTCGAGGACCGGGAGTGCCCGCTGTCGGCCACCCTCGGCCTGGTCGGCGAATGGTGGACGCTGCTCATCCTTCATGACGCCTTCGACGGCTACACCCGCTTCGACCAGTTCCAGGACAACCTTGGCATTTCCTCGAGCCTGCTGACCAGCCGACTCAAGCGCCTGGTCGATGTCGGCTTGCTCGAACGGCGGCAGTACCAAACCAAGCCGGTCCGCCACGAGTACGTGCTGACCGAACTCGGCCGTTCCCTGCGGCCGGTGATCGTCGCACTCGCCGCGTGGGGCAACGCGCGCCTGGACCCGAGCCAGCGCAGCATGGTGCTCATCGACAGCGAAACCGGCGTCGAAGCCGAACCGATTCTCGTCGACCGCACCACCGGACGACGCGTCGACGGACCCGACTTCATCTTCACCGCCGGCCCCGCCGCCAGCAAGCCATTCCGGGACCGCTACGCCAGCCGACCCACCCCGGCATCCGCGGCTAGGGACTCCTCGGAAACAGCTCGACGACGAGCATGAGACGCGGGGACTCGGCGCGGTGGTCGAGGTAATCCATATAGCATTGAGCTGCCTAAACACGGTGGGGCCTAGGGGGATTCGAGCCAACCGCCGGCGGGCTGGACTCCGACCTTAATCGCGCAACATGCGCGGCAGTGATTAGCACGAACAGCAGGCAACCGTCGAGGCGATCACCAACCCCGGGTAGGCACCGAGCACCGCTCGAGCTAGGAAGCAGGTTCAGACATCTGGTTGCGCGTGGGAGCGATAACGCGCTGAGCGGTGATAGCTGTGAGGATGCCGTCCCACAGCCGAGAACGCGCGGCCAGCGCCGCACCGGCGGCCTGGGTGCACTCGCGCCACTTGCCCTTGTCCTCGTCGCACAGGTCGGCGAGCATCTGCATAGCCATCGGGGTGTGCGAGTCGCCGTCGACCTCGATATGCCGCTGGAGGTATTCAACGAACGTCTCAAGCCCACCCTCGTCCTGGTTGACGGCGACCACCTGGGTGAACATGTCGGGGATGAGTTCTTCGCGGCCAAAGGCGAAGGCCGCGGCCTGACAGTGAACCGGAGCGGACGCGATCAAGCCCCATGTGGCTGTGACGAACTCCGCCGCCGCACGCGGTACGCCGGCATCCTCCAGCGCGCACGGCACCGGCTCTTGGGCACGAATCAGATCGATGAAACGGTCGACGACAGAATGGTCGGCCCCAGCTTCAGCCATGCCGGCGACATACCACTCGAAATGGCTGATATGACCGCGCTGGAACACGTCGCTTTCCTCTGCCAGCACGATGTCGTTGATAAGGCGGCGGCTGCCGGCCGGCCCGGTGGGCACCCACGGCACTGTCACGCACGTCAGGTTGGATTGGAGGGACTTCAGCAACGACATAAAGTCCCACACCGCGAACACGTGATGCTCCATAAACGTGAGGATCGCCGCGCGGGTGTTGAGGCTGGCGTAGAGCGGATGGGTGATGACACGCCCACGGGGCGACCTAACCGCCGCCAACAGATCAACTCCCGGGTGTGTCCTACCCCACCCCTCCCACGACATAACCCGCCCCGTCTTCCTCCCCGACCCACACCATTGCGGCTACCCGCAGCAGCGGCTTCGTTTCTGTTCACGAACGGGGCCGCCCGGAGGTTCAATACGCGCCGCGGCGGTCCCGCCGCCGCAATGGCAGCCAAATCCGCGAGTTCTGGCATGCGGTGGCTTGATCAGCCGGGCGCCGATTGCCCGCTGCGGTTGCCGGCGGATGCAGCGGCAGAGCGCTTTTGGCGTGCGCGGCACCCTTTGGCTAATCCCCGCGAATGACGACACGGTCAGTTAGCCGTTTCACGATGCAAATCAATTAACCGATTTCCGAACGCATTTCGAACGTAATCGGCGCGTCGAGGATCTACTTTCTGGTCCCGCTGCTCATTTTCGCGGTCTGACCCACCGATGCCCGATACAGGTCGGGCGAATCGAGCGTCGATCCCTGGAGTTGCGTGGTGCTGCGTGACTGCGGCGTGTCGGGTCGCGATCAGGACGATGAGAGCGAGGGCGAGTAGTGCGGACTCAACCACGAGACTTAGGACACCGAGTGGTTCGGTCCAGTTGCCGAGGTCGTCGTCGTAGTCGGGTAGTCCGGCACGCAACTGACTCGCCGAAGTTGTGGGCCCGGTGCAGCATCCCGAACAGTACGAATCATTTCCGCCGACCGCGGCGCTGGGGCTGCAGCGAAGCCTCTGACCAAACCCCCAAGGCGCTGAACCGAAGCCAGTCTCCCGTCGTGTCTCTAGCAGGGCAGAAAGCAGGTGATGAGATGGCCAGACAGCAGCGGGTCATCGACCACAGGGTCATATCGCGGACTGGGCATCACCGGCTACCGGACGGGTCACTGCTGCGGGTGGACAGCGAATTGGGTCGCTGGGTGGGCACGCTCTACACCCCCGAGATGAAGGTCAAGATCCGAATCGTCGGTAGTGATGCGGAAGTTCATGCCTGGGCGGACAAGATCGCGGCATAGCAGTCGAGTTTCAAGGACAACAGGCGAGATAGGGATTTCCTTGGCAGTGACCCGACTTGGGCCAAATTGTTGCACATGGACCGGCGAATGGATCGCGGCGATGGCTTCGCGGAGGTCATCGGGTAGTGAGTCGGCGGCGGTAAGTGTCTGCCGGCTGGCGCGGATGTGGACGGTGCGGTAGCGGCGCGCCCGCTACGCACGAATTTCTTGATACTGCAACCTGTTTGGTGCTCGATGCAGTGGCCGACCGCCAGTGCGGCGAACACGATCTTCAGGTAAGCCTCGATCGCTTCCCGCTTGTGGTGATATCTGACTCGGACCGAGGAACGCTGGATCGAACCGTCGCCGACGCTGTTCAACAAGACGATCGACGACTTCCTTGCTCAAATCCCTCCAAACACGAAGCCATAAGGGGCGCACAACAAGCGCCCAAGACCTCATCCGTGGCTCAGCGTCGGGCTTCTCAATGTGGTCGTGAATGCCGTCCGACACGCTCGGGATCAACGGATAGCTAGGTGGAAACTAGGGCGTACGCACCCACGCCACATTGACAATCACTTAGTCAGCCACCTTGCCCAGCGCTAGAATAGGTTGCTAACCAAGCACTTTCAGCTCGTTAATCTGTGCTGCATCTCGACAACCATGACTACTGTCGAGATGCACTGAAGATTGACGAGACTCGCCGGGCTACTTTGACAAAACTTCGGCGTGTCGCCCTGGCTTGTTAATCTTCGCAGCATAAGTCCTGGTCAAAGGTGAGGTACGTTGTCGGCCGCCACGGGGCTTATTCACTCTTGGCGGCCTCCTGCAGCCGGCCGAGAAACGAAGCCCGTCGGCCGACTCCCACACCGCGTTATCCAACGCGCGAGACCGAAATCTTCAGTTCGTAGGTATCGGTCTTCATCGCGCCAGTCAGCGTTCAGATCAATTGCACCCACCGGCGTTGACCCAGCGGCCGTTGTAGCTGACACAGCCGGTGATGTTCGGCGGTGGTGGTGGGTCGTCGGGCAGTGGGGCGTAGTAGGCCGGTGGGGGAACGTATGGCGCGACGGCGTCGGCGACGTTCGCGCATCCGCTGACAGAAACGCGCCGGCCGGCGCTTACGCACACGTCTGCTCTGGCTGTCCCCGAAGCCGGGATTGTGGCGATGGTTCCAAGGACCGCCGCGAGCGCCAACGCAGCCGCCCCGACCGTCGGTAACCGCAATCGATCACTCATGTTTGGTTTGCTCCGCGTCGGCGTGACGAGCAGTGTCTACGGTGAATCAGGCGACGATGGCTGCTGAGCAGCTGGCCGCCTATACACCGGAGCGGACTACTGGCAGCCATTGCGCAAGTCGGTGAGAGGTTGCCGGATCGCGGTTAGGTCCGCGCGAACCTGGGGGTTGGCGTCCATGTAGTTGCGGACGTCGTTGGGGATCTCGTCGTTCGGCAGCCCGTGAAGGCTGGTGAAGAAGTTGTTGACGTCTGGGTGGCTGTATAGATAGTCCGATGTCGCCGACGCAACACCCGACGACACTCTGGCCAGGTCGGCTGCCGAGCAGCCCGGTGGCGCGGGCGGCGCCGGCGTAGGAGGCTGACCAATCGCGGATGGCGCAAAGCCAAGCAGCATCGCAGCGATTGGCCCAGCGGCGATGGCACCGACTACCGCGCGGCGCACCGTACACGTTGACGGCAACATGATTACCCTTACATCCGAGCATTGAGCGCCACTTTTCAGCGTTCAACACTGGATACGTAACCACACTGAGGACGACAACTTCGGGAAACAGGCGCGTCAATCGAGACAGCCTCCAATTCCATAGCAATTCATCGGGATTTGGCAGGTCGATCCGCCAAGCGCATTGCAGGTTCGGAGTAGATTCGGCGACGCCTTGGCAGGATCGAGCGCCGCGGCATCACAGCTTCGAGAAGGGGAGCGCCCATGTCGGATACAGCCGTAGACAGCAACCCCGATTCGACCGGTGCGGTGGTGGTGCCGAAGCTCCCCGGCGGTGCGACGCTGCCGTTTCCGCCCACGCCGTCGGCGAGCGTTGCCGGACGAACCCTGCAGGAATCCACCTACGCCCAACGTGTCACTCCGCCTCGGCTGCATGAGGATTCGCCCAATATTGTGATCGTTTTGATCGACGACGCTGGGCCGGGTCTGCCGACGACTTTCGGGGGCGAGGTGCGTACCGCGACAATGGATCGGATCTGCGCGGAAGGCGTCAGCTACAACCGGTTTCACACGACCGCGATGTGTTCACCGACGCGGGCGTCGCTTCTGACCGGGCGCAATCATCATGAGATCGGCAACGGGCAGATCGCCGAGTTGGCCAACGACTGGGATGGCTATGCCGGGAAGATACCGCGCAGCAGCGCTCTGGTAGCCGAGGTGCTCAAGGACTACGGGTACAGCACGGGTGCGTGGGGCAAGTGGCACAACACCCCGGCCGAGGACACGACGGCGGCCGGTCCGTTCGAGGACTGGCCCACCGGGTTGGGCTTCGAGTATTTCTACGGGTTCTTGGCCGGGGAGGCTTCCCAGTACGAGCCCCATCTGGTGCGCAATACCACGATTGTGGCGCCGACCAAGACCCCCGAGGAGGGCTATCACCTGTCGGAGGACCTGGCCGACGACGCGATCAACTGGCTGCGCAACCCCAAGGCGCTGCAGGCCGATAAACCGTTCTTCATGTATTGGGCCAGCGGCTGCCTGCACGGCCCGCACCACATCATGAAGGAGTGGGCCGACCGCTACGCCGGCAAGTTCGACGACGGCTGGGATGCCTACCGGCAGCGCGTCTTTCAGCGCGCCAAGGAGAAGGGCTGGATCCCACACGACTGCGAGCTCACCCCGCGCGACGAGCGAATGACGGCGTGGGATGACATCCCCGAGGACGAGAAGCCGTTCCAGCGGCGGCTGATGGAGGTGGCGGCCGGGTTCGCCGAACATTGCGACGTGCAGGTCGGCCGCATCGTCGATGAACTGGATCGGCTCGGTTACGGCGACAACACGCTGTTCCTCTACATTTGGGGCGACAACGGATCATCGGCCGAGGGCCAGGACGGCACCATCGCCGAACTGCTTGCACAAAACGGCATTCCGACCACCCCGCGGATGCACATCGACGCACTGGAGCAGCTCGGCGGCCTGGACGTGCTGGGATCCCCGAAGGTCGACAACCAATATCACTCCGGCTGGGGCTGGGCGGGCAGCACGCCGTACAAGGGTGTGAAGCTGCTCGCCTCCCATTTGGGCGGCACCCGCAACCCGCTGGCGATCCGCTGGCCCTCGAAAGTCCAGCCCGACCCTGTGCCGCGGGATCACTTCCTGCACTGCAACGATGTCGTGCCCACGATCTACGACATCGTGGGTATCGAGGCACCGCTGATCGTCAACGGTGTGCCCCAAATCCCGATAGCCGGAGCAAGTTTCGCCCACACCCTCACCGACCGATCGGCGCCCGGGGGCAAGAAAACTCAATACTTCGAGATCATGGGCAGCCGGGCCATCTATCACGACGGCTGGATGGCGTCGGTGTTCGGTCCGCGGGTGCCCTGGCTGGCGGGACTGCCGCCGGGCATCCACGATTGGACACCCGATGACGACCGCTGGGAGCTGTACCACCTCGACGAGGACTGGTCCCAGGCCCACGACCTGGCCGCCGAGCTGCCCGACAAGCTCGCCCAGATGCGCGAACTGTTCGCCATCGAAGCCGCACGCAATTCCGTGCTCCCGATCGGCGGCGGCCTGTGGGTGCCCATCTTCCATCCCGAATTGCGCATCACCCCGCCCTATCGCGAGTGGGAGTTTCCCGGCGAATTCACCCGGATGCCCGAGTTCTGCGCGCCCGCGCTGGGCAATAAGAACAACACCGTCACCATCGACGCCGACCTGGCCCCCGACGCCAGCGGGGTGCTCTACGCGCTCGGCGGGGTCGCCGGCGGCCTGACCTGCTACCTCGACGAGGGGTACCTCTGCTACGAGTACAACCTGTTCATCATCTCGCGCACCAAGATCCGCTCGACGACCAAACTGCCGCCCGGACCGGCCACCATCGTCGTCGAAACCCGCTATGCCGAGCAGCGGCCCGGCGGACCGCTCGATATCACCATCCGAGTCGGCGGGGAGGTCCTCGCCAAGGGCCTGGTACCGATCAGCGCACCGCTGCTGTTCACCGCCAACGACTGTCTCGACATCGGGGTCTGCCTCGGCTCACCGGTGTCACTGGACTACTACGACAAGGCGCCCTTCCCCTTCGACGGCCACATCGATCGCGTCCACGTCGCATACACCTGACGGACCATTGCGGGCGAAGTCACCCGGAAGCCGCGAACGTGTCAGCGGCGGACAAGTCGCGGGCGTGCACCGCGTGGTAGGCGTTGAGGTCGAACGTGCGGGTCCGTTGGCGGAACCGGAACGTGAAACCCGGCCACATGGTGGTGATCTTGCCGAACCGGTCGCGGTACCAGCTCGAGCATCCGCCCACTTCCCACACCGATTTTCGCAACCCACGCTGGATACCGGCGCTGTAGGCGCTCTGCACGTCCTTGCGGACCTCGACAGTCGCGATGCCGCGGGTTGTCGTCGTGCGGATGAGATCCCGCAGATAATTCAGCTGCGACTCGATCATGAATACGGCCGACGTGTGACCTGATCCGGTTCCGGGACCAGTCATGACAAATAGGTTGGGGAAACCGTGCACGGTCGACCCCTTGTAGGCTTGCGCGCCGGCCCGTTGCCATGTGTCGGCCACGCTGTGGCCGCCGCGGCCGATGATGCGCTCGTTGGTCGGTGAGTCGGTGACGTGAAAGCCGGTGGCAACGACGATCGCGTCGACCTCACGCACGCTGCCGTCGGCGGTGACGATGGCGTGGGGCCGCACCTCGGCGATGCCGTCGGTGACGACGTCGACATGCGGTCGTGCCAGTGCCGGGTAGTAGGTGTTCGACATCAGCATGCGCTTACAACCGATCCGCCAACGCGGGGTGACTTTGGCGCGCAGCTCGGGATCGGCGATCGCGCGCTCGATGTGGCGCTTGGCTAGTTTCTGTACCGGCACAAGCGTTTTGGGTGCATAGGTCAAGGCGAAACCGATGACCTCCTTGCTCAAGTACATCGCGCATCGTACTAAGCGCTGATAGCCGGGAACGTGTGCGAAGGCTAGGCGGTCCGCGGCCGTGTAATCCCGGTCCAAACGGGGAAGGACCCATGGGGCGGTGCGCTGGTACACGTCCAGCTGCCGCACAGTTTTGGCCAGTTCGGGGACGACCTGGATGGCCGATGCTCCCGTGCCGATGACGGCGACGCGCTTGCCGGTCAGGTCGAAGTCGTGGTTCCACCGCGCAGTGTGGAAGATCTCGCCCTCGAACTCGTCGAGACCGTCGATGTCCGGCAGTGCCGGCTCGGTCAGCGGACCCACTGCCGAGACCACAAAATTCGCCGCGAAGACCCCCGCCGACGTGCTCACGTGCCACCGTGCCTCCTGGGCATTCCAGCGCACTTCGTCAACCTCGCAGCCGAACCGGTGTCTGTCCAGCACCCGATGCCGTTGAGCCACCTGCTGGATGTATGCCTCGATTTCGGGCTGTTTGGAGTACGAACGAGTCCACGTACGGTTCGGCGCGAACGAGTAGGAGTACAGGTGCGACGGCACATCACAGGCCGCGCCAGGGTAGGTGTTCACCCGCCAGGTCCCGCCGACGTCGTCTCCCCGCTCGAGCACCAGAAAGTCGGTGTAGCCGTCCTTTTGGAGGGTGATGGCGGCGCCAAGCCCGGAGAAGCCGGCCCCGATGATCAATACGCCCACATCGCGGGGGCCGGGTGGATTCGCGCTCATCTAACACCCGGTTGTGCGTTCTCCGAACCTCCGGTCGTGAAAACACCAGCAGCCGTGGATGTTTCGATGTACGGCCTGAGCCGTCCGTCGAGCATGCTTAGCAACTTGGCTTTTAATACCTTCTGCAGAAGCGCGCCGGTACCGGCGAGCTTGGGCCGAAATCGGATGACCCAATGCAATTCGGTGTGACCGTCGGATTGCTTCAGCGTGATCTCGCCTTGGTGACATGTCAGCGGTGAACCTTCAATGACTCGGTAGCGCAGGCTTTGCTGCGAACTCGTGGCAATCACTTGCTCAACGATCCGACCGACCCCGCGCGGGCCTTGCATCAGGCGTTCGGACCCGGCACCGTGCGGTTGCGTCCAGCCTTCCTTGCGCACCGTGACCGGGTCGAAACCGATCCATTCGGCCATGCTGTCCTGATCGGTGATTGCCTCCCACACGACGTCGACCGGCGCGTTGATGTTGACACGGTGTTCGATTCTGCGGGTATCCGGGGCGGGTCGCTTGTGCATGGGTCGAGGCTCGAATCCGAAGATCCGGTCGGCCAGTCCAGGCTTGGTTCGCAGGATCTCGACCGAGAGGCCGTGCGGATCGTTGACGTAGACCACAGAGCCTGCCCCGGGTAGGTGAACGGGTCGGCAATTGGGCTTGGCCCCGAATGCTTCGGCCCGTCGATAGACGGCATTGAAGTCCGCCTTGCGGCGCGCCCCGAACGCGATGTTGAGGATGCCCTGGTCTGACAGGTGGTAGTCACTGGGTCGCGGCTTTCCGGCGGGATCGAGGTACTGCACCACCTCGATCAGCACCTCGCCGCCATCGAACAGCCTGCTGTCCGCCGTGGCGCCCGCGAGCCCCCACAGCGCCTCGTGTTCGGGTGTGTGAAGGGCCACGGTGCTGGGCTTGAGGCCGACGCCTGTCTCGAAAAACGCTGCAGCATCGGATAACTGGTGAACCGACACTGTCACCGACCGGATTGCTGACGGGCAATCGGCGCGCCCGCGTTGGTTGACGTGCGGCAGGGGGTCGTCTTCCATGATTTCGACGTAGACGCCGTCGGGATTGCGAACGCAGGCGCGCCGCTCGCCCCGCTCGCCCGACGGCACAGTCAGCGGCTGACTGCCAAGTCCGGCAAGCCTTTTCAAGGTCGCGTCGAAATCGTCGACCCAGATACCGATGCGGGTGTAGCCGATGTCGCAGGGCCGGAAATCCGCCGGCTTCAGGTTGGCGATCGGGCGTTCGAATTGGAACAGCTCGAGCTGAAACCAGGAATTTCGGCCCAGTAACCACCAGCACGTCGAGGCCGCCCGGGGTAGGGCCTGCACGTTAGCCGCCACCGGGCCGCGCATCAACGCGCGGCTGCCGCCGGCCGGTAGCAGGCCGAAGCCTTCGCGGAACCAACGTTCGGTGAGTCGCAGGTCGATCACCGAGAAAGCGATTTGATTCAGCGGCGGCGTGAAACTGCCGGCTCTGGGCGTCATTTCGGTTCAGCCCCCGTGATCGCCGGGGTGTGCGCTGCGTTGTCGAGACCGGCGAGGAAGTCGAGCAATGCCGTGTTGACTTCCTGTGGTCGCTCGATGGGAAGCCAGTGTCCGGCACCTTCGAGGACGACGTTGCCTCGCAGGTTTGGTGCGTTGTGTTCCAAGTTGGCAAGCGGATCCGCGAGGAGCAGGTTCATCGGGTCCTGGCTGCCGATCATGAAGTGTGACGGCTGCGTGATCTTGGTGCCCGTGAGGTGACGGGTGAGCTCGATGCCGCGGTCGATGCTGCGATACCAGTTGATCGGCCCGCGGAACCCGTCGCGGTAATCCTCGCAATACTGGTCGAGGTCCTCGTCGGTGAGCCAGCTCGGCAGCGGATCAGGGTCGACCAAGCCGTCGAGCATCTTTGAGCTGGCCGGCTTGGGACGCATGAACCCGAACGCCGGCGCGTCGCCGCTAACCGAGTAATAGAGCATGCGAATCGACTTGCGCACGTCGGCGTCCAGCTCAGCCTCCGCGACACCGGGCTGCTGAAAATAGACGGTGTAGACGAAGTTGTCGCCGAAATTCTCTTGGCGCGTCAGGGCGCCGACCGGTGTCCCCATAGTCGGTGGCACGCTCAGCGCGAACACTGCATTGACCCGTTGCGGGTACAGCAACGCGACGTGCCAGCCGACGATCGCGCCCCAGTCGTGGGTGACCAAGGTGAACGTCTCGTGGCCCAGTGCATCGGCGATACCGACTGCATCAGCGGACAGCTGCAGCAGATCGTAGGCTTCAACTTCGGCCGGTTTGTCGCTGCCGCCGTAGCCGCGTTGATCGGGCACAGCAACCTGATAGCCGGCGGCGACCAACTCGTCGATCTGGTGGCGCCACAGGTATCCGCTTTGCGGAAAGCCGTGCAGCAGAAGCAGTAACGGGCCACTGCCTTCCACGACCACCTTCAGTGTGATGCCGTTGGTTTCGATCACGCGGACATTGCGTTGTTTCATCGGTGCCTCCTTGATGGCGTTTCGAGCTGGGGGTCTATTTGGCCAGGACGGCCGATGTGCGCGCGGCAAACCAGCGCGCGACCGGCGGCGCGACGCGGGTCAGCGCGAACATGAGGTGTGCCGCTGCCGGCGCCGGTATCGAGCGCGACGCGGTCGCGCAGATTCTTGGCGTTCACCAGTGACTCCACTGGGCGGAGGTGTTCGGGTCGCGGCGCGGTCCGATGGGTGACAGGTGGCGGTCCAGGAAATCGAGCTGATCCGCCAAAATGCGCTGGTGTGCGGGCTCGGTGTAGACGTCAACGTGGTCGATGGGGTACTCGCGCAGCTCCGCGTGAGCGCCGGTTCTAGCGGCCGCTCGACGGGCGGTGGCGAGCGGGGCGATGCGGTCTTCGGTGCCGGCCTGCACCAGCAGCGGGCAACGCACACGCGCCACGAACGTGATCGGCCGGTTGAACGCCACCTCCAGCGCCGTGCGCGCACATACCTCGTTGCGCCAGCTCGGGCCCGCGACGTCGGTGTAGTCCTGCTCGGCGCCGTCGCGCACGACGTGTCCGCCGGAGAGCGAAATACCCCACAGCACAATCCGTTCTGGGTCGACGCTCGGAAGCTGCCGGGCAGCGGCAATGGCGCCGCGGTAATCGCGGCGTTGGCGGGCGGCCGACACCAGCTGGCGCGGTGACCCACCCGACCCGCCGAACCCGCGGTAGTCGAACAGCACCACGTGTAATCCGGCAGCGGCGAAGCCGCGCGCATAGTCCATCAAGGCGCGGGTGTCCCGCGTGCCCGCGAATTCCGGTGCCATCACCACGCACGGCACTCCGCGCGCACCGGCGAACGCGTCGCCATTCGCGTCGAAATTCCAAGCTGCGCAACGGTCGCGGCCACTGATAAAGCTGATCTCGTCCATACCGGTCCTAGTCCGAAGGCGTTTCTTCTGAACGCAGAACCTATGGCGCGAAAGCATCGGACGGAATCGCCACGCGCACACTTCTAACGCGAAGCAGTGTGCAGCAGCACACCAGTTTGCAGGCGTGGGTGTGCCACGCCAGCCGCATGTCAATCCGCGACTACCAGATCGAGATCTACCTATAGGTCTGGCCGGGCCGGCGCCGTTGCTATCGATGGCCATCCAGCCGCAAAGACCCGAACCGACGCCGTGGTGTCGGTTAAGTAGATCGGTGAACAAGTGCGACAACTGACGGCACTCGACGCCTTGTTCCTGGCTGGCGAAAACGACCGCACACAGGGCCATGTGAGTGCACTCGGGGTGTATGACCCCATCACCGCATCGGGCCGACCGCTCGATGCGGCGCTGATTCGTGGCCACCGCGCATTGCCGGCGTCACTGATGCGGGACGTCAACGAGTCATTCCGCCCGCCCTGTTCTCCCTAGCCGCTCGTGGGATGTCCCAGGCGACCGGAGTCCCAGGCATCCATCAGCCGGTCAACCTGATGATCTCCAACGTCCCCGGTCCCTCGGCGCCGGTGTACCTGGCCGGCGCACGGCAGCGGGCGCAGTTCCCGATCTCCGGGGTAAAGGACGGGATCGGCCTGAATATCACGGTATTCAGCTACGAGGATTCCCTCGAAATCGGCATCGTTGTCGACCGGGAGCAAGTCGACGACCCGTGGCTCCTCTTCGGCGCCCTGCAGGCCGGCCTGCGCGAGCTTCGCGCTCTCGGCGATGTCGGCGCTTGGTCGTACACCGCACGCTGCAGCGCTAGGGGCAGTTGACCCTGGCGATTGTGTGCGGTGGCACACTAAACCAATGACGGCGGTTGCGCCGACCGCGCGAACGTACGAACTACTCGTTGCTATCGCGGACCGACTAGCCCTCGAGGCCGACGAGACCGTTGCCGCGATGGACGCCGCGGTCATCGAGGTCGTCCCAGAGTTCGGCGCCGACGCCGCGATCGCGGCCGAACTGACCGCGACCAACCGCGGCAATTGGCAGCGATTCCTGGCTGTGGCGCGCCACGCGGAAACCCCGATATCGGATGCGATCCCACCCGAAGCGCTTGACGCCGCCCGTACCGTCGTGCGCCGCGGCATCGACCTGGCCAGAATCTATGAGGGTTATCGGCGTGGCCAGCAGGTTGGACTTGAGCGCTGGCTGGCCTGCGCATATGAAATCGTCGAGCCAGGGCCCGAGCTGATCGGTGTCACCGAGCTGTCGCTGTCGCTCGCGTTCCGCTTTATCGACCAGACACTCGGTCGCATGCTGGCAGAGGCGCAGCACGAACGCGAAGAAGTCATCGGCGGCGCGCTCGCGCGTCGCACAGAAACCATCCGATTGATCCTCGACGGCGCCCCCATCGACCCGACCGCCGCGAGCCGCCGCCTCGGCTACGAGCTGGACCGCCGACATACTGCGGTCGTGGTGTGGGCGGAGTCGTCCGTCGCACCCCACGGCGCGCTCGAGTCGACGGCAGTGCTGCTCGCCCAGGCCGCGGGATCCCAACGGCCGCTGACTCTTCCGGCCGGAACCACGACGCTGTGGGCGTGGATCGGCACCCCCGACGAACCGGCCATCGAGGACCTTCGCGCAGCCGTTGGGCAATCAGTCGACGAAGTTCGCGCCGTCGTCGGTCCGACCCGCCGAGGCATCGAAGGGTTCCGCGCCCCCCACGAGGCCGCGCTGACCGTGCACCGGCTTCTGCTGGGCAACCCGGCCAGCGGGCGTTTCAGCTCCTATCGGGAACTTGAGGTCACAGCACTCGCCGCACACGATTCGCGCGCGGCGAGCGAGTTCGTCGTCTCGACTCTCGGTCCGCTTACCGAAGACAGCTCCGCCGCGGCGCGACTGCGTGAAACGCTGCGGGTCTACCTCGAGGAGGCCGACAACGCGCCGCGCGCCGCGGCCCGGCTGTATACCCATCGCAACACCATCCTCAAGCGGATCGCACGCGCGACTGAACTGCTCGGTTTTCCTCCCGCCGAGCGACGGCTCGCTGTCGAGCTAGCCCTGGAGCTTCAACGGCACCTCCCGCCGCCGGCTAGCTGAATGCCCCTGATGTTTTCCTAGACTCGCCGCCCCCTGTGCGGCCGCGAGTCGCTCAGCTTGTATACCGCGGTCGACACATCGATGCAGCGGCACAGACGTTGTGTCTTCCAAGTCGTCGGGCTCGGGAATGAGGTGGGAGTGACGTCTATCCCGCGATGATTTTCCGGTCGCGGCGCTGTTGTATGACTGCAGCATGACAACCGCGTAGTGACTATCCGGCGCCGAGCCGTACCCCGGTGATCGCGCTGGCCATGTGTCCGATGAGGAAGACGAGCAGTGCAGCGATTCCGCCGACGAGCAGTTGGCGTGTCCCCGATCGCAGTCCGCCGCGACCGTTTAGCACGCCGATGGTGGCACCGACGCCGAAAAGGGCAAGGCCTGCCAGCGCAATCGCCGCGACGAGCGCAGCCACACCCGACCCGAACATGTACGGCAGCACCACCACGACCGCGCCAACGGCGAACGCGAAAAGGCTGGAAAGCGCTGCCGACCACGGTGAGCCGAGTTCATCGGGGTCAAGCCCGAGTTCCTCGCGCGCCATGGTGTCAAGGGCGGACTCGCGGTCTTTCATGATGGTGATCGCGACGCGCTCGGCTTCGTCTTGGTCCAGTCCTTTGGCCCGATAGATCAAGGCGAGCTCCTCGGTTTCTGCCTCTGGGTCATCGCGCAGTTCCTCCTCTTCGAGGGCGATCTCACGCTGGTAGGACTCTTGCTGGCTGCGCATCGAGATGTACTCGCCTGCGGCCATGGACAACGCTCCAGCGAGCAGTCCGGCCAAGCCGGCGAACAGAATGACGGCGGCGCTGGCACCTGAGCCCGCGAAGCCCATGACCAACGAGGTGTTGGACACCAGGCCGTCGTTAACGCCGAAAACCCCGGCCCGCAACGCACCTGAACGATCACCACGGTGCCAGCGTTCGAGGCGACGAATGCTGCCTGGGTCATCGCTGCCGCCGCCACTCCGCAGGTGGGTCAGCACACGAGCATGCGAACGCTCGTCGACGGCCATCGCCGAGGTGGCGTCGGGATCGTCGTGGTAGAGCCCGGCGTCAGCGTGCTCGGCGCGCTCTAGAAAGGGCAATACCGCGTCCAAGGAGAACCGCCGCGCCAGCCACGACACGGCGCGGGCGCGGATGCCCCGAGATCGCGGCCCGGGCACCGGCTCCCCCAGTTCGGCGAGTTTGTCGGCCCAGTGCGCGGCATGACGGCGCTCCACGGCGGCGAGTTCGTTGAGGACATCGCGCCGGTCTCCCGTTGCCGCTTCGGCCAATCCGGTATATAGGTCGGCGCTGCGCCGCTCGGCGGCTAGTAGCTCCCGAAACCGATTCGCTTCCCCGCTGCCCACGATCGCTCCTTCGCGCTGTTGATCCCGGCACACGCGCCAGCGGGAGGCGTTAAGCGAGAACGGCCACCCACGGCTACACGGGGATTAACGCCTCGATTTTCTGGAATGATTCCACTCAAGATGTCATCGCGGGAATGATGATCATCACGGCCGACAAGACGCAAGGGCGGGGCGCGGAACGGGATGCGCGAGTGCATTATTCAGTTCCCACTCCGGGCACCGCAGATAGAGTTCCCACTCCGGGCACCGCAGATAGGTGGAATCGCTCCGATGGTGGGTCGTACCGAGAGGCAACGACGTCGCCCTCCATGGCCACGATCGGGCAGAACGGCGCGTACGCGTAACTGATGTGTTTACCCGTACAAACTGCATTCAGGGCGGAAGGCAAAGCTTCCGCCCTGAGTGCACGCGCTGCGTCGATGGTTAGCGATGCCCCCCATGGTCCCCGTAGCCATATCCAAACCCATACCCAAACCACGGGTATTGCTCCTGGCCAGCCTGCAGTGCGGCCGCCCCTGGCGTAGCGGTGACCTGGGCGTTGCCCGGCGTCTGGACCACGGTCGAATCGGCCGCGGCAATCGGCGCCAACCCGATCGCTGCCGCCGTCGCGGCCATGGCGAGTGGTGCGATAAGCCGCATCTTTTTCATTTCCTACTCCTTAGCTCACGCAGCGATTGCCCGAGAGGGATCATCTCTGCAATTCGAAACTGAACGTTCAGTATCTAACTCTGACAACAGCAAGCTAGGCGCGCAGCGTCCCAAAGATCCGGGTGATCTCAGTCACCGGGGGCCAGTCCGCGCATCGCTGCGTCGACGATCGGGTCGACCCCCGCGTCGTCGAGCGGCGCGTGGCCGATGAGGAGCCGGTATATCAGCGGCCCGAACACCAGATCGAACGCGGCCTCCGGGTCGACGTCGGTGCGCAATTGACCACGCGCAACACCGCGGTTCCAGATCGCCCGTATCAGTTCGCGCCGAGGTGCCACCAGATGCTCCCGCAATTCCCTCTGCACCGAGGGATCAGATTGCCCCTCGCCGACAAGCTGCGCGAAAACCCGACCTGTGGGCCCCGAGTAGACCTGCACCATGCCGCGCACCACGCTGCGGAAGTCCTCGTGCGCCGACCCGGTATTGGGATCGGGCGATTGGGCCATCATCTCCGACAGAAACGCCTCAACCGCGACCGCGTACTTGTTGGGCCACCACTTGTAGATTGTCGCCTTGCTGACTCCGCTGCGGGCGGCGATCTCCTCGGTCGTCATCGCCTGCGCGCCGACCTCATGCAGTAACTCCGACGTCGCGCGCAATACCGCCGCGCGCGATTGTTCGCTACGCGGGCGGCCCCGGCGCGTCTGCGCCGATGCGTCCGGCGAATTACTGAACGCGGCGTTCATCTGTCTCACTATCGATTATTCGCCCGAGCCCGCAACCGCTTTCCGGCAAATTGGCCCGCAGCGCAGCCGTGCGGTCCCGGCAGCGTCACCGTGCCGCAAGCAGCCTAGCGCGGCATCGCCCGGCGAGACGGACATCACACGTCGTGGGCGGTATCAAATGCGGCGGTCGAAGGCTTGATCCATTCCAGAAAACTAAACGTTCAGTTTCGGATAAGGAGTTGACAATGGCCACCGCCACCGCGCAGACCACGCAAGCTTGCGAGCTCTCGAACACCGTGATTTTCGGTACCGGCCGCAAGCTGGTCGTCGAGCTGATCGGAACCTTCTTCCTGGTGTTCACGGTCGGTGCCAGTGTGCGCACCGGGACCGCACTTGCCCCGCTGGCCATCGGTGCCGTTCTCATGGTCATGGTCTACGCCGGCGGGCACATCTCGGGCGGGCACTACAACCCCGCAGTGACGATGGGCGCGCTCGTCCGCGGCCGGATCGGTGCCAGTGACGCGATCCGATACTGGGTCACTCAACTCGTCGCCGGCTTACTCGCTGCGGCCGTTGTCCGCACGACCGTCAGCACATCGCAGGCCCATCCGTTGGCACCGGCCGGTCACGCCCTGGCAAGTGCGCTCATCGTCGAGTTCCTCTACACCTTCGCCCTGGCCTATGTCGTGCTCAACGTCGCCACCAGCAAGGACCACCCGGACAACTCCTTCTACGGGCTCGCGATCGGCTTCACCGTCCTTGTCGGCGCCGTGAGCGTCGGTGCGATTTCCGGCGGTGCGTTCAACCCCGCGGTCGTCCTGGGCGGCGCAGCCATGGGGCTGTTCGCCTGGTCGACGCTCATCTATCTGGTCCCCCAACTGATCGCCGGCGTGGCGGCAGGCGTGGTTTTCCGCGCACTCAACCCCACCGACAAATAAGGAGCTGGCGCGATGAGCCAAGAGACGAACGCAGCGGGCCGGTCTGCAGCCGACTTTCCACGGCATCCAGCCGGCCGCGCTGTTCTCGAGGCGCCCTGCGCCCTGAGGTCTTTGGGCCGTCGCGCGGGGGTGCCCGTCGACGTGAACATCGCTGTCGAACAACGGTTGCCCGAATCAGTTGAGATAGCGGCCAACTACGGCGGCGCAGTACCGCTGACCAACACCGCTAAGCACGCACACGCATCGCTGGTCACTGTCACCGCGACAGCCGACAGCTATCTGGATATCTCGATGGCCGTCGAGGGGTCGGCGCCAATTCCGGTGGCGGATCCGGACTGGTCGGCCTCGACGACCGCGTCGAGACGCTGGGTGGCCACCTTCACCTCACCAACCACGACCTCACGCGCCGCCGGGTGTCGGTGGATGCCGCGTCGTCGCACCTTCTCGGTGCCTTACTCCGAGGCCGACGTCGCCAATCCAGCTGCTACCGACTGTGACGGGGCGACGGCCGAAACCGTCAACACCGCGCGCACGGCAGCGTTCACCCGGTCCGCAACAGTCTCCGGAGTTGCGGCGTCGAGTTTGCCGTCGAGGTGCAGGAACGCCAGGCCGTGCACGAGCGCCCAGATCGCGGTCGCGAGCGCCTCCGGCTCGGCTACGGGAAAGCAGCGCTTGCCGATCGCCTCAACGTAGGCGGAGATCGCACTCACCGCCGCGACCCTTTCGTCGCTGTCCGGGTCGCAAGGTTCACCGAACATCACCCGAAACAGCGCTGGGCGTCGAAGTGCAAACTGGACGTAGGCGACTGCAACATCGGCTAGATCATCCGGAGTCGCGGGCTCCGGATGCACCGCCGCAAGGTGTTCGGAGAGGTCGCGATAACCCAACGCTGCGACCGCGGATATGAGCGCCTCGCGGTTGGCGTAGTGCCGGTAAGGCGCTGCGGGTGATACCCCGGCCTGTCGCGCGACTGCGCGCAGCGAAAGCGCGGTCGCGCCGCTTTCTTCCAGCAGGTCCATCGCGGCCCGCAGGCAGGCGGCCCGCAGATCGCCGTGATGGTACTGACCCGATGTTGACATGGCTCACATTCACAATGTTGACAGTGCTTACACTACCGCTCTAATGTATGCGGCGTTCACATTCTAAGCGATTAGTAAGGGCGGTCCCCTGGTGTCGAGTGAGCTGTTCTCGCCGTTGTCGCTGCGCTGCGGGCTGGTGGTGGAAAACCGGATCGCCAAGGCGGCGATGGAAGAAAACATGGCAGGCCCGGGGCAGTTGCCCGACGAGCGGCTGTATTCGCTTTATCGGCGTTGGGGCGTGGGCGGTGCTGGGCTTGTGATCACCGGCAATGTGATGGTGCACGCCGAGGCGCTGACCGGTCCCGGTGGTGTGGTGCTTGACGCCGCTTCCCCGGTGCAGCCCTTTGCGCAGTGGGCGGAGGCCGGCAAGGCAGGTGGCGCGGCGATGTGGATGCAAATCAACCATCCGGGTCGGCAGGTGCGCGCCGAAATGCCCGGCGTCGTATGGGGACCCACGGCGATCGGTATGGAAATGGGTAAGCACACCAAGCGCTTCGGGCGCCCAGTCGCGATGACTCCGGAACAAATCGACGCCACTGTCGAGCGGTTCGTCGTGGCCGCCGAATCCGCCCAGCGGGCCGGATTCGATGGAGTCGAGGTGCATGCCGCGCACGGGTATCTGCTGTCACAGTTCTTGTCGCCGCTGGCCAACCGGCGACCCGATCAGTGGGGCGGCTCGCTGCAGAACCGGGCCCGGATGCTGCTCGATGTCGTACGGGGGATCCGCTCGCGGGTGGAGGCATCGTTTGCGGTTGCGGTGAAACTGAACTCCGCCGATTTTCAGCGCGGTGGGCTCGAAGCCGACGATGCCCAGCAGGTGATAGCCATGCTCGAGCCGCTCGGCGTCGACCTCGTGGAGCTGTCGGGCGGTAACTACGAGAGCCCGGCGATGTCGGGACGGCCCGCCGACACTCACACCCAGGCGCGCGAAGCTTACTTCCTGGAAATGGCAACGGAATTGGCCAAGACCAGTCCGCTGCCGTTGATGCTGACCGGCGGTATCTCGCGGCGCGAGACCGCCGAGAAGGTGTTGGCAAACGGCGTCGCGATGGTCGGCATGGCTACTGCGCTGGCCGTGACACCAGACCTTCCCAACCGCTGGCGCGATGGCGCCGAGGCAGCCGGACATCTGCGTCCGGTGTCGTGGTCGGACAAGACGATGGCCGCCGCGGCGAGCATGGCCCTGGTGCGCCATCAGATGCGACGAATCGCCCGTGGCCGCATGCCGGCGCGGCGCACCCATCCGCTGCACGCCCTGATCGCTGATCAATGGGCTCAGCGCCAGGCGTTGCGTCGCTACCGGTCCTGGCTGCAGGCCTCCGCCAACGCCCCACGTCCGCTGATTCGCCAACATCCCTCGGAGATTTCATGACTACCGCGCGAAAGACCGCGTACGACTTACGTGGCGGATCCCCCACGACTTCGCCCCTGCTAATGGAAATTCGCCACGCGAAGTGGAATCCCACAAAGCCATTCCACACGAAAGAGTCCACGTAACGACCCCGCGGCCCGAAAAGCAGACTGCGCCAAGCTGATCGGTGCAAGGTCACCTAACACGGCGATGGGCTTGATAATCAAAAGGCGCTACTCGCTAATCTTCGCTGCATCTCGACACCATCACCGCCGACGCTTGACTGTGACGGCGCTCACAGTAATATGACCACTGGTCATATTGACGCGAGGAGGTGCCGATGCCGACAGTCACGTGGGCTCGTCTCGATCCGCTTCGTCGTGCCGCCGTGGTCGAGGCCGCCGAAGCGGAGTTCGGCGCACACGGCTTCTCAGCGGGCAGCCTGAACGTCATCGCCCGCCGCGCGGGGGTGGCCAAGGGCAGCCTGTTCCAGTACTTCGCGGACAAGCGCGACCTCTACGCGTTCATCGCTGATGTGGGCAGTCAGCGCGTCCGCGCCTACATGGAAGCCCGCATTGTCGAACTTGATCCGAGCAGACCATTTTTCGACTTCCTGACCGACCTGCTGGACTCCTGGGTCGCCTACTTCGCCGACCATCCGCACGAACGCTCCCTACACGCCGCCGCGAGCCTGGAGGTCGACACCGACGCGCGCATCAGCGTGCGCAGCGTCATTCACCGCCACTATTTGGAAGTCCTGCGGCCGCTCGTGCGGGATGCGCATATACGCGGCGACCTACGCGAAGACGCCGACACCGACGCACTTTTATCGCTTCTGCTGCTTCTCTTTCCGCACCTGGCGTTGGCGCCCTATGTGCGCGGCATGGATCCGATCCTCGGTCTTGACGAACCCACCCCAGAACAGCCCGCGTTGGCGGTCCGCAGGCTCGTCGCAGTACTGAAAGACGCATTCGCCAAGGCTCCGCGGAACGCTCCAGTCACCGCATGATCTAGGAGGTCAATCACATGTCACGGACACGCTCACACTCGCTCGACGCCGGCGGCCTGAACTGGAACAGCTTGCCGCTCAAGCTGTTTGCAGGTGGCAACGCCAAGTTCTGGAATCCCGCCGACATCGACTTCTCCCGCGACAGGGCCGACTGGGAGTCGATGACCGACCTCGAACGCGACTGGGCCGCCCGGCTGTGCGCCGAGTTCATCGCAGGCGAGGAAGCCGTCACCCAGGACATCCAGCCCTTCATGGCCGCAATGCGCGCAGAAGGTCGACTCGGCGACGAGATGTACCTGACGCAGTTCGCTTTCGAGGAAGCCAAACACACCCAGGTGTTCCGGATGTGGCTCGACGCCGTCGGCATGACCGACGACCTGCAGCACTACCTCGACGACCTTCCCGCGTACCGGAAGATCTTCTACGAGGAACTTCCGGAGTCACTGGATGCGCTGGCGACGGATCCGTCGCCAGCCGCCCAGATTCGGGCGTCGGCCACCTACAACCACGTCATCGAAGGCATGATGGCGCTGACGGGATACTACGCGTGGCACCGGATTTGCGTTGACCGCGGCATTCTTCCCGGCATGCAGGAACTGGTGAAACGCATCGGCGACGACGAGCGCCGCCACATGGCGTGGGGCACGTTCACCTGTCGGCGCCACGTCGCCGCCGACGAGCGCAACTGGGCCGTCTTCGAAAAGCGGATGAATGAGCTGATTCCGCTGGCGTTGCAGAACACCGAAGACGCGTATGCCCTGTACGACGAGGTCCCGTTCGGTCTGGAAAAAGACGACATGCAGCAGTACGCCACCGACAAGGGGATGCGTCGGTTCGGCACCATCAGCAGCGCACTGGGCCGTCCGCTCGAGGAGATCGATCTGGACTACACACCGCTGCAACTCGAGGACACGTTCGCCAGGGAAGATGAAAAGGTCTTTGCCGCACTGGCGTAACGCCAGAGTCAGAACACCGCCCCGATGGGCTTACGGACGCGAAAGACTTCGGTCTCTTCGGCCAACCCTTTGAGTTTCTGGGCGCCAAGGCTTTCGAACTGTAGCCCGGACCCAGCGGATAGATCACGGATGGTACGGCTGGCTAGAACCTCATCGGCTTGTGCCATGCCGCCGATTCGCGCCCCCACGTGAACCGCCATACCGCTCCACTCGTCGCCGCGCCGCTCACATTCGCCGATGTGTACGCCGACTCGAACGTGGATGCCGAGGCTGGCGAGCGTCGGCACGAGTTCGAGGCCGCAGCGTGCCGCCTTCGTCGGTCCATCAAAGAGCGCAAAGACGCCGTCGCCGGTGTGCTTGGCCCGCTGCCCGCCGTACTTCATCAGCATTCCGTCGACAAGCCGATCATGGGCATCGAGTTCGTGGCGCCAGTGCGCGTCCCCGTGAGCGCTGAGCAATTCGGTGGAGCTGACGATGTCGGTGAACATCGCCGTGGAGAGCACCCGTTCCCCGGGCTCCTCCGGGATTGTGCCGCAGGCGAAGTCAAGGATTGCCGACGCCATCGCATCGTCGAACAGGCCATGGGGCCCCGGCGGCAACTCCCTGAATTCGGCGTCAGGGATGGCCTCGGCCAGCGCACTGGCAGCGTCAGGCGGGGCGACGATGTCGCCTCGCCGGCCGAGCACAAGTGTCGGGGTGCGGATCGCCCCCAGCACCGGCCGCACATCGATTTCGGAGACCGCATCCCACAGCATCCGCGCCATCATCGGGCTGGCCGAAGCACGCTGGATGCGGCCATACATCTCCCGGAAACCAGGCACATCAGCGATCGAGCCGAAGAAAGCCGTCGCTAACGCCCCATCGCCCCAGTCAGATTCGATCTCCCGGCGAAAATCTGCCACTACCTCAGGAGCCAAACCCCACGGGTACGACGGTGGCTCGGGGGTAAAGCGAGGCAACGTGCCGTACAGAATCAGCGACCGAACGCGTTCCGGATACGTTGCCGCGAACAGGATGCTCATCGGCCCGCCCTCGGACACACCCCACAGCACCGGGCAATCCGAGCCGGTTGCGTCCATGACGGCGTGCAGGTCGTCCATGCGCTCGTCGAGCGGTGGAACGCGCGTGACAGGGTCCGACTGGCCGGTGCCGCGCTTGTCCCAGCAGACGAGCCGGGTCCGATGGGCCAGCTGCTCGAAGAACGGGGTGAACGGTAGGTCGGGGTCGCCGAGCATGTCGACGTTGCTGACCCAACCAGGTACCCAGACCAAGGTGGTAGCGCCATCACCCAGCACACGATAGGCAAGCCGCACATCCCCATTGCGCGCGTAATGGACTCCCCCGTCGATCACCTAACCATCGTGCACCCGACGATTGGTTCCGCACGGCCGTTTTCTGCCTTTGTCCACCAATCGGGGGACGGCCCAATCCTCCGGTGAACAGGCAGATCGCCGGACAGCCATGGCACCGCGGCGACGAAATACTCGTTGCATGACAATCACGCTGGACACGGCAATCACAGTGAGTTCGCCGTCGCTTTCGTCACGCATCACGGCCCGAGTGGGTGCGCGTCATCTGGACCGGCTTCTCGTGACCGGTGCCAGACCCGAGCCCGGCAGCGCCCTCGACGTGCACATCATGCGGTTGTGTTCGTTCGCATACCGCGAGCAGCTCGCGGCCGAGTTGCGTCGCCGCGGCACGGCAATGCTGTGCGATCGAGTCGTGCTGACCCCGTCGCGCCTGAACGCTGCCGCAGTGTCGGATGCGGCCGACATGATCGAGCGCGTGGAGCAGCGACTGCTCAACCGTCACGTCAGCCCGCGCGGTGTCGCACGGCTTCGCCGCCTGCTGGCGGACTGGAACGGTCCGGTGCGGCGCGGCTGCGGCGATCTGTGCGGCGAACTGCGGGCAGTGCTTGCCGCGCTGTGAGTGCCATTGAAGGGTCCGACAAGCGATAACTGAATTGCCCGGCTCTGGGCGACTTTGTCGCTGCCGACGACTTTGTCGCCGAGAGCTGGGCATCAGCAAGCGCGGCGCGGTCGATCGGCATGCGTGCAGCCTAGGGCTTCGGATCAGCAGACGGTGAACAGTTCGAGCTGAATGTTGTCTGGATCGCGAAACACCAATGTCGCGAACGGGAATGGTTGGTCTCCAACCCTGACACCGGAGTTCTCAATCCCAAGCTCGTCGAGCCAGGACGCCCACGCTTGAAGGTCGTCACGGGAGGCCACGTTGAACCCGACATGGTCCAAACCCGTACGGGCCTCGTCGAATTGCTCGCCGTCGTTGCCGGTGTTGGTGTGCAGGCCGATCGCCAGTCCCGATCGCGAATCGACGAGCAGCACGCCGTAGCCGGTGTCCTCGCGTTCGTAGTGCGGGAACGTCATCGGCACCCGGTCGGCGCGAAACACCCGCTGGTACCAGCCCACGCTGGCTTCGAGGTCACGCACGGTGACCGAGAAGTGGTGAATTCCGGTGATCCTGGGCGTCTGTCATGTCTGGTCCCTCCTCGGTGCGAACACCGGAACAAACACTGCGTCACCGTCGACGTCGTGGGGTTCGAAACCCACCTCGACGCGAAGACCGACGTGGACCGAGTCCGGTTCACAATCAACGATATTCGACGCGATGCGCAGATCGGGCTGCTCGTCCAGTTCGACGATCGCGATTACGTATGGCACCGGTACGTCAGGGTTGAACGGTTGATAGTTGACCGTGTAGGTGAACACCGTGCCACGACCGGACACCGGCCGTGCCACCAGTACTCCCCCGCAGTCGGGGCAATCCGCGGCAGGTGGACTGACCCATAACTCGCATTGCGTGCACCGCGCAATCATCAGGTGCCCGTCGGCGCCCCCGGTCCAGAAGGCCCGGTTGTGCTCGTGGAGTTTGGGCAGCATCCGCCCCGGAATTGCGGGTGGGGCCGCATCTGCCATGACAGGAAAGTACAGTCCAATCGACTGTCATTACAAAAATAGAGGTTTGAACGGGGTCCCCCAGCGGTGAGCTACTTCGAGAAGGACGCGATCATCAGCGGCCTCGGCATCTCCCGAATAGGCCGCCGAACAGGCATCCCGGGGTTGGAGTTGACGCTGGAGGCCGCCCACGCCGCCATCGAAGACGCCGGTCTCAGCGCGAACGACATCGACGGAATCGGCACCCTGGGCGACACCCCGCCCGCCGAGGTGATGAAGGCTCTGGGCATCGATGCGACGGACCAGACGCTCGGCTTCGGCACCGGCGGTGTGCTCATCCCTGTCATGTCTGCGTTTCGCGCCGTATCGGAGCGACGGGCCCGACACGTTCTCGTCTATCGGACCGTCGCGATGCTGGGCGGCGCGATGAATCAAACCGCAGCATCACCGATGCTCAACCCGCTGGCCAATCCGCCGGCCGAACCCCGATTGCCCGGAGCACGGCGCAAGCTCAAGCCATTCGAGGACATCGATGCGTTGGTGGCCGCCCACGCCTACTCGGCGGCGAACTGGGTTGCACTGCACTGCCGGCGCCACATGGAGCTGTATGGCACCACTAAGGAACAGTTGGGCTGGCTGGCGATCAACAGCAGGCGCAACGCCGGACTCAATCCGCGTGCGGCGTACCAGGATCCGATGACCATGGACGACTATCTTGCCGCGCGTCCGGTGTCGACGCCCCTCGGCCTGTTCGACTGCGACGTGCCGATCGACGGATCGATAGCGCTCGTCGTGTCACAAGCCGAATACGCAGCGGACTGCCCGACCCGTGCGGTGTCGGTGGAGGCTATCGGCGGAGCGTACGGCTCTGGCGGATGGTTCCATCGCGATGACTTCCCGAAGATGGCGTCATCCGAAGCGGCGGCGGAGATGTGGTCGCGCACCGAGCTGCAGCCGTCGGACGTGAATGTCGCCGAAATCTACGACGGCTTCACGTTTCTGACGTTCGCGTGGCTTGAGGCGCTAGGCTTCTGCGCCGACGGCGAAGCAGGACCATTCGTGGAAGGCGCGAAACGAATCGCACTCGACGGCGAATTCCCACTGAATACCTACGGGGGGCAACTGTCGGCGGGACGCATGCACGGTTACTGGCTGCTGCACGAGGCGTGCCTGCAGCTGCGTGGGCAGGCCGGCGACCGGCAAGTTGCTCAGCGGCCAGAAGTGGCGGTGGCCGCCGCCGGCGGCGGGCCGATCGCGGGGTGCATGGTGCTCACATGTTGACACGACGCGACGCCCTCAAATACGGCCTCGCGGCGCCGGTTGCACTGGGCCTGGCGACATTCGGCGCATCGAGGGCGTCCGCCGACAATCTTCGGCTGGTCGATTTCACCCACCGACTGGTCGCGCCGGAATTGATCAAATCCGCGGGTTTCGACGGCGCGCTGGTCTATGTGTCCGAGTTGCGGCCAGGGGCCGACTTTGATTTCAAACCCGTCACCCGCGAGTATGCCGATGCCCTAAGGGCCGCCGGTCTGCACATCGTCAGCTGCTATCAATACGGCAAGCCCGGCTGGCCCACCCCGTCGGATTACACCCGCGGATACGACGGCGGTGTGGCCGACGCTCAGACCGCCTTGCGGTGGCACGGCGCAGCAGGCGGCCCGGATTCCGCGCCGATCTTCTTCAGCGTCGACGAGGACATCGACCTCGACACCTGGAAAACCGTTGCAGTTCAGTGGTTTCGCGGCCTCAACTCGGTCCTGGGTGTGAACCGCACCGGCATCTACGGCCATGCTCGAGCCTGCGGGTGGGCGATCGCCGACGGCGTGGTCGGGCGCTCCACCTCTGCTGGGCACTCGTGGGCGTGGCAGACGAAGGCATGGTCGCACGGTGAGCGCGAGCCCGCTTCCGTGCTCTTCCAGTCCGTTGTCGTCACGTCATCGGACCCCGGTGCTGTGGTTGGTGGAATCAGCCTGGATGTCGACGACGTCCTCGCACCCGACTTCGGACAGTGGGATCTCCAGCGATGAGGACCCCAGAGTCGTTCAGCGTCAACGGTGTTGACGGCGTTCGCATCGTCGCCGACCGCCTCGGCGATCCGCTGGCACCGGCCGTGGTGTTCCTGCACGGCGGAGGTCAGACCCGCCGTTCGTGGGGTCGGGCCGCTGCGGCGGTGGCCGAGCGCGGCTGGCAGGCCGTCACGGTCGACCTGCGCGGCCACGGCGAGTCCGACTGGTCGGAGGATGGCGACTATCGCGTCATCACCTTCGCAGGCGACGTCCTCGAGGTGCTTCGCCAGCTTCCCCCTGAACCGGTTTTGGTCGGCGCCTCGTTGGGCGGATTCACGGCAATGCTTCTGGCAGGCGAACTTTCGCCGGCCACCGTGCGCGCGGTCGTCCTTGTCGACATTGTGCCGAACATGGATCCCTCCGGCGCCACCCGCATACACGGCTTCATGAACGACCGCATGGAATCAGGATTTGCCTCGCTCGACGAAGTCGCCGATGCCATTCAGGAATACAACCCGCACCGACCGCGACCCAGCGATCTCGACGGCCTTCGCGCCAACCTCCGTGAACGCGACGGCCGCTGGTACTGGCACTGGGACCCGAAGTTCATCGACGGCACCTCCGCGCTGCCGCCCATCGAGGTGACCGAGGTCGATCGCCTGTATGCAGCCATCGAGGAGATTCTCCGCACCAACGTGCCCATGCTTTTGGTGCGCGGCCAGATCAGCGATCTGGTCACCCAGGAACGCGCCGACGAATTCATCGCGCGTTTCCCCCAGATCGACTTCGTCGATGTCGGCGGTGCGGGGCATATGGTGGCCGGTGATCGCAACGACCTCTTCGCCGGGGCGGTCGTCGAATTCCTCACGCGGCACGCACAAGTGAAGGACTGAGTATGCAAGCCAAGCGAATCATCGCGAATCTTCGAGTGGCTGACATCGAGACGGCAAAAAGTTTCTACACGGACTTTCTCGGGCTGAAAACCGAAGAGTTCAACATGGGCTGGGTGGCCCGCTACACCTCGCCCGACGGCAGAGCCAACGTCCGGTTGGTCACCCGCGACGAGACTTCTCCCGAAGACTCGGTGATCTCCGTGCACACCGACGACGTCGACAGTGCCTACGACGAAGCGCAGCGCCTCGGCTACGAAATCGTGCACCCCTTGAGCAAGGAGCAATGGGGCGTGCGGCGGTTCCTTGTGCGCGCACCGGACGGCAACGTCGTCAACGTCGTGGACCATCGCGACTGATTCAGCGCCCGTGGGTGGCGAAGAACTGCCCACTTTGTTGCGAAGCGTCTGCCGGCCACGTGTGGCCGCCGCCGTCGATTTGGACGAAGACGACCTCGCTGCCGGCCGCGCACCCCGAGGCAGTGAATCGATGCTCGGCACCGGCCGGACCGTTGTCGACCGGGGCAGGACAGCGATCCACGTCTCGCCACCGCTGCGCCATCGCCGGTGCCGCGACGACGTCGCTGTAGCCGCCCCTGCCCAGCATCGTGCCGCCGGTAAACGGCACCACCGCATCGGCTGTCCCGTGCATCTGCAGAACGGAGACCGGTCGGGACGGCGCGCATGGGAACGCGGCGCCCAACGTCCCTGCGACGGGTGCGATGGCTGCAACCAGATCCGCACGTTCGCAGGCCAGCCGCGTGGCCATGAATGCACCGGCCGACATGCCCGTCGCGAAGACGCGCCCACGGGCGATGCCGTAGTCGCGCGAGAGTTGATCGATGAGAGCGCTCAGGAAGCCCACGTCGTCGACACCCTGGCGGTCAGGTACCGACGCGCCGCGGCCGTCGGCCCAGCTGAAGTCGATGCCGTCGGGATACGCGACGACGAACCCGTTCTGATCGGCGACGGCGTTGTAGTTCGTCACTGCCGCCTGCTCCGCGCCGGTCTGCCCGGCGCCGTGCAGGTTGATCACCAAACCCGCAGGATGATCAAGGCCGGCAGGCACATGCAGTTGGTAAGTACGGGGCAGTCCGCCGAACACCAGCTCACCGGGGAGGTCGCCGCCGGGAAGGGCCGACGCGGAAGCAGGACCGTAGGCGACGAAACCGAAGAGCACGGCGGCGATGGCCGTCATGCGGGCGATGGCATTCACACTGAGCATCCGCGACCGAGACTATGGGATCTGACGACGGCCAGCATGCGAATCAGTATTCGCATGCAACCTCGACGGCAGGTGAACAGCACATGCCAGATCAGGCGAATCAGTAGGCGCTGTCCCCTACCCTTTCCCGACTTGCGGAGCAGGCCGACAAACTCGTGGAGCGGAATGGGTCAATGTGCCTTGATCTTCCCGCGACTACGTGCCACCGGTCCGTCGGTTTACGGAGCATGCATTCGGGGGACGCGATACGCGTGACGAAGAGGCCTAGGCGCCAGGCCGTGGAAGGACATTCATCGGCCGCCGACAAGCGCTTCGAACTGCGACTCGGCGCGAGTATCGTCGCCGCACCCGCGGCTGGGGTCGCGTTCGCGCTTCTTCTGCTGCTCGTTCGCGGCGGCTGGCCGCCACTGCGCAGTTTCGACATCGGGACAGCAGAAGCGCTGCACCGGCTAGGTACCGAACATCCGGAACTGGTGAAGTCAGCCGAGATCGTCAGCGACGTCTTCGACCCGAACGTGTTCCGCGTCGCGCTGACGTTGATCGCACTGCTGTACCTCATCCATGGCGAACGACACCATGCGATTTGGCTTCTCGTCACGGTATTCGGCGGCGCGGCAATCGGTTTCGCGCTGAAGGTGATCGTCGGCCGGGCCCGCCCGGTGCTGCCGGATCCGCTTGCGACCGCGCCCGGGATGTCGTTCCCATCGGGCCATGCGCTTGGCGCGTCAATCGGCTGCTGTCTGCTCCTGCTCATCACTCTGCGCTTTCTGCCGCGGGGCGGCCGTATCGCCGCTGTCATCGGGGCAACATTGACCGTCGGCGCTGTCGCGCTCGCGCGGGTCGTGCTGGGCGTGCATTTCGTCAGCGATGTGCTGGCCGGCATCACGCTCGGCATTGGGTGGGTGGCCGTGACGACATGGGCCTACGTCGCGTGGCGTCGCGAGACCGGACAGCCGATCGAGGGGCCAGCCGACGTGGGCAATCCCGAGCAGCCGATAGCACAGCCCTGAACTGCCGGTTTTCGATTCTGATCAGCACCGAGTTAATTAACGGCAACGTGGGTATCCCACAGCATGACCGCGCAGCGTTTCCGTGGTGTCGCCCGCGACGTTGGTTGGCTACTGGTTGCGGCCGTCTGCCTTATCGCGATGATGGTCGCGCTGGGCTATCTCCTCACCGATGTTCTCCCCGCGACCGCACTTGGGAAGTGGGACGCCGAGGTGCCAAGGCAGCTCGTGGCGCACCGCCGGCAAGAGGGCGTCTCGGAGAGCAAGCTCATCACGACGCTGTCCGAGACCCTGACGATCGTGATCCTGACGGCGTTGGCAGCTGCCATGTTCCGCTGGAAGTTCGGCCGCTGGCGCGAGTCGCTCGTCGTCATCTACGCGGTGGTCGGCGAGACGGTCATCTTCGTCGCGACAACGCTTTTCATCGACCGACCGCGGCCGAGCGTGCCGCACCTCGACGATGCGCCGCCGACGTCATCATTCCCGTCCGGCCACACCGCAGCCGCGGTTTGCTTTTACGGCTCCATCGCCGCAATTATCTTCTGGCACAGTCGGTATCGGTGGATCAAGGTGGGAGTAGTCGTCATCTGTGCTGCCGTGCCCCTTTTGATCGCGGCCAGCCGGGTGTATCGCGGGATGCATTACCCGACCGATGTGTTCGCGGGAATGCTGCTCGGCGCGATCTGGCTGGGCGTCGTCCTTGTCTATGTGCGTACTCATGATGCCGGCGGCAGGCAGGACGCGGCCGTCGACGCCGACCGGCCTTCGCGCCCTAATCGATTGAGGAGTCTGCGATGAGCACTGCTACCCGCGTGCCGGAGACGGTCACCATCTCTGGCGACGAACTTTCAGCGGACGACGCCGTCACGACGCTGCGTCGCTACGGGCGCTGGAAGCTGGTGAAGAACTCGTTCGTTCGCTTCAGGTACGCCGACGGATTCACCAATGCGCGCGCCTTAGCGCTGCAGTTCTGTCTGGCGTTCATTCCGCTCATCATCGCAGTGGTCGGACTGTCGAGCGCCCTGCATCACGAGAAGTTCGCCCGGGTCGTCACTGAGACCTTGGGCCGGGTGCTCCCCGGCAGGGACAAAGGCGACATGATGCAGGAGGCGGCGCAGCAGAGCAGCGATCGAGGAGCCACCGGCGGCCAGCTCGCGCTGTGGCTCGGCCTGCTTGCTGCGGTCATCGCGCTGACCACCGCGATGGGCCAGATCGAGCGTGGGGCCAACCGCATCTACGGCATCGAGCGAGACAATCCCGCCCTGCGCAAATACGGTCGGGCGTTGCTGATGGCGGTGACAGCCGGGCTGCTGTCGCTACTCGGATTCCTCGTCATCATCGCCGGCGACGCTCTCGGCGAATCGCTCGCAACCGTGTACGGCTGGAACGACCTGTCGGAGACGCTGTGGCGCCTTGGCCGCTGGCCGTTGGGCGTCATCCTCGCCTGGGTGTCCTTCACCGTCGTCTTGGAGCGCTCACCGCGACGCCGGCAGCCGGGGTACTCGTGGCTGGCGTTCGGATCCGCTGTGTCGCTTGCGCTTTGGCTACTCGTCACCGGCTTGCTGGCGCTCTATGTAGCGTGGGGCGCGTCGTTCGGCACCACCTATGGCCCATTGACCGGAGTCTTCGCCCTGTTGCTGTGGGCCAATCTGTCGTCGGTGGCGCTCTTCCTCGGTATCGCATTCGCCGCCCAGCTCGAGGCTGTCCGCGCAGGTGTGCCGACGCCGATTTTGGCTGACCCCGAGAAGGGACATGTACGCGAAGGGGGTGAGATCGGTGCGCCGAGGAAATTCGAACCAAGCCTCACCTGAGCTCTCCAGCACCGAACTCGCAGTGGCCTGAACACACCAACAGTCGACCGGGTAGGAGGCTTCATGGAAGCCGCTCGCTCAGCACCGCCAAAACGGGTCGCGGTCATCGCCCATCGGAAGAAGTCCCTCGGTGGCGGTCTGGACGAACTCCGAAAGCTGGTCGCAGAGGAGGGATTCGACGACCCCGTCTGGCACGAGGTGTCCAAGAGCCGCAAAGCCCGCAAGCGGGCACGGCGCACGCTCGAGGATGGTGTCGATCTGGTCCTCGTGTGGGGCGGCGACGGCACGCTTCAGCGGTGCGTCGACGCGCTGGCCGGCTCGGACGCCGCTGTCGCGATCATCCCGGCAGGCACCGCGAATCAACTTGCCAACAACCTCGGTGTCCCGACCGATCTGCAGGAGGCCGTACGCATAGCGTTCCACGGCGCACGCAGGCGCCTCGACCTCGGCACGTTGAATGGCGAACACTTCGCCGTTATGGCCGGGGCCGGGTTTGACGCGCAGATGATCAGTGATGCGGATGGACGATTAAAGGACCGCGCCGGACGGCTGGCCTACGTGTTGACCGGACTGCGCCACGTGCGAGACAACCCGGTGCGGACGAAGATCCGAGTCGACGGGCGGAAATGGTTTGAGGGGCCGGCAACCTGCGTCCTGTTCGGCAACGTCGGCACCATCACCGGCGGCATCCGCGCTTTCGACGACGCCGAGCCAGACGACGGCTACCTTGACGTCGGGGTCGTCACCGCCCAGGGTGCACTGCAGTGGGCACGCACCCTCGGCCGCGCCGCGACGGGTCGGTCGGACGTCTCGTCGTACGTCGAGATGACGCGGGGTCGGATGATCGATGTCAAGTTCGCCGAGCCGATCACGTACGAACTCGACGGCGGGGAGCGCGGTTCCAGCAAGAAGTTGAAGGCTGCGATATTGCCTGCGGCGCTTACTTTTTGCGTGCCTGTCCAGTGAGCGAGCACGGACGCAGGGCGCAACCAGCTCATGGTGAACACCGGCTTGAGGAGTAGCGGCACGTAGTTGTTGATCAGCGAGCACACGAGTTGATGGACCGCGGTGCCCCACTCCGCCGAGCCACTGCCGCACAGTGAACGTCCCCGCTGCGTAACCGAGGACCTCCGCTGTTCCCGGGTGCTCGGTTTGGACCCACACCAGCGCCGTCGTGTCTGAAACGTGCCGCAGGACGGGGCCGAGCAACAGCGTCACCACGCCACCTTACGAGCGGGCATTGGAGGCTTTACCCATTTCGACGATGACCGCCAACTGCGGAGTTCGCGACCGAGCCGTGCTGGTTTGTAGGCTTTCGGGATGCCGTTCAACAACGGTGACGTCTTCGCTGGTTACGTCATTCAGCGGATGATCGGCACCGGTGGGATGGGCGAGGTCTACCTCGCCCAGCATCCACGCCTGCCTCGGCGAGACGCGCTGAAGATCTTGTCGTCGGCCTCGACCAGGGACGACGAGTTTCGAGCCAGATTCACCCGTGAGGCCGAGTTGGCCGCGACGCTGTGGCACCCGCACATCGTCCGCGTTCTCGATCGTGGCGAGTTCAATGGCCGACTGTGGATCTCCATGGACTACGTGGACGGCACTGACGCGGGTCGTTTGATTCGGGAGCGCTACCCGAAAGGCATGCCCGAAGAAGACGTCGCGGAGATAGTGACAGCGATGGCGGATGCGCTCGATTTCGGCCATGAGCGCCGTCTGCTTCATCGCGACGTCAAACCCGAGAACATTCTCGTGAACGCGTCCGACGGTCACCGACGCAGAGTGCTGTTGACCGACTTCGGCATCGCCCGCCGCATCGATGACGTCAGCAACCTCACCGACGCCGATGTCGCCGTGGGAACGATCAGCTACATCGCCCCCGAGCAGTTGCTGGGCAAGCCGCTGGACGGCCGGGCAGACCAATATGCGTTGGCGGCCACGGCTTTTCACCTGCTGACCGGATCGCCACCGTTTGAAGACTCAAATCGCGCCGTTGTCATCAGCCACCACCTCGGCACCCCGGCACCTCGGCTCTCGCAGCGCCGACCCGACCTCGCGCACCTCGACGCCATACTCGCACGGGCACTGGCCAAAGACCCGGCCGACCGATACCCGACGTGTCTTGACTTCGCCCGTGCGCTCACCCAGCAGACCCCGCGCCCCGATGTGGCTGCGCCTGTAGGCCAATCCGGCCAAGCGTCGGGATCTGGCGGCCGATCACACACGCAACGTCTCGAGCGTTTGGTCGTTCACGGCACCGCACGCGGAGTCCAGCACAGCGGCGCGCACGGTGAGGTCGGGATCTTGTCGTTCGACGTCGTGCCACATGACCCAGTAGCCGGCGGGCGTGCCTTGGTACCCGTGGAGATCCCGACTCAACTCGGAGCGGGTCAGCTCGCTGACGGCGATGAGGTCGAGGTCAGTGGCGTCTGGGACGGCAACCTGCTGGACGCCGACACGATCGTCAACGTCTCGGCCACCCCGTCACCCAAGAGGCGATGGCCGAAGCCGCGCGACAAGGCACCGCGCGACAAGGCACCGCGCGTCAAGGCACCGAAAGGGCGACGGAATCGGATCGCAATGCTCGGCGCACTCGCCGGCGTGGTCGTGGTGGCGGCCGCTGCGGTTCTGTGGTTCACCGACGGCTTCGGTCTTTGGAGTCGTCCCGGGCCAATGGTCAAGCCATTGAGCGCCACCGTATTCTCGCCGGCCGGCGCCCCGGACAATCCGCAGCAAGCCGGCAAAGCGATCGACGGCAATCCGGACACGTCATGGTCCACAGTCACCTATAAAGACGCGGTGCCGTTCCCGAATTTCGTTGAGGGCGAGGGACTCTTGCTGCATCTGTCCGAACCGACCGCGCTGAGCGCCGTCACCATCGACTTGTCCAGCACGGGTACCGAGGTGCAGATCCGTTCGTCGCCGACCGAAACCCCAACCAAGTTGGCTGACACCACCGAGTTGACGCCAACGACACCGCTGCAGCCGGGGCACAACCGCATCGAGGTGCACGACGAGACCAAGACGTCGAATGTGCTCGTGTGGATCTCCAAATTGGGCACGACCGACGGCCAAAGCCGCACATCTATTTCCGAGATCACGCTGCAGGCGACCTCCTAGGGGTATCTCCCTCGACGGCTCGACGTTGACACTTCCGGCCGTCACTGTAATAGTGATGCCACGTTATCTGAAAACGCTGTTCTCAGATAAGCAGATCTAGATCCTCGGAGCGGAGGCCGCGTGAGCGTGGAGCAGAAGCCATTGGCCTGGTTACCGCACTCGATTGCGGAGGCGTCATTGACGGGCAGCGCCGGCGACGACATGGGGTTATCGGCAGCGTGGGCATATCTGCTTCGCAAGCTCGAGGGCGCCGCACGGATCGTCGAGTCCGATCCAGCAGCCCGAAATGAGGTCGACTTCGCGTCAGGCATGCGCCATCTGTTGGTACTGCTCGCCGCCGGCGTCGACGAGGCGCTGCGGTTCGATCCGGAGCCGATTCTGTCGGTGCAGCGCGCCACCACTGACGATGTGATCACGTGGGGCATGGAATGCCCGGACTGCATCTACACCCGCGCATCGTTGCGAGGCGGTGAAACCTACCGGCTATCCGGCAACCGTGGCACCGCTCGCTATGTCGGCTTGCAGACGATGAACGGAATCGTGTCGACCGCAAACGAATTGGTCGACGAACTCGAGGTGGACGCGGATGGCAACTTCGAGGTGATCCTCTCTGCCGAGGAGCGCCCCGGGAACTGGATGCGGATCGAAGGCGATCATCCGACTTTGACAGTGCGCCACTTCTTTTACGACTGGGACACCGAGGTGGCGTCCTCTCTGCGAATCGACAGGCTCGGCGAAGGCGTCATCCGCGAACAGTCCACCGTCAGTCCGGATGCCCTTGTGTCGCGTCAACTCGTCGCGCTCGGCGACTTTGTGCACGACAACCTGCAGTTCTTTCTCCAGTTCGGCGGGGCGGCGCCGGCGAACGGCTTTCTACCCCCGATCGACCACACCGCGATGGGAGCGGCAGCCGAAAACAGACCCGTCATCGGTCGCTGGGAAATCGCTGCCGATGAGGCGCTGATCCTCGAAGTTGAACCTCCGCAAGGTGTTTACTGGAGTTATTCGCTCGGCAACCCGTGGTGGGAGACCATCCACTACGGGCGCCACCAATCGAGTCTCAACGGCCACCAGGTCTGCACGGACGCCGACGGTCTGGTTCGTGTGGTGGTGTGCGAACGCGACCCCGGAATTGCGAACTGGCTCGACACCGCAGGCCACAGCAATGGCGCAATGATCCTTCGTTGCGTGCGCACCACGACGGCACCGACACCCCTCGCTCGGGTGGTCCCCTTCGACAAGGTCGCATCCTCGTTGCCGGCAGACACCACGCGGGTGACCGCCGCTGAGCGCTCAGCTGTCCTTGCCCGCCGCCGTCGCGCGGTGCACGAGAGGTTCGCGAAATGACATTCAGCGCAGACGAATTGGAAGAGGGTGCCCGCGCAGCGACAGGCCTCGACGACTTCGGATCGCCCTACTACCGGGAGGGACTCGAGCGCACAGTCGAGGCGTTGAATTCCGAAGCCGAGCTGTCCGAGATGGGCACGGTGATCCAACACGCCACGATCAGCAACGCTCTCATCCAGCGCCTCAAGATCGAGGACACCTATACCCGGCATCCCGAAATCGATAAAGAGGTGGTGGGCGGCCCCGTCTTCGTCATTGGACTACCGCGCACGGGCACAACGGCTCTCAGTCAATTGGTGGCCGCCGACCCTCAATTCCGGTCGCTACGGATGTGGGAGTCGCAGGCTCCGACCCCGCCGCCGGAGGCCGCAACGCAGTACACCGACCCCCGCATCGCGCAGGCCGAAGCCGGCCTGAAGTTGATGGACGAGATGTTCCCGTTGATGAGGATGCTCTACAACTCGGAGGCGACGGCCGCGACGGAATGCCAAGACCTCATGGGGATGAGCTTTCGCACCTTCCACTTCGATGGCGCGGTGCGTGTACCGAGTTATCTGGCCTGGCTGATGGATTGCGATATGCGCGAGACGTACACGTTCCATCGCCGGGTGCTCAAACTTCTGCAGTGGCACTGCCCACCGGCCCTGTGGCACCTCAAGACACCTGTACACATGTTCGCGCTCGATGCGCTCGTCGAGGCGTACCCCGAGGCAAAGTTCATGTGGAGCCATCGCGATCCTGCCAAGGTGATGGGTTCGGTCTGCAGCCTCATCCGTTACGTTCGTAGCTGGAGCAGCGATCGCGATGACCCGGTGGAACTCGGTGCAGAGCAACTCGACAGTTGGGCCGAGGCTGTCCGCCGGGCGATGGACTTCCGCAAACGTGTTGGCGAGGAACGGTTTTCCGATGTCGCGTTCGCGGAGCTGCAGTCGAATCCGGTGAGCACCCTGCGATCAAGTTACGAATCCCTTGGCTTGGTGTTCTCCGAAGCGGCCGCCGATTCGGTCGCGCGGTGGGCCGCCGAGCACAGGCCGGGTGCGCGCGGCGCGCACGACTACGAACTGGCCGACTTCGGCCTCACCCCAGAAGGAGTTCGAGAACGGTTTACGGAGTACCTACACACGTACGACGCAACCGGATGAACGCCCCAGCGACGCGGCGGCGAAGTAAGCTCGCTCCCGATCCCGATACGCGCAGGGCGCTCCTGGCCGCAGCGTCGGCCGCCCTGCGCGAGCACGGGGTCCAGGGACTGAGCATCGCTGCAGTCCTCCAACGCGCTCAACTGAGCACTCGCGCGTTCTATCGCCATTTCGAATCGAAGGACGAGCTGGTAGCTGCGGTCTTTCTGGACATGGCGAAAACTGAAAAGCGAAGGCTTAAACGGAAAATGGCGGTCGCCAGCGATCCGGCCGACGCTGTTGCCTCCTGGATAGACGGACGTCTGGACCTCGCGTTCAGCCAGAGCATCAAAACCGATCTGCGCCGCATGTCGCTGGAGGCACAATCGCAGAGTTTCGCAGCGCCGGAGCTGATCCAACCGGCCTACGCCGAGATGCTGGAGCCACTCATCGACCAGATTCAACAGGGTCTGGAGCAGGGTGTGTTCCACGATGTCGAAGCCACAAGTGCGGCACAGTCGATCCAGGGTGTGGTGTGGGCATGCACCGAACGGCAATGGGCAACAGGCGATTGCGAGCGCGCGGAGGTCCGAGAACGCACACTCCGATTTTGTTTGCGCGGCTTGGGAGTCATGGAGGAACCGCGATGGACCTAGGGCTAGCCGGATCAACAGCCGTCGTCACAGGCGGAAGTAAGGGCATGGGGTTGGCCATCGCTGAAACCTTGGCAGCCGAGGGAGCCAGCGTCGCTGTGATGGCGCGCGGCGCCGCCGCGCTCGATGCTGCAGTGGAAAAACTCAGGGCCGCAGGCGCTCCTGATGCCGTGGGCATCAGGGTAGACATGGCCGATCCCGCGTCCATCGTTGCGGGGTTTGCTTTCGTCGCCGATCTGTGGGGTCAACTCAACAGCCTGGTGCACACGATCGGCCCCGGCGATGGGTATTTCGAGGACATGGACGACAGCGATTGGGATGCTGCCTTCGCGCTCGGGACCATGTCGGGTGTGCGCTCAATTCGTGCTGCACTGCCTATGCTGCGCGCGGCCGACTGGGCGCGCATCGTGACCCTGTCCGCGCATTCCATTCAGCGGCAGAATCCACGGATCGTCGCCTACACCGCGTCAAAGGCCGCACTGTCCAGCGTCACCAAGAACTTGTCCAAAAGCCTTGCCAAGGATGGCATTCTGGTCAACTGCGTGTGCCCGGGCACCATCGTGACCGCGAGCTTCACCGAAAACCTCAAGGACATTCTCGCTGCCGACGGTCTTGATGCGTCGAATCCGCACGATGTGATGACGTGGATCGACAGGCACTTCCACCAGCCGTGCGATCTCGGCCGCGCCGGCCTTCCGGAGGAAATTGCGTCGATCACGGCTTACCTGGTGTCGAAACGCAACGGATACGTCACGGGGGCAACGGTGAACGTCGACGGGGGCTCGGACTTCGTGTAACGCCAGACCCTCGGTTTGGTCACGACAACGGCTGTGCGCTTCCGCATTGACGACCAAGGTGATTAGGTCGCCACATGAGTGCGGCCGGACCGCTGCAACTGCTTCTGCTCGCGGCGATCGCCGGCACCGGCGCGATGTGTGGCTTCCTCGCGTCGGCGTGGATTCTGCGGAAGAAAAGGCGAGCCCGCGGTTACTTCATCCTCGGCGTCCTCACCGGGTTGACGGCGGCAACGGTCACCCGCGGCAGGTATCGCAAGCTCGTCACGTTCAGATCTCTTGCGCGCGGCTTCGCACGGTCGGCTCGGTGACTGACCTGCGCTGCCACGGCCACGTCATCAGCGCCCACACGGCAAGGACGATCGCGATCTCGGTCAGCAGATAAATCGGCCACGGACCCAAGACATCAAGCACGGATGCAGTGGGCGGCTTGCGGTTGAGGTAGCCGTAGTTCGTTCCCGTTATCGCGTTGAAGATGAACGTGAACGCCGCCCACAGGAAGGTCACTCCGACCGTGAAGCGGTAATCACGCCAGCTCGGCCGGTTTCGTTGCCCCCACGTGAGATAGATGGCGGCCCACACGACGAGGACGTGCAGCGTGAAAAACGTGAGGAAAAGATGGTGGGGAAAATCCGGCGCACCTTCGGCCGGCGTGCCGACGTCAGGGGTGATCAACGCTTGCGAGCTCAGCAGCAGCCCCCAGTAATAGGCCAGCGCGAAGGCCCAATGCCGTTGGGACCACAGCGCGTAGGCCGCCGCGAGCTCGGCGACGTCGCACAGCTGCAGCGGCACCGAGGTTTGGATGTCGGGTCGGATCAGCTTGTACACCAACGCCACCGCGTACGCCGCGATGAGTAGAACCGCCAGCACGCGGCCAAGGACGCGGGCTTGCGCTTCGCTCTGCCGTCGCCCGATCCAGACCAGAAGCACAGCGCCCACAGCGAATATGGCGAGCACGACCAAGTGCGACGGCCCGTACGCCGTGAACTCCCGCTGCGTGGCCAGTGACAACATCAGCTCGCGATTCCGACGGCTTGCTCCAAGTCCGTCAACGAGTCCTCGAGGTGAATCAGCAAGCGCTGCAGGTGTGGAACGCTGCGGCGGCAGCCGACGAGGCCGAAGTCGAGGTTGTCGGCGGTGTTGGTCAGCGTGATGTTCAGGGCTTGCCCGTCCAACGCGATGGACAGCGGATAGTTGCCGTCCAGGCGGGCGCCTTTCCAGTACATCGGTTCGCGCGCACCGGGAACGTTGGAGATGACGATGTTGAACGGCGGCGGCGCCGACGACACGAACCCGGGTACCAACGCCAATGCAATACCCGACATCAGGAACGCAGACAACGCGAGCGCCTGGGGTCGGGGCAGCTCGGCGAACACCTTTTTGTTGTCGCGCATGGACGTGTTGATCGCTTCGAGTCGCTTGGCGGGGTCGGCGGTGTCGGTGGCGAGGTTGCACAGAATGGTGCCGACCATGTTGCCGCCGGCATCCTGCTCGTCGGCCGTGCGCAAGCTGACCGGAACCATTGCCACCAAAGGGTTTTCGGGCAGTGCGTTGCTTTCGATGAGGTATGCGCGAAGCGCTCCCGAGCACATGGCCAGCACCACGTCGTTGACGGTGACGCCGGCGGCGGACTTGATGGCACGGATCCGCGCGAGCGGCCACGACTGAGCGGCTACCCGCCGCGCTCCCCCGATCGGCACGTTGAACATCGTCTTGGGCGCGCGAAACGGCAGGGTCAGTTGCTGTTCCAGCAGCGCGGCCCTCGCGACTGAAAGAGTGGAGGGGGCCAGCGAGGCGACCGAACCGACCGCGCCGGTGATCGACTGCAACGCTGACCGTGACTGCCCCGGTTCCTTCGCTGCGCGCTTCGGGCCGAGTGTCCACGGCACCCGGATCTCGCGGTCGTCAGGATCGGTTGTCATCGACCGGATGGTCAGGCGTTGCGCGGAGATACCGTCGAGCAGCGCGTGATGGATCTTGGAGTAGACGGCGAAGCGGCCGTCTTCGAGGCCCTCGACGAGATGCGTCTCCCACAACGGCCGGTGCCGGTCGAGTAGTGTGCCGTGCCACCGCGACGTCAGCTCGAGCAGCTCACGAATCCGGCCTGGCCTCGGCACCGCCGACCTACGTAGGTGGTAGTCGATGTCCACCTCGTCGTCGAACGCCCAGGCGAAGTTGGCGATCCCGCCGAGAAGCCTGCCTGGGTGCTTTCGAAAAGTCGGCTGAAAGTCGTCGTTCTTGACGATCGTCTGGTGAAGGTCGCGGACGAAGTCGGGACCGCTGTCCGCGGGCGGTTCAAACAGTTGCAGGCCCGCGACATGCATCGGGTGTTCACGGGACTCACCGATGAGGAACATCGAATCGGTCGGCGAGATCAGTTCCATTGACGTGACGGTACCCACCCCGCGCAGGAATCGGGCAAGGTATAGAGGCTATTCCTTCGCTACGAGAGGCAACAATGTCGAACACGGTTGGCAGGGTGGCCGGCAAGGTCGCGTTCATCACGGGTGCAGCGCGCGGTCAGGGCCGCGAACACGCGGTCCGGCTCGCAGAGGAAGGTGCCGACATCATTGCCGTCGACGTGTGTGACGACATCGACGCCGCCGGATATCCGGGCGCGACGGAGGCGGATCTCGATGAGACGGCGGCTCTGGTCGAGAAGCTGGATCGGCGCATCGTCACAGCGAAGGCTGACGTCAGAGACCTCGAGGGCCTGCGCGCCGCGCTGCAGCTGGGCGTGGACCAGTTGGGCAGGCCGGATATCGTCATCGCCAACGCGGGTATCAGCGGCAACCCCACCCCTGCCGCCTCGATCGACGAGTCTGCTTGGCAGACAACGCTCGACATCAATCTGACCGGCGTCATGCACACCGTCAAAGTAGCTCTGCCCCACATGTCCGACGGCCGCGGCGGATCGATCATCCTGGTGAGCTCGATGCTCGGATTGCGCGGCGGCGGCTACATGGCCGGCTACGCCTCGGCCAAGCACGCCGTTGTCGGCCTGATGCACTCGCTCGCCAATGAGCTTGCACCGCAGTGGATCAGAGTGAATTCGATTCACCCCGGCAACATCCTGACGCCGATGCTCGACAACGACCACTTCCGTCGCACCGTGCGACCGGACCTCACCGAGCCGACGATGGCCGACGCGACACAGGTGATCGGGCACTTTCACATGCTGCCAAAACCGATCATCGAAGCCCGAGCAGTCAGCAATGCCGTCCTTTTTCTTGCCTCCGACGAGTCGCAGTACATCACGGGCGCGGCATTACCCGTCGACGCCGGAGCAGTCGCAAAGTTCTGACCGACGTTGTGGTCCGCGCGGGACTACCGTCGCGACCGGTTTGGGGTTTTGGCGCGCTTGGTGCCAGCACGCAGCGCGGCATTGTCATCCTCGAGCGCGATATTCCGGTCGCCGAGGGCGGCGTTGCGGTCCTCCAACGAGAGAATGCGGACGACACCGGCGAGGTTGACCCCCGCCGCGACGAGCTCGCCGATGCGCTGCAACCGCACCAAGTCGTCTGCGCTGTAGCGTCGGGTGCCACCAGCGCTCCGCTCCGGAGTCAGTAGGCCATGACGCTCGTAGAGCCGTAGCGACTGCACACTGATTCCGGACAGTTCGGCAGCCACCGAGATTCCGTAGACCCCGCGGTCGGATGGCGGGGGTTCGACCTTGCTGACCTTGTCCGTTGTGTCCTGTGTGGCCATGGGTGTGCCAAGTCCTGACGATATCGATGGGAAATCTGTGCCTAGTAAAGGGCAACATATATGCACTGCATTGCACAAGTCCTCTCATGGTGCTATACCAAATCTATGTCCGGAGACATAGATTGCCGTGGTCAGTGAACACCGGGAATCTTGGGACGGGAGTGACATCATGCCAATGCGCACGGATCGTGATGGGCGTGATCACGATGGCACTCGCTCCGCGTGCCTGACGACACTGCAGCAACCCACAGCGGCCTCAATCGCACGTCGAGTCGCCGCGGCCCTAGATGGCGGTAGCGCCGCCTCGCGCGTAGGAAGCTTTAGCTTCTGGTTTGCCGATCAGCGCTGGGAGTGGTCCGACGAGGTCTTCCGAATGCACGGTTATGAGCCGGGCTCGGTCGAACCGACGACGGAGTTGGTCTTGTCGCATAAACATCCCGACGACCGCCAGGCGGTGCAGGATCTCCTCGACCATCTGCTGCATACGGGCGGCTCGTTTTCCAGTAGACATCGGTTCTACGACACCGCGGGTGATGAGCACAGCGTGATTGTGGTCGCCGACCAGTTCGTCGATGAGACAGGCGAAGTCGTGGGCACGCGCGGTTACTACGTCGACGTCACTCAGGCGATGGAGGAGAACCGGCGCGACGTCCTCCACGAAGCCCTGCCGAAGGTCGTTGAAGCCCGCGCCGAGATCGAGCAGGCCAAAGGAGCGCTGCGGGTCATCTACGGCATCAGCGATGAACAAGCCTTTGCGCTCCTTCGATGGCGATCACAGCAGACCAACACCAAGCTGCGCGCGCTGGCCGCTCAACTGCTAACCGAACTTGAACGCCTGAGAGCCGAAACAGCTTCGCTGCGAACCCAAGTCGATCATCTGCTCCTGACCGTGCACGAGCGCGTCCCATAGCTAAAAGACGTGCTCAGTTCCTCGGCGTTACCTCGCCGGCTCTGTTTGTCGCGGCGGCGGGTTCGCGCGCTTCGGCGGTGGCACGGCCGATGAATTCGAGACCGGCGTTGATCGCGGGGCGGTGCCGCAGGATGCGATAGTGGGCCAAGCGTCCGAGCCCGCGCGTGGTCACCAACGTCGACCCTGGCCAAACGTCGACGATTTTCTGGCTCATGTCGTACGGACTGTCGGGGTCATCGGGGTCGTGGACCACCAGAAGGGGCGGCGGATCGTCGAGAGTTGCGGCCACTCGGCTGATATCGGTATCGAACAGCGGCATACCTATCCGTCGGTCGAGGCGGCGATGCAGCCCACTGAGGATGCGCGGTCCAAAGCCGTGGCGATCGGCGAAAATGTCCAGGTACCAAGAGAAGTCGCCCATCGGTGCCAGAAACACCAGACGTTCGACCTGGGCGCCCCGCGACACCGCGAGTGCGGCGGCCTTGGCGCCAAGGGAATGCGCCACGATCGCACGCGCCGGTCCGTGCGCGCGCACGAATGCTCTCACCGCTTCGGCACATTCGACGATCGTTGTGCGTCCTGGCGCGAGGTCACCCGGTTCTGACTCGTTATGGCTGGGCAGGTCGAAGGCGATGACCCGGTGGCCCGCTTCGACAAGCGGTTTCACGAAGACGCCGAGATGCGCGCGGCATCCGCCCCATCCGTGCACCAGATACACGGTCGGGCCGCCACCCCAGGACTCCCCCGCGATTCGGTGTCCAGACCACGTTGCCTCGACAGGCACGCTCGCGGGCACGCCCGGCGGCATGCGCAAGCTCGCTTCTACGTCCGGCGGTGTGCACCACAACTCGACGGCCCACCTGGAACCAAGCGCGGGCGCGAATCGCTCGAGCAGCCCGAGCGCGCGGCGAACCCGCGGCTCGACGGGCGGCTCAATGCCAGACCCTGCATCGTCCCCGGATAATCCGGCTTCGCCGACCATGCGGCCAAATCTTACCCGTGAGTAAGTTCACGTCTGCACATGGGCGGTCCACTGTGCTGCTTGACTATTGCGATGACGGCGACTGAGTCCTTGCTGGCGGAGATGCTCGACGAGTTCGCGCTGCGCAAGCTCGTCCATACCTACTGCCGCGCGGTGGATCGCGGCGACTTTGCGACGCTGCGTGGGCTCTACCACCACGATGCGGCGGACGCCCACGGCGAGATCTCAACGGGGTCAGTCGATGAGTTTCTCACGACGCTCGAAGCCTCGCGTCCACACATCCGATCGATGCAACACAACGTGACCACCGTGAACTTCGTGATCGACGGCATTCTCGCCGAGGGCGAGATCTACACCATCGCGACGCACACGTTCGGTGCAGGTTCTCGGGATGTCGACGTCATCGTCGGTGGGCGCTATCTCGACAAATACGAGAAGCGCGACGACATCTGGAAGATCATCGAACGCACGATCGTCACGGACTGGGCGCACGTGAACAATCCGTCGACAGTCGACCTCAGCCATCCGATAACCAGGGGCACACTCAAAGGGCGCCCCGGTGCCGATGATCCATCACACCAGTTCTTTTCGCTGTTTACCCAGTGACCTGCCAGCGCTACCGGATGCCCACCCTCGGCGGTCAGGTCGGGCAATAAGCAGTCTTCGCGGCGGCTGTCGCAGGTGCGTTCCTGCTTGCCGGGCTGCAGATGTTCCACTCGATTCTGGATTCACTGCCGATTTTCGGCGCACTGGCGACCGGCAACGCGCCATTCGGGTATATCAGCTGGCTTCATTGGTTCGGGTACACCGCCGTCGGGAACATGGTCGGCGGCCTGGTTCTCGTCACGCTTCTTCGTCTGCTGCGAAGCAAGGATTGACTACAAGAGGAGCGTGACGAGGCAGACGCGCCGTAACCGTTTGGCAGGAGAGGTTATCCGCTAGCCATGGCTCCAGTCTGCAACTCGCGCAACGCCGTACGCAGGCCTCGGCGCTTCCCCGTGAGGTGATCGACACCAAAGCTCTCCCGCACGCCGTCGCGGATGCGGAACTTCAACTCCGAATTCGTTTCGGGAGCGTCATCGGCAGTTGCCTTCAGTAGCTTGTCGGGCAATGCGAGCTTGGCGATGGTCCAGAACGACTGCGCGTATTGGCGCAGCAGAGGCCCGGTCGTGTATGGCAGGTCGTACTTCTCGCAGAGCGCCTGGACGCGTTCGCTGATTTCTGCATACCTGTTGCTAGGCAGGTCGGGAAACAGGTGGTGTTCGATCTGATAACACAGGTTGCCACTCATGAACGCCATCGCCGGCCCCGCGTGAAAGTTCGCCGAGCCCAGCATCTGTCGCAGATACCATTCGGCTTGAGTCTCGTTCTCGAACTCATCTTTGGTGAACTTCTCTGCACCGTCGGGGAAGTGCCCGCAGAAGATCACCATGTAGGACCAGTAATTGCGGATCAGATTGGCGACGGCGTTGGCGCCCAAGGTGTGCTTCCAGTTCGGTCCGGTCAGAGCGGGGAAGACGATGTAGTCCTTGCCGACCTGCTTGCCGACTTTCTTGCCGATGATCCGCAGATCCTTGCGAACCTCCTCCATCGACTTCTCGCCCCGGCGGTACTTCGTTGTTTCCACACCGTGCAGAGCGACGCCCCATTCGAACAAGGTTCCAAGCAGCACGTTGTAGATCGGGTTGCCGATCATCCACCGTTCCCAGCGTTGGTCTCGGGTGAGACGCATGATGCCGTAGCCGATGTCGTCGTCCATCCCGACGACGTTTGTGTACTTGTGATGAATGAAGTTGTGCGACTTCTTCCAATGCACGCTCGGCGAGGTGGTGTCCCACTCCCATTCGGTGGAATGGATCTCCGGATCGTTCATCCAATCCCATTGGCCGTGAATGATGTTGTGGCCGAGTTCCATGTTCTCGATGATCTTCGCCGCGGCCAGCATCGCTGTGCCAACGACCCAGGCCACCTTGTTCTTGCTCGCGAACAAAGCCACGCGGCCGCCGGCGGCCAACGCCCGCTGCAGTTGGATGGTACGTCGGATGTACCGGGAGTCGCGCTCACCGCGCGATTCCTCGATGTCGCTTCGGATCGCGTCCAGTTCCGTCGCGAGTTGCTCGACGTCCTCGGCGGTCAGGTGTGCGTATTGCTTGATGTCGGTGATAGCCATTTGTCCCCCTTAGATTTTCAACGTGCAGTCGCCCGATGCGGTGGAGATGCAAGTGTTGATCCGGTCGCCCTCGCCGTGCTCTTCTCCGGATCGAAAGTCGCGGATGTGCCCTGATTCCAGCGGGAGCACACACGTCTGACAGATGCCCATCCGGCAGCCGAACGGCATCTGGATACCGACCTTCTCGCCGGCCTCCAGAAGTGAAGTAGCGCCATCTATCTCGACGCTCTTGTCCGAGATGGAGAAGGTGACGGTGCCGCCTTCGCCGCCCTTGTCGGTACGCGCGATGGTGAACCGCTCCATGTACAGGTCGTCGCGCACTCCCGCGTCTTCCCATATTTTCTCGACCGTATCGAGCATTGGGGTGGGACCGCATGCCCACGTGGGTCGGTCTTTCCAGTCCGACACCAGCGTTGCCAAATTCTCGAAATCGAAGTGGCCGTCCGTCTCGGTCAGCTGCAGATGCAACCGATAACCGGGCTGCTGCTTTTCGAGCTCGCGTAGTTCGTCGTGAAAGATCACCGCGTCCGCCGATGGTGCCGAGTGGATGTGCACGATGTCGGGACTCTGACCGCGCGCCGTCAGTGAACGCAGCATCGCCATGAGCGGAGTGATGCCGCTGCCGGCGCTGACGAACAACAGCTTCGGTGGGGGTGGGTCAGGCAGGGCGAAGTCGCCTTTGGGTGCCGCCAAGCGAACAATCGTTCCCGGTTTCACACCATTGACCAAGTGTGTGGACAGAAACCCTTCAGGCGTCGCCTTGACAGTGATCCTGATGAGCTTGCTGTCGCGGCGTGGGACTGACGTCAGCGAATAGGACCGCCAGTGCCATCGGCCGTCAACGCGAAGCCCGATGCCCACGTATTGACCGGCCTCATAATCCGCAGAGAAGCCCCACCCCGGCTTGATTGTCACGGTGGCCGAATCCTCGGTTTCGGCCTGTACATCGACCACTTCACCGCGAAGCTCGCGCGCCGACCACAGTGGATTGAGCAACTTGAGGTAATCGTCGGGCAGCAAGGGCGTGGTCGGCCCGTGCCGCTAGGCCCCGCAGAACATTGACTTTCGGCGTCGTCGCGGTGTCGACATTCTTAGCCGGTTTGATACTCCATCTCGCAAGATCGCGCAGCGACGCAGCCATTCGACGAGGTCCCCTCCCGGTTCGTTCAGCTTCGATTCGGTGTACACGTGTACACCGAATACCCAATCGCTCCGGTGCGCACACCTTGGATGCAGACTTCACGTCACGCGCGCCGTTGTCTTCGAGGAATTCGGCGGTGCGGTGGATGTCCGTTCGGCCGCGTATCCGACACCATCGCCTGGGTGCGTCGTGGAGGTGCACAGCGCCGGTCTTTGTCGCATTGAGTGGCATGCGCGGACCCGGGCGTGACGCCGATATCACTGTCAACGAAGTGTCCCCGATCCCGCCATGGCACGGCAACTAGCTCAACGCATTGCCGTTGGCCGGGTTGGGGATCCGGAACTCGACGTCGTCCGCGCTGTGGCCACGCTGCTCGCTCTGGCAAATTCACGAATCGAGACCGTTTGGAAGTGATCACGGGTTGGCGCATGTCACGCTCGGGTCGTCTGCCCGCCATGAAGCTAGCGCACAGATTGCAAATGGCAACAACCGCATGCCATTGGTGCTAGCGTGGTGGCGGCTATGGACAGTTCGACGCGGCGAACAAGGGGCGTGCAGCGCGGTGCCCGAAGCCAGCGGGTGGTCGAGAAGGTGCGCGAGGCCACCATGGCCGAACTGGCACGGGTGGGGTTCCCGGGGCTGACCGTCGAGGGAGTCGCCAAGGCGGCCAATGTCAATCGCACCACGATCTATCGGCGGTGGCCGTCCAAGGGCGCACTGCTGTTGGCCATCCTCGAGCCCGGGCTTGAACGCTTCGACCACGATCCCGATACCGGTTCGCTGGGCGGGGATCTGCTGGCCCTGATGCTCCTGATGGGAGAGACCGCGGCCTTGCCCCCGGGGCAGGCGGTCCACCGCGCGGTCGGGTCGACCTCGGACGAACTCAAGGAGCTCGTCGATACCGTGAATGAGCGTGCGCTCGGCGCCTTTCGTCGCGCCTTCGATCGCGCCCGCGCCCGAGGCGAGGTGGGACCCACCGACGACACCGAAATGATCGCGCACCTGGCGTTCTTCGGCGTCGTGCTCTGGGCGGAGACCCACGAGCGCACAGCCTCCGAGCAGGAGTGCCGCCGGATACTGCGCGTCGTGCTCGCACCTTTAGCCGGCAGCACCTGGACGCCACCCGCGCGCATAGACGACTTACCGCACTAGGCGGCGTCTTCGCTGGCCGTCCAGAGCCGGTCGATGGCGGCAAGCGCCTGGTTGAGGCTCTCGGCGGCAAGCGGTTTGAGATGGGCCATCTTCGGGTCGGCGTCGGCGGTCGTGAGTTCGGCGGTGATGATCTGCGGCTGCAGCCCGGTCACCGATAAGGCGTGTCGGAGCCAGGTCTGCGCGTGATCCCAGCCTTCGCGCGGCGTGCCTGGACCGTAACCGCCGCCGCGGCTGGCGAGCACGATGAAGTCGGTGTCGCCGAGCAGGCCGGTATGGGTCTCGGCGTCGATGGACAGCCCGAGGGCGATGATGTGGTCGACCCAGGCCTTGACCGTGCTGGGCGGACCAAAGTTGTACAGCGGAAGACCGAGCAGGACCGTGTCCGCTTGTTTGATTTCCTCGATCAGTTCGGCGCTGAGCGCGAGCGACGCGTCTTGTGCCGCGGTGCGCTGCTGTGCGGCCACCATTCGCGCCGGTCCGGTCGCGGCATCCAGGTGTGGAATCGGGTCGGTGCCGAAATCGCGGTAGGTCACCGTTGCGCCGGCATGGGCGGCCCGCCACCGATCGGCGGCGCGGGCGGTCAGTCGACGACTCACCGAGTCGTCGCCTCGGACCGAGGAATCGATGTGAAGCAGGGTTGACATCTCTAAACCTCCATAGATTTTTTGTTTGACCGGAACTACTTCGCTGGGAAAGGCCGTATAGTCACCTCCCCTGCGCCGCAACGTCTTTCAGGACCGTGGCGTCTTTTACTTCCTGCGGCTGTGCACTGAGGTCGAGGTAGTTGATGGTCGCGACGGCGCCCGCTGGCCCGAAGATCTCATAGGTCACCCGTTTGGGGTTGAACGGCTTTGCGTGGTTCGCGAGACCGGCGCCCGCATTGGTGGTTTCGTTGTCCGAGCCGAACACTCCCCGCACGCGGTAGACGGTGAATCCCGCGATCGCAACGACGACCACGACCAACAGCGGTATCCACGCTCGTTTGACAACGTTCATCTCCGAATCCCCTTCGCCCCTCAGCCTTTCGGATCATTTCGGCGTGGCGAACACCGGCGCCATATCAGCCCAGTCCGTCAGCTCCACGGTCAATTACCTGTGTCCTCGCTGGCGGGCCGTCCAACGTGAAGCTAGCGCAGAAATGCTCGTATGGCAACACTCTGTTGCCATTTGTGCTAGCGTGGTGGCTCATGGATAGTTCGACGCGCCAAACGAGGAGCGTGCACACATGACGCTTGACCTAACGCCGGATCAGTTGTTGTCGACCACGCGCACAGTGCGCAAACGCCTGGATTTGTCGCGCCCTGTCGAGCGGGAACTGTTGGAGGAGTGCTTCGACCTCGCCTTCCAGGCACCGACCGGGGGCAACCAGCAGGGCTGGCACTTCGTCGTCGTCACCGACGTCGACCTGAAGAGGGCTCTTGGCGAGCTGTACCGGAAGGCCCAAAGAGAGACCGAGCCGCCGGAGGCGCCTCCCGGACAGCAGGCCGTGATGAAGTCCGCCGCCTACCTGGCTGAGCACCTCCAGCAGGTGCCGGTCCTGGTCATCCCGTGCATCGAAGGCCGGTATGAACACGCTCCTCACCTTTGGCAAGCCATAGCGTGGGGATCGATACTGCCCGCAACCTGGAGTTTCATGCTCGCCGCCCGCGCCAGGGGCTTGGGAACCGCATGGACGACATTGCACCTGGCCCACGAACGCGACGCTGCCGCAGTGCTTGGGATCCCGTATGAGCAGGTGACGCAGGCGGCGCTCATACCGGTTGCCCACACGATCGGTACCGAGTTCATGCCCGGGCCCAGGAGTCCCCAAGCCGAGCATATTCACTGGGATCGTTTCACTAGCTAAGTATCTGGCTTGGCGGAGATTAGAAGGGACAGCGCATGGCGCGCACAGACAACGACACCTGGGACGTGGCGACCAGCGTCGGCGCAACGGCAACGATGGTCGCCGCTGCCCGGGCGATAGCCACCAAAGCCGAGAATCCTTTGATCGACGACCCGTTCGCCGAACCCCTGGTCCGCGCGGTCGGAGTCGATTTCTTCACCCGGTGGGCCACCGGTGAACTTCACGCCGCCGACGTCGACGACAGCGAGTCCGCGTGGGGGCTGGAGCACATGCCCGACGCGATGGCCGCCCGCACTCGCTATTTCGACTCGTTCTTCCTCGACGCCACCCAGGCCGGCATCCGCCAGGCGGTGATTCTGGCGTCCGGTCTCGACGCGCGCGCCTACCGGCTGTCGTGGCCCGCCGATATGACGGTGTTCGAGATCGACCAGCCACAAGTCATCGAGTTCAAGTCCACCACTCTGGCGGGTCTGCGCGCCGCCCCGACGGCCGACCTGCGCACCGTATCCATCGACCTGCGCCACGACTGGCCGGCCGCCTTGGTCGACGCGGGTCTAGACAGCGACCGGCCCACCGCCTGGATCGCCGAGGGCCTTTTCGGCTATCTGCCGCCGGACGCCCAGGACCGCCTGCTGGACAACATCACCGCGCTCAGCGCCCACGGCAGCCGCCTGGCCACCGAAACCGTCCCCGACATATCGCATCTGGATCTGGAAAACGCCCGGGAAATGATGCGCAAAGCCACCGCCAAATGGCGCGACCACGGCTTCGAACTCGAGGTTGCGGACCTTGGATACGAGGGCGAGCGCAATGCGGTCCCCACCTACCTGCAGAACCTGGGCTGGCGGTCGGCCGGTACGCCGATAAGTCGGCTTCTGGCCGACAACGGACTAGCCCCCATGCCGCACAGCAGCCACTGGGTCCCGATGGCCGGCACCGTCTACTACACCTCCGTCTTGAACAAGTAGGCGACCACTATGCCCCTGGGGCCGATATGCGGGTAGGGCCGGCACTGATGCGCCTAGGCCTGCCGTCGCGGTTGGTGCGCCCGGCGCCCCCGGGTGTTATGCACCGGCGGACCCGTTCGGATGGACACGACTTGCCCGCGCGGGGTCGACGCTGGCCCGTGCGGGGGGATCAGCAACCGTCATCCGGCCTTGCCCCCTCTCGGTTTGATCGTTGACGGCGTCAAGACCGAGATCCGCCGCATAAACGTCCGCTGCCTCCCTAGAGCCTGGCTGCTCGACGAGCTGTTCGTGACGACCCTAGCGTCGCAGGAATAACGTGACATGTCACGTGTTGGACTGACCTAAGAGGCTATGGCGATTCCGCCGACCTCGAACAAAGGAGATCACCATGGGTCAGCTTTCCGGCAAGACGGCACTCATCACCGGCGGCAACTCCGGCATCGGCCTCGCCACCGCAAAGCGGTTGGCCGCCGAAGGCGCACACATCTTCATCACCGGGCGAAACCAGAAGACTCTCGACGACGCCGTGGCGTCGATCGGAGCGGGCGCAACCGGCATCCGCGGCGACGTGTCGAATCTCGACGACCTCGACAAGGTTGCCGATGCCATTAGGGCCCGTGGACGCGGCCTAGATGTTGTGTTCGCCAATGCCGGCGGCGGCGAATTGGCGACGCTGCCCGACGTGACCGTCGAACAGTTCACCAACACATTCCAGATCAACGTCGGCGGAATCCTGTTCACGCTGCAGAAGGTGTTGCCGCTGCTGAAACCGGGCGCGTCGATCGTGTTGACCGGTTCGACCGCGGCGTACGGGGGCACACCTGCGATGGGCGTGTACGCGGCGTCGAAGGCGGCCATCCGGTCGCTGGGCCGGACGTGGGCGGCGGAGTTGGTCGACAAAGGCATCCGGGTCAACACCGTCGTGCCGGGTCCAGTCGAGACGCCGGGGCTAAAGGGCCTGGCGCCGAGCGGCCAGGAACAAGCGCTGCTAGACGCGCAGGCGTCGCACGTGCCGATGGGCCGGGTGGGGCGGCCCGAGGAAGTCGCCGCCGCGGTGCTGTTCCTCGCCTCCGACGAGAGCAGCTTCATGACCGGAACCGAGCTGTTCGTGGACGGCGGCGAAAGACAGCTATAACGCTAGGGCGGTGCGTGCCGGCAGTGGGACATCGACGTCGGGCCGAGGCAGCGTCCCGTTGCGCAGGATCGTTTCGTAGACCCCGGTCAGCACATCGGCTAGGGCCTTCACCGGGTCACGATTCAGCTCGGAGAAGGATAGTTTGATGTCATCAAGTCCTCGATAGTGTCCACGAGCGCCTTCCGATGCGTGATCTTTCACGCATCCTAGCCGCATCACAGCAACGAGTCGGATGTCTGGAAGCCGGAATATGCCCCCAACGGTCACGCAATCGCGTTGACGGCCAGCTGTTGGCCACTGATATGGGCCGAAACGCGTGACGTGGATGATCCAAAGAAAAAGGGCCGCATCTCTGCGGCCCCTTTTGTGGAGCTGCCGGGAATCGAACCCGGGTCCTACGGCATTCCCTCGAGGCTTCTCCGTGCGCAGTTCGCTATGCCTCTACTCGGATCTCCTGATCACGCGAACAAGTCAGGATGACGATCCCAGTCGCTGTTGGTGTCCCGATGAGTCCCGCGACCAAACTCATCGGTTGATCCCTCTAGCTGATGCCAGGGTCCGGGCCGAGGGCTTTCCCGGTCTGACAGACTCACCGTCGCTTAGGCAGCGAGGGCGAAGTCGCGCTGATTTGAATCGGCGCTTAATTGGTTGCAACGACGCTTACGGTGGTCTCTTGCCTGCACCGGCACGCTTCCCTTGATTCGATGCGCGAAGTCGAAACCGTTCAGCCCCTCGCACCCCCGCCGACCATCGGCAGGACATTTCATTCTACCGGTGCCTTCAACAACGGCCAGCGATTAAATAGTCCCAGCTAGATCACGTAATTGAGGTGCTCGACGATCCGCTTGCCGACGACCTGGTCACCGCCATAGCTGATCGCGTCGTGGTCGACGCTCGTCCGGCCGCCCGCTAACCGCGTGAACAGCAGGCCGTCGAGGATGATCGTCGCCGTCGGCTCCTGGCCGCCGAAGTCGTCCACCACCTGGGCCCTCCCGTCCACCGCGACGTTGATCGTTCGGGCCAGCGGACCCGTCAGAACGATCGCCACCCGCGATCCATCCGGTGCACCGCCGAGCTTGCCGACGACGAAGCCCATGCTCGCCGTCATCTCGTCGAGGGCCACCCGCGCGGCCGGTCCTGCCGGGTCCGCGGCCGGCCGGTCGAGCGCGTCGCGAATGTCGTGCAAATGCATCCAACAGTCGAAGTCGCGTACCCGCATGAACCTCCCGTACGTGTCGGGGCCGGCAGGCGTCACAGTGACCTGGTTCCAGTCCGCTTCGCTCATGGCGGTCAGCTGCTCGCGGCGCTTGGCGGTCGTACTGCGGAACCGGTCGAGCATCTCGGCTGGGCTGCTGCCGCGGAGCTTGCGAACCCACCGCTCGTTCATCCCGCCGATGTCGTTGCGCACGTGGCTGAGCGTCGAGAAATCGATGTCGGCATCTGGTGTCGCGACGCCCTGCAGCATCGACTCCGTGCCGATCAGGTGGGCCGTCACGTCATGAACCGACCAGCCCGGCAGCGGCGTCTGGGCCAGCCATTGCTCGTCGGTCAAGCCTGTGAGCACCGTGTCGATCTCGTCCCATACGGCGAACAGGCCGGCCAGTACGTCGGCTTTGTCGAGGGTGGTCACGGGGCGCGATGGGCTGCTCACTCGGCAGAACCTAGCGCTCGCCGCGCGCGAGCGTGCGCGAAATGCGCGCCAATAGCCGCGTGTCGCGGCGCAGACGCGCACGCTCGCGAAAAGAGGGGGGTTAGCCGGCGGCGATCATCGCGACGGCAGTGACTGCGAGCACCATGCCGATCGTCTGCCATCTCGTCACCCGCTCGCGCAGCACCACGATGGCCAGCAGCACGGTCGCCGCCGGATACAGCGACATCAGCACGCCGGCCAGCGAAAGATACGAGGACTGCACCGCCAGCAGCATCGCGACATTGGCTCCGGCATCCAAAAGCGCGGCGAACACCGCAAGCCGAAGCGGCGTGCCGGTCGGCGGGTGCAGATTCGCGCTCACCGCGGCAATGACGAAGACCAGCGTGCTGGCCGACAGCCGCGCGAACACCAGCGGCCACAGCTTGGCCTCGACCGGCGCCTCGTGAATCAGCACGAAGTTGAGCCCGAATGCCAGGCCGGACCCGACCGTCATCCACGCCACCTTGGCCGTGAACCTGTGCGGCGTGACATCCTCATCGGTGGCTTGCCTGGACACCAGCACCACCGCGATCAACGCCAGCACCACGCCGGCGGCCGCGATCACGCTGGGGCGCTCCCCCAGCACCAACCCGGCCCCGACGGGGATGCCCGCCACCAGAATCGCCGTCAGCGGCGACACCACCGAGATCGGTCCGGCCCCGAGCGCCGCGTAGAACCACCAGATGCCGAACGCCTGCGAGATGCCGCACATCGCACCCCAGAACATCGCGCCGTGACTCATCTCACCGCCGACGACAGACGCCGAAACGGCGAGCAGCACCAGCGCGATCGGATAGGAGACCAGCACCACGCGCAACGCCGCCACCCGACGCGACGCAATGCCGCCGATGAAATCGCTGATGCCGTAACCGAACGCCGACATCAGCGCCAGGACGACGCCGGTCAGGTCATGCCCTTGGCGCGTCGGCCCAACTCGCGCGTGACTTCCCGCTGCGCATCGCGGCGGGCCATGTCCTGCCGCTTGTCATGCGCCTGCTTACCGCGGGCCAGGGCCAATTCGACTTTCACCTTGCCGTCGGAGAAGTACAGCGACAGCGGCACCAGCGTCAGGTTGCCGTCCCTGATCTTGCCGACTAGGTTGTCAATCTCCTTGCGGTGCAACAACAGTTTGCGGTTGCGCCGCGGCGGGTGGTTGGTCCAGCTGCCGTGGTGATACTCTGGGATGTGCAGGTTGCGCAGCCAGATCTCGCCGTCGTCAACAGTGGCGAACGCATCGGCCAGCGACGCTTGGCCGTCGCGCAGGCTCTTCACCTCGGTGCCCACCAACTGGATCCCGGTCTCGTAGGTGTCGAGAATCGAATAGTTGTGTCGCGCTTTGCGATTCGTCGCGACGACTCTGTTGTTGCTGTTCCTCGTCGGGTCAGCTTTCTTTGCCATGGTTATCTTCGAACGTAGAGTCGTAGCGTGACGTAGCCGGTGACGCCGGCCATCGCCACGCCGACGAACAGCAGGATCGGTGCGATGTAGAGGATGTCAGCGTAGTCGATCCTGGCAATCAGATTCGCTTGATAAAACTGGTTGAGCGCGTTTTCCAGGAACATGGCGCGCACCACGATCAGGCCGACGATCGAGATGACCACACCGATGAACGCGGCCAGCATCGCCTCGACCAAGAACGGCAACTGGGTATACCACCGACTGGCCCCGACCAATCGCATGATGCCGATCTCGGTGCGGCGGGTATACGCCGCGACTTGAACCATGTTGGCTATCAACAGGACTGCGCCGACCGCCTGCACCAAGGCCACCGCGAACGCCGCGTTGGAAAGTCCGTCGAGCACCGCGAACAATCGGTCGATCAAGTCCTTTTGATTGAGCACGTTGAGCACACCGGGTTGGCCGACCATCGCCTGGTCGAAGTCCTTGTGTTGCTCGGGGTTGTCGAGCTTGACGATGAACGACGCCGGGAACGCCTCCTTGCCCGCCACATCCTTGTATTGCGGAAACTTCTTGATCGCGTCGTTGTAGGCGTCGTCGCGATTCAGGAATCGCACCGACTTCACATCGTCGCGGCCCTCGATCTTGGCGCGCAACGCCTTACACGCATCGCCGTCGCAGGTGGGGTCGTTGGCGGAGACGTCGTTGGTCAGAAAGACCTGGCTCTCCACCCGGTCCAGGTAGATCTTGCGGGAGTTGTCGGCCAGCCGCACCACAAGCAACCCGCCACCGAACAAGCCGATGGAGATGGCCGTGGTCAGGATCATCGCAATGGTCATGGTGACGTTGCGACGAAAACCGGTTAGAACTTCATTGATAAGGAAGCCGAAGCGCACTTAGCGGTCCATTCCGTAAACGCCGCGCTGTTCGTCTCTGATGAGCCTGCCGAGCTCGAGTTCGAGGACGCGCTGACGCATCGAGTCAACGATGTGGTGGTCATGGGTGGCCATCAGCACCGTGGTCCCGGTGCGGTTGATCCGCTCGAGCAGATCCATGATGTCTTTGCTGGTTTCGGGGTCCAGGTTTCCCGTCGGCTCGTCGGCGATCAGCACCAGCGGGCGGTTGACGAATGCGCGGGCGATGGCGACGCGCTGCTGCTCGCCGCCCGACAGCTCACCCGGCAGCCGGTTGGCCTTGCCGGAGAGCCCGACCATCTCCAGGACGTCGGGCACCACGCGGTTGATCACCTCGGAGCGCTTGCCGATGACCTCCAGCGCGAATGCGACGTTGTCGAACACCGACTTCTGCTGCAGCAGCCGGAAATCCTGGAACACGCAACCAATGACTTGGCGCAGGCCCGGTATGTGACGGTCGCGCAGCTTGTTGACGTGGAACTTGGACACCCGGATGTCGCCCGCCGACGGATGCTCCTCGGCCAGCAGCAGTCGCATGAACGTCGACTTGCCCGAACCCGACGGGCCGATGAGGAAGACGAACTCACCCTTGTCGATCTTGACCGACACGTTGTCGAGCGCCGGCCGGGCCGACGACTTGTACTGCTTTGACACGTGGTCGAGGGTGATCATCATCGGATATTTGCGGTGTGGAAGGAATCGGCTTCGGCCGAGGGAGCAAACACCGCTTCTCCTTTCGGTGACCTGTCGGTGGTGGCGGTTACGTTTCCAGTATGTCGCGTTACCGGCTGCTTCCTACCGCTGAGCAGGCGGTGCTGATGGCCGAGCATTGTCGCCACGCCCGTTACGTGTGGAACCTGGCGGTCGAGCAGCAACTGCACTGGCAGCCCGGTCGCCACGCCCCCGGGTACCACGAGCACTGCGCTCAGTTGACCGCGGCCCGTGCCGAGCACGACTGGCTGGCGGCCGGCTCGCAAACCGTACAACAGCAGGCGCTGCGCGACTTCGCCCAGGCAAGGCGCAAATTTTTCAACGGAATGCACCGCCGCCCAACTTGGCGTAGAGCCGGTGTGCACGAGGGATTTCGCCAGGTCGCGGTCAAGCCGCGTCAAGTCAAACGGCTGAACCGCCGGTTCGGTCAAGTGTGGTTGCCCAAGGTTGGCTGGGTTCGCTTCCAGCTCTCCCACCCGGTCCCAACAGGTGTTAAGTCCTACAGGGTCACCTGCGATCGGGCGGGCCGCTGGCATATCGGTTTCGCCCACGTCCCGGATCCGATCACCGGTCCGGGTGACAGCAGCGTGGTTGGTATCGACCGCGGTGTTGCCGTGTCGGCGGCATTGTCTACGGGTGAACTGCTGCACGCCCCTGTCCTTAGCGGCGGTGAGGTCAAGCGGTTGAAGGTTCTGCAGCAGCGGCTCGCTCGCGCCGAGCGCGGCTCTAACCGGCGGGCGCGCGCAAAGCGCGCGATTGCCAAGCTCAGAGCGCGTGAGACCGACCGACGCAAGGACTGGATCGAAACGGCGACCACAGACATTGCGCGGCGCTTCGACACCATTCGCATCGAAGCCCTTGATGTACGTGCGATGAGCCGATCTGCGCGGGGCACCGTCGGGCAACCCGGCCAGCGGGTCGCCCAAAAGCGCGGCCTCAACCGTGGCATCAGCAGAAGCGGCTGGGGTTTGCTCGCTGCGCGTTTGCAGCACAAGGCTTTCGGCCGGGTCCAACAAATCCCGGCCGCGTACACGTCGCAACAATGCTCGGTATGCGAACACATCGCTCCCGGAAACCGCAAGAGCCAAGCGGTTTTTGAGTGCGAAGCCTGCAATGCGGGTCCGTGCAACGCCGACGTGAACGCAGCTCGCAACATCGCCGCCGGACGGGCGGTGACAGCACGGGGAGACCTCGGCGCTAGCCGGTCTGCGAACCGTGAACCTCAACTCTGCGCTCCTGCCGCCTAGGTAGTAAGTGTGGGGTTGGAATCCCGCGGCTCCGGCCAGGGGAGGACGTCAACACGGCACGCCAGTGTAGCGGTGACGACAGCGAACGCCGCTCAACGTCAACTCGCCGGAGCCGGCGTCGTCGGTAGCGGCCCCAACCCTGCCCCAGGCGGCGTGGTCGCCGTGACCGTCGGCGGCAACGTGACGGTCTGCGGCCCCAGCGGCCCGGGCACCACCGTGGTGGTCGGGGTCGATGTCGTGGGCGACGTAGGGCTGGTCTCGCCCGGCGACGTCGTGGTCTCGGTCGGGCTGGTGGTGGTCGTCGTGGTTGTGGTGGTCGTCGGCTCGGGTTCCTTCGGCCGCCGCACGTTGGTTCGCGGTACCCAGGTGTAGTTCGGGTCGGGCACAAAGCCGGGTGGGACGACCGCAGGCGTCGGCGCTTCGGTGGACGCAGGCTTGGGCTCGAAGTTGTGGTACACCCAGAACAGCGCCAGGAACGCGACGATCAGCACAATCGTCGACACTCGCATCCGCCCGAGCCGGGCGGTGAACCATGACCTCATGACTTGTTCTGCTCCGTCGGGCCCTGCGTCTCTTCGGCGCCGCCCGCGGTCGCTGGATGCACGATGGCCTCGACCATCGGGGTGTGACCGTCGCCCGACGTCACGATGCCTGCGCGGCGCAGCGCGCGAACCACCAAGACCCTGATGCGCCGACCCACCTCGAACTGCTTGCCGGGCAGCGTGCGCGCGACCATCCGCAGGTTCACGGTGTCCAGCTCGATGCTCTCCACGCCCATCAGCTGGGGCGCGTCCAAGAGCAGCGCACTGAGGCCGGGATCTTCCATCGCCTTGTCGGCTACCCCGTGCAGCACGTCATTCACCAAATTGAGGTCGGCCGACGTCGGGACCGGGATGTCGATGACCGCGCGCGCCCAGTCCTTCGACAAGTTCACCGTCTTCACGATCTGACCGTTGGGGATGGTGTACATCTCGCCCTCGGTCGAGCGCAGCTTGGTGACCCGCAGCGTGACGTCCTCGACCGTGCCATCGGCCGGGATGTTGATACCTGCGACCGTGAGCGACACCAGGTCACCGAAGCCGTACTGCTTCTCCGTGATGATGAAGAACCCCGAGAGCAGGTCCTGCACCAGGCGCTGCGCGCCGAAACCGAGCGCGGCGCCCAACACCGCGGCCGGCGCGACGAGCGAACCGATCGGAATCGCGAGGATCGAGGTGACCTGCACCATCACGATGACGAACAACAACGCGACCGACACCCACGAAATGACCGACGCCACGGCCTGGCGGTGCTTGGCGCTCTCCGTGCGCACCAGCTGGTCGCTCTCCATGTACTCCGCATCGATGCGGCGCACGATCCTGTTGGCCAACCAGTTGATGAACCGGGCCGCGAGCAGACCGCCGATCAGATACAGCGCGATCGGCACTCCGCGGACGAGGATCCATTCGCCGATGGTGCCGACCCAGAAGCCATGCCACCGGTCGGCGAAACTCATTGCAAGTACGGTGCTATTCGTCATCTCGTCTGTTGCGCCACCGGATTCCCGCTTCGAGGAATCCGTCGATGTCTCCGTCCAGTACCGCCGCCGGATTGCCGACCTCGTAGTCGGTGCGCAGGTCCTTCACCATCTGGTACGGGTGCAAAACGTAGGAGCGCATCTGGTTTCCCCACGAACTGCCGCCGTCACCCTTCAACGCATCCAGCTCAGCACGTTCTTCTAAACGCTTGCGTTCCAACAACTTTGCCTGAAGAACTCGCATCGCCGAGACTTTGTTCTGCAGCTGCGACTTCTCGTTCTGGCAAGTCACGACGATACCTGTTGGGATGTGGGTGAGTCGAACCGCGGAGTCGGTGGTGTTCACCGATTGACCGCCGGGGCCGCTGGAGCGGTACACGTCAACACGCACATCGCTTTCCGGAATGTCGATGTGGTCAGTGGTTTCGGTGACCGGCAAGACCTCCACTTCGGCGAACGACGTCTGGCGGCGACCCTGGTTGTCGAATGGGCTGATGCGCACCAACCGATGGGTGCCCTGCTCCACCGACAACGTCCCATACGCGTACGGCGCGTGTACCGCGAAGGTCGCGCTCTTGATGCCCGCCTCTTCGGCGTAGGACGTGTCGAACACCTCAACCGAATACTTGTGCGCCTCGGCCCACCGGATGTACATCCGCATCAACATCTCGGCCCAGTCGGCCGCGTCGACGCCGCCGGCGCCGGAGCGAATGTTGACCAGCGCCTCGCGCGCGTCGTACTCGCCGGACAGCAGCGTGCGCACTTCCATCGCCTCGATGTCCTCGCGCAGCTTGCGCAGCTCGGCGTCCGCCTCGGCGACCTCCTCGGCGCCACCCTCTTCGGCAGCCAGCTCGTACATCACCGGCAGATCGTCGAGGCGCTGCCGGAGTTCCTCGACCCGGCGTAGCTCGCCCTGCGTGTGGGAGAGCTCGCTGGTGACCTTCTGGGCGCGTGTCTGGTCGTCCCACAGGTTCGGGTCGGACGCCTCGTGCTCGAGCTTTTCGATTCGACCGCGCAGCCCGTCGACATCGAGCACCCTCTCCACCGTGGTCAGGGTGGAGTCGAGAGCAGCGATGTCGGCTTGACGGTCGGGATCCACGGGAGTTCAGGGTACCGGCGGTTTAAAGTCGGACTGGTAATCAGCCTGGCCACGGCGCGACAGCCCCTTGCGCGCGGCCTGGCAGCGACGGAAAACTTCAACAAAAGGTATCCATGCGCCCCTATCACGTGGCGATCGTCGGCTCAGGGCCTTCGGGCTACTTTGCCGCTGCCTCGCTTCTGAAGTTCGCTGACGCCAGCGAGGACGCCGACGTGCGCGTCGACATGCTGGAGATGCTGCCGACCCCCTGGGGCCTGGTGCGCTCGGGTGTGGCGCCCGACCATCCGAAGATCAAGTCGATCAGCGCCCAGTTCGAGAAGACCGCACTAGATCCCCGGTTCCGGTTCTTCGGCAACATCGTGGTCGGCGACCACGTGCAGGCCGCCGAACTGGCCGAGCGCTTCGACGCCGTCATCTACGCGGTCGGCGCGCAGTCCGACCGGTCGCTTGGCATTCCCGGTGAGGACCTGGACGGCAGCGTCGCGGCCGTCGACTTCGTCGGCTGGTACAACGCCCACCCGCACTTCGAGGAGATGGCGCCGGACATTTCGAGCGGTCGCGCCGTCGTGGTGGGCAACGGCAACGTCGCTCTGGACGTAGCACGCATCCTGGTGACTGATCCCGACGTATTGGCCACCACCGACATCGCCGACCACGCATTGAAGTCGCTGCACGACCGCGGGGTCGAAGAGGTGCTGATCGTCGGCCGGCGCGGACCGCTGCAGGCGCCGTTCACGACGTTGGAGCTTCGCGAGCTCGGCGACCTGGAGGGCCTCGGCGATGTCGACGTCATCGTCGACCCTGCCGAATTCGCCGACATCTCCGATGCGGACATCGAGGCCGCGGGCAAGACCGTGCGCAACAACATCAAGGTGCTGCGCGGCTACGCCGAACGCGAGCCGCGCGGTGCCAAGCGCCGCATTGTGTTCAGGTTCCGCACCTCGCCGATCGAAATCAAGGGCGAGGGCCGCGTCGAGTCAATTGTGTTGGGCCGCAACCAATTGGTGGAAGACAACGGGCGCATCGTCGCCAAAGACACCGGCGAGCGCGAGGAGGTGCCCGCGCAACTGGTGGTGCGGGCGGTCGGCTATCGCGGTGTGCCGACGCCGGGGCTGCCGTTCGATGAGCGCAGCGGCACCATCCCGCATGCCAACGGCAGGATCGAGGGCAGCCGCAACGAGTACGTCGTCGGCTGGATCAAGCGCGGTCCCACCGGCGTGATCGGCAGCAATAAGAAGGACTCGCAAGAGACCGTCGACACGCTGATCTCGGACCTTTCGGGCGCTCAGCTGTCGGAGGTCGACGCGGACTATTCCGAGAAGCTTGTCGAGTGGTTGCTCGAGCGGCAGCCGAAGCTGATCACCGACGACCACTGGACGCTGATCAACGAACACGAACGCGCGGCGGGAGAACCGTACGGCCGCCCGCGGGTCAAGGTGACCAGCGTCGCCGAGCTACTGCGCATCGCGCACGGCTGAACGACTCGTTCCCGCCGAACGTGGGTTACCCGCACACGATCGGCGCGGCAGATGTGTATCAATCCCACACTCGCGCGTTATGGCGTCGCTGGAGGCGCGGCGAATGTCCAGCGGTCGGGGTTGTTCGGCGCGTACACCACCGGAAACAGCTGGCCCATGCTTGGCCAGTCCTCGACATCGATGGCGAGCTGCTGATAGACGACGTGTTCGTCGACCGTCGGCCCGTTGATCACGCCGGTGATCGTGACGAACTGTTCGCCGGTGGCATCGGGTTTCGGGCTGACCCCGGTGACCACCAGGTTCCCGTGCACCCAGTCGCCCCCGGCGCCGCGACGCCGCATGATCCAGGGCGCCGCGAGCGCGACCAAGGCCCCGATGAGCACGATGATGATCACGAACTCCAGCACAAGGACATGGTAGGACTGCTGGGTGACGATCCGGGATGACGTCGAACTGGCGCTGCGGTTGGCCGATCACGCCGACGCGCTGACGATGGAACGCTTCGGCGCGCTCGATCTTCACATCGACACCAAACCGGACCTGACGCCGGTCACCGACGCGGACCGCTCGGTGGAAGCGGCCGTGCGCGACACGCTCTCAGCGAAGCGTCCCGACGACGCGGTGCTCGGTGAGGAGTTCGGCGGCACAGCGGTTTTCACCGGGCGCCAATGGGTGATCGATCCGATCGACGGCACCAAGAACTTCGTGCGCGGGGTGCCGGTGTGGGCGACGTTGATCTCGCTTTTGCACGACGGCGTTCCGGTTGCTGGAGTCGTGAGTGCGCCTGCGCTGCAACGACGTTGGTGGGCAGGCGCGGGCGAAGGTGCATTCACGTCATTCGCAGGCGGTGCGCCCCGGCGAATCTCGGTGTCGTCGGTGGCCGACCTCGAATCGGCGAGCCTGTCGTTTTCCAGCCTTTCCGGATGGGCCGAATTGGGCCTGCGCTCTCGGTTCATTGACCTCACCGACGCCGTCTGGCGGGTACGCGCGTATGGCGACTTCCTGTCGTACTGTCTGCTCGCCGAGGGCGCCGTCGACATTGCCGCCGAGCCCGAGGTGTCGCTGTGGGACCTTGCGGCGCTCGACATCGTGGTGCGTGAGGCGGGCGGCGCGTTCACCAGCCTGGCCGGCGCGCCGGGTCCGCACGGGGGCAGCGCCGTCGCCACCAACGGGCTACTGCAGGAAGCGATTCTGAACAGGCTCAACGGCGAGTAACCTGGCGCTCGAGTGCGCCATGACCTTCGACTCGTTCACCGTCCCCACTGCGCACTGGCATCTTCTAGACGACGGCAGGATCCAGTGCGATGTCTGCCCGCGCGCGTGCAAGCTGCGCGAGGGCCAGCGCGGACTGTGCTTCGTCCGCGCCCGTGCCAACGACCAGATCGTGCTCACCAGCTACGGCCGGTCCAGTGGCTTCTGCGTCGACCCCGTCGAGAAGAAGCCGTTGAACCACTTCCTGCCGGGGTCGGCGGTGCTGTCCTTAGGGACCGCGGGCTGCAACCTCGCGTGCAAGTTCTGCCAGAACTGGGATATCTCCAAGTCGCGGGAAATCGACACGCTCGCAGACCAGGCCACACCCGAGGATCTCGCCCGGGTCGCTGACGAAATAGGTTGCCGCAGTGTGGCTTTCACCTACAACGACCCGACTATCTTCTGGGAGTACGCCGCAGACGTCGCCGACGCCTGCCATGAGCGTGGGATCAAGGCCATCTCAGTGACCGCCGGCTACATGTGCCCAGCCCCACGGGCCGAGTTCTATCGGCACGTCGACGCGGCCAACGTCGACCTCAAGGCGTTCACCGAGGACTTCTATCACCGCGTATGCGTCGGGCATCTCGACGATGTGCTGGACACCCTGGTGTACTTGCGGCACGAGACCGAGGTGTGGGTGGAGATCACCACGCTCCTGATCCCTGGCCAGAACGACAGCGACGCCGAAATCGCCGCGGAATGCGCGTGGATACGTGAACACCTCGGCACCGATGTGCCGTTGCATTTCACCGCGTTTCACCCCGACTACAAGATGCTCGACGTCTCGTCGACGCCTCCCGAGACGCTTACCCGCGCGCGACGGATCGGGCTCGACGAAGGGTTGCGGTTCGTCTACACCGGAAACGTTCACGACCTCGACGGCGACACCACGCGGTGCCCCGGCTGCGGTGATGGGGTCGTCGTTCGCGACTGGTATGCGATGCGGCATTACGGGTTGACGGAGTCCGGTTGCTGCCGCCGGTGCGGCACCCAGCTGCCCGGCGTGTTCGACGGCCCCGTCGGGACCTGGGGCGCGCGCCGGTTGCCGGTCGTCGTGCGTTAACCGACTCCGGCCGAGATCGTCCTCGTCCGATCGGGTGGTGGTACCGCGCGTACTGTGAACTCGATAACAACTTACTCTAGAGTCAGTTCCCATACCTTACTCTGGAGTCAGTTGGGTATTCGCGCACTTCAACCAGCAAGCGAGGCAGCTGACAATGACCAACACACTGCCGTCCAAGAAGCGCTCAGGAAAACAGAGCGCCGTTGGCATGCATAAGCACAAGCGGACAGCGACCGACATCGGGTTGGCGCTGATCACGCCAATCGTCGGACAGGAGTTCCTTGATCGCTACAACCTCAGAGACCCGCTCAACCGAGGCCTGAAGTACGGGGTCAAGCAGGTGTTCTCGGCCGCGGGCGCGGCCAGCCGTCAGTTCAAGCGAGTCAAGGGCGCCCCGAGCGGCCCGACTCGGCTGAAGAAGAGCGGCGCGGACTACTTCGACCTGACCCCCGACGACGAGCAGAAGATGATCGTCGACACCGTGACCGAGTTCGCGGACGAAGTCATCCGCCCCGCGGCCCACAGTGCCGACAAAGCTGCGTTGTACCCCGAAGATCTCGTTGGCAAGGCAACCGAACTCGGCATCACCGCGATCAACGTGCCAGAGGACTTCGAGGGCATTGCCTCGCGTCGCGCGGCGGTAACGAACGTCTTGGTGGCCGAAGCGCTGGCCTACGGCGACATGGGCCTGGCGCTGCCGATCCTCGCGCCTGCCGGCGTCGCGTCCGCGCTGACCCATTGGGGCAGCGCCGATCAGCAGGCCACTTATTTGACGGAGTTCGCGGGCGAGAATGTGCCGCAGGCCTGTGTCGCGATCGCCGAACCGCACGCGCTGTTCGATCCGACCGCGCTGAAGACGACCGCGATGCGTACGCCGAGCGGCTACCGCCTCGACGGGGTGAAGTCGTTGGTGCCCGCGGCCGCGAAAGCCGAATTACTCGTCGTAGCAGCACAACTCAATGGCAAGCCGGCACTGTTCGTCGTCGAATCCTCGACGAAGGGGATCACAGTGACGCCGGACCCGAGTATGGGTGTTCGCGCCGCGGCGCTGGGCCGCGTCGAGCTCAACCGTGTCACGGTGCCCCTTTCCGCGCGACTCGGTGAGGACGACGCCACCGACCAGGACTACTCCGAGGCCGTTGCGCTGTCACGGCTCGGCTGGGCGGCGCTGGCGGTCGGAACCGCACATGCGGTGCTCGACTACGTGGTGCCATATGTCAAGGAGCGCCAGGCATTTGGTGAACCGATCGCCCACCGGCAGGCAGTCGCGTTCATGTGCGCCAACATGGCGATCGAATTCGACGGGCTCCGGCTCATCACGTGGCGCGGGGCCTCGCGCGCCGACCAGGGGCTGCATTTCGCCCGCGAAGCCGCGCTGGCCAAGCGACTAGCCACCGACAAGGGGATGCAGATCGGCCTGGATGGCGTGCAGTTGCTCGGCGGTCACGGTTACACCAAGGAACACCCGGTCGAACGCTGGTACCGCGATCTGCGGGCTATCGGTGTCGCCGAGGGCGTCGTCGTAATTTAGTCAAGCCATCTTTCCTTATACCGAAAGTCGAGTCATGGCAATCAATCTGGAGCTTCCCCGCAAGCTAGAAGCGGTAATCGAAAAGGCCCATCAGGGCGCGGCGGAGATGCTGCGGCCGATCTCACGCAAGTGGGATCTTCGCGAGCACGAGTATCCCGTCGAGCTGGACACGCTGGCCACACTCTTCGAAGGTATTTCAGAGGCAAAGGCTTTCGCGTTCGCCGGCGCCGAGGCCTTCGCCGCTGGCGACGAGTCTCGCGACGCGAACCATAACGGCGCGAACATGTCGGCCGTGCTCAATGTGATGGAAATCAGTTGGGGCGACGTCGCTTTGATGCTCTCGGTCCCCCGCCAGGGTCTCGGCAACGCGGCCATCTCCAGCGTGGCCACCAAGGACCAACTCGAGCGTCTGGGCAAGGACGTATGGGCGGCGATGGCGATCACCGAGCCGGGATTCGGTTCGGACTCGGCGGCGGTGACGACGACCGCCAAGCTCGACGGCGATGAGTACGTGATCAACGGCGAGAAGATTTTCGTCACCGCCGGGTCGCGGGCCACTCATATCGTGGTGTGGGCAACGCTCGACAAATCGCTTGGCCGCGCGGCCATCAAGTCATTCATCGTGCCCCGCGAGCATCCCGGTGTGACGGTCGAGCGCCTCGAGGACAAGCTGGGCATCAAGGCCTCCGACACCGCCGTCATCCGGTTCGACAATGTCCGGATACCGAAGGACAACCTGCTCGGCAGCCCAGAGATCCAGGTGGAGAAGGGCTTTGCCGGGGTCATGGAGACCTTCGACAACACCCGGCCCGTCGTCGCCGCGATGGCCGTCGGCATCGCCCGCGCGGCACTGGAAGAACTGCGCAAGATCCTCACCGAGGCGGGCGTCGAGATCTCCTACGACAAGCCCGCCCATGCGCAGAGCGCCCCGGCCGCTGAGTTTCTGCGGATGGAGGCCGACTGGGAAGCCGCCTACCTGCTGACGGTGCGGTCGGCGTGGCAGGCCGACAACGATATTCCGAACTCCAAAGAAGCGTCGATGGGCAAGGCCAAGGCCGGCCGGGTGGCCAGCGACATCACCCTCAAAGCTGTCGAATTGGCAGGCACCACAGGCTATTCCGAAGAGACGCTGTTGGAGAAGTGGTCCCGCGACAGCAAGATCCTCGACATCTTCGAGGGCACGCAGCAGATTCAGCAGCTGGTGGTGGCCCGCCGCCTGCTCGGCCTTTCGTCCGCGGAGCTGAAGTAAGCCGGCGCTAGAAGCCGTCTTTCACCACGACGCGGGTGCGGCCGGTGACACCACCACCGACGATGGTGTGCAACGTCTCGGGTGCTTCGAGGATCGAGACGTCACGCGTGATGTCGTCGAGGTGACGCGGCAGCAGGTCGGTCGCAATCGACCGCCACAGCTCACGACGCTTGTCGATGGGCAACAGGACCGAGTCGATGCCGGCCAGTGTGACGCCACGCAGGATGAACGGCATCACCGTCGTCGGCAGGTCCGCCGACCTGGCCAAACCTGAGATCGCAGCCACCCCAGCGTAATTCAGGATGCTCAACGCGTACGCGAGCGTGTCACCGCCGACGCTGTCGACGACGGCCGCATACCTGGACTTGCCCAGCGGTCGGACCTTCTCCCCGTCAGCGGGCAATCGACCAACGACCTCGGTCGCGCCGAGGCCCATCAGGTAATCATGCGCCTCGGCCTTGCCCGTCGAGGCGATCACCTCGTACCCGAGGCCGGCCAACAGGTCGACGCTGACGCTGCCGACCCCACCCGTAGCCCCGGTGACCAACACCGGGCCGTCCTGCGGATGCACCCCATGAGCACGAATTGCGTTGACGCTCATGGCCGCCGTGAATCCTGCGGTACCGATCGCGGCTGCCTGGGCGGTGGTCAACGCGTCGAGCTTGACCAGATAGTCGGCCGGAAAGCGCGCGGTGTCGGCGTATCCGCCGTGACGACCGGTTCCGATGTCGTAGCCGTGCGCGACGACGCGGTCCCCCACGGTGAAGTCGGCCGACGAACTCGCCGTCACCGTCCCCGTGACGTCGATACCAGGGATCAGCGGATATGACCGTGCCACACCGCCCTTCGGCGTGATGGCCAGCGCGTCTTTGTAGTTGACGCCGGAGTATTCGACGGCAATGGTGACCTCGCCGTCGGGCAGGAAGGTTTCGTCAACGACCTCGTGTTTGAGATCTATCGATCCCTCGGCGTCCTGGTGTGCGACCAATGCATTGACTGCGACCATGCGGCTCAGTATTCACTAGACGCAAAAGCCCCCGACAGGTGTGTCGGGGGCTTTTGCGTCTTCGGTCGTCAGCCGAGGTAGGAGATCAGGTCCGGCTTCATCTGCTGAAGCTGCTGACCCCAGTACTCCCAGCTGTGCGTGCCGCTCGGCGGGAAGTTGAAGACCGCGTTGTGGCCGCCCGCTGCGAGGTAGTTGTCCTGGAAGGTCAGGTTGGTACGGATCGTCAGACCCTCGAGGAACTGAGCCGGAATGTTCGCGCCACCAAGCTCATTGGGCGTGCCGTTGCCGCAGTACACCCAGAGCCTGGTGTTGTTGGCCACCAGGGCTGGTATCTGCACCATCGGGTCGTTGCGCTTCCACGCCGGGTCGGTCTCGGCCGGACCCCACATCGGGTCGGTCTTGTAGCCGCCGGCGTCGCCCATCGCCATGTTGATCAACCCCGGCCACTGGCCCTCGGACGGGTTGAGGAACGCCGACAGCGAGCCTGCGTAGATGAACTTATCGGGATGGTAGATGGCGAATACCATCGCGGAGTTACCCGACATCGACAGACCCACCGATGCGTTTCCATTGGGCGACACGCCCTTGTTCGCCGAGAGCCACTGCGGCAGCTCACCGGTCAGGAACGTTTCCCACTTGTAGGTCTGGCAGCCGTTCTTGCCGCAGGCCGGCTGATACCAGTCGGTGTAGAAGCTGGACTGGCCGCCGACCGGCATCACGATCGACAGCGGAGTGCCCAGGAACCACTCGAACGCCTGGGTGTTGATGTCCCAACCGTTGTAGTCGTCCTGGGCGCGCAGGCCGTCGAGCAGGTACACGGCGTGCGAGCCGGTGCCCTTCTGGAACTGGATCTTGATGTCCCGGCCCATCGACGGCGACGGCACCATCAGGTACTCGACCGGCAGGCCCGGTCGGGAGAACGCACCTGCGGTGGCTGCGCCTCCCGCTAGACCGACCACGCCCGGCAGAACGGCCGCCGTGATGGCTGCCACCGCGAAGCGGCGCGCCCAATGGCCACGAATCTTGTCAACGAACCTCATAGAGCAAACCCATCCATCTTCCGGTTACCGCCGTAACACGCTTCCCCCGACGATCACAGATCGCCATTCGGCACCGCAGCATTTGCTTTACTGCGCTGTCGTGCCCGCTCTACTTGTGCCCGGTGCGGCGGAAGAGCGGACCGAGAAAATTTCAGTTGTGCGCGTGCAGTAAAACATGTGACCAGTACGCGAGGAACCCCGACTGGCGCTGACTGTCATTTTCCTGTGACCAAATAGAAGTATCGCCAGCGTTAGTTTCTGCGGGTCACGAGGGCCGTAGGCTGCCGCTCATGGGGAGGTCTAGGGCCGCGTCGAACACCCGATTATCGGTCGACGACTGGTTCCAGGCCGGCTTCGCGATTCTGGCCGAAGAAGGCACCAAGGCGCTCAAGATCGATCGGCTGTGTAGTCGCCTTTCAGTGACCAAGGGCAGCTTTTATTGGCATTTCGCCGACATCGCGGCCTATCGCGCCGCGCTCGTGCAGGCGTGGGGTGAGTTGCGCGGTGACGATCGGCGCGATCTGGGCGAGCTGGCCGAGCTGCCACCGCGCGAACGCCTCCTGGAGATGATGTCGTCGCTGGTCAGTCCGCGGCACTGGACGCTGGAGCGGGCGATGCGGGAGTGGGCCCGCACCGACGACGCCGCCGCCGCCAGCGTGCGCGCAGCCGATCTGCGCGTTTTCGCCGCGGTGCGCCAGGCGTATCTGGACTACGGCTTTGACGCTGAGCAGGCCGAGCTGCGGGCCGGGGTGACCTTCGCGGCCCGCGTTGGCTTCCTGCACGTCGCGGGTCCGCAACTCAACGCGCACGTGGCCGCGAGCCGCGAAGGCTTCCTCGACATCATGCTCAAGCGCTGACGGGCTGCCGCGAAACGGCATTCCAGCACGGAAAGTGCGAGAACGGGCGTGCCGGAATGCCGTTTCGGCGATCATGACCGCCGTAACCGCCACCGCATCGACCATCACCCGGAATTTGTGGCCCGGCGCAGGGTTGCGCGACGCCGACACCTACCGCTGGCCAATGGTGCCCGCGCTGGCGCTGCTGGCGCCCACGCCTGCGCACGGTGGCGCCGAACGTGCCGCTGACATCTACGCCGCGCGGCTGTCGCAGCGGGTGCTCGCATATGAGGGCGTCGTCCAGAAGGACAAGCCGATCGCGCAGGCCCACCGCGCTGAGGCGCTCGTCCGGTTGCAAGCGCTGCGCGGGCTGCTCGCCGATACCGTCGGCAAGATCGAGATCATCATCGCCGCAGCGCTCACACTGGGGATGAAGGTGCCCCGGACCGCAATGGTGTGAAAGGACTGTCATGCCCGACGACACACGTGATCGCGTTACCAACTTCTTTCAGAGACGGGTGGCCAATCCGCTGATGCGGCGGTTGCCCATCCAGACGCTGTTGGAGACGACGGGCCGCAAGTCGGGAGAGCCCCGTCGCACCCCGCTGGGCGGCAGCCGGGTCGGCAATCAGTTCTGGTTCGTCTCGGAGTTCGGCGACAAGTCCCAGTACGTCAAGAACATTCAGGCCAACCCTCGTGTCCGGGTCCGGCTGCGCGGGCGCTGGCACAACGGCACCGCGCATCTCGTGCCCGACGACGATCCGACGGAACGGTTGAAGTCGTTGCCACAGTTCAACAGCTTCGGCGTGCGCACCTTCGGGACCAACCTGTTGACGATCCGAGTCGATCTCGACGATTGACTCCGGCCTCGAAGTAAAACTAACATCACTTTTAGTTTCCGTTGTCACCGTCGATGGAGCGATCCCATGGAATCCTTCGTTCACCTGCGAAAAGGACGGACGCCCAAGCGTCTGCACGCAGACCTCGACGGCCTGAAAGACGATGAACTTGGTCGCGGCGGATTCACCGGTCGCACGGCCAACATCTACCGGCGCAACGACCCCACCGCGTACCGGGCTTCCGGTCCATTGCGGCCCGTCGATGTGCTGGCCGATCAGCGGAAACCCAGCGACGCCACCGATGCCGCGGGCGCTCCGCTGCTGATGTTCTCCAACGCTGATTGCCAGGTATTGCTGTCCAAGCGCAGCGAGGCGATGCCGTTCTTCGTCCGCTACGTGGACGGCGACCTGCTCAGCTTCGTGCACGCGGGTTCCGGTCTGTTGGAGACGGAGTTCGGCCCGCTGCGCTATCGAGCGGGCGACTGGGTGTACATCCCGAAGGCGTGCACGTTCCGCCAAGTCCCCGACAGCGGCGAAGAGTGGGCGTCGACGCTGTTGATGATCCAGGCCACCGACGAGTTCCGGGTGCCACCGCCCGGATACCTGGGACGGCACTTCCCGTTCGATCCGTCACAGGCCACCATCCCCGACCCGGCGCCGATCGACGATGACGGCCGGGACGAGTATGAGGTCCGGCTCATCCATGACGGCGGGCCGACTTCGCTGTTCTACCAACACCATCCACTCGACGTGGAGGGTTGGCGCGGCGACAACTTCGCGTTCACCTTCAACATCGACGACTACAACGTGGTGACGTCCAACAGTGTGCACCTCCCACCGACCGTGCACCTGTTCATGCAAGCCACCGGCGTGTACGTGATGAATTTCCTGCCCAAGCCGGCCGAGGGCGTGCCAGGCACCGAGCGCACGCCGTGGTATCACCGCAACGTCGACTATGACGAGATCGCCTTCTTTCACGGCGGATCGCTCTACGGGATCCCGATGCCACCGGGGCTGATTTCGCATGCCCCGCAAGGGGTTCACCACGGCGCACCCGAGAAAGCACGGGAGCGGGCCCGCCGCAAGTTCGACGATTACGACTCGGTGGACTGGTCGGTGATTGCAATAGACACACGGCGCAGGCTGGTGCCGTCGGCCGAGATCCTGGCGAACGATTTGGGGCAGCACTGATGAGCGCTTGCGCGAAGAGGCAAGGACACGATGACGACGACTGAATCTCCGGTCAAGTACGAATACGACCGCATCCCGTATCTGATTGCCTACCAGAATCTTTCGGGTGTCCGCGACGTCTACGGTGGCGTCTCGGAACTGATCGTCCTCGAGAGTTATCTGCTCAAGCCGAAAACCAAACCGTCGGATACCGCGCTCGTGTTCATGCACCCCATCGGCGGCGGCGCCTACCTGCCGATGATCAACGCACTGGCCCGCGCGGGGCATCACGTCATCTACTGCAACAGCCGGTTCCGCGGCACCGACTCCGCGCTGTTGATGGAGAAGGTCGTTGAGGACCTCGGCGAGTGCATCAAGGACGCCAAGAACCGCCTGGGCTACGACAAGGTGGTGCTGGCCGGCTGGAGCGGCGGCGGCTCGCTGTCGGTGTTCTATCAGCAGCAGGCCCGGCACCCGACGATCACCGCGAGCCCGTCCGGTGACGGGCCCGACCTGACCAAGCTGGGGCTGATCCCCGCCGACGGCATCATGATGCTGGCCGCGCACATCAGTCGCCACGGCACGCTCACCGAATGGCTTGACGCGTCCATCCTCGACGAATCGGACCCGTCCAAGCGCGATCCGGAACTCGACCTGTACAACCAGGACAACCCGAACCAGCCGCCGTACACCGCGGAGTTCCTCGAGCGCTACCGGGAAGCGCAGATCGCCCGCAACCGGCGAATCACCAAGTGGGTCGAGGACAAACTCGTCGAGTTGAAGGCCGCCGGGCGTCCCGATGACGAGTTCTCCTTCGTCGTGCACGGCACCATGGCCGACCCCCGTTGGCTGGACCCCACCGTCGACCCGAACGAACGCGAACCTCGAACGACCTATCTTGGCGACCCACAGGTGGTCAACATGGGCCCGTTCGGCCTCGCGCGGTTCTGCACGCTGCGCAGTTGGCTTTCGCAGTGGAGCTACGACGACGCCAACGGCGACGCCGTCAAAGCCGGTCCGGAAATCGACGTGCCGACGCTGGTGATAGGCAATCTGGCCGACAACGCGTGCACGCCCAGCCATACCCGTCGACTTTTCGAGGCCATCGGGCATCCTGATAAGGAGATGCACGAAATCCCCGGCGCCAACCACTACTACTCCGGACCAGGCCAGCGTGACACGCTGCGCCAGGCCGTCAACGTCTGCACGGACTGGCTGCATAGACACGGGTTCTCGCTATGACTGCAGGTCCGTTGGACGGTATCCGGGTCATCGAGGTCGGCACGCTGATCTCCGGGCCGTTCGCCGGGCGCCTGCTCGGCGACATGGGTGCGGAGGTCATCAAGATCGAGCCGCCGGGCGCGCCAGACCCGTTGCGGACGTGGGGCCAGGCTGAACTCGACGGCCATCACTTCTTCTGGACAGTGCACGCGCGCAACAAAAAAGCCGTGACGCTGAACCTGCGCGACGGAGCGGGCCGGGCATTGTTTCTCGACCTGGTCGAGCGGTCGGACATCATCGTGGAGAACTTCCGGCCCGGCACACTGGAGAAGTGGAACCTCGGTTACGACGTGCTGCGCCACCGCAATCGGGGCATCATTCTGGTCCGCGTCTCCGGCTACGGCCAGACCGGACCGGAGGCGCACAAGGCCGGCTACGCGTCGGTCGCCGAGGCGGCCAGTGGCCTGCGGCACATGAACGGATTTCCCGGCGGCCCGCCGCCGCGGCTGGCCCTGTCGCTGGGCGACAGCCTGGCCGGCATGTTCGCCGCGCAGGGCGCGCTGGCCGCGCTGTACCGGCGCACGGTCACCGGCGAGGGCCAGGTGGTCGACGCTGCGCTGACCGAATCGTGTTTGGCCGTACAGGAATCCACGATTCCGGACTACGACGTCGGCGGAGTGGTGCGCGGGCCGTCGGGCACCAGGCTGGAGGGCATCGCTCCGTCGAACATCTACCCGACTGCCGACGGCAGCTGGGTGGTGATCGCCGCCAATCAGGACACGGTGTTCCGCCGACTGTGCGCCGCAATGGGCCAGCCCGAGCTCGCGACCGATGACCGATTCGCCAATCACGTTGCCCGAGGCCGCAATCAGGACGAGCTGGACAAGATCATCGGAGCGTGGGCCGCAGAGCGGCAACCAGCTGACATCATCGCGACGCTGTCCGATGCCGGCGTGATTAGCGGACCGATCAACACCGTCGCCGAAGTCGTCAACGATCCGCAAATGCAGGCCCGCGGCATGATCGCCGACCACTGGGACGAGCGGATCAACCGAAACGTCAAGGGCCCCGGCGTCGTGCCGGTGCTCTCGGAGACGCCCGGAACGATCCGCAACGCCGGGGCCGCCAGGCCGGGCCAGCACAACGACGAAATCTATCGTGGGCTACTCGGCAAGACCGATGTGGAGATGGCGGCGCTGCAGGAGAAGGGCGTGCTATGACCGACCTACCCCGCCACGTCGATATCCGCGACGTCTCGTTGCGCGACGGCCTGCAGATCGAAGATCCGATTCCGTTGGCCGCAAAGCTCGAATTGCTTGCGGCCGTCGCCGCGACCGGCGTAAGGGAGATGGAGGCGACGGCCTTCGTCTCGCCATCCAAGGTGCCGGCACTGGCCGATGCGGCCGAACTGGCCGCCGAACTGCACAACTTCGCAGACATCGAGTTTTCCGCCCTGGTCGCCAGTCCCAACGGCGCCAAGCGTGCCGTCGCCGCCGGCCTCGGATCGATCGAATACGTGGTGTCGGCGGCCGACGGCCACAGCCGCTCCAACGTCGGGCGCTCGACGGCTGAGTCCACCGCGCTGATTCCCGATATCGTCGCGATCGCGCACGACAGCGGCGCCACGGTCGAGGTCATTATCGCCACGGCGTGGGACTGCCCCTTCGACGGTCCGACGCCCCCCGAACGCGTGGTCGATGTCGTGACGGCTGCACGTGAGGCCGACGTCGACCGGCTCGCAATCGCCGACACCATCGGCACGACAACACCGCGGCGGGTGACCGACCTGATCGCGCGGATCCGACCGCTCATCGCCGACACCCCGCTGGGCGCACACTTTCACAACACCCGCGGCGCCGGACTCGCCAGCGCGTACGCGGCAGTCAGCGCCGGTGTCACCCGGCTAGACGCCTCGGTCGGCGGCCTCGGCGGCTGTCCATTCGCTCCTGGGGCCAGTGGCAACATCGCCACCGAGGATCTTGTCTACCTGTTGCGTGACAGCGGAATTCACGTCGACGTCGACCTTCAGGGTGCGATCGCCGCAGCGGAGGTGGCCCAACGCGTGGTCGGCCACCGTCTGCCGAGTTCGCTGTTGCGCGCCGGCGACCGCCTCCTCGGCGAGTAGCCCATGCCAGTCGACACGCTGAGCGCCAAGGGCCGCCAAACCCGAGAGGCCATCGAGCAGGCCGCCAGAAAGCTGTTCGCAGAGCGGGGTTTTCACGGCACCACGTTGGCCGACATCACTTCGGCGGCGGGCAAGTCCCCCGCGGTGTTCTACCGCTACTTCGACGACAAAGAGGATCTGCTCGCCGCGTTGGCCGAATCGTTTCTGCACGACATTGTGGCGCCGTCCGGCGGCAGCCTTCACCTTTTGGATTCACCGGATGACGACAGCTTTTTCACCACCGTCGTCACCGGTTACTGGAACATGTTCAAGCAGAACATCGGCATCATGATCGCGATGGCACAGCTGGCCGCGACCCAACCGCGTTTCGCGGCCGTGCAGAACGAGTTTCGCCGGTTCGGAATGGACATCGTCGCCGCATCGGTGCGCCGCGCCCAGGAACAGGGCTACGGTGCCGAACTGGTCCCCGAGCACACTGCGGCCGCGATCGCGCTGCTGTTCGAGAACTTCACCACCGTCTTCGTCGGCACGTCGGGACTCGGGTTCGAAATCAGCGACGAGGACGCCATCGCCACGCTGGCGAGGATTTGGAAAAAGACGCTGTACGGATCTTAGACACCAGAGGAGAACCACCGTGGATTTCGCCCTCCCAGAGCACCTTCCGGGTCTGCTCGCCGAGATGGACGCGTTCATCGAGGCAGAGATCAAACCGCTGGAACGCGAAAACATGCAGTACTTCGACCAGCGTCGGGAGAACGCCCGCACCGACTGGGACAACGGCGGCATTCCCCGGCGGGAGTGGGAGGATCTGCTCGGCGAGATGCGCAAGCGTGCCGACAAGGCGGGCTGGTTGCGTTACGGACTGCCATCACAGTTCGGCGGCCGCGACGGCACCAACATCGACATGGCGGTGATCCGGGAACACCTGGCGCACAAGGGCCTCGGGTTGCACAACGATTTGCAGGACGAGTCGTCGATCGTCGGCAACTTCCCGCAGGTGATCATGATGGACCGGTTCGGCACGGACACCCAAAAAGCCGAGTGGACCGATGCGTTGATCACCGGTGAGCGGTCGATGGCCTTCGGCCTGACCGAACCGAACCACGGCTCGGATGCCACCTGGCTGGAGACACGGGCCGTCGCGGACGGCGACGGCTGGGTGATCAACGGCGCCAAGCGATTCAACACCGGCGTACACCGGGCGACTCACGACCTGGTGTTCGCACGCACATCGGGCGAACCGGGACAGGCCCGCGGCATCACGGCGTTCCTTGTTCCCTCCGATAGTCCGGGGTTCACGGTGCCCTACTACTGGTGGACGTTCAACATGCCGACCGATCACGGCGAGGTCGAATTGAAGGACGTCCGAGTCCCGAATGACGCGGTGCTCGGCGAAGTCGACCGCGGCCTCGAGGTAGGTCAGACATTCCTGCACGAGAACAGGATTCGGCAGGCCGCCAGTAGCCTGGGCGCCGCCCAGTACTGCATCGACCGCGCCGTCGGTTATGCGAACGAACGCGCGGTGTTCGGCAAGCCGCTCTCGGTGAACCAGGCGGTGCAGTGGCCGCTCGTTGAACTGCAGACCGAGGCCCAGATGGTCCGGCTTCTGGTGTACTACGCGGCGACCCAACTGGACGGCAACCACCACATGGAGGTTTCGGACAAGGTGTCGATGGCCAATTACCGTGCCAATCGGTTGGTGTGTGAGGCGGCCGACCGGGCCATGCAGGTGTTCGGCGGGGTCGGCTACAGCAGGCACGAACCGTTCGAGCACATCTACCGTCACCACCGCCGTTACCGCATCACCGAGGGGGCCGAGGAGATCCAGATCCGCCGAGTAGCCCAGCGGCTCTTCGGATTCGGGCGCAAGTGAAGGAACAACTCGAAGCTGTACTACGGCCGGTACTCGGCGATGTGAGCGTCGAGAACCTGCGCGCGCTGACCGGCGGCGCGAGCCGGACCACGTGGGCGTTTGATGCGCTGACCGATCGACGCCGGGCCTTGATCCTGCGCGCCGGGCCGCCCGACGACATCCATGCCGGCATGGAGCTGGAGGCCGCGGTGCAGCAGCGAGCCGCCGCAGCAGGCGCGCCTGTCCCCCACATTCTGGCCGCCGACAACTCCCCTGCCGCACTGGGCAACCCGTACCTGATCTGCGACGCGATCGCAGGCGAGACGATCGTCAGGAAGATCCACCGCGGACTCGATGACACCCGCCGAGCGCGGCTACTGCAGCAGTGCGCGCAGGCGTTGGCCGCCATTCACCGCGCCGATCCCAACGGCGTCAGCCTGACCGAAGGCGATCAGCTCATCGAATGGCGCAACCGGCTCGACGAAATGGGCGACACCACAGCCACATTCGAGTGGGCCTTTCGGTGGCTCGACGGGCACCGGCCGCCGCCGTCGCCCCACGTGCTCGTGCACGGGGATTTCCGGATGGGCAATGTGATCGTCGACGAGTCGGGTCTTGCGGCAGTCCTGGATTGGGAACTGGTGCACAACGGCGAGAGGTATGAGGATCTGGCGTGGTTCTGCATCCGCGCCTGGCGCTTCGGCGCGCCCGAGCATCTCGGTGCGGGCGGGCTCGGCGGCGTAGAAACGTTTCTTGCCGCATACGAGGGGGCCGCGGGCGTCGCGCTCGAACGCGACGTGTTCCGCTGGTGGCTCACCGTCGCCACCCTGCGCTGGGGCGTCATCTGCCGCTTCCAGGCGGAGCGGCACCTGTCCGGGCAGACGCCGTCGATCGAACTGGCCGCGATCGGCCGTCGCGTCGCCGAAACCGAATGGGATTTACTGGATCTGCTCGAAGGACGTGGCCCGATATGAGCCGGCTGTATGGCCGGCCGACGGCGGCCGAACTCGTCGCCGCGGTCGCCGACTTCCTCGACAACGACGTTCGGGCTGCGACAGGGCCCGATAGTCGGCGCGCCGACGTGAGTCAGGTCAATTTCCATGCCCGCGTTGCCGCCAACGTGCTGCGAATCGTTCAGCGCGAGCTGACAGACGATTCGGCTACGGAGGTCACCGCCAGGCTCGCCGAACTCGGGTTCTCCGACGAGGCGCAACTCGCGGCAGCAATTCGCGCCGGAGAGCTGGACGACCGAGCTGCGGACCTATTGCCGGTACTGCGCACGCTGGTCCGTCGTCGGCTGGCGGTGGCGCACCCCGGCTACGACCAATCGACGCCCGACAACTCCTGAAGAATCCGCAGAAACGCCGCACGGTCGGACGCCGACAGTGTGCCGAGCCAGCGCTCCTCTCCACGCTGAATCGCGGCCTGCGCAGCCTCCTTGACCCGTCGGCCGTCTTTTGTGATAGCCAACAGCCGCGCCCGGCGGTCCTCGGGGTCGGCCACCCGCTCGATCAGCCCCTTGTCCTGAAGCTCGTCGAGGATCGCGATGATGCGTGTCTTGTCCGCGCCGATCGCCTCCGCAAGCGCGGCCTGCGTGCGGATCGCAGACCGGTCGAGTGCGACCAGCACGCTGTAGCCCCACATCGACAGCCCGTGGGCTGCCAGCACCGGAAGCTCGGCGGCCATCATGTCGCGCACCAGCGGCGCAAGCATTGCGGCCAGGTCGGGGCGCTTACGCCGAGACGTCACATCGGGATACTAAACATCGACCAATAGTAGGCATAGGCATATGGTCTATACATGCTTATTAATCAAGACATCCGCTCCTTTCATCGCACCGCCGTTCTGGCGTCCGTTGACATCGTCGACAAAATCCGCCCAGAAGATCTGCAACGTCCGACGCCATGCGACGGCTGGAACCTGACGCAGCTACTTGCTCACATGACGGTGCAGCATCGCGGTTTCGCGGCAGCGGCCCGCGGTGACGGCGCTGACCTTGCGCGCTGGGACGTAGCCACCGTGGTCGACGCTGTGGCGTCCGATCCGGCGGCCACCTACGCCGCGGCCGCGGCTGACGTCCTCGAGGCCTTCGCCGACGACGGCGTGCTGCAGGCGTCGTTCGCCCTTCCCGACTTCGGCCCTGGCGCCGCGTTTCCTGGCGAGCAGGCGATCGGCTTTCACTTCGTCGACTACGTCGTCCACGGCTGGGACGTGGCCCGCAGCCTCGACGTACCGTTCACGTTGCCCGACGACGTGATCTCCGCGGTCCTACCGTTGGTATTCGCGGTTCCCGACGGTGATTTCCGGACCTCTCCCGAGTCGCCGTTCGCCCGCGCCATCTCCGCAGACGGCGACGTGAGCGACCTCGATCGGGCGCTGCTGCACCTGGGCCGCTCTCCCGCCTGGACGCCGCAGCGCTGATCTCGCGGGGATCGGCCCGCGAGCGACCCCCTTTGCACGGTTTTGCGCGGCGTGTCGCGCACAAACGCGGCCGCTCGCGCTGGAACGGACCTAGTCGCTCGCGCCGGGATTGAGCTAGAGGCGGCGGGCGCGCGCAAGCCAGGCGGGCTCGTCGACGCGCGTCCCGACCGGCAGGCCGATCGCGTCGGCCTGCGCGTCCTGCACCACGCCGCGGTAGGTCGTGGTGTCCAGCGCCTCGAGCACCCAGCCGTCGCCGAAGGCTTCGCGGATCTCGGCCTCGCTGACCTGGGGACCGAACCCACGGCCTGCGTCGGACAGCGCCAGCACATGCACCAGTCCGCCCGGCCGGAGTGCGGTATGCAGGCTGCTCACATACCGCACGCGATCGGCGTCGTCGAAGATGTGGAACAGCGCGCTGTCGACGATCGTCTGGTAGCCGGGCTCGGCGCCCAGGTTCATCGCGTCGGCCACCTCGAAGCGCGCGTCGACGCCCTTTTCGGCGGCGTTGGCCCTGGCCTGCTCGACCGCCTGCGGCGCGAAGTCGATGCCGACCACGTCGTACCCCAACCGGGTCAGCATGATCGTGTGTTCGCCTGTCCCACAACCGATGTCGAGCACATTGCTGTGAATCAAGCCAGCGCGTTGCAGTTCGACGATCGCGGGCTGCGGCTCACCGATGACCCAGGGCGCCGTTCGGGACTTGTAGGCATCGTCGAATCGGGAGAGGGTTGGTGTTGAATCCATACCGACCAGAGTTCTACCTAAACCCAACTTGAGGTCAAGGGGGACGACGAATATGTCCGTCGCGGGTACCGAAGCAGTTGCTGACGTCGCCGATCGACTGTTCCATGCGATCGAGAACAGCGATATCGCCGCGGTGGAGCAGTTGTGGGACGACGACGTCGTCGTCTGGAAGGTTGCCGACCGCGACCGCGACCGGGAACGTGCGCTGCGGGTCATCGACTGGTTCGTCAACGCGACGACCGATCGCCGCTACGAGATCCTCGACCGCCGATTCTTCGACGGCGGGTTCGTACAGCAGCACATTCTGCATGCCAACGGTCGCAACGGCCGGTCGATCTCAATGCGTGTCTGCATCGTGATAAAGGTGGGCGTCAACGGTCTGATCAGTCGCATCGACGAGTACTTCGACCCGGCAGAAATCGCCCCACTGCTGGAGTCGTAGCGGAGGTGACATGCCAAGCACACAGGCACTTCTCAGCGATCCCGCGTCGGTCGGCGTCTGGAACGTCGATCCGAACCAGTCCACAATCGGCTTTCGCGCCAAGTCGATGTGGGGCCTTGCCCCGGTCAAGGGACGGTTCACGGAATTCAATGGCGATGGCCAAATCACAGACAGCCAAACGATTTTCGGGCGCATCGACATCCGCACCGCATCGCTGGACACCAAACTAGGCACGCGCGACAAGCACCTGCGCTCGGCCGACTACTTAGACGCGGAGAGGTTTCCCCACATCAGCGTGGTGGTGACGGGCGCCGAGGCGGTCAACGGCGATACCGTCGACCTGCGTGCGCAACTCACCGTGAAAGGCACCACCGCGCCATTGCCGCTGCGGGCCAAGGTCGCAAGGGTCGACGACGGCACGATAAGGCTGACTGCGCACGCCACCGTCGATCGCACGGACTTCGGCGTAGACGGAAATATGATCGGGATGCTCACCGACAAGGTGACGATTTCCGGCGACGTCGTGTTTCGCAGAGCCGGCTAGCCGTACGATCGGCCGCATGGCGGAACGTGCACTGCGGGTCCTTGTTTACAGCGACAACCCTAGGACCCGTGAGCAGGTCCAGCTGGCGTTGGGCAAGCGGGTGCATCCCGACCTCCCCGAGCTGACCTACGTCGAGGTCGCGACCGGCCCGATGGTGATTCGCCAGATGGATGAGGGTGGTTTCGATCTGGTGATTCTCGACGGCGAGGCCACCCCTACCGGGGGCATGGGAATCGCCAAGCAGCTCAAGGACGAGATTGCCGACTGCCCGCCGATCTTGGTGCTGACCGGCCGGCCGGACGACGCCTGGCTGGCCAGCTGGTCGCGCGCGGAGGCCGCCGTCCCTCACCCGATCGACCCGATCCGGTTGGGCGACGCCGTGGCGTCTCTGCTGCGTGCACCCGTGCAGTAGGCACGGCGCGAAACAACCTGTTGCCCTTGCCTTTTCGAGGCACGCCAACATGGCCGCAGGCAGCTAATAGCGACTCTAACCAAAATGCGTGGCACCCGTCTCAAAGCTCGATAGGGTGTGGGTAAGCTCACATCGACAGCCCACGAGGGAGCGTTTGCTCGGTATGGATTTGTACACGCCAATACTGGTTCTTGGCGCCATTGCGGCTGCGTTTGCAGTCGGTTCGGTCGGCATTGCTCTGCTGGTCGGACCACGGCGCTACAACCAGTCGAAACTAGAGGCCTACGAGTGCGGCATCGAACCGGTGCCCGAACTGGCGTCGGCCCACGCATCAGGCCAGCGATTTCCGATCAAGTACTACCTGACCGCGATGTTGTTCATCATCTTCGACATCGAGATCGTGTTCCTCTACCCGTGGGCCGTCGCGTTCGACAGCCTTGGCCTGTTTGCCCTGGTAGAGATGCTGCTCTTCATGGTCGTGGTGTTCGTGGCCTACGCGTATGTGTGGCGGCGGGGAGGCCTGACATGGGACTAGAGGAAAAGCTGCCCGGCGGAATCCTGCTGTCGACAGTCGAGAAGGTGGCCGGCTACATCCGGAAGGGCTCGCTATGGCCCGCGACCTTTGGGCTGGCCTGCTGCGCCATCGAGATGATGGCCACGGCGGGACCGCGCTTCGACATCTCCCGCTTCGGCATGGAGCGGTTCTCGGCGACGCCCCGACAGGCCGACCTGATGATCGTGGCGGGCCGCGTGAGCCAGAAGATGGCGCCGGTGCTTCGCCAGATCTACGACCAGATGGCCGAGCCCAAGTGGGTGCTGGCGATGGGGGTGTGCGCCTCGTCGGGCGGGATGTTCAATAACTACGCGATCGTCCAGGGCGTCGACCACGTCGTGCCCGTCGACATCTATCTGCCCGGCTGCCCGCCGCGCCCCGAGATGCTGTTGCACGCAATCCTCAAGCTGCACGACAAGATTCAGGAGATGCCGCTCGGCGTGCACCGCGAGGAGGCGATCCGCGAAGCCGAGCAGGCAGCGTTGGCCGTGACGCCGACAATCGAGCTCAAGGGATTGCTGCGGTGACGGAGAACAACGGCGACCAGACAGCGGTGACTGAGAACAATGGCGACCAGGCAGATCTCAATCCACCCGAGGTCATCGGTGTGCGCCGGGGCATGTTCGGCGCGAAGGGCACAGGCGACACCTCGGGATACGGCCGTCTGGTCCGTCCGGTGGCGTTGCCAGGCAGCTCGCCGCGTCCGTACGGAGGCTATTTTGACGATGTCGTCGACAAGCTGACCGCCGCCATCGGCGACGACGGCTACGCCGCATCCATCGAGCGGGTGGTGGTTTACCGCGACGAGCTGACGCTGGAGGTTCGGCGCGAGCAGCTGTCCACGGTGGCCCAGACGCTGCGGGACGACCCGGGTCTGCGATTCGAGTTGTGTCTGGGCGTCAGCGGTGTGCACTACCCCGACGACAGCGGACGCGAACTGCACGCGGTGTACCCGCTGATGTCGATCACCCACAATCGCCGCGTCCGCGTGGAAGTCGCGGCGCCAGACGAGGACCCGCACATTCCGTCGCTATACGGGGTGTATCCGACCGTCGACTGGCATGAGCGGGAAACCTACGACTTCTTCGGCATCATCTTCGACGGCCATCCCGCCCTGACTCGCATCGAAATGCCTGACGACTGGGTGGGACACCCGCAGCGCAAGGACTATCCGCTGGGCGGCATCCCAGTGGAATACCACGGCGCCGAGATTCCACCGCCCGATCAGCGGAGGGCCTACAACTGATGAGCGCACCCACCAACCCGCCCGACAGGGTGGTCGTCGTCGGCGGCCAGGACTGGGACCAAGTCGTTGCTGCCGCAAGGGAAAACGCGGCTTCGCATGCCGGCGAACGGATCGTCGTCAACATGGGACCGCAGCACCCCTCCACCCACGGAGTGCTGCGGCTGATCCTCGAGATCGAGGGGGAGACGATCGTCTCGGCCCGGGCGGGCATCGGCTATCTGCACACCGGCATCGAGAAGAACCTGGAGTTCCGCAACTGGACCCAAGGCGTCACCTTCGTGACCCGAATGGATTACCTCTCACCGCTTTTCAACGAAACGGTGTACTGCCTCGGCGTCGAGAAGCTGCTCGGCGTCACCGAGGACATCCCGCAGCGAGCCAGTGTCATCCGCGTGATGATGATGGAGCTCAACCGCATCTCGTCGCATCTGGTCGCGCTCGCCACCGGCGGGATGGAGCTGGGCTCCATGGGCGCAATGTTCTACGGCTTCCGCGACCGCGAGCAGATCCTGTCGATCTTCGAAACCATCACCGGGCTGCGGATGAACAACGCGTACATCCGACCCGGCGGGGTCGCAATGGATCTGCCCGACGAAGCCGTCCCACAGATCCGCGACATGCTCGAGCTGATGCCGAAGCGCCTGAAAGACCTCGAAGATCTGTTGAGTGAGAACTACATCTGGAAGGCGCGCACCCAGGGCATCGGTTACCTGGACCTGACCGGCTGCATGGCGCTTGGCATCACCGGCCCCTGCCTACGCTCCACTGGCCTCCCCCACGATCTGCGCAGGGCGCAGCCGTATTGCGGCTACGAGAACTACGAGTTCGACGTCATCACCGACGATGCATGTGACTCCTACGGCCGCTACCTGATCCGGGTCAAGGAGATGCACGAGTCGCTGAAAATCGTCGAGCAGTGCCTCGACAAGTTGCGGCCCGGCCCGGTCATGATCACCGACAAGAAGCTGGCGTGGCCGGCCGACCTCAAGCTCGGGCCCGACGGCCTGGGCAACTCGCCCGAACACATCGCCAAGATCATGGGCCACTCGATGGAGGGACTCATCCACCACTTCAAGCTCGTCACCGAAGGCATCCGCGTTCCCGCGGGTCAGGTGTATGTCGCAGTCGAGTCGCCGCGCGGTGAGCTCGGCGTGCACATGGTCTCCGACGGCGGCACCCGACCGTATCGGGTGCACTACCGAGATCCCTCGTTCAACAATCTGCAGGCCGTCGCCGCAATGTGCGAAGGCGGCATGGTCGCCGATGCGATCACCGCGGTGGCGTCGATCGACCCGGTAATGGGTGGGGTTGATAGGTGAGCATCTTCATCGAACTGGGTCAGCGGCCAGACGAGCCCGGCCCGCCGATCCACGGTGCCAAGACCTATTCGGCCGACGTCGAAGCACGGCTGGCCGCCGATGCCGAAAAGGTGATCGCCAAGTATCCGCAGGGCAGGTCGGCGTTGCTGCCGTTGCTGCACCTTGTGCAGTCCGAGGACGGCTGCCTCACCTCGGCAGGCATTGCGTTCTGCGCGGCACAGCTGGGATTGACCGACGCTGAAGTCACCGCCGTCGCCACGTTCTATTCGATGTACCGGCGCACGCCCACAGGCGAGTACCTGGTCGGCGTCTGCACCAATACGCTCTGCGCAATCATGGGCGGGGACGCGATTCTCGAAGCGCTGCAAGATCATTTGGGCATCCACGCCGGTGAGACCACCGACGATGGCCGGGTGACACTCGAGCACGTCGAGTGCAATGCCGCCTGCGATTACGCGCCAGTCGTGATGGTCAACTGGGAGTTCTTCGACAACCAGACACCGTCGTCGGCACGCGGTCTCGTCGACGAGTTGCGGGCGGGTCAGCCGCCAACGCCGACCCGCGGCGCTCCGCTGTGCACCTTCAAGGAAACCGCGAGAGTTCTTGCGGGACTGCCTGATCCGGAGAGGGCCGCCGCGCAGGGGCCGGCAGGCGACGCTACCCTCGCCGGGCTGCGTGTCGCTCGGGAACGCGGCATGGAAGCGCCCGACGCCGGGGCCGTGACGGATTCGCACGACGGCCCCGACGACGCCAAAGAGGCGACGGAAGCGACAAGGAATCAGGCGGCTCCGGACCCATCGGCTAGCGTGCCGCCCGAGCCCAAGGAGCCCGAAACCGACCCGGACGCAACGGAATCGAAGACATGACGCAACTGACTCCGGTGTTGAGCCGGTTCTGGGACGAACCCGAAGCATGGTCGATGGAAACCTATCGCCGCCATGACGGGTACAAGGCGCTCGAGCGCGCGCTCGGCATGACCCCCGACGACGTCATCGCCAGGGTGAAGGATTCGGGTCTGCGCGGCCGCGGCGGCGCCGGCTTCCCGACCGGCACCAAGTGGTCGTTCATCCCGCAGGACGACACGGGCGCCGGCGCGAAACCGCACTTCCTGGTTGTCAACGCCGACGAGTCGGAACCCGGTACGTGTAAAGACATTCCGCTGATGTTGACGACGCCGCATTTCCTGGTCGAGGGCGTGATCATCGCGGCGTACGCGATCCGGGCGCACCACGCATTCATCTACGTTCGCGGTGAGGTCCTGCCTGTGCTGCGGCGACTGCAGGCCGCGGTCGCAGAGGCCTATGAAGCCGGCTACTTGGGCACGGACATCTTGGGCTCGGGCTTCGATCTGGAACTGATCGTGCATGCCGGCGCGGGCGCCTACATCTGTGGTGAGGAGACCGCGCTGCTGGATTCCCTTGAGGGTCGTCGCGGCCAGCCCAGGCTGCGGCCCCCGTTCCCCGCGGTCGCGGGGCTTTACGCGTCTCCCACGGTGGTCAACAATGTGGAGTCAATCGCCAGTGTGCCGCCGGTTCTGCTCAACGGGGTCGATTGGTTCCGGTCGATGGGGACGGAGAAGTCACCCGGGTTCACCCTGTACTCGCTGTCCGGACATGTCACCAATCCTGGTCAATACGAAGCGCCGCTGGGTATCACGCTGCGCGAGCTACTCGAATACGCGGGCGGTGTCCGGGCAGGCCACTCCCTGAAGTTCTGGACGCCGGGGGGTTCCTCGACACCGCTGCTGACGGACGAACACCTCGACGTGCCACTGGATTACGAAGGAATGGCAGGCGTCGGCACGATGCTCGGCACCAAGGCGCTGCAGATCTTTGACGAAACCACCTGTGTGGTGCGCGCGGTGCGCCGCTGGACCGAGTTCTACGCCCACGAGTCCTGCGGCAAGTGCACACCGTGTCGCGAGGGGACGTACTGGCTGGCGCAGATCTACGAACGCCTGGAGACCGGCGCGGGTACCGAAGAGGACATCCAAAAGCTGCTGGACATCTCCGACAACATCTTCGGAAAGTCGTTCTGCGCCTTGGGCGACGGTGCGGCGGCGCCGATCATGTCGTCGATCAAGTTCTTCCGCGAAGAGTACATCGAACACCTGTCCGGGGGATGTCCTTTCGACCCGCATGCCTCGACGCTGATGGCCACGGAAGAGGTAGGTGTCTAGATGACGCAGACCGTTGACTCGGGCGCCGCTGGCGCCTCCACCCCCGTCGAGATGGTGACCGTCACCATCGACGGCGTCGAAGTCAGTGTGCCCAAGGGCACCTTGGTGATTCGGGCCGCCGAACTGATCGGCGTCCAGATCCCGCGGTTCTGCGACCATCCGCTGCTGGACCCGGTGGGCGCGTGTAGGCAATGCCTCGTCGAGGTCGAGGGTCAGCGCAAGCCGATGGCGTCGTGCACCACGACGTGCACACCAGACATGGTGGTGCACACTCAATTCACCTCCGAAGCCGCCGACAAAGCGCAGCAGGGGGTGATGGAGCTGCTGCTCATCAACCATCCGCTGGACTGCCCGGTGTGCGACAAGGGCGGAGAGTGCCCGCTGCAGAACCAGGCGATGTCCAACGGCAGGCCTGAGACGCGGTTCGAGGACGTCAAGAGGACTTTCCCCAAGCCGATCAACATCTCCTCCGAGGTGCTGTTGGACCGGGAGCGCTGTGTGTTGTGCGCACGGTGCACGCGCTTCTCCGATCAAATCGCCGGCGACCCATTCATCGAGCTGCTCGAACGCGGTGCGCTGCAACAGGTTGGCATCGCACCCGGCGAGCCGTTCCAGTCGTACTACTCCGGCAACACCGTGCAGATCTGCCCCGTCGGCGCGCTCACCGGTGCCGCGTATCGGTTCCGCGCCCGGCCGTTCGACCTGGTGTCCAGCCCCAGCGTGTGCGAGCACTGCTCGTCGGGCTGCGCTCAGCGCACCGACCATCGACGCGGAAAAGTGATGCGCCGCTTGGCCGGTGACGATCCGCAGGTGAATGAGGAGTGGAACTGCGACAAGGGTCGGTGGGCGTTCACCTACACCACCCAGGGTGATCGCGTGACCACTCCGCTGATCCGCGACGAAGACGGTAAGTTGCGACCGGCCTCCTGGTCGGAAGCCCTTGCCGTCGCGAGCGCCGGCCTGTCAGCGGCATACGGCAGCACCGGGGTGCTCGTCGGCGGTCGGGTAACCGTCGAAGATGCCTACGCATACGCGAAGTTCGCCCGAATGGTGTTGGGCACCAACGACATCGACTTCCGCGCCCGCCCGCACAGCGCCGAGGAAGCTGATTTCCTCGCCGCGCATGTCGCGGGCCAACCGATGGCGGTGACCTACGCCGACCTGGAGAAGGCGCCGTCGGTGCTGCTTGCAGGTTTCGAACCCGAAGAGGAATCGCCCATCGTCTTCCTGCGACTGCGCAAGGCAGTCCGCAAGAACGGCGTGCAGGTCAAGGCGATAGCGCCCTTTGCCACCCGTGCCCTGACCAAGATGCGCGGAGAGCTGATCGCGACGACGCCGGGCGGCGAGGCTGCCGCCCTGGAGAACCTCGCCGACGATGCGCAGCTGAGGATGCCGGGTGCCATCATCCTCGTCGGCGAGCGGCTGGCCACGTCTCCAGGAGCGCTTTCTGCCGCAGCAAAATTGGCCGCGGCAACCGGTGCCCGACTGGCATGGATTCCCCGACGGGCCGGAGAGCGCGGCGCGTTGGAAGCTGGTGCGCTACCCGGGCTGCTGCCTGGCGGCCGACCCGTCAGCGACGCATCGGCCCGCGAACAGACTGCCGCCGGCTGGAATTTCGGCGACCTGCCGTCGACCCCGGGCCGTGACACCGCGGGCATCCTCGACGCGGCGCGAAGCGGTGAACTCGGCGCACTCCTCATCGGCGGTGTTGAGCTCGCCGACCTGCCCGACCCGGACGCGGCACTGACCGCGATCGACGCTGCGCCGTTCGTGGTCAGCCTCGAGCTACGAGAAAGCGCCGTCACCTGTCTGGCCGACGTCGTGTTCCCCGTCGCGCCGGTCGTGGAGAAGGCAGGCTCTTTCATGAACTGGGAGGGGCGAATTCGCCCATTCGCGCCGTCGCTGCAGACCAACGCTTTACCGGACTTGCGGGTGCTGGCATTCCTGTCCGACGAGCTCGGGATCGACCTGAACATGGCGTCCGCATGGGTCGCAGGCGACGAGATGGCGCGCCTGGGTCTGTGGGCAGGGCAGCGAACCGCTTCCCCGCAGGAGACACCGGCGCCGCCAGCAGCCCCGGGCAACGGACAAGCCGTGCTGGCGAGCTGGCGCATGCTGCTCGACGCGGGACGGCTACAGGATGGCGAACCGCATCTTGCCGGCACCGCGCGGCCGCCCGTCGCGCGGTTGTCAGCGGCCACCGCCGCCGGAATCGGCGCAGCCGATGGCGATCTGGTCACAGTGAGCAGTGATCGCGGCACTATCACCCTGCCGCTGGCGATCACGGAGATGGTCGACGACACCGTGTGGTTGCCGCTCAACTCCCCCGGTTCGGCGGTATATCCGCAACTCGGCGTGACGGCGGGTTCCGCCGTATCAATCGGACGGGCAGAGCGATGACATATCCGGATCCCACACTGTTCGGCCATGATCCGTGGTGGCTGATCATCGTCAAGGCGCTCTTGGTCTTCGTGTACCTCATGTTGTCCGTGCTGATCGCGATTCTGATCGAGCGCAAGCTCCTCGGCTGGATGCAGATGCGGCCTGGCCCCAATCGCGTCGGCCCGTGGGGGCTGTTGCAATCTCTGGTCGACGGCGTCAAGCTGGCCCTCAAAGAGGGCCTCATCCCCGCGGGAGTGGACAAGTTCATTTACCTTGCAGCGCCGGTCATCTCGGTAGTGCCCGCGTTCATCGCGTTTGCCGTCATCCCGATGGGCGGCGCGGTGTCCGTCTTCGGACATCGGACCGCGCTGCAGCTGACCGACATGCCGGTCGCGGTGCTCTATGTTCTTGCCGCGACATCCATCGGGGTGTACGGAATCGTGTTGGCGGGGTGGGCATCCGGCTCCACCTACCCACTGCTCGGTGGGCTGCGATCGAGCGCCCAGGTGATCTCCTACGAGATCGCGATGGCTCTGTCGTTCGCGGCGGTCTTCATCTACGCGGGCACGATGTCGACCTCTGGGATCGTCGCCTCACAGCAGGGCCTGTGGTACATCTTCCCGCTGCTGCCGTCGTTCCTGGTCTACCTCACGTCGATGGTCGGCGAAACCAACCGAGCCCCTTTCGATCTGCCCGAGGCCGAAGGCGAGTTGGTCGGTGGATTCCACACCGAGTACTCGTCGATCAAATTCGCGATGTTCATGCTCGCCGAGTACGTCAACATGACAACGGTTTCGGCGCTGGCCACGACGTTGTTCCTCGGCGGGTGGCACGCCCCGTGGCCGATCAACATGTGGGAAGGCGCGAACCACGGTTGGTGGCCGCTGCTGTGGTTCGTCGCGAAGGTCTGGACCTTCATGTTCTTCTTCTTCTGGTTGCGTGCCACCTTGCCCCGAATGCGCTACGACCAATTCATGGGCCTGGGCTGGAAGGTGCTGATTCCGGTCTCCCTGGTGTGGATCATGATCGTCTCCAGCACGCGCGCGCTGCGTAATCAGGGGTATGACCAACTGACGACGGCGCTGATCACCGTCGGCACCGTCGTAGCACTGGTCATCCTGTTCCTGTTGGCCAGATCGCTACGGTCGAGAACCGCAGCAAAGCTTCCCGCGCAAGCCGTTGATTCGGGCGCGTTCCCAGTGCCGCCGCTACCGACGGCGGCCAAGGAGATTGCGCCAAAGGAGAAGTCAAATGCCTAAGTTCCTGGATGCGATCGCCGGCTTCGGGGTCACGTTCTCCACCATGTTCAAGAAGCGGCTCACCGAGCAGTACCCCGAGAAGCCCGGCCCCGTCGCAAAGCGCTACCACGGCCGGCATCAACTCAACCGGTATCCCGACGGGCTGGAGAAATGCATCGGCTGTGAGTTGTGCGCATGGGCCTGCCCGGCCGACGCCATCTACGTCGAGGGCGCGGACAACACTGCAGAAGAACGGTTCTCGCCCGGTGAACGCTATGGCCGCGTCTACCAGATCAACTATCTGCGGTGCATCGGCTGCGGGTTGTGCATCGAGGCATGCCCGACACGTGCGCTCACGATGACCAACGAATACGAGATGGCCGACGACAACCGCGCCGACCTCATCTGGGGCAAGGACAAGCTGCTCGCGCCGATGCAGCCAGGAATGCTGGCACCGCCCCACGAGATGGCCCCAGGAAGCACCGACGAGGACTACTACCGGGGCAACATCAAGCCGATTTCGGGCACGCAGGGAGCAGAAGCCGTCAAAGAGGATGCCAAGTGACGGTCGAGTTCGTCGCCGCGCTCCCCACGGAAGCCGCAGGGCACACCTCCACGACGGAAGCAGTGCTGTTCTGGGTGCTGGGGACGGTCGCGGTGCTCGGCGCAATCGGCGTGGTGTCCGCGCCGAAGGCGGTGTACTCCGCGATGTTCCTTGCCACCACCATGATCGTGCTGGCGGTCTTCTACATCGCGCAGGGTGCGCTGTTCCTCGGCGTCGTGCAGGTGGTGGTGTACACCGGCGCGGTGATGATGCTCTTTCTGTTCGTGCTGATGCTCATCGGCGTCGACTCCTCTGAATCGCTTGTCGAAACCATTCGGGGACAACGCGTTGCGGCGATCGTCGTCGGGCTGGGCTTCGGCGTTCTTGTCATCGCAGGTATCGGCAGCGTTTCGGTGAACGGCTACACCGGGCTCGCGGAGGCCAACGCCGGCGGCAACGTCCAGGGACTGGCGGTGCTGATCTTCACCAAGTACCTGTGGGCGTTCGAACTGACCGGCGCGCTGCTGATCACCGCCGCCCTCGGCGCGATGGTGCTGGCGCACCGCGAGCGGTTCGAGCGACGCAAGACCCAACGGGAGCTGGCGCAGGAACGTTTCATGCCCGGGGGACACCCCACCACGCTGCCCAATCCCGGTGTGTATGCCCGCAACAACGCCGTCGACATCGCCGCCCGACTTCCTGACGGGTCTGCCTCAGAGCTGTCCGTAAGCCCGATCCTGCAGAAGCGCACCGTCAGTCAGACCAACGGCAGTGCGGGTAACGAATGAATCCCGACAACTACCTCTACCTGTCGGCGCTGTTGTTCACCATCGGCGCGGCAGGAGTGCTGTTGCGCCGCAATGCAATCGTGATGTTCATGTGCGTGGAGCTGATGCTCAACGCAGCGAACCTCGCGTTCGTCGCGTTCTCGCGCATGCACGGCCATCTGGACGGCCAAGTGGTGGCGTTCTTCACCATGGTGGTGGCCGCATGTGAGGTCGTAGTCGGGCTCGCGATCATCATGACCATCTTCCGCACCCGCCGGTCGGCTTCGGTCGACGAAGCCAGTCTGCTGAAACACTAAGGCTGCCATGACAACTCTTGTGTGGCTGGTGATCGCCCTCCCACTGGCGGGGGCCGCCATCCTTCTGCTCGCAGGCAGACGAACCAACAGCTGGGGTCACCTGCTGGGCTGCCTGGCCTCGCTGTCCTCGTTCGGTGCGGGCGCCGTGCTTTTCGTCGACATGCTCGGCCGCCATGCAGAAGACCGGGTGGTTCACCAGGCCCTGTTCTCCTGGGTGCCGGTGGCTCGACTGCAGGTGGACTTTGGCCTGCAACTCGACGCACTCTCGATGTGCTTCGTGCTGCTGATCACCGGCGTCGGCTCGCTGATCCACATCTACTCGATCGGCTACATGGCCGTAGATCCTGAGCGCAGACGGTTTTTCGCTTACCTCAATCTGTTCCTCGCCGCGATGCTGCTACTGGTGCTCGCCGACAACTACCTCGGACTGTACGTCGGGTGGGAAGGCGTCGGCCTGGCGTCCTACCTGCTGATCGGCTTCTGGCAGCACAAGCCCACCGCGGCAACGGCGGCCAAGAAGGCCTTTGTGGTCAACCGCGTCGGCGACATGGGGCTTGCCATCGCGCTGATGGTGATGTTCGCCTACATCGGGTCGATCTCTTACGCGGGAGTCTTCTCGGCCGCACCGAAGCTCAGTGAAGGCGTACTGACCGCGATCGGCTTATTGCTGTTGCTCGCCGCGTGCGGCAAGTCGGCACAGGTGCCGCTGCAGTCCTGGCTCGGCGACGCGATGGAGGGCCCGACGCCGGTGTCCGCGCTCATCCACGCCGCCACCATGGTCACCGCTGGCGTGTACCTGATTGTGCGGTCGGGTCCGGTATTCAACTTGGCGCCCAACGCCCAGCTGGGCGTCGTGATCGTCGGCGCGGTGACGTTGTTGTTCGGCGCAATCGTCGGCTGCGCCAAGGACGACATCAAAAAGGCGCTTGCCGCCTCGACCATGTCGCAGATCGGCTACATGGTGCTGGCCGCAGGCCTCGGCCCCGCCGGCTACGCGTTCGCGATCATGCACCTGCTCACCCACGGCTTCTTCAAGGCCGGCCTGTTCCTCGGCGCCGGCTCGGTCATGCACGCCATGAACGACGAGGTGAACATGCGCCGCTACGGCGGCCTGCGCAAGGCGCTGCCGATCACGTTCGCGACATTCGGGCTCGGCTACCTCGCGATCATCGGCGTCCCGCCGCTGGCCGGCTTCTTCTCCAAGGACGGCATCATCGAGGCCGCGCTTGGCAGCGGCGGAATCAAAGGCCCGATCCTCGGTGCCGCCGCGATCCTCGGCGCAGGCATCACCGCGTTCTACATGACCCGCGTGATGCTGATGACGTTCTTCGGCGAAAAGCGTTGGGCTGACGACGTTCACCCGCACGAGTCACCCGCCGTCATGACGTGGCCGATGATCCTGTTGGCCGTCGGCTCGGTGTTCTCCGGCGGCTTTTTCGCGATCGGCGGCACCCTGCAGCATTGGCTCGAACCGGTCGTCGGCGCGCATGAGGAGGCACACGCGACGCCGGTGTGGGTGGCCACCACGGTGATTCTCGTTGTGGTCGCCGTCGGAATCGCGCTCGCGTACCGCATGTACGCCGGGCGCCCGGTGCCCGAAGGGGTGCCGGCGGGTTCGGCACTCACCGTTGCGGCCCGCCGGGATCTCTACGGGGACGCCTTCAACGAGCGGGTGTTCATGCGGCCCGGTTGGCAGCTCACCGAGGGACTCGTCGAGATCGACGACGACGCGGTCGACGGCGCCGCCAACGGACTGGCCGCCATCGTCGGCCGAATCTCGGACGGATTCCGGCAATTGCAAACCGGATTCGCCCGCTCGTACGCCCTGTCGATGTTGGCCGGTGCGGCCCTTGTGGTCGCCGCGATCCTGGCGGTGCAGCTGTGGTGACGTCTATCCCGTGGCTCACGATCCTGTGGGCGATCCCGATGCTCGGTGCGGCACTGGTGATGGTGCTGCCCGCAGCGCAACGCGTCATGGCCAAGTGGCTCGCACTGGTGACCTCGTTGGCCGTGCTCGCGGTGACGCTGGTGGTCGCGGTCGGCTTCAGGCCGGGCGGCGATCAGTACCAGTTCGTCGAAAACCACAAGTGGATCCCGTCTTTCGGGACCGGCTACATCCTGGGCGTCGACGGCATCGCGCTTGCCATCGTGGTGCTCACCGCCGTCCTGGTGCCACTGCTGATCATCGCGGGCTGGAACGACGCCAGCGACCAGATCGGCTGGGCGGGACGATCGGTGCACACGTACTTCGCACTGACGCTGGCCGTCGAGGGCATGGTGCTGATGTCGCTCGTCTCGCTGGACGTGCTGCTGTTCTACGTGTTCTTCGAGGCCATGCTGATCCCGATGTACTTCCTGATCGGCGGGTTCGGCGGCGAGAACCGTTCTAAGGCAGCGGTGAAGTTCCTGCTGTACAACCTGTTTGGCGGGCTGATCATGCTCGCCGCGGTAATCGGCCTATACGTGGTGACCGCGCAGAGTGACGCGTTCGCAGGGGGCACGTTCGACTTCCGCGCGATCGTCACCGCGGTGTCCAGCGGCCAGTTTGTGATGAGCCCGGCGGTGATGAACCTGTTGTTCGGCGGGTTCATGTTCGCCTTCGCGGTCAAGGCGCCGCTCTGGCCGTTCCATCGATGGTTGCCCGACGCCGCGGTAGAGGCCACCCCGGCCAGCGCCGTGCTCATGATGGCCGTCATGGACAAGGTCGGCACGTTCGGCATGCTGCGCTACTGCCTGCAGTTGTTCCCTGACGCGTCAACGTATTTCCGGCCACTGATCATCACACTGGCCGTGATCGGCATCGTCTACGGCGCGATCGTCGCGATCGGTCAGGTCGACGTGATGCGACTGATCGCCTACACGTCGATCTCGCACTTCGGCTTCATCATCCTCGGTATCTTCGTGATGACCAGCCAGGGCCAATCCGGGTCGACGCTGTACATGGTCAACCACGGCATCTCGACCGCGGCGCTGTTCCTGATCGCCGGATTCCTGGTGTCGCGCAGGGGCACTCGCCTGATCAACGCCTACGGCGGTGTGCAGAAGGTTGCGCCGGTGCTGGCCGGTACGTTCCTGGTGGCTGGTCTCGCGACGTTGTCGCTGCCCGGTCTGGCCCCGTTCATCAGCGAATTCCTGGTGCTGATTGGAACATTCACCCGCTATCCGGCGTTCGCGGTGTTCGCCTCGTTGGCCCTTGTGCTCTCGGCGCTCTACATCCTCTGGGCCTACCAGCGGATGATGGGCGGCCCGATCAAGGAGGACAACGATCGGTTGCGCGACTTGGTGCCGCGCGAAATCCTGGTCGTCGCACCGCTTATCGCGCTACTGCTGCTGCTCGGCGTGTATCCGAAACCGGCTCTCGATGTGATCAACCCGGCGGTCAGTCACACGCTGACCACTATCAACCAGCCTGACCCGGCACCGAAGATGGCGGAAGGGCCGGCACGATGAACCTACCTACCCCCAGCGTCGAATACGGCCTGCTGTCCCCCATGCTGATCGTGCTCGGGGTGGCCGTCGCCGGCGTGCTCGTCGAGGCTTTCCTGCCACGCCAGCAGCGCTACGTCGCGCAGTTGGTGCTCAGCATCGGAGGGCTGGCCGCCGCGTTTGTGGCAGTCGTCGGACTGACAAGCGACCTGAAGGGCAGTCCCGGACGAACCGCGGTTGGCGGCGCGGTGGCCGTCGACGCCCCGACCCTGTTCCTTCAGGCCACCATCCTGCTGGTCGGAGTGCTCGGCATCCTGCTGATCGCCGAACGCCGCATCCCAGCGCCTGCCGACGAGGAGCCGGGCCCTGGCCTGGATGGGTTTACCCCGCAGGCGTCGGCCATCGCGGGCAGCGTCGTCGAGAAGCTGGCCACCAAGGCAGGCGTCATGCAGACCGAGGTGTTCCCGCTGACGATGTTCGCCATCGGCGGCATGCTCATTTTTCCTGCCGCCGATGATCTGCTGACGATGTTCATCGCGCTCGAAGTGCTGTCGCTACCGCTGTACCTGCTGTGCGGCCTTGCCCGCAGGCGGCGGCTGCTCTCGCAGGAAGCGTCGGTGAAATACTTTCTGCTCGGCGCGTTTTCGTCGGCGTTCTTCCTTTACGGCGTCGCCATGCTCTACGGGTATGCGGGCACGCTGAACCTCGACGGCATCGCCGACGCGGTGGCGGCCGGCTCCGGCAAGACGTCGCTGGCGCTGATCGGTACCGGGCTACTGCTCGTCGGCGTGCTGTTCAAAGTCGGCGCCGTGCCGTTCCACTCCTGGATTCCGGACGTGTATCAGGGCGCTCCCACCCCGATCACCGCGTTCATGGCTGCCGCCACCAAGATCGCCGCGTTCGGCGCGATGCTGCGCATCTTCTACATCGCGCTGCCCGGTCTGCACGATGACTGGCGGCCAGTCATGTGGGCGATCGCGATCCTGACGATGGTGATCGGCACCGTCACCGCCGTGACCCAAAACGACGTCAAGCGGATGCTGGCGTATTCGGCCGTGGCACACACCGGCTTCATCCTCACCGGCGTCATCGCGCAGAACGAGGCAGGCGTGTCGTCGACGCTGTTCTATCTGTTCGCCTACGGGTTCAGCACGGTCGGCGCGTTCGCCGTGGTGGGTCTGGTTCGAAATCCTGCCGGCGAAGAGGACACTGCGCTTGCCCGGTGGGCTGGTCTCGGTCGGCGGTATCCCGTTGTCGGCATTGTCTTTTCGCTGTTCCTGCTCGCTTTTGCCGGCATCCCATTGACCAGCGGATTTGTCAGCAAGTTCGCGGTATTCAAGGCTGCTGGTGAGGGCGGCGCGATTCCATTGGTCGTCATCGGTGTCATCGCCAGCGCGGTGGCCGCGTACTTCTATGTGCGGGTGATCGTGTTGATGTTCTTCACCGAGCCGCCCGATGATGCGCCCGCGGTGGTGGTGCCCAGCGTATTGAGCACTGCTGTCGTGACGATCACCGCGGCTGTCACGTTCGCGCTGGGCGCGTTGCCGCAGCCGCTGCTCGACCTGGCGAATACCGCCAATCATTTCCTGCCATGACCGAATCGCTTGTCCTCGTCGCCGACCACGGCGCTGTCAGGCTGCTGACGCTGAATCGGCCTGAAGCCCGGAATGCGTTGAGCCGAGACCTGATCCGGGCGACGTACACGGCGCTGACGGAATCCGACGCGGACGAGTCCGTGCGGGCGGTGGTCCTGACGGGTGCCGATCCGGCGTTCTGCGCGGGAGTCGACCTCAAGGAGGCCCAGCGCGACGGGCTGAAGTATTTCGAGGAGTTCCGTTCGCAGAGTTGCATCGCCGCTGTCGCGAAGATGCGCACACCGATCATCGGCGCGATCAACGGGGCATGCTTCACCGGCGGCCTGGAGATGGCCCTCGGCTGTGACTTCCTGGTGGCATCGGAGCGTGCGGTGTTCGCCGACACGCATGCCCGCGTCGGCATTCTGCCAGGTGGCGGCATGACGGCGCGACTGCCGCAGCTCGTCGGCCTCGCGATGGCGCGTCGACTGTCGATGACGGGCGAGGTGGTCGACGCTGCGCGCGCCGAGCGCATCGGGTTGGTCACCGAGGTGGTGCCGCACGACCGGCTGCTCGACCGGGCGCTTGAGCTGGCCAGCCAGATCGCCGAGGTGTCTGGCCCAGTCATGTTGGGGCTCAAGGAGATTTACACGACCGGTGCGGCCGCTATGGTCGACCCGGGGCTGGCCGCGGAGGAGAAGATCGCGTTCGCGCAGCACCGGGACTTCGACGGGCTCGGCGATCAGTTCCGTGCCGTCTCCGAGCGGAACAAGCGCCAGATCGAGGGCTGACGGGTCCCGAGCGTGCGCAAAATGTACGCGAATTGCGGCGCGTCGCTGCGCAGACCCGCACGCTCGCGGTCAAGGGTCCAACGTGAACGGGTCGAACGGGTAGTCCGCCCAGATCAGCTGCGAGGCTTGCTCCGGATATCGCTGCGTCCGTGACTGCATATCAAAGACTCTGGTGAGCTGCACAACCGGCTCGTAAGCCGGCCAACCGGGATCGCCGTTGGTGGCGAACGCCCGCCACGCGGCGCTCATTTCGTGCGCTACGGACTCAGCCTGGGGCGCCGCACCGTACAGCGCTGACCCTAGCTCTGAATCGAGTGTGTCAAACACCATCGGCATCTCCGTGGTGTGCGCTGCGCCGACCGCCGAAGCGTCGAAACAGAATTCGTACAGATACGTGGTGCCGCCGCCCGCTGCGTGCGCCTGCGCGATGTGCAGCGTCGGCATCCGGTAGACGAAGTCCGAACACACCAACTCGTATAGTTCGCGATCATCGGCATGCGGGTAGCCCGAGCGGTACGCATCAGCGCCGTCGGCAATCGGTGGCAATGAGCTCAACGCGCGCTGGGCAGCTTCGGGCGTGACCTCGTCGCCCCCAAGAACAATCCTGTACTCGTCACGGTTGTGTCCGATCAGCAGCTCGATATCGCGACCCGTCCCGGCCGCCAGCGCACGAAAAGGACTGTCCGGCAGTATGTCACCGTCGATCACCGGGCCGAAATGCGACCCGCGCACCGCCAGGCCATAACCCCAACGAGCCCGGTAGTCGATGGCCCCCGCCGCGTCAGCCAGCGCCTGCGGCGACACGCCCGCGAGCTCACTTGCCGTGGCGCGCACCCCCAACTTGTCCGCGACGGCAGCAGCGACGTCGGCGGCCAGATCGGAGCCGAACAGGAAGTTGGGCACGCTCTCGGCGATGCCACGGCGGAAAAGCCCGGCGGCCGACGGCATCACCATCAGCATTGCCACCGATGCGGCGCCCGCAGACTCGCCGAACACTGTTACGGTGTCGGGGTCGCCCCCGAAACCGGCGATGTTGTCGCGCACCCAGCGCAGCGCGGCGACCTGGTCGAGCAGCCCACGGTTGGGTACTGCGCCGTCGATCAGCATGAATCCCTCGCCGGCGACGCGGTAGTTCAGGCTCACGACCACCACGCCGCCTGCGGCCAATCGGCTTCCGTCCGAGTAGGATTCGTCAGCCGCGCCGGTGGTGAACCGGCCGCCGTAGAGCCACACCATCACCGGCAGACCCGAGGCGCCTGGGTCCGGCGTCCACACGTTCACGGTCAGCCACTCGTCCGATGTGGTGAGGCGCATCGGTTGCGGCGGCGCGGAGCCGAATTCGGTTGCGTCGACCACGCCCTCCCACGGTTCGTGCGGCAGCGGTGCCGTGAACCGTAGCGGACCGATCGGCGGTTGCGCATACGGGATTCCGCGGAAGGCGTGCACGCCATCGCGCAGTTTGCCCCGAACCTCACCAGTCCGTGTCGAGACGGTGGTCACCCAACGATGGTGGCAGGCATCAAGATTTCTTGCTTGGAATGACGATGATGACAATCAGCGTCAGGATGCTGAAGAACAGCCCGAGAATTCCCCATCCCAGGGGATTGCGCCCCTTCATAGCGGCCACCGCGCCGCAAATGATGGCTGCGATGATGCTGCCGATCGCAACGAAGATGCCCTTGATTCCGCGCAGGATGAACCCTGCCGCCTCGACGTTGTCCTGGGCCGCCAGCACGACCGTGTGCAACATTGCGACCTCCTTCTCGTTCCGTTGGTGACGTCCAGTTACCCAGTGCCGGACTTATTCGAAACGGATTCCCGCCGACCCCCAGTCACTTCACAGGTCGTCGCAGAATGAACTCCACTGTGCGCCGGCCGCCGAACTCGGGCCGCGGCGCCGTAGTCATATCGACCTGCTTACGTGCCTGCTCGAGCACCGGAGTGTCCGGATCGAGTACCGACAAATACACCTCGTGTGCCGCGAGGGACGCGACGGCGCGGTCGAAGCAGTCGTCGTCGATCACCTCTGCATGGGTGACGTCCGGTCCGTTTTCGAACAGCCATCGCGGCGGATCGATCAGCGAGTCATAGGCGGCCGCAACGGCGTTCGAGAACTCGATGTGGTCGCGCTGGTTCGGCGCCCCAGGCGCCCACTCCGGACCGCTGTAGATGGTGAGCACGACGTCGGGCGCCAACGCGGTGATCGTCTCGGCGATCTTGGCGCGCAATTCGGGTGTGTTGCGGATCCGGCTGTCCGGGAAGTCCCAGAACTGCAATTCGTCGACCCCGACGATGGCTCCAGATCGGCGTTGTTCGGCTTCCCTCAGCGGCCCGGCTTGCTCGGGTGGCATGCCCGCAATGCCGGCCTCGCCGCGACAGGCCAACGCGTAATGGACGGTCTTGCCCTGCGTCGTCCACTTCGCCACCGCTGCCGCGCAGCCGTACTCGGGGTCGTCGGGATGTGGCACGAGAAGCAGGGCGGTCTGCCAATCGGTGGGGAACGGCTCAAGCATCAATATCTATGCCACCACACCGTGGACCACGATGGCAGTCGTCTGCGCGACCCAGTCCTCACCGAGCGGTTCGTCTGGCTGCAGCAAGACCCGCAGCATTGTGGCGCCGCCGATCACCTCGACCAGCCGGTCGGGATCGACGTCGACGTGCACCTCGCCGCGACGCACCGCATCCGCCAACCGTGTCCGCACCGCGACGAACACGTCGGTGAAGCGGCTCATCACTCGGGCGTTGAGGTCCGCGTCGCCGGCCATGTCGGCGATCAGGCCCGGCAGCGCGGCGCGCACCAGTGGACTGGTGAAGACATCGCGGGCGGCGGCGATCATCGCGTGGATATCGGCGGCGATGTCGCCGGGCGGCGTCTCGATCGCGGTCGGCGCCGCCGGGAAGGCCGCCTCGTGCACTAGTTCGGCCTTGCTCGACCAGCGCCGGTACAGCGCGGTTTTGGTGGTTCCGGCGCGCTCGGCGACGGCGGCCATGGTCAGGTTCGAATAGCCGATTTCCACAAGCAGATCCGCGGCGGCACGCAGTATGGCAGCGTCGATGCGCGGGTCCCTGGGCCGTCCTGCGGTCGGGCTCTTGTCAACCGCGGACGCGTCTGCTTTCATAACGCTACCCACCGTATCGTAATTACCGGCCGAAGGAAGAACTTGTGGCTACTGAACCGGCTGTCGAAGATGTCAGCCGCCTCGAACACTCCAGTCGCGACCTGAGCACGCTGCCCGGCGTGATGTCGGATTGGTTGTTCACCGTGATGCCCGGCGGTGTGAGGCCCGAGATCACGGTGGAAAGCGGCGTCGATTCCAACGGCATGTCGTCGGAGACGATCATCCTGACGGGCCGTTGGGACGACGACGGCGAGCAACGGGAAGAGAAGTGGGTGGCGCGCGTAGCGCCCACCGCGCAGGACGTGCCGGTGTTCTCGTCGTACCGAATGGACCACCAGTTCGACGTGATCCGCCTGGTCGGAGAAAAGACCGATGTTCCGGTGCCGCGGGTGCGGTGGCTCGAGCCGACGGGCTCTGTGCTGGGCACGCCGTTCTTCCTGATGGATTACGTCGAGGGCCAGGTGCCGCCGGATGTCATGCCGTACACGTTCGGCAACAACTGGTTCGCCGACTCGCCCGCCGAACGTCAGCGCGAGCTGCAGGACAGCACGGTCGAGGTGATCGCCAAGCTGCATTCGATCCCCGACCCAGAAGCCACCTTCGGCTTCCTTGATGACGGATCTGAACCAAACGCGTTGCGGCGCAACCTCAATTGGCTGCAGTCGTGGTATCAGTTCGCGGTGCCCGATATCGGCCGCTCGGAACTACTGGAGCGTGCGCTGGCTTGGCTCGAGGCGAACTGGCCAGCCGATGTCGCGGCCAAGGATCCGGTGCTGGTGTGGGGCGACTCGCGCGTCGGCAACGTGCTGTACTCCGATTACCGGCCGGTGGCCGTGCTGGACTGGGAGATGGCGGTGCTGGGGCCGCGGGAGATGGACGTGGCCTGGATCATCTTCGCACACATGGTGTTTCAGGAACTCGCCGGCATGGCTGGGCTGCCGGGCTTGCCGGACTTCATGCGCGAACAGGACGTCAAGGCGACCTATTCACAGCTCGCCGGCGTCGAACTTGGGGACCTGCACTGGTTTTACGTGTACTCGGGTGTGATCTGGGCATGCGTGTTCATGCGGACCAGCGCGCGGCGCGTCCGATTCGGCGAGATCGAGAAACCCGATGACGTGGAGTCGCTGTTCTATCACGGCTCGGTGCTCAAGCGACTGATCGGAGAAGCGTGATGCTCGGCCCCATGGATGAATACCCGGTACATCAGGTCCCGCAGCCGATCGCGTGGCCGGGCTCCAGCGACCGCAACTTCTACGACCGTTCCTACTACAACGCGCACGACCGCACCGGCGACATCTTCATGATCTCGGGCATCGGCTATTACCCCAATCTCGGGGTGAAAGACGCATTCCTCTTGGTTGCCCGGCGCGGAGACGGCAGATTCGGCGGGAATGGCGACCTGCAGACAGCCGTGCACCTCAGCGACGCCATCGATCAGGACCGGCTCAACCAACACGTCGGCAACTACCGCATCGAGGTGATCGAGCCGCTGCACAAGCTGCGCATCGTGCTCGACGAAACCGAGGGTATGGCAGCGGATCTGACGTGGGATGGCCTGTTCGACGTCGTGCAGGAACAGCCGCACGTCATGCGGCGCGGCAACCGGGTGACACTCGATGCGCAGCGGTTCGCTCAGCTGGGCGCGTGGAGTGGCCATCTGTTGATCGACGGTGAAGAAATCGCGGTCGATCCGTCCCGCTGGATCGGCTCCCGCGACCGGTCATGGGGTATCCGGCCGATCGGTGAAGCGGAACCCGCGGGCCGTCCCGACGATCCGCCATTCGAGGGCATGTGGTGGCTGTACGTGCCGATGGCGTTCGACGACTTCGGCATCGTCGTCATCATTCAGGAGGATCCACAGGGCTTCCGCTCGCTCAACGACTGCACCCGCATCTGGAAGGACGGCCGTGTCGAGCAACTCGGCTGGCCGCGGGTGAAGATCCACTACCGCTCCGGTACCCGCATTCCCACGGGTGCGACCATCGAGGCGACCGCATTCGACGGCAGCCCAGTACATTTCGACGTCGAATCCAAACTGCCGGTCCCGATTCACGTCGGCGGCGGATACGGTGGCGACTCGGACTGGTTGCACGGCATGTGGAAGGGCGAGAACTTCACCGAACGCCTGACCTACGACATGACTGATCCCGCGATCGTCGGGCGTGCCGGTTTCGGCGTCATCGATCATGTAGGTCGCGCGGTCTGCCGCGACGCCGACGGCGTCGAACGCGAGGGCTGGGGCTTGTTCGAGCACGGGGCGCTGGGCCGGCACGACCCGTCCGGCTTCGCCGACTGGCTGACCGTCGCGCCCTAGCCGACTTCGGGTAGTCAACCGTTCATGCCGTGACCCCACCCTGCCTTCTTTGTTGTCGTCGGTTGCTTGCTGGTCTGGGCCGCCTACGAATGGCGTTACCGGGACTGATGTCACGTAGTGCTTGCCCCGCATTCGGGCTCTGTATGGTGCCTGGCGGTCGACATCGACGGCCGCTCACCGTCGCCACCGCGGACGGCGCCAACCGCACCGCGCACAGCTTGCTGATCCCGCCACGGTTGACCCACAAGCTCACCTGCATCGGCACCGGGTTTGTCTCCTGCTAACTGGAACCGACATCGGAGCGCGCCGACACCAGCAGGCACAAATTCAGCGACCGGCAAGGCCAAGTCGGCGTGGGCCACGTCGACGAAGCGCGGTTGCAGTTCAGCCGTGCGACGACGAAAGCGCTTCGCACTGGCTCGATCTGGCAGCACCCGCCGCGAAGCGACATATCGATCCACGCATCGTCGCCGCGACGCGCACAATCCGCGACGACCCCGCGGCAACGGCCTCCTCACAGGAACTCGCGGCCGCCGCAAAGCTATCCGAATCACGGTTTTTGCATTTGTTCCGCGACGGACTCGGCACCAGTGTGCGCAGCTATCGGCTGTGGGTCCGGTTGACGCGCGCGGGTACGGCCATCGCGGCGGGCGACAATCTGACCGCGGCCGCGATGAAGGCCGGTTTTGCCAGCCCGTCGCATCTCGCCGACAGGTTCAAGACGACATTTGGGTTGTCCGCGTCGGCGCTGCTCGGGTCGGGGCTGACCCTGCGGACGCCGTAGCCGCTCGCCCGAACACCATCGATTCGTCGATGGATTCGAGTGGCCGGCGAAGAACGTCGAGTAGGAAGTTCTGCGACATCTGCCACGGCCTGCGACTGCCTGCCTTCGGCAGCATGTGCAGGCCTCGCTTCACGTAGCCCGATTCCAATTTGAACGCGGGCTCTTCGGACATGCGCACCGTGCCGAGATGCGGATACGCATGGGTGTAGCCATGGGAATTCATGTACGCCAACAGCTTCGAGAACGACTGCGCGGTCAGGTCCGCCCCCAGTGTCCACGAGGCGTTGGTATAGCCGACACACCACGCGGCATTCGGAACATCCTCCAGCATGTGGCGGCGGTACAGGAACCGATCGTGCGGGTTGACCTGCTTACCGTCCACGGTGATCGCCGCGCCGCCAAGGGACTGCAACTGCAGGCCGGTCGCGGTGACGATGACATCGGCGTCAAGATGCCGGCCCGAGCGCAGCACGATGCCGGTGGCATCCAGGTGGTCGACGTGGTCGGTCACCATCTCGACCCTGCCCTTGGTGATCTCCTTGTACAAGTCGGCGCCGATGATGAAGCACAGCCGCTGATCCCACGGGTTGTACGGCGGGTTGAAATGCGTATCGATGTCGTAGCCAGGCGGTAGCGTGCTCTCGGCGGTGCGTCGGAGAAAACGCCTGCTGAATTCCGGTGCCCGGCGCGCGACTACCCACAAGACCACCCCGACGATCGCGTTGCGCCACCGGACGATCCAGTGTGCGAGCTTGAGCGGCAACACTTTTCGTATCGCGACCGCGGTGGGTTCGATCTTGATTGACGAAATCATGTACGACGGTGTGCGCTGCAACATCGTCACGTGGGCGGCGGCGTCCGTCAGCGACGGAATAAGGCTGACCGCAGTTGCCCCGCTGCCGATGACCACGACTCGCTTACCGGCGTAATCGAGCGATTCGGGCCAGCGCTGGGGATGCACCAACTCGCCGTTGAAGGCTTCCATACCGGGAAACGTTGGCGCATAAGGCTCGTCGTAGTTGTAGTAGCCGGTGCCGAAGAACACAAACCGACTCTGGTAGGTGGTGCGTCGGCCGTCCTGTTCAACCCGCAGCGTCCAGGTGTCAGTCCGCGAGTCCCAGTCAGCGGAGCGGACGTAGGTGTTGTATCGAATGTGCTTTTCGATGCCGTGCTTGCGGGCGGTCTGATCGAGGTATTCCCAGATGTGCTCTCCGTCGACGATCATCTCTGGCCGCGTCCACGGCTCCCACGGAAAGCACAGTGTGTAGATGTCACTGTCCGACCGGATGCCCGGATACCGGAACAGATCCCAGGTACCACCCAACCGCTCGCGTCGCTCCAAGATCGCATACGACAGGTGCGGGTTGCGTTCGTGGATCCGGTACGCGGCGCCGATACCGGAAATGCCGGCACCGATGATCAGGACGTCCGAATATTCGGGCTCTGTCACTGACGCCACCTCCTAAGCGGGCTCGGCCTCCCGAGCCTCCGCGCGGCCGAACACCATCGACTCCTCGATGCGGTCGAGACGATGGTCGATGGCATCGAGCACGTAGTTGTGCCGCACGTTCCACGGTCGGCGCGTGCCGGATTTCGGCAGCGCGTGCAATGCGCGCTGCACGTATCCCGCGTTGATGTTCCACGCCGGCTTCTCTGGCATCGGTTTGTCACCAAGGTGCGGGTAGGCGTGGGTGTACCCGTGATCGTCCATGTACGCCAACAGTTTTGCGACCGACCGGGCGGTGAGATCGGCGCGCAGCGTCCACGATGCGTTGATGTAGCCGACGCACCACGCCATATTCGGGATGTCTTCGAGCATGTGCTCCTTATAGACGAACCGGTCCTGCGGCTTGACTTCGGCGCCGTCGATGCTGATCGCCACCCCACCCAGCGCCTGCAACTGCAGGCCCGTCGCGGTGACGATGACGTCAGCGTCGACGTGTCGGCCGGAGTTCAGGACTATCCCGTTGCTGTCGACGTGATCGATCGTGTCGGTGACGACTTCGGCGCGGCCGTCGCCGACGGCGGTATAAAGGTCGTTGTCGAGAATCAGACACATCCGCTGGTCCCACGGGTCGTATCGCGGCTTGAAGTGAATGTCGACCGGATAGCCCTCTGGTAGCGCCTTTTTCGCGAGCCCGCGGAGCAGTCGTCGACTAAACCTCGGTGCCTTCCGTGCGACGACGTAGGTAACGACGGTGAACAGCGTGTTGTACAACCGGACGGCGTGGTTGGCGGCCCGCAGCGGCAACACTTTTCGGATCGCTTGCACCACCGGATGGATGCGCGGCATCGACAACATGTACGTCGGTGAGCGCTGCAGCATGGTCACGTGGCCGGCCTTCTCGGTCAGCGACGGGATCATGCTGACGGCCGTCGCGCCGCTGCCGACCACCACAACCCGCTTGCCTGCGTAGTCCAGCGACTCCGGCCAGAACTGCGGGTGCACCACCTCGCCGCTGAAGTTTTCGATGCCGGGAAACTCCGGGCGGTAGGGCTCGTCGTAGTTGTAGTAGCCCGTGCCGAAGAACGCGAATCGGCCGCGATAAGCCTTGAGACTGCCGTTCTGCTCGGTCTGCACCGTCCACGTGTCGGTGTTCGAATCCCAATCGGCGGACAGCACCTTCGTGTTGAACCGGATGTGCTCGTCGATGCCGTTCTTGCGAGCCGTCTCGGTCAGATACGCCCGGATGTCGTGGCCGTCGGCCACGTTCTCCGGCCGTCGCCACGGCTCGTAGGGAAAGCTGAGGGTGAAGATGTCACTGTCGGAGCGGATACCGGGATACCGAAACAAGTCCCAGGTGCCGCCGATGCGCTCACGCCGTTCCAGCACCGTGTACGACAGCCCGGGATTCTTCTCGTGGATCCGGTATGCGGCGCCAATCCCTGAGATGCCTGCGCCGATGATCAGCACGTCGGAGAATTCGGCGTCCGTCGTGGTCATACCCAATCCCCTTTGGTCCGGCTGAGTACCAGAATATGGGCTCAGTGGTTGAGCGCGTCAACGATCGAGGCGAGTGACTCCACCGCAATTGGTCCTGGCTGGTAGATGCAGATTCGGTCGGAGACGCCTGCCACCCGGTCGCGGATATGGGCGGCGATCTCGGCGGGGCTGCCGCATGCCGCGATGCTGTGCAGCACCTCGTCGTCGATCAGAGCGCCCATGTCCTCCCAGAGGCCCTGTTTGGACAGCTTGTTGAGCTCGGGCTGCAGGTCACCCCAGCCGTGCACGTCCAGGACGGGCCGGTACGCAGGCGTCGACCCATAGAACGCAAGCAGCCTGCGGGTGGCGGAATGATCGTCACCGGCGGACACGATGATCTCAGGGACCACCGCGAAGTCGGCCTCGCTGCGGCCCGCGGCGGCGAGCCCCTCGCGTACCGCGGGCATCGTCGCCTCCTGCAGAAACCGCTTGGAGCCGAACGGCATGACGAGCAAACCATCGGCGACCTTGGCGGTGGCGTGTGTCAGCCGCGGGCCGAGCGCACCGACGTAGATGGGCGGCGGACCATAGGGGTTGGCGCCGGGGCTGAAGGTGGGCGTCATCAGCGTGTGCCGGTAGTACTCCCCGCGGAAGTCCAGGCGTTCGCCGGAGTTCCATGCCCCGAAGATGGCGCGCAACGCGCGCACCAGTTCCGTCATCCTGGCAACGGGCCGGTCGAACTCCGCGCCGAACCGCTTCTCGATCTGCGTGCGCACCTGTGTGCCGAGCCCGAGTGTGAACCGCCCCTTCGTCAGCAACTGCAGGTCGTTGGCTTGGTGGGCGAGGTGAATCGGGTTGCGGGGAAACGCAATCGCGACATTGGTCATCAGGTCAAGGTCTTCGACGGCCGCGGCCAATGCCAGCGGTGTGAACACGTCGTGCGGCCCCTCGAAGGTGAACACCCCGCTGGCGCCGGCCTCGCGCAACAGGTGCGCGCGTTCCTTGGCATCCGTCGGTCCAAACAACGCTGTCATGACCTTCACGACGTGAGAGCCTAGTGGCGTGAGCATTCCACCCAAAGTCGACGTCGTCGTCGTGGGTGCCGGGTTCGCGGGGCTGTCGGCCGCCCGTGACCTGGTGCGGCTCGGGCACGACGTCGTGGTACTCGAAGGCCGGGATCGCGTCGGGGGACGTTCGTCGACGGCGAGGATCGCGGATACGCCGGTCGATCTCGGCGGAACGTTCGTCGGGCCAACCCAGGACGCCGTGATCGCGCTGGCGAAGGAATTGGGTTGTGAGATGGTGCGGACGTACAGCCGCGGCAAGAATCTGATCCGGTGGCACGGCAAGGTCCGGTCGTACCGCAGCACCATTCCGAAGCTGTCGATCATCGAGTTGCTCGACGTGTCGCGGATTCAGTGGCGGTTCGAACGCGTCTGCAGGCGGGTGCCGGTGGACAAGCCGTGGACGTCGTCGATCGCGGAGATCCTCGATTCCAAGACGCTCGACGAATGGCTGCGCTATGTGCATGCGTCCGCGTCGACGCGGAATCTGATGGCGATCATGTCGCGCGTGACGTGGGGCTGTGAGCCCGAGGAAGTGTCGATGTTGCACGCGACCCGTTACATCAAGGCGGCGGGTGGGCTCGGCAGGATGCTCGACGTCGAGGGCGGCGCCCAGCAGGACCGCTTTCCCGGTGGCACGCAACAGATTGCGCTGCGGATCGCCAACGAGCTCGGCGACCGCGTGGTATTGAACGCGGTCGTGCACAGCATCGAGCGGCGCTCCGACGGCACGCTGATCGTCGGCTCCGATTGTGGCGACGTCGCCGCTAACGCCGTCATCGTGGCGGTCCCCCCGCAGCATCGGGCAGGTATCGCGTTCGACCCGCCTCTTGCGCCCGAGTACGAAAAGCTCACGGAGCACTGGCCACAAGGCAACTTGAGCAAGGCGTACGCCGCCTACGAGACGCCGTTCTGGCGGACCAACGGCTGCTCCGGTGAGGCGCTGTCCGACGAGGGACCCGTGTTCATCACCTTCGACGTCAGCCCGAGCGACGCCGGGCCGGGCATCCTGCTCGGCTTCACCGACGCGCGGGCATTCGACCCACTCCCTCCCGACCAGCGGCGCGCGCAGGCGCTGGACGGCTTCGCGGCGCTGTTCGGTGACGAGGCACGACAGCCGATCGACTATCTCGACCATTGCTGGGGCACAGAGGAATTCGCGCCCGGCGGCCCGACGGCCGCGGTTCCACCAGTGTCATGGACGACGTACGGGCCGTGGCTGCGCAAGCCGGTCGATGGCATTTTCTGGGCAGGCACGGAGACCGCCGACGAATGGACCGGGTTTCTCGATGGCGCGGTGCGTTCGGGTAAGCGAGCGGCCGACGAGGTGCATCGGGCGCTGACCGGTTAGGCGCTGCGCTGCCGGGCCACCGACTCGATCAGCATCCGCAGATGCTTGTTGACGTCGTCGGGACGCTCGACGATTGCGCAGTGCCCGCCGGGTAGCTCGACGAAGGACGCCAAGTTGGGCACCATCTTCGCGATGTGCCGCGATGAAACCATCGGCAGTAGACGGTCTTTCGTGCTTCCGATCACTAACGTCGGCACGGTCAGGTTGGTCAGCCCGATGTGGTCGGGACCCAGCGCGTCGACGAGTGTGCGCGCCCAGCCGCCACGCCCGGCGGGCGGCGTCGAGGTGAACAATTCGTAGATGAAATCGGCGACGGCGGGATCGGCGTCGCGACCCACCGCAATCGTCGAGACAAACCGACGGCTCGGCCGATCCACCGCACGCAGAAGTGGTGCGGCACCAAAGGTTTTGAGCAGAGTGCCTGCCGCACGAACCCTGACATCGGCCAACGGCGGGGGCATCGGCATGAATCGAACATTGCGCAGTAGGTCGCCTGTGGTGGTGTTGATCAGCGCAACCGCGTCGGCACGATGCAGCACCCGGTCGGGATAGCGGTCGGCCCATGACGTGATCGCGATGCCGCCCATGGAGTGGCCGGCGATGACTGCGCGCTCGCCCGACGACAACGTCGCCTCCAGCAAGGAGTCGAGATCGCTCGCCAGGATGTCGAGGCTGTAGCGGTGGCGGCGGGCCGGCACAGCGCTTTTGCCGTGGCCGCGATGGTCGAACGCGATGACGCGGTAGTCGGTCGACAGGTCCGCGATCTGGTAGGCCCATACCCGTAGGGCGCAGGTGATGCCGTGCGCGAGGACGATCGGGTAGCCGTCCTCGGGTCCGAATACCTCGGTGTGCAGGCGGATGCCGTCCTTGGACCGAACAGGAACGACGCGGCCCTTAGGCAATGCCTCGGCCGCGGCGAATTTTCTGGCCGGCGAACCGGCCTCCTGGCCACGTCCCATGCGTGCTCCCATCGAGTTCGGCAACGCTGCCGTCAATACCAGCCTACCGGTCGGTTGGGCGCGATCGGCGCAGGAGTTAAATGATGCGATGCGCGCGATTCAGATTGCCCAGCTCGACGGGCCCCAGGCCGCCAAGATCGTCGAGGTAGACGAGCCCAGTGCCGGCGATGGCGAGGTCCTCATCGACGTCTACGCCGCGGGCGTGGCGTTTCCCGACGCCCTGCAATCGCGGGGGCTCTACCAGTACAAGCCCGAGTTGCCCTACACGCCCGGCGCCGAGATCGCGGGCGTGGTGCGCAGTGCGCCGGATGGCGCACACGTGGCGGCGGGTGATCGGGTCGCTGCACTGACCATGCTCTGCGGCGCGATGGCGGAAGTCGTTGCGTTACAACCGGATCGAGTTTTCAAGCTGCCGGACGCGGTGTCGTTCGAGGCAGGTGCCGGGTTGCTGTTCAACGACCTCACCATGCATCACGCGCTGCGAACGCGCGGTCGGCTGGCTGAAGGCGAGACGGTACTGGTGCACGGTGCAGCGGGCGGCATTGGCACGTCGACGCTGCGGCTTGCGCCGGCGTGGGGCGCGTCGCGCACGATCGCGGTGGTGAGCACCGAGGACAAGATCGCGATCGCGAAGGCGGCCGGAGCATCGGACGTGGTGCTGGCCGACGGGTTCAAGGACGCCGTCACGGAGTTGACCGGCGGACGGGGCGTCGACATCGTCGTCGACCCGGTGGGTGGCGATCGGTTCACGGACTCGTTGCGGTCGTTGGCGCCAGGCGGGCGGCTGCTGGTCATCGGCTTCACCGGCGGTGACATCCCAACGGTGAAGGTCAACCGGCTGCTGCTGAACAACGTCGATGCGGTCGGCGTCGGCTGGGGTGCCTGGAGCCTGACTCATCCGGGCTACCTGGGCGAGCAGTGGGCCGAGCTGGAGCCGCTGCTGGCGTCGGGCAAGGTTTCGGCACCGGAACCGATCGTCTATCCGCTCGAGCGTGCCGCCGACGCGATCGCATCGCTGGAGGACCGGACGGCGAAGGGCAAGGTCGTCGTCAAGGTGCGATGAGCGCTCGCGCGAAGAGCCAATGGACCCGCTGAGCGCTAGCGCGAAGAGCCAATGGACCCGCTGAGTGCTAGCGCGAAGAGCCAATGGACCGGCCGAGTGCGGGTGCGAGCCGTTCTCCGACCTTGGCGAGCAGCTCAGCCGCGTGGCTCATCGACCGCGCTGGGTCGGGCTCCAAGTCGCTGAGCGCGTAGACGCCTGCGAAGCCCGCGGCGTTGGCCTCGGCGGGCGTCAGCGCGGACACGCCTGCGATGGCGAAGGTCGGGATGCCGTGCGTGCTAGCCCGCCGACACACGCCAATTGCGGCCTTGCCGCGCAACGACTGTCGATCCAGTGACCCCTCGCCGGTGACGACCGCGCACGCACCCAGCAGATGGCTGTCCAGCTCGATGCGGTCGATGATGACGTCGATGCCTGGTTGCATCTGCGCGCCGAGTACGGCCAGCGCCGCAAAGCCGACGCCGCCGGCGGCGCCTGCACCTGCGGCGGTTCGATAGTCCACTTCCGTTTCGCGCTCGACAATGTCCGCCCAGCGCCGAAGGCCGCGGTCGAGCTCGAGAACCTGATCCGGGCTGGCTCCCTTCTGCGGCGCATAGACGCTCGCGGCGCCAAGCGGACCGTACAGCGGGTTGTCGACGTCAGAAGCGAGAATGAAAGAGGCACAGGCGATGTCGGGATGCAGCGCGGTGAGGTCCAGGTGGGCTGCCTCGCCGACGGGTGTGCCTGCCTGCAGGCGTATCCCGTGCTGATTGCGCACGGTCGCGCCAAGGGCCGTGAGAAACCCTGCGCCTCCGTCAGTACTCGCACTGCCCCCGACGCCGATGATGATGTCGCGGCAGCCATGATCAAGGGCCTGCACAACTACTTCGCCGAGGCCACGACTGGAAGCCGTCATTGGAGCAGGCGTGCCGCCGGGAAGCCGTTGCAGGCCACAGATTTCCGCCATTTCGACGACGGCAGCCTTGCCGCTACGCGCGTACGCGGTGTGCACAATCTGACCCGTCGGCCCCTTGGCATAGACCGGGATCCGCTCGAACCCGGCCGCCAAGACGGTGCCGAGCGTGCCATCTCCGCCGTCGGCAATCGGACAGTGCACCGTCGTCAGCGTTGGGTCGCCTCGTCTGAGGCCCATTGATATCGCCTCGGCGGCCTCAGCTGCCGTCAGTGAGCCCTTGAACTTGTCGGGCGCGATCACCACATGGCCAGCCATCGGACCACCAATCATCTGCGGGATAGGGATTTATTTCGTATCGCGGAATATATTTTTCATTGAAGACCGTGTCACTCGCTTCCGCCGCCGTCAAGCGGTGCGATCTCACCCTTGACATAGGGACGTAGTGCAGGTTCACTGATTTGTGTATACGGTATGCAGATTCCACGATACGGAATAGGGGATTCGAGATGGCCACGTTGTACGGCGCACTCGCAATGCTCCCGCTGGGATGGGCGACCGCCGGCTACGTCCTGGTGTCACGCGCACCGTCGGGCCCCGAGAAAGGAACGCCGAGATGACGGCCTATACGGTCAACTGCTCGATCCTGCTGACCGATCTGCCACTTCTGGATCGGCCGCAGGCGGCCCGCAACGCCGGCTTCGAGGCAGTCGAGTTCTGGTGGCCGTTCGACACCCCAACGCCGCCGGACGCCGACGTCACCGCCTTCATCCGGGCCATCCAGGATGCGGGTGTCCAGCTGACGGGCCTCAACTTCGCCGCTGGCGACATGCCCGCCGGCGATCGCGGAATCTTGTCGAATCCGGCCTTGACGCAAGCATTTCGGGACAACGTCGAGGTCGCCGTCGGAATCGCCGAGACGCTTGGCACCCGCGCATTCAACGCGCTGTACGGCAATCGCATCGACGACTACTCCCCCGCGAACCAAGATGACGTCGCCACAGAGAACCTCGCCTACGCCGCACGCGCAGTGGATCGCATCGGGGCGACGGTCCTGATCGAGCCGGTCAGCGGTGCACCCCGGTATCCGCTGCTCACCGCAGCCGATGCCATCCGCGTCATCGACCGGGTGCACGCCCAGCACGGCGCGACCAACCTGCGGTTGCTCGCCGACTTCTACCACCTGCACGTCAACGGCGACGACATCGCCACCGCGATAACCGACTACGGCCCCCGTGTCGGCCACGTACAAATCGCCGACGCGCCTGGCCGGGGTGAACCGGGGACCGGGGAAATCCCGCTGCGCACTTACCTCGAGCAGTTGGCAGCACAGGGCTACCAGGGATACGTCGGCCTGGAGTACAAGGCAACCAAGCCGGACACCTTCGAATGGCTGCCGCGAGCAGAGCGCGGCGCCACCTTGCACGCACAAGCAGAAACGAGGATCTAATGAGCACAATCGCTTTCATCGGACTGGGCATCATGGGCAGCCCGATGGCATGTCACCTGATCAATGCCGGCCACACCGTCGTCGGCGTCGACACGTCGCCCGAACGGACGGCCGCCGTCGTCGAAGCAGGCGGCAAGGCAGCCGAATCCATCGAACAGGCCGTCAAGGACGCCGACGTGGTCGCGGTCATGGTGCCCGACTCCCCACAGGTGCAGGCCGTTTTGTTGGGCGACGACGGGGTCTTCGCCCACGCCCAGCCCGGCACGCTGGTGATCGACTTCTCCTCCATCCGGCCCGATGTCACCGCGGAGTTCGCCAAAAGCGGCGTCGAGCGTGGACTGCGCATCCTTGACGCGCCGGTGTCCGGCGGTGAGCCGGGCGCGCAGAACGCGACGCTGTCGATCATGGTCGGTGGTTCGGCAGACGACTTCGCCGCTGCCAAACCGATTTTCGACGTGGTCGGCAAGACCATCGTGCACGTCGGCGGCAACGGTGCGGGGCAAACCGTCAAGGCGGCCAACCAGCTGATCGTTGCCGGCAACATCGAACTGCTCGCCGAGGCGATCACGTTCCTGAAGGCTTACGCCGTGGACATCGAGGCCGCTGTCAAGGTGCTGGGCGGCGGGCTGGCCGGTTCGGCCGTGCTCGACCAGAAGGCATTGAAGATGCTGGAGCGTAACTTCGATCCCGGTTTCCGAATCGCGCTGCACCACAAGGACATGGGCATCGTCACCGCCGCCGCGCGCGAAGCGGGTGTGGTCACCCCTCTCGGTTCACTGGTCGCACAACTCATGGCGTCGGCCATGGCCAACGGCGACGGCGGACTCGACCACTCGGCCCTGCTGTTGGGCGTCGAGCGGCTCTCGGGCAAGGACAGCTGATGACACGGATGCGAACCGTCGACGCGGCGGTCAGAATCCTCGAAATCGAGGGCGCCACTCAGGCATTCGGCCTGCCGGGCGCGGCGATCAACCCGTTCTACTCGGCGATGCGCGCACACGGCGGTATCAAGCATGTGCTTGCCCGCCACGTCGAGGCCGCCAGCCACATGGCCGAGGGCTTCACCCGCGCCGCGGCGGGCAACATCGGCGTGTGCATCGGCACCTCGGGCCCTGCGGGCACCGACATGATCACCGGGTTGTACTCGGCCTCGGCGGATTCCATTCCGATCCTCGCGATCACCGGGCAGGCGCCGGTAGCCAGGCTGCACAAAGAGGACTTCCAGGCCGTCGACATCGCCTCGATCGCTGCACCGGTCACCAAGATGGCGATGACCGTGCTCGAACCCGGCCAAGTCCCAGGCGCTTTCGCGCAGGCCTTCCATCTGATGCGGTCGGGCCGACCGGGACCTGTGCTGATCGATCTGCCCATCGACGTTCAGCTTGCCGAGATCGATTTCGACCCCGAGGCCTATCAGCCGCTGCCGGTCTACAAACCTGCGGCGTCGCGTGGTCAGGCCGACAAGGCCATCGACATGCTGGTGTCCGCCGAGCGGCCGTTGATCGTTGCCGGCGGCGGCATCATCAACGCCGACGCCTCGGATCTGCTGGTCGAGTTGGCCGAGATCCTGAATGTTCCTGTCGTGCCGACGCTTATGGGCTGGGGCACCATTCCGGACGATCACCGGCTGGCGGCAGGCATGGTCGGTCTGCAGACGTCGCAACGCTACGGCAATGCGACCATGCTCGCCTCCGACTTCGTTCTCGGAATCGGTAACCGGTGGGCCAACCGGCACACCGGTGGACTGGATACCTACCGGCGGGGACGACGGTTCGTTCACGTCGACATCGAGCCGACCCAGATCGGCCGCGTCTTCGCGCCTGATTTCGGGATCGTCTCGGATGCGAAGGCGGCGCTCGAGCAGTTTGTCGCCGTCGCGAAGGAGCGCCGCGCGGCGGGGACCCTGCCGGATTGGAGCACCTGGGTCGACGATTGCAGGCAGCGCAAGCAGACGATGCACCGCAAGACCCACTTCGACGACGTGCCGATCAAGCCGCAGCGCGTTTACGAGGAGATGAACCGCGCGTTCGGCCGCGACGTTCGATACGTCACCGCGATCGGGCTCTCGCAGATCGCCGGCGGGCAGTTCCTTCAGGTGTACGGACCGCGGAACTGGATCAACTGCGGACAGGCCGGCCCGCTGGGGTGGACCGTGCCCGCGGCGCTCGGTGTCGCCGCCGCCGATCCCACCGCGACCGTGGTGGGGCTGTCGGGCGACTACGACTTCCAGTTCCTCATCGAGGAGCTGGCCGTCGGCGCGCAGTTCAACCTGCCCTACGTCCATGTGGTGGTGAACAACTCGTACCTCGGACTGATCCGCCAGGCGCAGCGCAACTTCGACATGAACTATCACGTGTCGCTGGGCTTCGACAACATCAACGCGCAGGAGACCGACAGCGACGTTCCGAAGGGCTACGGCGTTGACCATCTTCGTGTCGCGGAAGGCTTGGGCTGCAAGGCAATCCAGGTGGTCGAGCCGGCGGATATCGGCCCGTCGTTGGCGAGGGCGCAACAACTGGCCCACGAGCACAAGGTTCCGGTGGTCGTCGAGATCTTCCTCGAGAAGATCACCAACATTGCGATGGGTACCGAGATCGACAACATCATGGAGTTCAACGATCTCGCGGAAACGCTCGAGGACGCGCCGACGGCGGCGGCCCTGCTGCTACTCGACTAGTTCCGCCGAACGTGGGTTACCCGCACGCTTGCGCCGCTTGAAGCGTGACATAAGCCCACACTCGGCGGGATCTATGCAAGCGCTTCGAACTCCGAGGCGATATCGCGGGCAACGCGTTTCAGCAGCGGCGTCACTTTCGTCGCCGACTTCAACGTGAGACGGGCAGCCGGTCCCGAGATCGAGATCGCGGTCGGAGTGGGGGCGTCCGGTACGGGTACGGCGAAGCACCGAACGCCGATCTCTTGCTCGCCTTCGTCGACGGCATAGCCGCGGGACCGGCTCAGCTCGATGTCTCGGATCAACGCCTCGGGGGTGGTGAACGAATTCTCGTTGGCCGCAGGCATGCCCGCGCGCCTCATCAGCGCCTCCACACTGTCATTGGGAAGTTGCATGAGCAGCGCCTTGCCGACGCCGGTGCAGTGCAGGTGGACCCGCCTGCCCACTTCGGTGAACATCCGCATCGCGTGCGGCGACGGCACCTGTGCGACGTAGACCGCCATGTCGTTGTCGAGGACGGCCATGTTGGCGCTCTCGCCCGTCCGCTCGACCAGTTCGGTCAGGTGGGGCCGCGACCACGCGCCAATCAGCTGCGCGGCGCTTTCGCCAAGCCGAATCAGTTTGGGTCCCAGCGCATAGCGACGGTTCTCGAGCTGCCTCACGTAGCCCATCGCGAGCAGCGTCCGGACTAGGCGGTGAATGGTCGGCTGCGGCAGCTCGGCGCGAGCGGCCAACTCCCCCAACGCCACACTGCCGCCCGAACTCGACATGATCTCGAGCAGCTCGAAGGCACGCTCAACTGATTGCACGCCCTCCGCCACAACGACCTCCGATCCGTAAAGTGACAAGCCTATTCCGTATAGCGAAATTATCCGAAGGACGACGCGGACCGCTTGAGCCCGGACGGGTGTGCGGCATGTCTCAGCGCTAAGGCGGAGTCGATTGGATCCTGACGACTGTATGCTGTTAAGACCCTGCCGCGACTAGAAGGGCGGCCCAATGCCCCACCCGTTAACCTCGACCGCCACCCTCGGTGGCGCGGCGGCGCTGAAAAGGGCGCCGATCGTCGAGCGCCCCGCACCGTTGCGCGAGGCTGTCTTCGAGGCCCTCGTCGAGATGATCATCACTCGTGAGCTGGAGCCAGGTCAGCATCTGGTCGAGAAGGATCTGGCCGATGCGCTCGGAGTCAGTCGACAGCCCGTCCGAGAAGCGTTGCAGCGCATGCATACCGAAGGATGGGTGGACCTGCGCCCGGCGCTCGGCGCGTTCGTCCACGTCCCCACCGAGTCTGAGGCCGATCAGCTGCTCGCCGCACGCAGCCTTCTCGAGGCGGAGTCCGCGCGGCTCGCGGCCGAGCACGCCACGCCCGAACAGATCGAGCACCTGCACGAGCTCCAGCGCATCGGCGAGGAAGCGCTTGCCGTGGATGATGAAGAGGTTCTCGTCGCCGCAAACGCCTCGCTACACACCCATATCGTGACGATGTCAGGCAATAAAGTTCTGGCCGACCTCAGGGCGTCCGTCGAGCACAGGGTGCGGTGGTACTACTTGCCCATTGCCCAGGTGCGTTCGAAAGCCGCCTGGGGGGAGCATGCCGAGTTGATCGAAGCGATCGCCAATCGAGACGCCGGACGAGCCTGCACCCTGATGCGGCTGCACACCGAGCGCACCAGGGAGATCTATCAAGAGCAGCGACGCCAGAAGGCGGCCAAGGGGAACGTCTGAGCGTTCACCCTCGGCCGCCTCGGCGCCCGGATCAGTCGGCCAACGTCGGTGTCAGCGATTTTTCGCTGACGGCTGGATCTGACTGGGCAACGGGTACTCGCGGGCGACCCGGCTGCCGCAGGAAGGTTGCGATCGCCGCTGACACCAGAGCACTCGCGGCGGCCAGCCAGTACGCACCGGTGTAGCCCCACGCGTCAATCACGCTGGCGCCCACGCCAATTCCCACGATCGAGCCCACCAGCTTGGAGCTGTAGACCAGGCCGTAGTTGCTGGCATTGTTGTTCTCGCCGAAGTAGTCGGGCGTCAGCGAGGCGAACATCGGGTAGAACGCGCCGCCGCCGAAGCCGACCAGGAAGGCGAAGCCAAGGAATGCGATTTCGCTCTCGGCTTTGCCGGCGTACAGCAACCCGACCAGCGACAGGGCCTCGATGAGGAGCACAACCAGCAGGGTCTGCTTACGTCCGAACTTGTCCGACAGCCAGCCGGTAACCGTGCGTCCTGTGCCGTTGATGATCGACAGCACACCAGCGGACGACGCGGCGATCAAGGGCCCGAACCCGAGATCCTTGGCGAACGGCACCATGTAGCTGATGCCGAAAAGCGAGACGCCGGCGCTGATTCCGAGCGAGAGCCACATCAGCGGCAACATGCCGGTCTTGATGGCCTCCATCGGGGTGTACTGCCGCGCCGCGGGCGGGTTCTTCTTCAGGCTCGCCGCACCGCTCTTGCTGTCCGCCCACTTCAACGGGTCGACGTCGGACGGCCACCAGTTCTTTGGCGGATCGCGGAACAGCCAGCCACATGCCGCGCAGACAATCAGCATGTACGCCGCAACCAGATCGAGCACCCAGACGTACGTGTGCGGGTGCAACGCATAACTGAAAATGAAGATGAATGGGACTGCGCCATAGGCGAATCCACCGTTGACGAATCCGGTCTTGCCACCGCGGCGTTCCGGATACCACTTGCCGACGAGGTTGATGCACGTCGCATAGACCAGGCCTGCTCCGATGCCCCCGCATACGGCGAAGCCGAGGTAGGCAAGCACCAGGTTGCCCTGGGTGATGCTGGCGAAGCCGAGCGCCGAGAGGACCGCGCCGAGCAACATCGCCGCACGCGGCGACACGATGCCCTTTTCGCGCAGCTTGCCTGCGGGGAAGGCCACGCCTGCCTGGAAGAAGGCCCAGATCGACAGGAGCCAGAACGTTTCGGGCTGGCTCCAATGGTGAGCTTCCCTGATGGCTTTCGCGGCGGCGCCGTAGCCATACTCGTACACGCTCACGGCCATCATGGCCATCCACGGCAGCCAGATCATCCACGTCCGCGATCTGCCGAGTAGTTCACGGTCGGTTTCGCCGACACGGTATACCCGGCCGTTCGCGTCGATGACCTCGCGATAACTTGCGAAAGTTGACGACATGCTCGATTCTCTTTCTACGAATTGATGAAGGCACGCGCACCGGAGCGCTTGCTTGGCTTCATGCGGGTGCCAGCCCGCGTGACGCAATCACTAACCGCGGCTGCGGTTTTCGCGCGGTCTATCGCATGACGGTTCTGTCCTTTCGTCGCAGATCGCTTGGCTCAGATGACGCCGGCGACCCTGAACAGCTCGAGCTGCTCGGGCGAATAGCCGAGCTCGGCGCAGATCTCGTCGGTGTGCTCGCCGAGCAACGGCGAGCGAACGATGTCGACCGGGGAATCAGACAGCCGCAGCGGAGAGCCGACCGTCTTGAACGCACCGCGCTCGGGATGCTCGACGGTGACGATCGCACCGAGTTCGGTGAGCGTCTCATCCTCGATGAGCTCCCGAGTCGAGAGCACCGGGCCGCACGGGATGTTCAGCGCGTTGAGCGCTTCCAACGCCTCCCATTTGGTGTGTCGCTCCGACCAGTCCTCGATCAACGCAAAAACCTTGTCCAGTTTGGGAAGCCGGTCCTCCGGACGTGACCAGTCGGGGTGATCGGCAAGGTCGGGCCTGCCGATCAGTTCGGCCAGCGGCGCCCAGCCGAGCGGCTGCACGATCACGTAGATGTAGTCGTTCGGGCCACCGCCCTTGGTCTTGACCGCCCACCCCGGTTGGCCGCCACCCGACGCGTTGCCCGAGCGCGGGACCTCGTCGCCGAACTGTTGGTTCGGATACTCCCGAAGCGGGCCCGCGGCGAGCCGCTGTTGATCGCGAAGCTTGACACGGCACAGGTTGAGCACCGCCTCCTGCATGGCCACCTCGACACGCTGCCCGCGGCCGGTATTGGTTCGCTGATAGAGCGCGGCCAAAATCCCTGACACCAGGTGGATTCCGGTACCAGAATCACCGATCTGTGCACCGGTCGCCACGGGCGGGCCGTCCTCGAAACCGGTGGTAGCCATCGAGCCGCCCATCGCCTGCGCGATGACTTCGTAGGCCTTGAAGTCGAAATACTTACCCGGACCGAAGCCCTTGATGGACGCATAGATCAGCCGCGGGTTGATCTCGCGCAGCCGCTCCCACGGGAAACCGAACCGATCGACCACGCCGGGGCCGAAGTTCTCGACCAGGATGTCGACGCGAGACACCAGATCGGTGAAGATCCGCTTGCCCTCCTCGCTCTTCATGTTCACGGTGATGCTGCGCTTATTGCAGTTGAGCATCGTGAAGTACAGACTGTCGGCCCCGGGGACATCGCGAAGTTGGCTGCGGGTGACGTCGCCAGTGCCCGGCGCCTCGAGCTTGATGACGTCTGCGCCCAGCCAGGCGAGCAATTGGGTGGCCGACGGACCTGACTGCACATGCGTCATGTCGAGCACTCGAACGCCAGAAAGCGCCTTGACGGTCGGCGCATCGGAATCCGCCATGTCGCTGACCGGGGGGAGCTGAATCATCCGTTGTACTTCCTTCACTCGAGCCGGTTGCTTCGTCGTGCCGAGAAGCTCGTCACAAGATTGCATACCGTATGAGGTAGACAACAGTGTGGTGTACGCAACACGGGTTGTCCAGCGATCGGCCAGGACTCACAGACTTCTCTGTCAGGGATAAAAACTGCGCCCCGCTGACACTCGGCGACAGGCCAATTCACCGTTACAACGACCCCGCCCACAGGGGTTCGAAACGGCACAACGACGCGTGTCGATACGCGACCGCGTCGCATCGACAAATCGTTGTAACACAACGGATTACATGACACGGCTGGGTGGATTGATCATGCGCGTGTGCCCCCGCGGGAGCCGTGTGGGCGAGACCGGGACGCTGGCGGCGACGCGGCATGATACGCGGCTATGGGCGGTAGTTGAAGACACGTCAGGCAATCGGCAGGAAACTCGGGGCTTGCATCCAGATTGTATGAGGTATACCGTACGCCCTGTGATGTCCGTTACTTTCCGACGAGACGAGTGACTGCCTTCACAAACCACTTCGAAGCAGCGAGCTGTGCCGGGTCCGGCAAGCGGTCACTGATCAACGTGTGGTCCGGCTTCGACGCGCGAGCGTCGGGGTGCGCTGACGACACGTCCACCAAATAAGGGGACTGTCTTGGGAAAGGCACTCGAAGGCGTGCGCGTCCTGGATATGACACATGTCCAGTCCGGCCCGTCGTGCACGCAGATCCTGGCCTGGCTCGGCGCGGACGTCGTGAAGGTGGAGGCACCCGCGGGCGACGTCACGCGCAAGCAGCTTCGGGACATCCCTGGCGCCGACAGCCTCTACTTCACGATGCTCAACTGCAATAAGCGCAGCATCACGCTCAACATGAAGTCCGCAGAGGGCAAGCGCATCTTCACCGACCTGCTCCCCCGGTTCGACATCCTCGCCGAGAACTTCGGCCCCGGCGCAATCGAGCGCATGGGCTTCGGGTGGGAGGAACTGCAGCGCATCAACCCGCGGCTGATCTTCGCCTCCATCAAGGGTTTTGGCGACGGCCCCTACACGCACTACAAGGCCTACGAAGTCATCGCGCAGGCGATGGGCGGATCGATGAGCACGACCGGCTTCGAAGAAGGACCGCCGATGGCCACCGGAGCCCAGATCGGCGACTCCGGCACAGGTATCCACACAGTGGCCGGCATTCTGGCCGCGCTCTATCAACGCGAGCACACCGGTCGCGGGCAGCGCGTCACCGTCGCCATGCAACACGCGGTGCTCAACCTGTGCCGGGTCAAGTTGCGCGACCACCAACGGCTGCAGCACGGACCGCTCGGCGAATACCCCAACGAAGACTTCGGCGACTGCGTCCCGCGATCGGGCAACGCGTCCGGCGGTGGGCAGCCGGGCTGGGCCGTCAAATGCGCGCCTGGTGGGCCGAATGACTACATCTATGTGGTCGTACAGCCGGTGGGCTGGGAACCGATCGCGCATCTGATCGGCAGGCCCGAGCTGGTCACCGATCCCGAGTGGAGCACGCCGCAGGCGCGATTGAACAAGTTGGACAAGATGTTCCAGCTCATCGAGGAGTGGACGATGGGCCTTGGCAAATGGCAGGCGCTCGCGCAGCTGACCGCGCACAACATCCCCTGCGGCCCAATCCTTTCCACGAAGGAAATCATCGAGGACGCCTCGTTAGCAGCCAACGACATGGTTGTGCGGGTGGCTCACCCCGAACGCGGCGAGTTCACGACGGTCGGCTGCCCGATCAAGCTGTCCGACTCCCCTGTCGACGTCGTCCGCTCCCCTTTGCTGGGCGAGCACAACGCACACATCTACGGCGACGAGCTCGGGCTTGGTGACCAGCTCTCCGCGCTGAAGGCGAAGGGAGTCATCTAACGATTCCGCCACCAAGAAAGCAGACAGTCGGCAGTATACAGAGACGAAAAGGAGATTCGACAGGCATGAACGCGTCAGCTCAGCCGGCATACCGCGAGGTAGTCGACGATAACGGCCGGGTGTATCGAGTCGGCGAGACCGACCGCGACATCCTCGGACGGTCACGGGCCTGGATGGTATGGCTCCCGTGGATTTCAATGATGGCCATCAGCTCTTCCGAATATGCGTTCACGTCAGCCGACGACACGCTGTCGGAGGCACACGGTTGGCACGGCGCCCACATCTTCTGGTTGCTGGGCGTGTGGGTGATGTTCCAGGCCGCCGTCGCATTCCCAGTCGGCCAAATGCGGGAGAGCGGCAAGCTGTCGGCACGCTCTGCGATGTTGCTCGGTGCGGGCGGGGCATTCCTTGGATACCTGTCGCTGGCGTTCGCCCCGCACGTCATCCTTGCCTACCTCGGCTTCGGATTGTTCGGCGGCGGCGGCGCCGGCTTCGTGTACGCCACGTGCATCAACATGGTGGGCAAGTGGTATCCGGAACGCAAGGGCGGCAAGACGGGCTTCGTCAACGGCGGCTTCGCCTACGGCTCGGTGCCTTTCATCTTCTTGTTCACCAACTACATGGACCTGGAGAACTACGAGGGCATCCTATTGGCGGTCGGCATCTTCCTGGCGTCGGTCGTCGCGCTTTGTGGCTTCTTCTTCGTCGACCCCCCGAAGAACTGGTGGCCGCCGCACGTCGACCCACTAAAGGTCAACGACGACCCGAAGATTCGCCGCGCACTGCGGAAGAACCCGCCTGCGGTCAAGCAGTACACCCCGAAGGAAGCCATCAAGACCGGCATTCTGCCGCTAATGTGGTTCGTGCTGCTGTGCACCGCGGGCATCAACATCTTCGGGATCGCGATGCAGGTGCCGTTCGGCAAGGAGATGGGCTTCGCCGGCGGCATCGTCGCACTCGCGATGAGTTTCAAGGCGATCGTCAACGGCACCGGCCGCGGCGTGATCGGCTGGATCTCCGACCGCGTGGGCCGCAGGGACACGCTCATCATCGTGTGCGTGGTGCTGGGCCTGGCCCAGTTCGCGGTGTACTTCTCCGGTTCGATCGGCAGCATGCCGCTGTTCCTGTTGGCGTCGATGGTGTCCGGCTTCGGTGGTGGCGCGATCTTCCCGTTGTTCGCGGCGATGACGGCCGACTACTTCGGTGAGAACAACAACGCCACCAACTACGGCCTGGTCTACAGCTCGAAGCTGGTGTCGGGTCTGGTCGGTGCCGGCCTGGGCGCGGTCGTCGTGGATACGTGGGGTTACGGCGCCGCGTTCGGCATCGCCGGTTCGGTCGGCATCGCCTGCGCCTTCCTTTCAATCCTGCTGCGTCAGCCCAAGCTCAAAGAGTCAACGCCGACGCGGTCCGATCCGACACAGGTAGAGGCCAAGGTCCTCGTCGTCGACTAACCGGCTTCGGCACACAACACCCCGGGTGACCAGACGTCCTGCTCAGGACCTCTCACCCGGGGTGTTCTGTTGCCGGTCAGCGGGTACGCACTACAACAATTGCGGCAATAGCAGTTTATTGCATACGAAAGCCGGTAATCTGTTGACCGCAACCAGCTAGTTGGCCGGAGGAACGCGCATGTCACTACCCACCCCGAGTCCCCGTAAGCGCGCGTCCACGCTGATTGATGGCGCAGCGCGCCGGGTCCAGCGTCCGGCTCCCCTGCGCCAGGCGGTGTACGACGCGATCGTGGACCTGATCGTGCAGGGCACCCTGCAGCGCGGTCAGCACCTGGTCGAAAACGAGCTCGCCGAATATCTCGGCGTGAGCCGCCAGCCGGTGCGTGAAGCATTGCAGCGGTTGCAGACCGACGGATGGATCGATCTTCGCCCCGCGCAGGGCGCGTTCGTACACACGCCGTCGGAGGACGAGGTGGACCAGCTGCTCGGGGTCCGGACCGTCCTCGAGACGTACTCAGCCCGGTTGGCCGCGGAGAACGCAACTGCTGAAGACGTCAACCGGCTGTGGGAGTTGCAACAGGACGGCATCAACGCACTGGCCGCCAATGACTCGGAAGCGCTGGTAAGGGCGAACGTGAATCTGCATGAGGCGATCACGGAGATTGCGGGAAACTCCGTACTGGCCAAGCACATTGGGCTTGTCGAGCGTCGGTGGCACTGGTATTACCTGCCGATCGCGCAGCCGCGCGGCCAAGGCGCATGGACCGAACATGCCGAACTGATCAAGGCCATCGCGGCCGGTGACGCCGATTTGGCGAGCAGCATCATGCAACGCCATACGGAGCACACGCGGAAGGTCTACCACGACCAGCGGCAGGCCAAGTCAGAGGCCGAGTAGTTTGCGATCTTCGCCGAACGTTCCGTACCGCTCGAATTTTCGGCAATTTTTCGAATGGTAAGGAACGTTCGGCGCATGAGCCTAGGTCGTGTTTCAGCTCAGCATGGCAACGGTTCGACCGACTCGATCCGCTCGGTCCCGGAGTAGACGTTCATCGACGACCCGCGCAGAAAGCCGATCAAGGTCATTCCCATCTCCCGCGCCAGATCGACCGCAAGCGATGATGGCGCGGACACCGCGGCGAGCGCCGGGATCCCGGCCATCACGGCCTTCTGCACCAATTCGAATGAGGCTCGGCCGCTCACCATCAGCGTGCTGCCGCTCAGCGGCAGGCGGGCCTGATCCAGAGCCCATCCGACCACCTTGTCCACCGCGTTGTGCCTGCCGACGTCTTCCCTGACGCACCACAGTTCCCCCGTCGCATCGAAGAGTGCGGCGGCGTGCAGTCCGCCCGTAGAATCGAAGACCCGTTGGGCGGCCCTCAGCTTGTCCGGCAGGGTGGCAATCGTTGCGGGGTTGAGCCGCAACGGATCACGGTCGACGTGCCACCTGCTGATGGTGCGCACAGCGTCCAGGCTGGCCTTGCCGCACAAGCCGCACGATGACGTTGTGTAGAAGTTGCGCTCCAACGACACATCCGGCAGTGGCACACGGTCAGCCAAAAGCACATCGAGCACGTTGTACGTGTTGACACCGTCAGCCGTGGCGCCCGCGCAATACCGGATCCCGGCGACGTCAGTGTCGGCCGCCACTACGCCCTCGCTGACCAGAAAGCCGCGGGCAAGGTCGAAGTCGTTCCCCGGGGTTCGCATCGTCACCGTGAGGGGGCGGCCGGCGACACGAATCTCTAACGGTTCCTCCGCCGCGAGCGAGTCCGGACGGGCGGTGGCCAACCCGTCGGTCATCCGAACGACCCGATATCTGCTGGTTACGCGTCCCACGCCGGTGCTCCCTTCGGTTGTGGTTGAACGCTGGACAAGTGATCCACGTCATAGTTATGCTATCCGCATACTGTATGCAATCGTATCGTTCGGAGGCGGACATGACCAGCAGCAGCCACGGAGTCGCAGTCGCCGAAGTTCGGGATCTGCACGGACGCTCCTACCGGGTCGGCGAGCGGCCGCAGGACATCATGGGGTGCTCCCGGGCCTGGATGTTCTGGTTGCCGTTGACGGCGATGGCAGGAATCAGCGTGCTGCAGTACGGCTACAGCGTCGCGGCCATCGCACTGCGGCCGGCGGGCGCCGCGGCGTTCTGGGTGCTCGCGCTGTGGGTGATGTTCCAGGCCGGCGCTGCCGCGCTGACCGCCGCATTGCGCCATCACTCGGCCGTCTCGCCGTCGCGGGCCATGCTCGTCGGCGCCCTGCTGTGCGCCACCGGACCACTCACGCTCGCCTACACCGACGGCGTCGGCCTGGCCGTGCTCGGCTACGCGGTGCTGAGCGGCATCGGTGCAGGCATTGTCTACGCGACGTGCAGCTCCACCGTCGCGAAGTGGTATCCAGAGGCGCGAGGACTGCGAATCGGTTTCGTCACTGGCGCATTCGGCTACGGTGCCGTGCCGTTCATCATCCTGTTCGCCACGGATCTGTCCCCGGCCAACCATGGTGCGATCTTCACCGCGGTGAGCGTTGTCGTCTTGGCCGTTGTCGCCTTGTGCGGCGTCTTCTTCCGGGATCCCCCGCAGGGCTGGTGGCCACCCGACATCGATCCCAGACTGTGGGCCATCGACAAGCGAATCAACCGGAGTCTGTGCAGCAATGCGCCGGCGGCCCGGCAGTACGCACCGGGTCAGGCTGTGCGGACGACCGCGTTCGTGGTGATGTACCTCATCATGGTGTTCGCCGCCGCCACCTTCCTGCTAGCGGTCGCCTACATCCCAACCGTCGCGATTTCCAATGGATTCGGCGCGGTGGTGGCCGCGTCGGCCGTCGGGCTGCTCGCCGTCGTCAGTGGTGGCGGCCGCGCGGTCGCCTGCCGGATCTCCGACCGGTTCGGGCGACGTCAGACACTCAGCGCCGCATTGCTGCTCGCCGGATGCGCACAGCTGGGCTTGGTGTACTCGACCTCTGTTCATCAGCCCGAGGCGTTCGTAGGGTTCGCGGCGCTCAGCGGGTTGGCCGGCGGCGCGTTCTATCCACTGCTGGCGAGCCTGGTGGCCGACTACTTCGGCGAGCGCAATGCCGGGCGAAACTTCGGAGTTGTCTACAGCGCCAAGATGTTCGGCGGGCTCATCGGCATCGGGCTGCCGGCATTCTTGGTGTCCTCCCCCGCACTGAACGGTGTGTTCGTCGCCGCGGGTTTGATCGGGCTGTGTGCCGCCGTCACCACGCGTCTGCTTCACCAGCCGGGCCATCTCATCTCTCGGCTGCCGCGCTAGACCCGAATTCGTCATCATCACAAGGAGATCCGATGTCCCTGGCTAGCAAAGTAGACGAGCTGCAGCGGCTGATCACAGACCTGCGCGGGTGCATGACATCGCTTGTCGCAGCATGTGGCGATCGCCCAGCCACCCGTCGTGTCCTGAACGACGCGGAGTGGATCCTGAACGGCATCCGCCGACTCGAAATCGATATCGAAGAGCTGGAAGCGCACCGGGGGCTCGCACAACCCGCAACGTCGAAGCAGCGGATCCAGATCCCTGACACCCAATACGACATCGACTTCTGGCGAGATGTCGACCATGAGGGCATTGGCGGCCTTCGGTCCTGAGCCCGTAACCCGACTGGCTCAATCTACTGCGCACGTCGCGTGGATCTTCATGAGGGCCGTGGCTAGCGGATCAGCGGCGGCATGCGTGGTTGCGCGGATCGTCAACGAATTTCTCTACGCACCAACCTGTTTGAGCATGGGGCGCTCGTAACCAACTTAGTTGTTGTTTGTTGGTGGTGGTTGGGGCTGGAAGGGTTCGTACCACCACCAGTCGGCGCGCTCACCCAGGGGCCCGTTCCAGGGTGGCACATCGGGTGGGGGTTTGGTCGGTGGCCGGGCGAGCGAGGCCGCGCTGAGTTGTCGACCCGCGCTGTCGGTGACGATCAAACGGTCGGCGGGTCCGGTGATGGTGATGGCGCCGCGGTGATGCAGCCGATGGTGGTACGGGCAGAGCAGCACCAAATTGGACAGTTCGGTGGGGCCGCCGTCTTCCCAGTGCACGAGGTGATGCGCATGCAGACCGCGGGTGGCGCCACAACCAGGAACCGCGCACATGCGGTGACGATGCTCCAGCGCCCGGCGCAGCCGCCGGCTTATCGTCCGCGTGGTGCGTCCGGCCCCGATCGGTTGGCCGGCCCGTTCGAACCACACTTCACAGGTGGCATCGCAGGTCAAATATTGGCGCTCGGCCTCGGTGAGCAGCGGACCCAGATGCAGTGCCGCGGCGCGCTGTTCAACGTCGAGGTGTACCACCACGGTGGTGTGCTGCCCGTGCGGTCGGCGCGCCGCCTCGGCGTCCCAGCCCGCCTCCACCAGACGCATGAACGCCTCCTCGGTGCCCGGCACCGGAGCCCGCTGCTCCGAGGTGTGGTCGGCGCTGTCGCCGTCGCCGTGATCATGTTTCCACTGCGCAATCAACGCATCCTGGTGCGACGCCAGTGCGGCGTCGAACTTCGCCGCATCATGGGGCGGAAGTTTGATCCGCCAACAAGTTCCGTCCTCATGGGTGGTCTTGGTGATCGAGCGTTGCGGCTCAGCCCCAGCATCGGGTTCGGGTTCGGGTCGCGGTTCCAACTTGACCGCGGTACGCAGCTGCTTGACCGCGGCGACCGCGGCCAACTGCGCATAATGCTCATCAGAACCCTCGGCTGCCCGTGCGGCGATGACGCCGACCTGATCCAACGACAGCCGACCCTCGCGCATCGCGGCCGTGCACCGCGGAAACTCCTCCAACCGGCCCGCAATCGTGGTGATCGTGTGGGCGGTTGTCGACGACAGACCCAGCTTCCAGCCCACCAATCCCGCCACCGAGCGTGCCCCGGTCATCCCGCACAGCCCGTCACGGTCGATCTCGGCGACGATCTCGACGATGCGCCCATCAATGGCGTTGCGCTGACCCGCCAGCTCCGCTAACTCCTCGAACAACACCTCAAGACGCTCTTTAGGGCTCGTTGTGGTCGAGCCGAGCACCGCCGTCGAGGACATAACACCATCATTGCAGCCGCCTCCGACAAAAAACGGCCACCACAAACCGCGCGACGTCTCGGAAACCACACGATCTGCACCCCGCAATTGCCCAGCTCCGCAGGCGGTCTGGGGACGGTGCCCACGTTGGCGACCCCACACTGCACCAAGTTGGTACTCCGCGCTGTCGGTCGCAATGATCAGTACGCCGCCGCGCTGCCTTGCATACCGACGGCTGGCACGACGCGGATGTCCATGCACGGTGGGCCGACGATGCCGCCTAATATTGCCGGTCGACGCACCGCACGCTACGGCTAGTCATCCCAACCCACACCTACCGCAGCAACGAAGCGGCGGTGACCGCCACCGGATCGAGATCCGTTGTGTCCGAGGCGACGAGCAACAGCAGACGTTGTTTCATACGCGGGTCCCAGAACCGCTTGATGTGATCGGCTACCGCTGTCGCGGCATGCTCGGCGCGCAAGTAGCCAAAATGTGCGGCGATGTTGTTGATCATCTTGATCTCGGCAGGAGCGTTGAGCGCCATATCAATCCACCAGTTCCGCGGCCAGCTCGCCGTCCAGCGCAGGCTCTTCCTGTTCCCTGACCACCGGGTGAGCAAGCGCGACCTGCACGGCGGTCACCTTGTACTCCGGACAGTTCGTGGCCCAGTCGGAGTTGTCGGTGGTGACCACGTTGGCGCCCGTCACCGGATAGTGGAACGTGGTGTAGACGACGCCAGTCGGCATCCGGTCGGAGAGCTTGGCGCGTAGTTTCGTCTTGCCGACCCGGCTGGCTAGTGTCACCTCGTCGCCGTCGGTGATCCCGCGGTCTTCCGCGTCGTGCGGATGGATCTCCAGCAGATCTTCTTGGTGCCAAGCGATATTGGCTGTGCGACGGGTTTGCGCACCGACGTTGTACTGGCTCAGGATCCGGCCCGTCGTGAGGATCAACGGGAAGCGGCGTGTGCTGCGCTCGTCGGTCGGCACGAAGGGTGTCGGCACGAACCTGCCCTTGCCCCTGGTGAACTCGTCGATGTGCATGATCGGCGTGCCGTTGGGCGCATTCTCATCGCACGGCCACTGGATGCTACCCACCTCATCGAGCCTCTCGAACGATACTCCGGCGAATGTCGGTGTGAGAGCGGCGATCTCATCCATGATCTGGCTGGGATGGTCGTAGTGCATTGGGTATCCCATGGCTGTTGCGACCCTGCAGACAATGTCCCACTCGTGCATTCCACTCTTCGGCTTCATCACCGCGCGAACCCGATTGATTCGGCGTTCCGCGTTGGTGAACGTGCCGTCCTTCTCCAGAAACGATGCGCCTGGCAGGAACACGTGGGCGAACTTGGCGGTCTCATTGAGGAACAGGTCCTGGACCACCACCAACTCCATCGCGGCCAGCGCGGCGGTGACGTGGCCGACGTTCGGGTCCGACTGCGCGATGTCCTCGCCGTGCACAAAAAGGCCCCGGAACGTGCCCTCGATCGCAGCGTCGAACATGTTCGGGATGCGTAATCCGGGCTCCGGCAGAAGCGCGGTCCCCCAGAGGTTTTCGAAGATGCCGCGCACCGCGTCGTCCGACACGTGCCGATAACCAGGTAGCTCATGCGGGAACGAGCCCATATCGCATGACCCCTGCACGTTGTTCTGGCCGCGCAGCGGGTTCACCCCGACGCCGTCGCGGCCGATGTTGCCGCACGCCATCGCCAGGTTCGCCATGCCGATCACCATCGTCGAGCCCTGGCTGTGTTCGGTCACGCCGAGGCCGTAGTAGATGGCGCCGTTGCCCGCCTGCGCGTACAGGCGGGCGGCAGCACGCACGTCGGAGGCCGGCACGCCGGTAATCGACTGCACTGCTTCAGGGCTGTTCTCCGGACGGGAGATGAATTCCACCCACTGGTCGAACCCCTCGCAACGCTCCGCGATGAACGACTGATCGACCAGCCCCTCGGTGACCACCACATGCGCGATCGCGTTGACCACCGCAACGTTCGTGCCGGGCTTCAACTGTAGATGGTGATCGGCCTCGATGTGCGGCGAACGGACCAGGTCGATACGACGGGGATCGACCACGATCAGCTTCGCGCCCTGGCGAATCCGCTGCTTCATCCTGGAGGCGAAGACCGGGTGCCCATCGGTGGGGTTGGCGCCGATCACCATGATCACGTCGGCCTGCGCGACGGACCGGAAGTCCTGGGTGCCCGCCGATTCGCCGAACGTCTGCTTGAGCCCGTATCCGGTTGGCGAATGGCACACTCGCGCGCAGGTATCCACGTTGTTGTTGCCGAACGCCGCCCGCACCATCTTCTGGACGACGTACACCTCTTCGTTCGTGCACCGCGACGAGGTGATCGCGCCAATCGAGCCGGCGCCGTGCCGCCCCCTGATGTCGAGCATCCGGCGGGCGACAGTGTCGATCGCCTCGTCCCATTCGACCTCACGCCACGGATCGGCGGTGGTATCGCGGACCATCGGCTTCAGTTTGCGGTCCGGGTGGGTCGCATAGCCAAACGCGAAGCGGCCCTTCACACACGAGTGGCCCTCGTTGGCGCCGCCGTCCTTGTGGGGCACCATGCGAACCAGTTCATCCCCGCGCAGCTCGGCCTTGAACGAACACCCGACGCCGCAGTACGCGCAGGTGGTGATCACCGAACGCGACGGCATGCCCAATTCGATCACCGAACGTTCCTGCAGGGTGGCTGTCGGGCAGGCCTGCACACACGCGCCGCAGGACACGCATTCCGAGTCCATGAACAATTCGCCAGCGCCCGGCGAGACTTTCGAATCGAAGCCGCGGCCCTCGATGGTCAGCGCGAATGTGCCCTGGATCTCGTCGCAGGCGCGCACACAACGAGAGCAGACAATGCATTTCGACGGGTCGAAGTCGAAGTACGGGTTGCTCTGGTCTTTGACGGCGTCGAAGTGGTTCTCACCTTCGTAGCCATACCTGACCTGACGCAGCCCGACAGTGCCTGCCATGTCCTGCAATTCGCAGTCGCCGTTGGCGCCGCACGTGAGGCAGTCCAGCGGATGGTCGGAGATGTAGAGCTCCATGACGTTCTCGCGGAGCTTGGCGAGTTTCGGCGTCTGCGTGCGGACGACCATGCCGTCGGCCACCGGGGTGGTACATGACGCCGGTGTGCCACGGCGGCCGTCGATCTCCACCAGGCAGAGCCGGCACGAACCGAAGGCGTCAAGCCGATCGGTGGCACACAGCTTGGGGACGTCGATGCCGGCGAGCGCCGCCGCGCGCATGATCGACGTGCCTTCGGGAACCGCGACGGGCAGCCCGTCCACTTCGACCGAGATCGTCGCCGCACCCTCCTTGGCCGGAGTGCCGAAGTCGGGTTCCTTGAGCAGGCTCATGGCTTACCTTCCGTCCTCACGCTGATGGGCAGGGCAACGAAGTCGTCGGCGAAATGCGTGATCGCACTGCGCACCGGCATCGGGGTGAGCCCACCCATGGCGCACAACGAGCCCTCGGTCATCACGTCGCACAGGTCTTCGAGCAGCGCCAGGTTTTCGTCGCGGTGCTCGCCGGCGGTGATGCGGTCGATCACCTCGACACCGCGCACCGCTCCCACCCGGCAGGGTGTGCACTTGCCGCACGACTCGGCCGCACAGAACTCCATCGCAAACCTGGCCTGCGCTGCCATGTCGACCGTTTCGTCGAACACCACGATGCCGCCGTGTCCGACCATCGCGCTGGCCGCTGCGAACGCCTCGTAGTCCATGGGCAAGTCGAATTTGGTTCTCGGCAGATACGCCCCGAGCGGGCCGCCGACCTGGACAGCACGCACCGGCCGACCGGACCGGGTGCCGCCGCCGTAGCCGTCGACGAGTTCGCCGAGGGTGATCCCGAACGCGGTTTCCACGATGCCGCCGTGTTTGATGTTGCCGCCGAGCTGGAACACTTGCGTGCCGCGCGAACGCTCAACACCCAGTTCCTGATACGCCTGCGCGCCGTGCGCCAGGACCGTCGGCACGGTCGCGAGCGTGAGGACGTTGTTCACTACAGTCGGCTTGCCGAACAGGCCGTGGATCGCCGGAATCGGTGGCTTCGCGCGAACCATCCCGCGCTTGCCCTCGAGGCTCTCGAGCATGGAGGTTTCTTCGCCGCAGATGTAGGCGCCGCCGCCCACCCGCACATAAAGGTCGAAGTTGAGCGACGAGCCGAGCACGTTGTCGCCCAGCCATCCTCGGCCGTATGCGATTTCGATGGCAGCGCGCATCGTGGCGACCGCGTCCGGGTATTCGGACCTGATGTAGACGTAGCCCTCGGTGGCGCCGACGGCGTAGGCCGCGATCGTCATGCCCTCGATGAGCAGGAACGGATCGCCCTCCATCAACATCCGATCGGCGAAAGTGCCACTGTCGCCTTCGTCGGCGTTGCAGCAGACGAACTTCAGTTCATCGGCGCAGTCGAGCACAGTCTTCCACTTGATGCCGGCCGGGAAGCCCGCACCACCGCGGCCGCGCAGACCGGATTCCGTGACCTCTGCGACGACATCTGCAGGCGAATTCTCCAGCGCGCGAACAAGTCCGACGAGTCCACCGTGGCGCAGGTAGTCGTCGGGCGATAGCGGGTCGGTGATGCCGACCCTGGTGAACGTCACCCGATTCTGCGCTGCGAGCCAAGGCAATTCGTCGACCATCCCTAACCGCTGCGGGTGCGCCGCACCCTCGAACATGCCGGCGGCCACCAGGCCGTCGACGTCGGAAGCCGCCACCGGACCATAGCCGATGCGGCCGTCGAGGGTCGCCACCTCCACCAGTGGCTCCAGCCACAGCATGCCGCGAGAGCCGTTGCGAACCACTCGAATCGAGTGTCCGCGTCGCGCCGCTGCGGCCTCGAGTGCGTCGGCGACATCGTCAGCACCGACCGACCGCGCCGCGGAATCCCTTGGCACGTACACGGTAACCGGGCTAATCATGGCGTGACCGCCTCGTCGAGTATCGCCGACAACTCCGCCTCATCGAGCCGGCCGCGGAGCCTGCCATTCACTTGCGCCGCGGGGCCAAGCGCGCAGTTGCCGAGGCAGAAGACCTGCTCGACAGTCAGTGAACCGTCCGGGCTTGTCTCGCCCAGCGACAAGCCGCAGGTGTCCTTCAGATGGTCCACGAGTCGCTCTGCCCCGACCGCCTGGCACGCCTCGCCCCGGCAGATGCGCACTGTGGTGCGACCTGCGGGTGCGGAGCGGAAGTCGTGATAGAACGACACCACCCCGTGCACGTCGGCGCGGGACAGGTTGAGTTCCTCTGCCAGCACCGGAATTGCGTCCGGCGGAACATATCCCAGGCTCTCCTGCACCGCGTGCAGGATGGGAAGCAGCGCGCCGCGCTGCCCTCGATAAGTGGCGACGATATCTCGGACGAGAGTGACGCTCATAGCGCTCGCCTCCTAAGCGAAAGGGTGAGAACTGCCCCGGAGGGGGGATCTGGGGCAGTTCTCACCCGTGCGGGCGGGTTAGACGACGACCTTCTTCTCGTGCCACGCAGCGATGGTGTCCGCGTCGTACCCAAGCTCGGCAAGAACCTCGTCGGTGTGCTCACCGAGCAACGGCGCACCCTTGATGTCGGGCTTGAACTCCGAGAACTTGATCGGGCTGCCGACCGTCAGGAACGTGCCACGCCCCTTCTGCTCGACCTCCACGATGCTGCCGCTCTTGCGCAGATCCTTGTCGTCGGCGAGGTCCTTCATCGACATCACCGGCGCACACGGCACCTCCCACTCACGCAGGATGTCGACGGCCTCCCACTTCGTCTTGTCGGCGAGCCACTTCTCGATCTCGGCGAAGATGTCGAAGATCTTGTCCTGGCGGGCACGCGCGGTGGCATAGCCCGGGTCATCGACCCACTCCGGCCGGCCGATCGCCTCGGCGGTGCGCTTCCAGTTCTGCTCCTGGATGGTGAAGTAGATGTAGGCGTTCGGGTCGGTCTCCCAACCCTTGCACTTCACCACCCAGCCCGGCTGGCCGCCGCCGCCGGCATTGCCGCCACGGGGCACGGCCTCGCCGAACTCGCCGTTCGGCCACTGCGGGTACTCCTCAAGGTAGCCAACACGTTCCAGCCGCTGCTGGTCGCGCAGCTTGACCCGGCACAGGTTCAGCACGGCGTCCTGCATTGCAGCCGAGACCTTCTGGCCCCTGCCGGTCTTGTCGCGCTGGATCAGCGCGGTCAGGATGCCGATCAACAGGTGCATGCCGGTGTTGCTGTCACCGAGAGCAGCGCCGGCTACCGTCGGCGGGCCGTCCCAGAAGCCGGTGGTCGAGGCGTTTCCGCCCGCGCATTGCGCGACGTTCTCATAGACCTTGAGGTCATTCCACGACGAGTCGTCGTTGAAGCCCTTGACAGAGCCGAAGATCAGCCGGGGGTTCCACTTCTGGATGTTCTCCCACGACAACCCCATGCGGTCCATCGCGCCCGGTGCGAAGTTCTCGACCAACACGTCGGCGCCGCGGATCAGCTTCTCCATCACCTCGAGACCCTCGGGTGACTTCGTGTTGATCGCCAGCGAACGCTTGTTGCTGTTGAGCATGGTGAAGTACAGCGCATCCTGATCGGGGATGTCCCGCAGCTGACTACGGGTCACGTCACCCCCGCTCGTGCGCTCCACCTTAAGTACGTCGGCTCCGAACCAGGCGAGCATCTGGGTGCACGCCGGGCCCGCCTGGACCCCGGTGAAGTCGATCACCTTGATCCCGGAGAGCGGCAAATCGGTCATGACACGTTTCCTTTCGTTAGTTGATCGTGTCGGTGTTCAGTGCTTTGCGGTGATGCCCTTGGGGTTGAGGTGCGCGATATTGCCGCTCTCGGTGCCGTCCGCGGGGTCGATGACGCAGTCGATGAGTGCAGGTCTGCCCGACGCGAGGGCTTCACGCAGCGCGGCGCCGACTTCTGCGGGCGTGGTCGCCTGATATCCCTTGCCGCCGAAGGCCTTGATCATGTATTCGTGGCGTGCCCGCAGCGCCGTCGGCGCCGGATCGGACGTGGTCGAGGCGTCATCGCCGCGGTAGACACCGCTGTTGTTGAGGATGACGGTGACGATCGGCAGGTTGTAGCGGCAGACGGCCTCCAGCTCCATACCGCTGAAGCCGAATGCGCTGTCGCCTTCGATCGCGACGACCGGATCGCCTGTCTCGACGGCGGCGGCGATCGCGTAGCCCATGCCGATGCCCATCACGCCCCATGTCCCGCTGTCCAATCGGTGGCGGGGTACCTGCATGCCAATGGTGTTGCGCGCCAAGTCGAGTGCGTTTGCGCCCTCGTTGACGACGTAGGCCTGTGGGTTGTCGTGCAGCACGTCACGGATGGCCTGCAGCGCGCCGAGGAACTTCATCGGGTGCGCGGTCAGCGCGGCTTCCAGCCGGCCAGCCATCTTTGAGACGTTCCCTTCCGACTTGGAAGCGAGCTCTTCTCGCCACTCGGTCTGGACGGTGATCTGGCCCGGCTTCGCCCGCTCCAGCATGGCTTCCATCACCGACTCGATGTCACCGACGAGAGGGGCAGCGATGGGTTGGTTGCTATCCATCTCGCTGGCCGCGATGTCGACCTGGATGAACTTGGCGTCCGGATTCCATTGCGGCGCGTCGCCATGCCCGAGCAGCCAGTTGAGCCGGGCACCGACGAGCATCACCACGTCGGCCCGTTTCAGGGCGAGCGAGCGCGCCGTGGCCGCGGACTGCGGATGGTCGTCGGGCAGCAGTCCCTTGGCCATCGACATCGGCAGATAGGGCACGCCGGTGGTCTCGACGAACTCGCGGATCTGCTCGTCTGCCCGCGCGTAGGCCGCACCCTTGCCGAGCACGATCAGCGGCCGCTTCGCGTTGGCCAGCAAATCGATTGCGGAGTCGACCATCTCGGTCTCCGGTAGCTGCCGCGGCGCCGGATTGACGACCTTCCACAGCGTCTTGGCTGCCTCCTGTGCGTCGATGACCTCACCGAGCACGGCGGCAGGGATGTCGAGGTAGACGCCACCGGGACGGCCAGACACCGCGGTGCGGATCGCGCGGGCGACGCCGCGGCCGATATCCTCGGCCCGCGATACGCGGTAGGCCGCCTTGGCGAACATCCTGGCCGCAGCCAGCTGATCCATCTCCTCGTAGTCCCCACGCTGAAGATCGACGAGGTGGCGCTCGCTCGACCCGGAGATCTGCACCATCGGGAAGCAGTTGGTGGTCGCATTGGCAAGCGCGACAAGCCCATTGAGAAATCCTGGAGCGGAAACCGTCAGGCAGATGCCGGGCTTCTTGGTGAGGAAACCGGCCGCGGCAGCAGCGTGGCCAGCGTCGCTCTCATGGCGGAAGCCGATGTAACGGATGCCCGACGCCTGCGCGAGCCGGGCCAGGTCGGTGATCGGGATGCCGACCACGCCGTAGATGGTGTGCACGTCGTTGAGCTTGAGCGCGTCGACAACCAGATGGATCCCATCGGTGAGTGCACCCGGCTCTTGCGGATCGGGAATGCTCTCTACCTCCGTGTCCGGCAGGGAAGCAATGGTCATGGTGTGAGCCCTTCCTGGCTGTTCGCGCTTATTGCCTTGTTGGAATTAACTTTCCGCGTCGCTGCTGCGTGCGTCCAAGACTTGTCTGTGATCGCTTGATAACCGTCGGTTATCACCGTGAGACACGTCGGTGCCCGCAAGAAATGCGCCATTATGCGACGTGCACGAGGTCCTTTCGGTGGAGTTCAAATATGTCGTTCAGCGGCGTTCCGACCGCGACGTTCAAGAACGCCCTTGCGGCAACCGAACCCGGCATTCCCGCGTGGATCGCCATCGAGATCTGTGCCCTGGTATCCGGTTCGACGAGGCGGATGGCTCGCGCCGCTCCGTTGACCGGCATTGCCCGCAGCCAGGTGTGGGGCACCACGCTCGCCCATGCGCCCGTGGCCACATGGGCGTAAAGCGATGCGACGGAATCGGTTTCTACTTGAGGCGCCGCCGTCGCGCCGCTGTCGGCGAACGCCTTGTCGATGAACTGGCGGAACCGCATATCCGGCGTCAGCAGCGCCAACGGCAGCTGCGCAGCCTCGGCCCACGTGATGGTCCGCTCGGCGGGCACCAGCTGATCTCCCGACACCAGCAGCACGTACTGCTCTTCGTAGAGCGGCACCACCTCGAGGCCTGATTGGTCGTCGGGACCGAAATGCGCTATTGCCGCGTCCAACTCGAAGTCGCGCAGTTGGCGCAGCAGTTCGGTGGATGACAGCCGCGAACACACCTTGACCCTGGCCAGGGGATGCAGCGCGCAGAAGGCGGCCACGGGAAGCGCGGCGGTCGTCGACACCGTCGGCCCGATTCCGAGCCGCAGGGTCGCGGAGATACCGGACCGCATCGCGGCCGCCTCGGCCTTGAGCGCATCGTGTTCGGCAAGCACGCGCTTGGCCCACACGACCAGGCGCTCCCCCTCGGGCGTCAGCCCCTCGAAGTTCTGCCCGCGGTTGATGAGGGTGACGCTCAGCTCGCGCTCCAGCTTGGCGATCGACGTCGACAGGGCCGGCTGGGACACGTAACAGCTCTCGGCCGCGCGGGCGAAGTGCCGTTCCCTGGCCACCGCCACGAAGTACTCCAGCTGGCGCAACAGCACAGGCTTTCCTCCGTCGTTCACAAGATTGTATTCAGTATTCGATATTGCGTATGCTAGGCCTCCGCTGCGAGGATGTCCAGCGAGCGATCGGATAAGGAACGGAGTGTGACGTGACTGAAGGCGCGAGCGTGGCCGGCGTGACCGAGGAATGGCTTGCCACAGCGGTCGTGAAGGAATCCGCCGAGGCCATCGTGGTGACTGACCCGGCAGGGATCATCCGACTGTGGAACGAAGGGGCCGCGCGAATGTTCGGCTACCCCGTCGAAGAGGCGATCGGCCAGAACCTCGACATCATCATTCCGGAGAAGCTGCGCAACCGGCACTGGAAGGGCTATTTCCAGACGATGGCCACCGGCTACACGCGTTACGGCGACAAGCTGTTGAGCGTGCCCGCCACCCACCGCGACGGCCAGCGGTTGTCCATCGAGTTCAGCGTGGCGTTGCTGCGCGACGGCGCCGACCAGATCGTTGGGATCTCCGCGATCATGCGTGAGGTCAGTGAACGGCGTATCGCTGAGCGGGAGTTGCGCGCGAAGATCTCCGAGCTCGAGAGCCGCGTGGGGCCGGCTTAACCGGCCCCACACCGCTTCGTCACTCGATGCGAAGCACACGCATCCGGTCGGTGTAACCGGCTACCCCGCTGCGACTTCCGGACACCACGACCACCAGGCTGCCCGGATGGGAGATACCCAAGGCGGATAGACCCCGGCTCACTTCGGCTGGGATAGTCTCCGCCGTGCTTGACGCCGCCAGCACAGCCGACTGGATGCCCCAGGAGAACGCCAACCGGGCCCTGACCGACTCGTTGTGCGCGAAGGCAATCAACGGCAGCGGCGACCGCTGCTTAGCCAACCGCATGGCCGTCTCCCCCGAGCGAGTGAAGCAGCACAGCGCCGCTGCCCCGATCCGCCTGCCGAGTTCGCAAGCGGCGGCCGCAACGGCATCACTGATGCTGGCATCCTCGTCTTCCTCGAGCGGATCTTCCGTCGTTTTCCGTTGGCGCAGTCCGTCTTCCGCCGTCACAACGATGCGTCCCATCGTCTCGACCGTGTGGGCGGGATAAGCGCCGACACTGGTCTCCGCTGACAACATCACCGCGTCGGCGCCGTCGAAGACTGCGTTCGCCACGTCGGACACCTCGGCCCGAGTCGGACGCATGTCGGCGACCATCGAGTCGAGCATGTGAGTCGCCACGATCACTGGCTTGGCCGCGTGCCGGCACAGGTTGATGGCCCGCTTCTGCACCAACGGCACCTGTTCCAAGGGCATCTCCACCCCGAGGTCGCCGCGGGCGACCATCAAGCCGTCGAACGCGTCGACGATCGCACGCAAGTCCGTAACCGCCTCCGGTTTCTCGAGTTTCACCATGACGGGAACTCGCTTGCCCATCTCGTCCATCACCGCGTGCGCGAGCTTGACCTCCTCGGGCGCACGGACGAATGACATGGCCACCATGTCCACACCGAGTTCCAAGGCGAACCTCAGGTCCTCGATGTCCTTCTCGGACAACGGCGGAACGCTCACCGCGACGCCCGGCAGCGAGATGCCCTTGTTGTCGCTGACGGGTCCGCCGTGGATCACCTCGCAACGGACGTCGTCGGTGTGCACGTCGAGCACCCGCAGTTCGATCTTGCCGTCGTTGACCAACAGCCGATCGCCGGCCCGCACGTCGGACGCCAAGCCGTCGTACGTCGTCGACACTCTGTCGTGGTCGCCAGCGCACGGCACGGTGGTGATGACGATCTGCTCACCGGCGGCCCAGTACACCGGTCCGTCGGCGAAGCGGCCCAGCCGGATCTTCGGGCCCTGCAGGTCCGCGAGCACGCCCACCGCCCGTCCGCGCTCGGCGGCGATTTGGCGGACCGTGTCGTAAACAACGGAATGCTCGGCCTGGGTGCCGTGGCTGAAGTTGAGCCGCGCCACATCCATTCCGGCGTCGATGAGTTCGACGAGTCGGGAAGCGGTGGCGGTGGCCGGCCCAAGGGTGCAGACGATCTTTGCGCGTCGGTTCACGGTGTTCCTTTCTCAGCGCAAGGCCGGGACGGGGTCGGTGCGCAGGGCGCGTGGCACGCAGGTGCGCGCCAGCAGGTCGGTGGCAGCGTGGACAGTGCGCAGAGTTGGGGCGGGCGCACCGGTGAGGTCCGCCATCTCGACGACCGCGGTGACAATGGCATCGAGCTCCAGCTGCTTTCCAGCCTCGAGGTCCTGCAGCATCGACGTCTTGTGGTGCCCGACGTTTTCCGCTCCGCGTAGCCGCTTCTCGATCGAAATGTCCGGCCTGCTACCAACTCTCGCGGCGATGTCGAGCGTCTCTTCCATCAGCTGGGTGACGATCCGGCGCGTATTCGGGTTCTGACAGATCTCGACCATGGTCGCCCTGGTGAGTGCGCTGATCGGGTTGAACGCGACGTTACCCATCAGCTTGATCCAGATGTCGTCACGCAGGTTGGGTTCGACCGGGGCCTTAAGCCCACCGGCAATCATGGCGTCGCTCAACGCTTTACAGCGTGGAGAGATGTCACCCGACGGCTCGCCGATGGAGAACCGGGTGCCCTCCAAATGCCGGATCACGCCCGGCGCCTCGATCGTCGTTGCGGGATACACCACGCAACCGATGGCCCGCTCCGGTGCCAGCACAGCACTCGTCGCGCCGCCGGGATCCACGGCCTCGATGCGGCGACCCTCGTATGGACCTGCCAGTTGGTGGAAGTACCACCACGGAATCCCGTTCTGCGCGGGCAGCACCGCGGTGCGCTCGCCGAGCAGCGGCTCGACGAGCGGACCGCACGTTGGGTAGCTGTGCGCCTTCAGACCAAGGAAGACGTAGTCGACGGGGCCGATCTCGGCGGGATCGTCCGTCGCATGCGGATATGCGACGAAGTCGCCGCGCGGGCTGAGAACCTGCACACCGTTCTCCCGCATCGCCCGCAGATGCTCGTTGCGCGCGATCAGATGAACTTCTGCCCCACCCCGGTGCAACGCGGCACCCCAATAAGCGCCGATCGCTCCGGCACCCACGACTGCAATTCTCACGGCGACTCCTCTGCGCATACTGCATGTACAGCCACGACCGGCCAGTGGCCGAGCATGTCTTCAAGGGGACTGTTTGCATACAGTATGCGATCTGATCTATTGTGGCAATGGTCCAGCCTGGGCGTAGCGCCAGAGGCGCACTGTCTTGCCCGGCCACAGCCAGGAAGAGGCTTATGACGCTGATCGGAGTGCCGCGCGAGACCGCGGCGGATGAACGTCGTGTTGCGCTGGTGCCTAAGGTCATCGAGCGATTGCATGCCGCAGGTGTCGCCGTCGTCGTCGAAAGTGAGGCCGGCACAGGGGCATTGATTCCCGACCAACAATACGTACAGGCGGGCGCCACGATCGGCGACCCATGGGCCGCCGACCTTGTCGTGAAGGTGAACCCGCCGACCGCCGACGAGATCGCACTGCTGAAGCCCGAATCAACCGTCGTTGGGTTCCTGGCGCCGCGGACCCGCCCTGAGGTCGCCGACGGCCTACGACTGGCGGGCGTCACCGGCTTTGCGATGGAAGCAATTCCGCGCATTTCCCGCGCGCAGGCCATGGACGCGTTGTCGTCACAGGCCAATGTCGCCGGATACAAGGGGGTGCTGCTGGCGGCGTCGGAGTCCACGCGGTTCTTCCCGATGCTGACCACCGCTGCGGGCACGGTCAAGCCGGCCAGCGTGCTGGTGCTCGGCGTCGGGGTGGCCGGCCTTCAGGCCCTGGCAACCGCAAAGCGACTGGGCGGCAAGACCACCGGCTACGACGTGCGTCCCGAGGTGGCCGACCAGGTGCGCTCGGTCGGCGCGCAATGGCTGAACCTCGGCATCGACGCGGCCGGTGACGGCGGCTATGCCCGTGAGCTCACGGACGCCGAGCGGGCGCAGCAGCAGGATGCACTGGAAAGAGCGATCACCGGTTTCGACGTCGTCATCACCACCGCGCTGGTTCCCGGGCGTCCGGCGCCCCGGCTGGTCACTGCCGCCGCCGTGGAGGGCATGAAGCCCGGCAGCGTGGTGGTCGACCTGGCCGGGGAGACCGGCGGCAACTGCGAGCTGACCGAGCCGGGGCAGACCGTCGTCAAGCACGATGTGACGATCGCGTCGCCGCTGAACCTGCCAGCCTCCATGCCCGAGCACGCGAGCGAGCTGTACGCCAAAAACATTGCGGCGCTGCTGGATCTGCTGATCAAGGACGGCGAAGTGGCACCGGATTTCGACGACGAAGTCGTGTCCGCTTCATGCGTGACGCACGAGGGGAATATGTAATGTACGACCAACTACTGGCCAATCTGGCGATCCTGGTGTTGTCGGGGTTCGTCGGATTCTCGGTGATCTCCAAGGTGCCCAACACCTTGCACACGCCGTTGATGTCAGGCACCAACGCCATTCACGGCATCGTGCTGATCGGCGCCCTCGTCGTGCTGGGCCGAGTTGAGCATCCGAACCTCGCCGAGCAGATCATCCTGTTCGTCGCGGTGGTGTTCGGAACGCTCAACGTGGTCGGTGGCTTCGTGGTGACCGACCGCATGCTCGGCATGTTCAAGGCCAAGAAGGCCGCGCGATGAACTATCTCGTTACGGTGCTCTACATCATCGCGTTCGCGATGTTCATCTACGGCCTGATGGGGCTGACCGGTCCGAAGACCGCGGTGCGCGGCAACTGGATCGCGGGGGCGGGCATGGCCCTCGCGGTGGTGGCGACGCTGATCGCGATTCGGCACACCGAGAACTGGTTGCTCATCATCGCCGGCCTATTGCTCGGCGTGGCACTGGGGGTGCCTCCCGCCCGGTTGACGAAGATGACCGCGATGCCCCAGCTGGTCGCTCTGTTCAACGGCGTGGGTGGCGGCACGGTGGCCTTGATCGCATTGTCGGAATTCATTGATACGTCAGGCTTCTCGAACTTCAAGCACGGTGAGTCGCCGACGGTACACATCGTGGTGGCCTCACTGTTCGCCGCGATCATCGGGTCGATCTCGTTCTGGGGTTCAATCATCGCGTTCGGAAAGCTGCAAGAGATCCTGCCCGGCCGCCCGATCGGCGTCGGTAGGTTGCAGCAGCCGCTCAACCTGTTGCTGCTCGCCGGTGCGGTGGCCGCTGCCGTGGCGATCGGGCTGGCCGCGCGTCCCGCCAGCGGCGGTGCGTCGCTGTGGTGGATGGTCGGCCTGTTGATCGCAGCTGGCGTGCTGGGCTTGATGGTGGTGCTGCCGATCGGTGGTGCCGACATGCCCGTCGTCATCTCGCTGCTGAATGCTCTCACCGGATTGTCAGCTGCTGCAGCGGGTTTAGCGCTGAACAACACCGCGATGATCGTCGCGGGCATGATCGTCGGTGCGTCCGGTTCGATCCTGACCAACCTGATGGCCAAGGCGATGAACCGCTCCATTCCCGCGATCGTGGCAGGCGGCTTCGGCGGCGGCGGGATGGCCGCGTCGAGTGATGACGGTGTCGACAGGGTGGTGAAGGCAACCTCGGCGGCCGACGCCGCGATCCAGATGGCGTACGCCAATCAGGTGATCGTGGTCCCCGGCTACGGCCTTGCCGTCGCGCAGGCGCAGCACGCCGTCAAAGACCTGGCGGGGATGCTCGAACAACGCGGAGTGCCAGTCAAATACGCGATCCATCCGGTTGCCGGGCGGATGCCCGGACACATGAACGTGCTGCTGGCCGAAGCCGACGTCGAGTACGACGCGATGAAGGAGATGGACGACATCAACGATGACTTCTCACGCACCGACGTGACCATCGTCATCGGCGCCAACGACGTCACCAATCCGGCGGCGCGCACCGATCCGTCCAGTCCGATTCATGGCATGCCGATCCTCAACGTCGATCAGTCCAAGTCGGTGATCGTGCTCAAGCGCTCGATGAACTCCGGCTTCGCAGGCATCGAGAACCCGTTGTTCTACGCCGACGGCACCACCATGCTGTTCGGTGACGCCAAGAAGTCGGTCACCGAGGTCGCCGAGGAACTCAAGGTTCTCTGAGCGCGGACCCGCGAGCACGAAAGGCAACTGAAGACATGGGCGTCGAGAACCCAAAGATCAAGGCGCCCAAGAAGTCAGCTGCCGGGATGCCTGCGGTGATGCACGCACTGGAGTACTCGCTGGAGCAGACGTCGCTGGTGCGAACGGCGATCAATCTGCTGAGCATCAATCAGGCCAACGGGATCGACTGTCCAGGCTGTGCCTGGCCGGAACCCGCCGCAGGCAAGCGACACAAGAACGAGTATTGCGAAAACGGCGCCAAGCACATCGCCGACGAGGCCACCACCCGCAGGATCACGCGAGAGTTCTTCCGGGAGCACTCGATATCCGAGCTGGCGACCAAGTCCGACACCTGGCTCAACGAACAGGGCCGGCTGACCGAGCCGATGGTCAAGCTGCCAGGGTCGGATCACTACGAGCCGATCAGCTGGGACGGCGCCCTCGACTTGCTGGCGGCCGAGCTGCGCGGGCTCGACTCTCCCGACGAGGCGCTGTTCTACACGTCCGGGCGGCTCAGCAACGAAGCGGCTTTCCTGCTGCAGTTGTTCGCCCGGGCCTACGGCACGAACAACCTGCCCGACTGCAGCAACATGTGTCACGAATCCAGTGGTGCCGGCCTGACCGAGACACTCGGCGTCGGCAAGGGCAGCGTGAGCCTCGACGATCTGCACGAGGCCGATCTACTGCTCGCCGTCGGCCTCAACCCCGGCACCAATATGCCTCGAATGCTCTCGGCCCTGGAGGAAACCAAACGCAACGGTGGATACGTCATCGCCGTGAACACGTTGCCGGAGGCGGGGCTGATCCGTTTCAAGAACCCACAGAAGGTCAGCGGAATCCTCGGCCGCGGAACGCCGATCGCCGATCAGTTCCTGCACATCAAACCGTGCGGCGACCTCGCGCTGTTTCAGGCCATCAACGCGCTGCTGCTCAAGGCCGAGGATGCCGCCCCTGGCACGGTGCTGGACTTCGAGTTCATCGACACTCACACCTCGGGCTTTACCGAGTTCGCCGATCACGCGCGGCAGCTCGCATGGGCAGATGTCCTCGACGCGACCGGCCTTTCGCGCGAGGAGATCCAGCACGTCGTCGACAAAGTGCTGGGGAGCACGAAGGTCGTCGTCTGCTGGGCGATGGGCGTCACCCAACAGAAACACGGCGTGGCGACAGTCCGGGAGATCGTGAACTTCCTGATGCTGCGCGGAAACCTCGGACGACGGGGTACGGGGGTCTGCCCGGTGCGCGGGCACAGCAACGTGCAGGGCGACCGCACGATGGGCATCTGGGAGAAGATGCCGCAGTCGTTCCTCGACGCGCTCGCGCAGGAGTTCGGCTTCACTCCCCCTGCCAGGCACGGCCTGGACGCGGTCAACTCCATCCGCGCGATGCGGGACGGCAGGGCGAAGTTGTTCCTCGGTTTCGCAGGCAATTTCGTGCGCGCGACCCCGGACAGCGAAGCGACCGAGCGCGCGGTGCGCAACTGTCGGCTGACGGCGCACGTTTCGACGAAGCTCAACCTCTCGCACGCGGTGTGCGGCGAGACGGCCTTGATCCTGCCCACACTTGGCCGCACCGACCGCGATGTCCAGTCGACCGGCGAGCAGTTCGTCACGGTCGAGGACTCGATGAGCATCGTGCACCCATCCCGCGGGAGGCTCACCCCAGCGTCTGAACATCTGCTGAGCGAGGTGGCGATTGTGTGCAGGCTCGCTCGGCGCACACTTGGCGGCCTGCCCGAGATCAATTGGGAGAAGTTCGAATCCGACTATGACGTGATCCGCGATGCGATATCCCGTGTGGTGCCCGATTTCGAGGACTTCAACGACCGGGTGCGACGGCCGGGCGGCTTCGCATTGACCAATCCGGTCAACGAGTATCGGTTCAACACGACATCCGGCAAAGCGCAGTTCACTGCCAACACGTTCGACAGGATCCAGGTTCCTGCAGGACATCTCGTGCTTCAGACGATGCGATCACACGACCAGTGGAACACCGTGCCCTATGCCCCGAACGACCGGTACCGAGGCATCAAGAACGCCCGACGGATCGTCCTCGTCAATCCCGCTGACATCGAAAAGCTCGGGCTTGCCGATAGGCAGTTGGTCGATCTGGTGAGTATCTTCCATGACGGTGTCGAGCGGCGGGCAAGAGACTTTCGCGTAGTCGCCTACCCCGCCGCGCGCGGATCGGCGGCGTCGTACTACCCGGAGACCAACGTGCTCGTTCCGCTCGACAGCGTGGCCGACATCAGCAACACCCCGACGTCCAAGGGCGTCCTCGTGCGGCTGGAACCAGCCACCACCACGGTCGGTTGTTTCAGCATCAACAACATAGTTCTCGATACGCAACCTCAGGAGCGGATAGTGATCCAGCGCACACCGCCTAGTCAAGATCTGGAGTGAGCCCCAGCGAATTCCTGAAGAAATGGTTGTTGGGCGGCTGCTCAACACTTAGTCTGCCTTCGTGTCCAGCACCGCAGCTGACGAGCGACCCCGCGTCCGACGTGAGGCGACCCGGGCTGCGCTGATCGAGGCAACCGCCCAAATCATGCTCGACGAGGGCTATGCGGCAGCCACGTCGCGACGGGTGGCGGGCAAGGCCGGTGTGAAGGCCGCGCTGGTGCACTACTACTTCCCGAGCATGGACGACCTGTTCGTCGCCGTCCTGCGCGACAAGGCCGAGGACAATCTGGCACGCCAGCGAGAGGCGATCGCCGAGGCCCAGCCGCTGCATGCGCTATGGCAGCTCAACAGCGCGCACGACGCGCAGTTGTTCACCGAGTTTCTCGCGATGGCCAACCACCGCAAGGCAATTCGGAGCGAGATCGTGGCTTATGCCATGCGATTCCGCGATCTAGAAGAAGGCGTCGTCACCTTGGCTTTGAAGGCCCGCGGCATCGATCTCGGACTGTTCCCGCCAGTGGTCATGACCATGATCATGGGCGGCCTGGCCCGGATCGTGCTCCACGAACAGGGACTTGGCATCACCCGGGGACACCGCGAGGCCGCCGCCTTCATCGACCGCTGGCTTGATCGCCTCGAAATGCCGGACTGGGATCAGCCTGGGCCAGGAACGGAGCGCCGCTGATGCTGCGTTTCGCGAAGCGTATTTGGGTAGTGCTGGTCATCCTGCTGGTGGTCATGATCGCGGTGTTCGTGGTTGGCCGTTTCCGCGGATTCTTCGGCCACACGGTGCTGACCAAGCCGGGCGCGGGTTTGGTCAACGACCCCGAGCCGTTCAATCCCAAGGTCGTGAAATACGAGATCTTCGGCACCGGGTCGGTCGCCACGATCAACTATCTCGATCTGGACGCGCAACCGCAGAAGGCCCTGAATGCGCCGTTGCCCTGGGAGCTGACCCTGACGACCACCGCCCCGGCAGCCAGCCCCAACATCATCGCGCAGAGCGACGGCGGCACCATCAGTTGCCGCATCACCGTCGACGGCGTTGTCAAGGACGAGAGGACGACCAACGGCGTGAACGCCCAGACCTTCTGCTTGGTGAAGTCCGCATGAGCGAAGCTTGCGAGCGAATCATCGGCACAGAATGCGGTCACCGAGCCTGCGAGGTGACCGCATGAGCAATACGCACGTGGGTGCGCACCCGATGATCCCCCGATTCATCCGACTGTTCTGTGTGCCGATCTTCTTGGGCTGGATCGCGCTCGTGGTGATCGTCAACGTCATCGTGCCGCAGCTGGAAGTCGTCGGCGAGGCGCACGCGGTCTCGTTCGCTCCGAAGGACGCGCCGTCGATGCAGGCGATGCAGCGAATCGGTCACGATTTCCAGGAGTTCAATTCCAACAGCTCGGCGATGATCGTCCTGGAGGGCGAGCAGCCGCTCGGCGACGCCGCGCATAAGTACTACGACGGCCTGATCAAGAAACTCGAGGCCGACACCAAGCACGTTCAGCACGTTCAGGACTTCTGGGGCGATCCGCTGACCGCAACGGGCGCGCAGAGCGCCGACGGAAAGGCCGCCAACGTCCAGGTGTACCTGGCAGGCAACCAGGGTGAAACCCTGGCGAACGAGTCCGTCCAGGCCGTGCGGACGACCATCGACCAGTCGTCCCCGCCGCCGGGAGTCAAGGTTTACGTCACCGGCCCTACGCCGCTCTCGAACGACCAGCACCACGCCGGCGATAAGAGCGTCAAGCTGATCACCGCCATCACCATGGGCGTCATCTTCGTGATGCTGTTGCTCGTCTACCGGTCCATCGTGACGGTGCTCCTGGTCCTGGTGATGATGTTCATCGAGTTGTCCGCCGCCCGGGGAATCGTTGCGGCCCTTGGCTATTACGACTTGATCGGGTTGTCGACGTTCGCGGTCAATCTACTCACCACACTGGCGATAGCGGCAAGTACGGACTATGCGATCTTCTTGTTGGGCCGCTACCACGAAGCGCGCAACAACGGCGAGGACCGCGAAACCGCCTTCTACACCATGTATCACGGCACCGCCCATGTCATTCTGGGTTCGGGTCTGACCATCGCAGGCGCGACGTTCTGCCTGCACTTCACCAGGCTGCCCTACTTCGAATCGTTGGGCATTCCGTTGGCGATCGGCATGCTCGTCGCAACCATCGCAGCGCTGACGATGGCGCCCGCCCTACTGACGATCTGCAGCCGCTTCGGCCTGTTCGACCCGAAGCGAAAGACGGACACCCGCACCTGGCGGCGAGTCGGGACTGCCGTAGTGCGTTGGCCCGGACCGATTCTCGCCGCGTCCGTCGCGCTCGCGCTCATCGGGCTGTTGGCGCTGCCGTCCTACAAGCCGGGCTACTTCGACCGCGATTACCTTCCGCCTGACATTCCCGCCAATATCGGCTACGCCGCCGCAGACCGGCATTTCCCCAAAGCCCGGATGAACCCCGAGTTGCTGATGGTCGAGACCGACCACGACGTGCGCAACCCGGCGGACATGCTGGTGATCGAGCGAATTGCGAGAGCGATCGCGCACACCCAGGGCGTCGGCAGGGTGCAAGCCATCAGCAGGCCGCGGGGCGTCCCGATTGAGCACACGTCGATTCCTTTCATGGTCGGCGCCCAAGGCACCACCCAGCAGATGAATCAGGACTACATGGACAAAGTCATGGCCAACATGCTCACGCAGGCCAATGACATGCAGACCACCATCGACACGATGCAGAAGATGCAGAACATCACGACGCAGATGGCGGCCACCACACACAGCATGGTCACCAAGATGGTGGTCACCACGGCCGATCTCGAGCAATTGCGGGACCACATAGCGGATTTCGACGACTTCTTCCGCCCGATCCGCAACTACCTCTACTGGGAGCCGCACTGCTACGACATTCCCATCTGCTGGTCGATGCGCTCGATCTTCGACACGCTCGACGGTGTCGACACCATGACCGACGACATCAAGAACCTGTTGCCGGACCTGCAAAAGCTGGACACGTTGATGCCGCAGCTGGTCGCCATCATGCCCGCTCAGATCGAGACCATGAAGAGCATGCAGCAGATCACGCTGACGATGTATCAGAGCCAGAAGAGTCAGCAGGACCAGACGAAGGCGATGCAGGAGAACCAGGGCGCGATGGGCCAGGCGTTCGATGCGTCGAAGAACGACGACTCGTTCTATCTGCCACCAGAAGTCTTCGATAACGCCGACTTCAAACGCGGCCTGAAGATGTTCGTCTCACCGGACGGAAAAGCCGTGCGGTTCATCATCTCTCACGAAGGTGACCCCGCCACTCCTGAAGGCATCAAGCTCGTCCCGCAGATCAAGAGCGCGGCGTTCGAGGCCATCAAGGGCACACCGCTGGAGGGGTCGAAGATCTACATGGCGGGCACCGCGTCCACCTACAAGGATATGCAGGAAGGTGCCAACTGGGACCTTCTGATCGCCGGAATAGCATCGCTCTGTTTGATTTTCATCATCATGCTGTTGCTCACCCGGGCGGTGATGGCTTCGGCGGTCATCGTCGGCACGGTGTTGATGTCGTTGGGCACATCGTTCGGCTTGTCCGTGCTGATTTGGGAGCACATCCTTGGCAAGCCGCTGCATTGGCTGGTTTTGGCGATGTCGGTGATCATCCTGTTGGCGGTGGGATCCGACTACAACTTGTTGTTGGTGTCCCGATTCAAAGAAGAGATCCATGCCGGCATCAAGACCGGGATCATTCGGTCGATGGCGGGCACCGGCGCGGTGGTCACGTCCGCCGGCCTGGTGTTCGCGTTCACCATGATGACAATGATGGTCAGCGATCTGGTGGTGGCCGGGCAGGTGGGCACGACGATCGGCCTGGGCTTGCTGTTCGACACGTTGGTGATTCGCTCGTTCATGACGCCGTCGATCGCGGCGATGATGGGTCCGTGGTTCTGGTGGCCACAGATCGTACGGATGCGGCCGAGGCCATCCCCGTGGCCGACGCCGCGAGAGCGTGCGGCCGATACGCCGGTCCGCGTCGGCGCTGATGAAAACCCAACGGGCCCAATCAGTTAGGGATGCGCCGACGAAGCAGCTGCTCGGGGCCTCGCTTCGCTACTACTGCCCCGAGAAGCTGCCGATCGTCTTGGCGGCCACGCGGCAATAAGAACGCGAAACCGGCGAGTCGCGGGTTGGCCCGGGGTCGAACATATGTTCCAATAGGCTCTCGCCGACCCGCTCAACTGCGGGCGATGTTCAGAAGGAGATCGCTGCAACGATGACTGTAGACACTCTGCCAGCAGAAGCCCTGTCCACCGACTTCGACACTCCCGACGTCTTGGTTCCTGCCACCGAGCGCACCGCGCCTGGAAGTACGTCGACGCCCGACGAGACCCGCACTGCCGCTCCCGCCGAGGGGAAGCCGAAGAAGGCTCCTGCGAAGAAGGCCGCCGCCAAGAAGACCAAGACCCTTGAGCTGACTCTTACGGTCACCGGCACCGCTGACGGCGAATGGCGCGCCGAGCTCAAGCGAGGCGCTACGTACCTGGCTCGCAACGTCGCGGTCGCGGCCGCTGCCGTCTCCCGCGCCGCCAAGGAACTGCACGAGGACCTGTCCACCCCGATCGACGAGGTCATCGAAGAGGCGCGCTCCCAGCAGGCCGCCAAGGTCGCCGCCCTCGAAGCCGAACTAGAAGCCGCCCGCCAGGCCCTCGCCGAACTCGACTGAGTCTCGCCGCGCTCGACCATCAGGTCGGAAACGGCCTGTGACACAGAACATTCAAACCACCCAACGGTCCGGGATGATCTCTCGGGCCGGCTCGCGTACCACCAGGAAGGAGGGAAATTCGGTCAACAGGAGGCAATATGAGCTTGGACAACATTTCACACCTCGGTAGCACCGGCGTCGACGAGTTGGTTCCGTCGCGCTATGCGCAGCAGGTCGGCGACATCGAGGTCTTGGTGATCAGCGATGGGGTGCTACCGATACCCGCCACCACGATGGCCTACAACGCCGACCCTGCCGACCTGTCGACCTGGCTGGACGACATGTTCCTCCCGCACGACGTACTCGAGTGGCCGCTGAATGTGGTCGTGGTGCGCAGCGGCGAGCAGACCATCCTCGTCGACGCTGGACTGGGCGTGGAGTTCCCTGACTTCCCGCGGGCCGGTCAGACGGTTCACCGGCTGGAGGCCGCCGGCATTGATCCCGGATCCGTGACGGACGTGGTGCTGACTCACATGCACATGGACCACATCGGCGGGCTGCTCACTGACGGACTGAAGGCCCGCCTGCGCCCGGACCTGCAGATCCACGTGTCTGCGCGGGAGGCAGAGTTCTGGGAGGCGCCCGACTTCTCCCACACCAACATGGTGGAGGGCGTGCCGGACGCGCTTCGGTCGGCCGCCACGCGGTTCTTGGACGAGTACCGCGGCCAGTTGCGGCCATTCGAGACGGAGCACGAGGTCGCACCCGGAGTCCTCGTCAGCCGCACCGGCGGTCACACTCCCGGGCACAGCATCGTGCGCGTGGCGTCCCGCGGTGACCGGCTGACGTTCGCCGGCGACGCTGTGTTCCAGGTCGGGTTCGATCAACCCGATTGGTTCAACGGCTTCGAACACGACCCCGAGGAGGCGGCCCGCGTTCGGGTTCGTCTTCTGCAAGAGCTGGCGTCGACCGGCGAGGCGCTAGTCGCCACTCACCTACCGTTCCCATCGGTCTGCCACGTGGCAGCCGCGGGCGACGTCTTTCGGTGCGTACCCGCCGTCTGGGATTACTGATCGCACAACGCCACAAGACGAACGGCCGCCAGTTTGATGCTGGCGGCCGTTTCATTCAGCAGCGACGTCTGGGTTACCGATCGTTGAGGCACTCATCCCCACCAGAACGACGTGGCGATCGCTACATAGAGCGCGATGAGCACTGCCCCCTCGAACCAGGTCGACTCACCATCGAAGGTCACCAGCACCGCGACCAGCGCCGACATGATCATCGACGCCAACAACAGCGGCGAGAACACTAGATCGAAACCGGGCTGGCCAAGCAATGCCGCCGCCAGGCAGACGATCGGGGCTATGGTGAGCGCGATCTGGACGGGCGACTGCAGGATCACCTGAACCGCATAGTCCATCTGGTTCTTGGCGGCCAGCTGAATGCCGACGAAATTCTCGACCGCGTTGCCAGCGATGGCCACGATCACCAGACCGGCGAAAACCTCGTTGATACCCGCCGCATGCATCGCCGGCTCCAAGGCGGCGACGAACCATTCCGACACGAATGCCGCACCGATACCGGCGACGGCCAGCATGCCGATGGCCATCGCCAGCGGCCATTCCCCGTGTGCTGTCGCCGCACTGGCGGCTTTGGCCGAATCTGGGCTGGCCACAATGGGAGACGACGCTCTGGATGGTTCATGAGCTACTTGCACAACCGGGTCGGGAGCCCGGTTTCCGAGCGTGGCCGGCAGTGAGAGTGCAAACAGCGCAAGCATGACGATGGAGACGACGACCGACAGCGCCCGCTCGTGCGGTTGCGCCGGGGTGTGTATTGCAGCGGTGAGCGAGGGGACAGCAAGGATGAACACCGCGAGGGTGAACATCAGCCCTAGGGTGCGCCCGTCGTCGGCGGCGAAGCGCTGGCGGCCGTGCTTGATCCCGCCGGCCACGAATGCCAACCCGAGCACCAGCAGGGCGTTGGAAAGAATCGAGCCGACGATGGTGGCCTTCACCACGCCGTAAAGGCCTGCCTTGAGTGCGAACAGGATGACGAACAACTCGGGCAGGTTCCCCAGCGCCGTCTGCAGTATCCCAGTGGCGTTGGGCCCGAGCCGGTCTCCGAGCGCTTCCACCGAACGGCCGACCAAAGATGCCAGCGTTGCCAACGCAAGCGCGGACATGATGAACGCCAGCACAGCATTCACATGGGCGAAGTGCAGAACTCCGGCGCCCACGGACGTGATCACCGTAATGGTGATCATGATGCGGTCGCGCCGGGTCAGCAGCGGGAGCTGTTCAGTATGGGTGGTCGTCACGCGCCTCTCCTGCTCCGATCGCTCCGAACTTTTCCAGAATCGGACGGTTCGTGTTGAAAAACCCCTCGCGGCCAAGATCTGCCGATACGAACCGAGACCCGTTCACCCCACTCGACGCATCGGCTGCAGGGCGCCTGGCAGCTTATTGCGGTTCCATCCGAATCTGGTGCGGCAGGGCGGCAGACGCAGAGGCACGAGGAAATCTTCAGCCGGCTAGTTCAGCGATACCAGATGACCGAAGCGATCGAACTCATCCGCGCCGTCACCTGAGCGTCTTGCCGAGGCGACTACCCCATCAGCCTGCATCGCTGGTGCAAGCATCGGCAGACTGTGGTTGTGGAGGCACGGTTCTCGGGCGAGCTGGAGACGTTGCGTGCCGACAATATGCGCTTGCGTCGACTACTCAAACTGAGCGGAGAGCGGGCCGCGCGGCAGATCCAGATCAAGCCACCCTGACCGGAGCATCGGAATCGCCGGTCAACATGAGATCAGCGACATCGGCGAGTCGAATCTCGCGTCGTGCGTTCCGCGGCCGGACGACAGATAAGTTGGCATCTTGAATCACCATGCGGAGTACACGCTTTCGGCTCCGCATGGTCGGATGTGGCACACGCCACACATCATTCACAGCATCGTCTTCGCGGCCACACATCTACCGCTCACCATCGGTCGGCAAAGTCAAGATATGACCGAAATACCCGAAGGGCCTGGCAATCCGCCCTCTGAACCAAACCTGCAAGAGACGACCGAGCCAATACCCGAAGTGACACCCGCACCCGACATCGAGGCGGCAGGACCCGCATCGCCTACCGCCGAATCGCGTTCGCGGTGGCGTTGGCCGACGAAGACACGGAACCGAATCGCAGCGTCAGTCGCAGTCGCCGCCGGAGCTGCCGCCATTGGCGCGGCTGTGTTCACCGGCGGACTCGCCGTCGGTGCGCACACCGCCGGACACGGTGCAGGTCACCACCAGTGGGGCCACTACTCAGCGGCGGCGGCTCAGCGTGAAGGCGCACCGGTGGAACAGATTTGGATCGTCCCCGGAGGCCCGGGTGCCACAGGACAGGACGGTTTCATCATCACCGGAACTGAGTCGGCATCTATGGCCAGTCCGGGCTGACACCGATCGGAGTGCAAACGGTTCCATCGTTCGCCGGTCTCGATCGGTTGCACTGGTCCTCATAACTCATCGAGGCACCGATCCCGCTTTGCCGAACCATGTCGAGCGGATGCTCGGACCCGTGCTCGCGTACGAGACGCGGCACAAGGCCGACCTGCTGTCTGTTGTGGATGCGCTGGTCAGGTAGTCCGCTATCCAGCCACATTCGTCACATGGTGAACACCATGTCTATGAACACGCATTGGGTCGGCGAAGCCGGAACCGCGTATCTCAGGCGATGCCGAATTCCTTGATCTTGCGGTAGATCGTGGCGCGCGACATTCCCAGCGCGTCGGCGGCGGCGGCCTTGCTGCCTCCGTTCTCCTGCAGGCTGCGTACTATTGCGTCCCGTTCCAGCGCCTCGATCTGAGTGAGTTTTCGTCTTGCCAGAGAGCGGCATTCAGCGGGCAGCTTGTCCATGCCGATCGGCCCCGACCGTTGCCAGGCGACCGTCTCGGCGAGCACTTTGCGTAGCTGCCGGACATTGCCCGGCCACGGCAGCTTGGCCAGTTGCCGCATGGCGTCGCGGTCCAGTCGCACATCGGCGCCACGGGTCAGATCTCGCAGCAGGTTTGGCACCAGTTCCTCGAGGTCTTCGATACGGTGCCGCAAGGCGGGAACGGTGACGGTGTGCGTGAAGAAGGGCAGCACCAGCATGTCAACCAACGGTGACCGCGTCCCCGCGCCGACCGTTGCGGCCACCCACCCCCGCCCGGCGCGGGCGTGCAGCACCGCAGCCAGCGGTTCAAGCGCGTCAGTGGTCAAGCTGTCCACATTGGCGATGACCACCGCGAAATCCTCGTCGTCCGTTATGGATTCGAGCTCGGCGACGAGATCCCCGGCGGTCGCGAAGTCGTGCGCGCGCAACACCCGCACGGCACGCTCTGGAGCCACATGCTGTGCGACCGCCTGCCCGAGTTTGGCCCGCCCGGATCCACTCTCGCCTTCCAACACCACCCAGTCGCCGTCCCGGCAACATCGCTCCACCTGCTGGCAGCTGCGGCGCCAGGAACTGCTGCGTCCCGCAAGGGTGGGTATCGACAGGCGAGTGGTGTCACAGCCGGTTCCGCCGACCGCCGCGCTCTCTGGCGAGAGGTGCACATGGAACACGACGTTGCTGCCGCGGCTGCCGGTGGTCATCCGGTCGGCGGTGGTGATTTTGGCGGCCATGCCACTGGGCAGGGTGGCCACGACCGTCGACGCGGCCGTCGCGTTGCACAGGTCAGACGCATGGTCGAGAAGCGTCCGCTGATCGTTGGCGTCCAGTGTCTGCCGCAAACGGGGGTTCATCAACACCACGTCGCCGCCGATCGCCAGCACTCCGCCCGGATAGCGCCGGTTTTGCTTCAAGTAGGCCTCCAGCAGCGCGGTTTCGCTTTCGGTCCTGAATGCGCTGATTCTGTCCTCGATCTGGCTGCCGGCGCTCTTGGCCAGCACGAACAGCAGCGGATCGGAAAGGTTTGCCCAGCAGGTCAGGTCGACGACGCCGAGAAGTTTTCCGGTGATCGGATCGCGGATCGGGGAACCCGCGCACGCCAGCCGACCCAGCGTGCCGACGTAGTGCTCATTGCCCTGAATGAACGTGGCCGCACCGGTCTCCAGGGTAGTTCCGATGCCGTTGGTGCCGGCGAATTCCTCGGCATAGCTGTAGCCGCGCGCCAACCGCACGTCGTCGAGGGCCTTCAGGATCGCCGGATCGGAGGTGACGCGCTCCAGCACCAGGCCGTCTGCGGAGGTCAGAATGACGCTGACCGCCTGAGACGATAGGTCGGAGGCGATCCGGCGCAGCACAGGGGCCGCAGCACGAACCAGGGGCGAATCGGTGTTGGGCTCTCGGACATAGGGCAGGTCGACCCGGTCCGGATGCACTCGCAGATCGCGAGATCGGCGCCATGAATCGAGGACCCGGGGGGCGACGGCGTCGGTGTTCAGCGCCCCCGCGCTCAGGAACTGCTCCCGGGCTCGCTGTAAGCCCACGGCGCTAATACGTGTGACATCCGTAGCCATGGCGGCTGCACCTCGGTCCTCAATGGCTGTCTCCGCAGGGTAGACCTCGGCGGTGTGACGTGCATCTCAATTTGAGACAAGCCGCGCAGCCCGCAGCAGCCTCCACAGGCCCCTTCGCATGTGACGTGCGTCTCAGACTGAGACGCCTGCGCGCCGGAACACACGGTTCTATCAGTTCTTGCATCGTCCCCCGCCGGCCTCGAACCGGCTCGCACACAGGAGGCGCATTTTGAGCAGGCAAAGCCTGACCAAGGCCCACGCGAAGATCACCGAACTGTCCTGGGAACCGACATTTGCGACCCCGGCCACCCGGTTCGGCACCGACTACACGTTCGAGAAGGCCCCCAAAAAGGACCCGCTCAAGCAGATCATGCGGTCCTACTTCCCGATGGAAGAGGAGAAGGACAACCGCGTGTACGGCGCCATGGACGGCGCCATCCGCGGCAACATGTTCCGTCAGGTGCAGCAGCGCTGGCTGGAGTGGCAGAAGCTCTTCCTGTCCATCATCCCGTTCCCTGAGATCTCGGCGGCCCGCGCGATGCCGATGGCGATCGACGCCGTGCCCAACCCGGAGATCCACAACGGCCTGGCCGTTCAGATGATCGACGAGGTTCGGCACTCGACCATCCAGATGAACCTCAAGAAGCTCTACATGAACAACTACATCGACCCTGCCGGGTTCGACATCACCGAGAAGGCGTTCGCCAACAACTACGCCGGCACCATCGGACGGCAGTTCGGCGAGGGGTTCATCACCGGTGACGCGATCACCGCAGCCAACATCTATCTGACCGTGGTCGCCGAAACTGCCTTCACCAACACCCTTTTCGTGGCGATGCCGGACGAAGCCGCGGCCAACGGGGACTATCTGCTGCCGACGGTGTTCCACTCGGTCCAGTCCGACGAGTCGCGCCACATCTCCAACGGCTACTCGATCCTGCTGATGGCGCTTGCCGACGAACGTAACCGCCCGCTGCTGGAACGTGACATGCGCTACGCGTGGTGGAACAACCACTGCGTCGTCGACGCCGCGATCGGCACCTTCATCGAGTACGGCACCAAGGACCGGCGTAAGGATCGCGAAAGCTACGCCGAGATGTGGCGGCGCTGGATCTACGACGACTACTACCGCAGTTATCTGCTGCCGCTGGAGAAGTACGGCCTGACCATCCCGCACGACCTCGTTGAGGAGGCGTGGAAGCGCATCGTCGACAAGCACTACGTGCACGAGGTGGCGAGGTTCTTCGCCACCGGCTGGCCGGTCAACTACTGGCGCATCGATGCGATGACCGACAAGGACTTCGAGTGGTTCGAGGAGAAGTACCCGGGCTGGTACAACAAGTTCGGCCGCTGGTGGGAGGACTACAACCGGCTGGCGTACCCCGGCCGCAACAAGCCCATCGCCTTCGAGGAGGTCGGCTACCAGTACCCGCACCGCTGCTGGACCTGCATGGTGCCTGCGCTGATCCGCGAGGACATGGTGGTGGACAAGGTCGACGGTCAGTGGCGCACCTACTGCTCGGAAACCTGCCACTGGACCGACGCTGTCGCTTTCCGCGGCGAGTATGAGGGGAGGCCGACGCCGAACATGGGCCGGCTCACCGGATTCCGCGAGTGGGAAACCCTGCACCACGGCAAGGATCTCGCCGACATCATCAGCGATCTTGGCTACGTGCGCGACGACGGCAAGACGCTGATCCCGCAGCCACATCTGGATCTGGACGATCCGAAAAAGATGTGGACCCTTGACGACGTCCGCGGCAACACGTTCAACAGTCCCAACGTGCTGCTCAACGAGATGTCCGACGCGGAGCGTGAGGCCCATATCGCGGCGTACCGCACCGGCGCCGTACCCGCCTGATGTCCACCCGGTGGGTGGCGCCGTGCCCACCCCGGCGCCCCCACCGGTCACCAACCGAACTAACCACTGTCCCAGGAGATTTCCGTGGCCGACACGCACCGCATCAACTTCGAGCCCGTCGACATCGAGATGGAACTCGGCGAGGAGGAGAACATCCTCGACGCCGCATTCCGGCAGGGTATTCATCTAATGCACGGCTGTCGGGAAGGCCGTTGCTCGGCGTGCAAATCCTATGTCCTCGACGGCGACATCCAGATGGAGAACTACTCGACGTTCGCCTGCAACGACGCGGAGGTGGACGAGGGTTACGTGCTGCTGTGCCGCTCGCACGCCTTCAGCGACTGCACAATTGAGCTTCTCAATTTCGACGAGGATGAGCTGCTCGGCGGCGTGCCGATCCAGGATGTCCGCACCACGGTGACCGCGCTGCAGCGGGTGACGCGGGACATCGTTTCGCTTCGGCTGCAGGCGGTGGAGCCGAAGACGTTCGAGTTCAAGCCCGGCCAGTACGCCGACATCCACATCCCCGGCACAGACGAGCACCGGTCGTTCTCGATGGCGACCACCCAAGCCACCCCGGGCGAGGTCGAGTTCCTCATCAAGAAGTACCCGGGCGGCAGGTTCTCCGGTTTGCTCGACGACGGCATCACCGTGGGCGATGAACTGTCGCTCACCGGGCCCTACGGCACGTCCACCTTGAAGGAGGGTCATGTCCTGCCGGTGGTCTGCGTCGCCGGCGGCGCGGGGATGGCGCCGATCCTGTCGATTCTGCGGCACATGAGCGAGACGGGCAGCGATCGCCCGGTCCGCTTCTACTACGGTGCCCGCACCACCGCGGATCTGTTCTATGTCGACGAGATCGCCGAGATCGGCAAGGGCCTGGTCGATTTCACATTCGTCGCATGCCTGTCGGAGTCGATGGACGGAGAGCTGCCCGAAGCCGCCCGTGTCGAGGAGGGCAACGTCACCGACGTGGTTACCAGAAACGAGCCCGATATCGGCAAGACCGAGGTCTACATGTGCGGCCCGCCGCCCATGGTCGACGCCGCACTGGCCCTGCTCGAAACCCATGCCGTGCCCAAGGACCAGATCTTCTACGACAAGTTCACCAGCCCAGCATTCGACTGAAACCCCTTTCAGCCCAACAGAAAGAGAAAACGCGATGTCCGCACCTGCTAAGCAGCGCAGCTTCCCCAAGATCGAGTTCACCGACTCGGAGGCTGGTGCGCTGGAATTCCCGAGCAGCAAGAGCCGGAAGTACAGCTACTACACGCCGGCGAAGCTGCGCGCGACCATGTACGAGGACGTCACGGTCGACGTGCAGCCCGACCCGGAGCGTCACCTGTCCCAGGGCTGGATCTACGGGTTCGGCAACGGCCCGGGCGGCTACCCCCAGGATTGGACGGTCGCCAAATCGTCGAACTGGCATGCATTCCTCGACCCGAACGAGGAATGGGACCAGACCATCTACCGCAACAACTCAGCGGTGGTTCGCCAGGTCGACCTGTGCCTGAAGAACGCCAAGCGCGCCCGCGTATACGACGGCTGGAACGCGGCATGGCTGAAATTCCTCGAACGCGGCCTCGGTGCGTGGATGCACGCCGAGAACGGACTGGCCCTGCACGTGTTTACGTCCATCCAGCGTTCTGGGCCGACGAACATGATCAACACCGCCGTCGCCGTCAACGCCGCCCACAAGATGCGCTTCGCGCAGGACCTGGCACTGTTCAACCTCGACCTGTCCGAGGAGGCCGAAGGTTTCGACGGCAGCGCCCACAAAGAGGTCTGGCAGTCCGCGCCCGAATGGCAACCGACCCGCGAGGTAGTCGAACGGCTGACCGCCGTCGGCGACTGGTGCGAGCTGCTGTTCGCCACCAACATCGTCTTCGAGCAGTTGGTGGGCTCACTGTTCCGCAGTGAACTGGTGATGCAGATCTCGGCACGCAACGGCGACTACATCACTCCCACGATCGTGGGCACCGGTGAGCACGACTACGACCGCGATCTTGCCTACACCCGAAACCTGTTCCGGCTACTGACCCGCGACGAGCAGCACGGGCAATCCAATCGGGAGCTCTTCTCGGCGTGGCTGGCCACCTGGGTGCCGAAGTGCCTGGCTGCCGCCCGCGCGCTGCAGCCGGTGTGGTCGCAACCGGCCGAGAAGACCGTCACCTTCGCTTCCAGCCTCGGCACCGCCGAAGAGGAGTTCACATCCCTGCTCGAGTCGATCGAGCTCGACATCCCTGAGGAGCTGAAGAAGTGACCATGCAATTCGGATCAGCCACCGAGTTCTCGAACAAGTGCGGTGTGACGCTGATGAACACCCCGATCGGTCGCGTCGTCGCCGACGTGATGGGGGCCAAGGACGGGGTAGAGCTCACCGAGTACCCGTCGATGATCCGGGTGGACGGCGTGCGTGTGCTCAACTTCGACTACGCCGAACTGACCGAGGCCCTCGGCGAGGAGTTCGACGGATCGATTTTCGAGGAGATCAGCTCCACGCACTACGGGCGCATGGTCCATCTCGACGACAAGACGGTGTTGTTCGCCAGTCCCGAGGACGCTGCCGAGTACATCGGCTTCGACCTCCACGTGAAATAGCGCTAATAGTAAGGATTTTCGATGTATACCAAGGACGGCAACTCCTACTTCATCGTGGACGGCCACATAGCCATCTGGGACGGCCGCGAGTCCAACCACAAGAACGTACACGGCAAGCAGTTCATCGACTGCTTCTACGACTACCACCGCAACCTGTCTCCCGACGACGCGGTGTGGGACTACGACACCTACACCTACTACGGCGGCGAGCGGCTGATGCGCGACCTGTTCGTCGACGGTTACGTCGACCACGCCATTTTCCAGCCCGCCTTGCTGAGCGACTTCTACATCAACGGGTTCGGACAGACTGAGGAGGCATTCGGCCTGGCGCAACGCCATCCCGACAAGCTGACCTACAACCACGCCTACGACCCGCGCAACGGCGAGGCGGGCCTGGCCCAGCTGCGCCACGACGCTGAGCGGATGAAGCTGCAGGGCGTCAAGCTCTACACCGCCGAGTGGCATGGCGACTCCCGCGGCTACAAGCTCGACGACCATTGGTCGCGGCGTTACCTCGAAGAGTGCATCGAGCTGGGTATCCGGAACATCCATGTGCACAAGGGTCCGACGATTCGCCCACTGGACCGCGACGCGTTCGACGTCGCCGACATCGACAAGGTCGCGACCGATTACCTGGAGCTCAACTTCATCGTCGAGCACGTCGGCCTGCCCCGGTTGGAGGATTTCTGCTGGATCGCCACCCAGGAGTCCAATGTGTATGGCGGTCTGGCCGTGGCGATCCCGTTCATCCACACCCGTCCGAGGTATTTCGCCCAGATCATCGGCGAGTTGTTGTACTGGATCGGCGAGGACAAGATCCTCTTCGCCAGTGACTACGCACTGTGGACACCGAAGTGGCTGGTCGAGAAGTTCGTCGACTTCCAGATTCCCGACGACATGCTCGGGGAGTATGCCCCGATCACCGTCGATCAGAAGCGAAAGATCCTCGGTATCAACGCCGCTGCGCTCTACGACATCAAAGTTCCCGCGGAACTGCGGCTGGCCGCACCCGGGCAGGACACGGTCGATGTCGCAGCCGGCGCCAAGGAGGCGGTGCCGCTATGACCGTCACCGCCGTGTCGCTGGAATCTGAGATTCTGGCAGCCCTGGACACGGTCGCCGACCCCGAGCTCGATGAGCCCATCACCGCACTGGGGTTCGTGCGATCAGTGAGCATCGCCGACGACGGCGTCACCGTCCGCCTGCGGCTACCGACGGCGTTCTGTTCGCCCAACTTCGCCTACCTGATGGCCTCGGACGCCTACGACGCGCTACGCGCGCTCGACGGTGTCGGGCAGGTTCGGGTGTTGCTCGACGACCACCATGACAGCGACAAGATCAACGAGGGGTTGGCTGCCGAGGCTGGTTATGTCGGCACGTTCGGCGAGGAGGCCGAAGAGAGCCTCGACGAGCTGCGCACTACCTTCCTGCGCAAGGCGCATACCGCCGCGATGGAGCGGAGCGTGTCGGCGCTGATGCGACGTAAAGGACTGAACCCCAATGAGATTCACCAACTGACCCTGCGTGACCTGCCCGACGGCAGGGAGAAGTCAGCGCTGCTGCGCCGCCGGTTCGCCCTCGGGCTCAGCATGTGCCCGAACAGCACGGTCGTTGTCGGCGATGACGGCCGCCCGCTGCCTGCTGAAGCCGTGCCGATGCGGCTGCGCTTCGCCAGGTCCGTGCGGATCTCGATGGAGGGCAACGCCCACTTCTGCCGCGGGCTGCTCGCCACCCGCTACGACGACGGCGGCGCAGGCACGCCGCAGATCACCAACACCAGAACGAGGAGCTCACGATGAAAGCCGTACAGGTGGTCGGATACCACACCAAGCTTCAGCTCACAGACATCCCAGAACCTAAGATCGAAGGCCCGCTCGATGTCATCGTGCGGATCGGCGGTGCGGGTGTGTGCCGCACCGACATCCACATCCTGGAAGGGCAGTGGGCGGAGAAGAGCGGCGTCGCCCTGCCCTACACCATCGGCCACGAGAACGCCGGCTGGGTGCATTCGGTCGGCGACGCGGTCACCAACGTCACCGTGGGCGACAAGGTCATCCTGCACCCGCTGATCACCTGTGGGCTTTGCCGCGCATGCCGATTCGGTGACGACGTGCACTGCGAGAACAACCAATTCCCGGGCATCGACACCAACGGCGGCTACGCGGAATACCTGCGCACCACCGCCCGCAGCGTGGTGAAGATCGACGACACCCTCGAACCCGCCAATGTCGCGGCGCTCGCGGACGCGGGCCTGACTGCCTATCACGCGGCGGCGAAGGTGGCGCGCACGACACGTCCCGGCGACGTGTGTGTCGTCATTGGCGCGGGCGGCCTCGGTCACATCGGAATCCAAGTGCTCAAGGCGATTTCGGGCGTGACAGTGGTCGTTGTCGACCGCAACCCCGCTGCCATAGCGCTGGCCGAGGAAATCGGCGCCGACCGCGGCATTGTCGCCGACGGCACCCACGTCCCCCAGGTGCTCGACCTAACGGGCGGCCACGGCGCCGAAGCGGTGCTCGACTTCGTCGGCGAGGGCGGCGCGACCAAAGAGGGGGTCGCCATGCTTCGGCGCGCCGGTAACTACTTCGTCGTCGGATACGGCGAGAACATCGACGTCCCGACCATCGACATCATCTCCACCGAGATCAACTTCATCGGCAACCTGGTGGGCTCCTACAACGACCTGCAGGAACTGATGACCCTGGCGGCGCAAGGGAAAGTCACGCTGCACACGACGACGTACCCGCTGGAGGAGTTCCAGCAAGCCCTCGACGATCTCGACGCGGGCCGGGTGCGCGGACGCGCGATCCTCGTCCCCTGAATGTCCCCGGCTCATCGAGCCACCCACGAAAGGAAGTAGAGCCATGGCAAAGGAGCTGCGGTACAACAACGAAGCGCGATTGCGCCTCGAACAAGGCGTCAACGCGCTGGCCGACGCGGTCAAGGTCACGCTGGGTCCAAAAGGTCGTAATGCCGTCCTGGAGAAGCTGACCGGACCACCCACGATCACCAACGATGGCGTGACCATCGCGAGGGAAATCCAACTGCGCGAACCGTTCGCCAACATGGGCGCGCAGTTGGTCAAGGAAGTCGCCATGAAGACCAACGGTCTGGTGGGCGACGGCACCACGACCGCCACCGTGCTCGCACAGGCGATGGTCCGCGAGGGACTGCGCGCCGTCGACGCCGGCGCCAACCCGATGCGGGTGCGCCGTGGCATCGAGCGCACAGTGCCCATCGTCATAGAAGCGCTGAACAACCACGCCGTCGCGGTCAACGGCAGCAACGACCTTCTGCGCATCGCGACGCTGGCCGCAAGCGACGACGAGGCAATCGGAGAGGCCATCGTCCGCGCGGTGGACCACGTCGGAGAATCCGGTGTGATCACCACCGAGGAGAGCGACACACTCGGGCTGGCGGTCGACGTGGTCGACGGCATCGAATTCGACCACGGATACACCTCGGGGTACATGGTGACTGACCCCGAACGCATGGAAGCCGTCCTGGACAACCCGCTGATCCTGCTGACCAACAAGAAGATCACCGCGGTGCAGGAAATCATGCCGACCATCGAGGTGGCCAAGCGTGCCGACCGCCCGCTCGTCGTGCTCGCCGAGGACGTCGACGGCCCGGCACTTCAGCTACTCGTCGGTGGCAACATGCACAAGACCATGCAGTCGGTTGTGGTGCGGGCGCCGGGATTTGGGCACCGCCGGGTCGCCGAACTGGAGGACCTCGCGGTCGCCCTCGGTGGGCATGTGATCGCCAAGGACACCGGGATCGAGCTGTCCGAGGTGGCGCGCGAACATCTCGGCTCGTGTGACCGCGTTACGGTCACCGAGAACGAAACCACCATCGTCGGGGCGCACGGCCAACAGCGGCTCGTCGACGCCCGCGTCGCCCAACTCGAAGCCCAGCGCGAACGGGCCAAGATCGACGCCGACCAGGAGAGCCTGGACCTTCGCATCGCGCGCCTGACTGGTCGCGTCGCGGTGATCCGGGTCGGCGGCGCGACCAGCGTCGAACTCAAGGAACGCATGCTGCGGGTCGAGGACGCCCTCGCCGCAACCCGCGCCGCGCTGGAGGCCGGCATCGTCGCCGGCGGCGGCACCGCGCTGGCCCAGACACATCGCGCACTGGCGAGTACGGAGCTGATCGGAGACGAGGCGATCGGCTGCCAGGTGGTGCGGCGAGCGCTCGCAGAGCCGTTGCGCTGGATCGCGGTCAACGCTGGCTTCGAAGGCGATGACGTCGTCAAGATCGTGGAGGACCTGCCGCTGGGTCACGGGTTCAACGCGTTGACCGGCCAGTACGGCGACATGTTCGACGAGGAGGTCATCGACCCCCTCAAGGTAACCCGCGCGGCGCTGGAGAGCGCCGCGTCGATTGCGGCGCTGCTGATCACCACCGAAACCGCGATCGTCGAGGAAGTCATCGGCAATCCCGGTGCCATCCTCGCGCCCGGCTTCGGTGATCTCGCCGAGGGCATGATCCGGCCGTCGAACATCTACTGAGAAGGCTCGAGTTCGCCGCGGCGACTTGGGAATAGACGCACGGGCGAATTTATCCGAACCCAGCGGAAGCATCTCAACACGTGCGCCGTACGGCGCCGCGGTCGACCCACCAGAAGGCCCGCGGCGCCGCAACTTCGCGTCGCCGGCGTCGGCCTGAGTGTGCAATTCGAGAACGGCGGCGTCGAAGACGCGAGGTTACCCGTCGCCGCCTCCCTGTTTCCAAATGTCCTAAGCCGCAACGGTTGCACGTATGGAAACGTGCCCCAAGGCCGTACTGCGTCGGCTACGGCTCGTTACGCCAATCTGAGGGACGACCTTGGCCACCGATGGTGACCGGCAACGCAGCAGCAGTGCCCGGTTCCGCATTCACCGACTCATATTGAGACGCTCAGGCTGTGTCGACGGCGGTGTCATAGGCATACGAGCTAATACATCGGCGTGACTAGGAGGCAACGGTGAGTACTCAACGTAAACCGCGCCAGACCAAGTACCTCCATCCATCGAGTCAACTGCCGCGGATCTGGCGCCGTCTCAACGGACACCCGAAAGAGCAACACGAGATGGCGCTCTACCGCGTGACTGACCGGCTTCCTGGCGGACGAACGGCATACGTACCCGGAGATCGGATTGTGGCCACAGTATCGGCATGGTTGGCTGAACTAGGGGCCGAGAGCACATTCGTCGATGACCTCGCCCATGCAGTGCGCGCCGGCAACTGGCCGGCAGCGCACAGCATCGCCGAATATCTATCGGTGGAAGTCGAATTCGTCGCATGACTTCGGACGCCGCAGCAACGTCTGGGCGCGGATCTTGGCAGCACGCTGGTTCGCTTCAACGGCGGCGTTCGGGTGAACGACTTCGGCGCGCAGGCGAGCGGGTGTGTTGATCGACCAGGGACATGATTCTGGTGTCGAGCGTGATCATCGGCGGTACGGCCAGCGGCGTTCCGCTCGTCTCACCAGACTGAACTGGTCGGGTGGATTGTCCGTGTACAACGCAGGGGCGTCGGTTTGCACCGAGCCACACGTTAAGGCAGGTCACGACATGTCATCGCATACTCGGGCAACCGGCTTACTCCGACGGGGTGGTGTCAGCCACCGCACACTGATGGCCTGGCGACTACTTAGTGCGATCATGCTGCTGGTGATGGGCGGGATCCATCTGTTCCTCGTGTTCTACGGCGTAGGCGGCCTGCTTGGCAGGCTGTTCGAGCTCAACGCGGTTGGCGCGCTCGTGCTGGCAGTCGCAATCACCGTGCTGCGTGGGCGGCTGTTGTCGCTTGCGATCGGACTGAGTCTGCTGTTCATGGTGGGCACGCTGCTTGCGCTGGTGCTCGCGCTGACCGTGGGGCTGTTTGGCATTCACGAGATTTTGAGCTTCAAGCTGGTGCCCACCACGTTGGTGGTGGAGTCAATCGGCACGATCATCCTGGCAGTAACCGTCGCCCTGGTGTTGGAGTCGCGACGAGCACCCTGACGGCGCCTCACAACCATCATCGCCGGTCAGTATGTCGGGGTCTGGATGCAGCTGTCGGCGACCAGCCAGAGTCGCATTTGGGCAATGAATTCCAATTGCCGCGCTCGCCGCGCTTGTGGAAGGGGGCGCGCGCGGCGTCGTCGGCACCGACGAGCTGGTGCGCCAATTGAATGCGGCGTTCCGCTGAAAGCTGCGCGGCGTCGTCACAGGCAGTCGCTGCGGTAGCTTCGCCGCAGAGTTGCGCAATACGGGAGAACCCTGGGGTAGGAGAAGTCACCGATGAACGATCTGTTTACGTTCTCGATCGACTGGGCGCGCGCGCTGTTCGATTCGGCGATCTGGATCGCCAGGGCGTGGGCGATCGCCGCGGTGTGCACCCTGGTGGTGCTGGTGCTGATTGCGCGCTATACGACGTGGGGCCGGCAGTTCTGGCGCATCACCGGCGCTTACTTCACCGGCCCGCACAGCGTGAAGGTGTGGCTGTGGCTGGCGGCACTGCTGCTGTCGGTGATCGTCGGGGTGCGCCTCAACGTGTTGTTCAGCTATCAGGGCAACGACATGATGTCGGCGGCGCAGGCCGCGTTCACCGGCACCGGCGCAGGCAACGAAGCGGTCAAACAGTCTGGCAAGCACGGCTTTTATACCTCGCTAGGCATCCTCGCGATCCTGGCCACCGTGCATGTCGCTCGCGTCATGCTCGACCTGTTCATGATGCAGCGGTTCATGCTGGCCTGGCGGGTCTGGCTCACCGACCGGCTGACCGGTGACTGGTTGACCGGCCAGGCGTATTACCGCGGGCGCTTCATCGACGACCCGATCGACAACCCTGACCAGCGCATCCAGTCCGATATCGACATCTTCACCGCCGGACTCGGGCCGCAACCCAACACCCCGAACAACACCACGACAAGCACGCTGCTGTTCGGCGCGATCGACGCCGTGGTCTCGGTGATCTCGTTCACCGCGATCCTGTGGCACCTGTCCGGCAACTTGACGGTGTTCGGCGTCACCATGCCCAGGGCGATGTTCTGGATCGGTTTCGCGTACGTCCTCCTCGCGTCCGTCGTCGCATTCTGGATCGGCCGCCCGATCATCTGGCTGAGCTTCAACAACGAGAAGTACAACGCCGCGTTCCGTTACGCGCTGGTGCGGTTGCGGGATGCCGCGGAATCGGTGGCCTTCTACCGCGGCGAAGCCGCGGAGCGGTTGCAGCTGCATCGGCGATTCCAACCGGTGGTGTCGAACTACAAGCGCTACATCAACCGTATGATCCGCTTTTTCGGCTGGAACTTTTCAATCAGCCAGATCATCGTCCTGCCGCCGTGGCTCATTCAGGCGCCTCGGCTATTCGCCGGAGAGATCAAGTTCGGCGACGTCACGCAGTCCGCGACGGCGTTCGCCAACATCCAGAACGGACTGTCGTTCTTCCGCAACGCCTACGACAGCTTCGCCGGCTGGCGCGCGTCGATCATCCGCTTGCACGGGCTGGTGACGGCGAACGAGGAGGGTCGCGCGCTGCCGTCGCTGACCGTCACGCCCAGCAGGGACTGCCTGGTCGAACTCGACGACGTCGAGGTGCGTACGCCGGCCGGCGAGCAGTTGATCCGGCCGCTGGATCTGCGCCTCAACCTTGGGGACACATTGATCATCACCGGCAAGTCGGGCGTCGGTAAGACCACGCTGCTGCGCAGCCTGGCCCAGCTGTGGCCGTACACCACAGGCACCCTGCGCTGCCCCGGCGGCGCCAACGAGACGATGTTCCTGTCGCAGATGCCATATGTACCGCTCGGTGACCTGCGCGCGGTGGTGTCCTACCCCAAGGAACCCGGCGAGATTCCCGACGAGGAACTGCACCGCGTGCTGACCAAGGTGGCGCTGCCGCAGTGCTCACGGCGTCTCTCCGAAGCGGCCGACTGGGCCAAGGTGCTCTCGCCCGGCGAGCAGCAGCGCATCGCGTTCGCGCGCATCCTGTTGACCAAACCCAAGGTGGCATTCCTCGACGAGGCGACATCCGCGCTCGACGAGGGCTTGGAGTTCACGCTGTACGACATGGTGCGCACCGAGCTCCCGGACACCGTCCTGGTCAGTGTCACCCACCGCAGCACTGTCGGCCAGCATCACGAGGAGCATTTGGAACTGCTCGGCGACGGTGAGTGGCGGCTGAGCAGAGTAGAAGGCGGCGAACTCGCCCGCGTCTAATCCCGTCTAACCGCTGATCAGTCTGCGCGGCAAGCACTTTCAGCGCCTCGGAGGTCGGCGTTCAGGCGGTCCGCGATGGCCCGGGCTACCGCTGGACATGGCCAAACTTCGCCACCTCCATCGACACCCAAGCGAAGCTAGTGCCGACCCGCAGTCAGCTCGCGGATGCGCTCGGGGGTGGTGGCCTGTCGATATAGTTCCAATCGCTCTTTATTCCGGGCAGTAGCAGCGTTGTCTTCTGCGGTTAGGGGCGACCCACCAAAACCAGGTCTATGCCAAAGGTGCCAGGCCGGGCCATCGACCCACCGGGTGGGGCCTGCGCACACGTCGAAGGCGATCTTCATCGCCACGTCGTCGTACCAGGCCCCCTCGAAGACCTCGTCCCACTGGCCGATCGCGTCCAGCGTCTCGCGACTGACGACGTTGACGGCGCCGATGCTCTCACCGTTGTCCATGATGGATTCCGGGATGCAGTCGCGGGGCTCGATGTCGTGGGCGCGGACCCGGCCGGAGTCTTCGCGTGTGAGATAGCGGTACTGGATGAACGGCACCACCAGACCCGGGGCCGCTGCCGCCATCGCGATGGCCTGCCGTATCTGGCTGTAGGGCACCAGCATGTCGGCCTCTGCGAAAACGACCACATCCGCACCTACGAACCAGGCGCCGCGGTTGTATGCCTGCGACCTGTTGAACTGTGCGTCTCCCACCCGCCCGTCGTCGCTGAGCCAGACAGGCACATCGCAGCCGTCCCAATGCTCGATGACGCACCTCAGATTGGCCGGGCGCAGTGGGTCATTACCGCGGTCTCTGAAAGGGATGACGATGGCGACGGTCATGCTTCGAGATACTGCTGTCCGATTGCGGCGTAACGCTTCCGCCACAGTGACAACTGAGCATCGGTCAGATGGGCGTGCTGTGGGCCAAATGAAAGATGAGCGGTCAGGAACCCTTGAAAAATCAAGCGCGGCAGCATGTTCACCATGCCCTCATCGCCGATCTTGATTTTCGGGGTGAAGCTGCGGCCCGCGATATCCCCCGGCGATGGTGTCCCGATACGACGCGCAATTTTGCGGAGCATATGCCAGTCATAGCCAATCGTGTTGATTGACAACCAGTCGTGGGTCTTGATGAGTTTAACTGGTTGGCCGACCATTTCGCGCCAGTGCTTGAACATGTAGGTGTGGCTCATCGCGGCGTACTCACCGCTAAGGTGAACATCCAACAACGGCAAGGAAAGGGCCTCGAAGCCGCTCCACAACCCCGGCTCGGTGGGCGTGCACGCCCCGTTGTTAACGACCTTCGCGGTCACCACTGACGCGCGATTGACGTTCACGGCCTCAACAAACTCCCCGAACCTGCCCGTTTCAATGAATACGACGTCATCGTCCACCTTCACGAATAGGTGATCCCGGTACTCGGGGTTGTGAGCGTAGTGACGATATACGGCATTGAACCCCAACCACGGGGGGATGCCAAAATAGTCATTCAAGACGGTGATGCGTTCACCCTCGATGGCTCGCAGGTAAAGGTTGTCGTCGTCATTACGCGACAGATTCCACACGTGATATTGGACATTGGGATGCTCAGTAATGATGCGCCGGACTAGCGGCAGCTGGAGTTCCATGTTCTGCTTGCGGCCGGCGAACACGAACAGAATGACGTTCATCGACGTAATCCGAACAGGCGCGCTGCTCATGCAAATCGGGCCTGGCGCCGACTCGCCGCGACGGTGCCGGTATTCACATCGACCCTGGTGTCCGAATCGCCAAGGGGCTCATAACTTTTCGCCATGAACGTCTCGACGCTCCTACCTGGCACTTCTCGCCGGAAACCGACCCAGGCGTAACATCACCAAAACACACTCAATGGCAACGCGCAACGTCCCACGCAAGCAGGATGTCGTCGTCGAGCACGTATACCGACCGGTCGACAAGCCGGATCCCGTCGACCACGGTGGTGATCCCGAGTGTGCCCACTGCCTCGGTGCCGGCTCCGATTATCGTCGGTGCGATCCCGACCACTAGGCGATCGACGAGGCCGGCACCGAGCATCGACGTGATCACCCGGGCGCCCCCCTCCACGAGGAGCGTGAGCGTGCCAGCCCCCCGCAGTCGGGCCAGGGCGGCAGGAAGGTCGACGCCGCGGGGGCCGGACGGGACGACGTGGACGCGCGCCCCGCGCTCATGCAGGGCGGTCCGCCGGCCGGCCGACGCGCGCCGCGTCGTGATCACTGTGGTGGCCGCGTCCGGGCCGAGGATCTGCGCGGTGGGCGGCAGCCGAAGCGTCGAGTCGAGCACGACCCGCTGGGGCGACGCTCCAGCGACGAGGCGGACGGTCAGGAGTGGGTCGTCCGTCATCACGGTGCCCACGCCGACGAGTACGGCGTCGCACGCGGCCCGCAGCGCGTGCGAGATGCGGCGCTCAGCCTCGCCGCTGATCCATTTGGCATCTCCCGTGGACGTGGCGATGCGTCCATCGAGCGTTTGAGCGAACTTGAGCACGACGTAGGGCCGGTCCTCAGCGGCCCGTACCTCACCGAGCAGAGCGCTCGCGTCGACGGCCGGCTGGGAACCGGATTCCCAGGGTGTCACCGCCAACCCGGTCGGCCCCACATGGTCCATCCTGCGCTCTTTGGTGCGGAGGTAGCCGAGGTTGCGGGCGTGCGGCGCGGTCGGCAGCGGCTCAACCGCCACCACGTCGATTCCCGCGCGCCGCATGCCATCGACTTTCCTCGGGTTGTTCGTCAGCAGCCGCACGGACCGCAGGTCGAGCGCCGACAACACGGCGGCCGCGTTGTCGTAGGTGCGCCCGTCGACCGGCAGGCCGAGACGGAGATTCGCGTCGAGCGTGTCATGGCCCTTGTCCTGCTCGACGTACGTCCGCAGCTTGTTGATCAAGCCGACGCCCCGGCCCTCGTGGCCGGTGGCGTACACGAGCACGCCGCAGTCCTCGGCCGCGATCCGGCGCATGGCCAGCCGCAGCTGTACGCCACAGTCGCACCGCAGCGAGCCGAGCGCGTCGCCGGTGAGGCACTCGGAGTGGAGGCGGACGAGGGCACCGTCCTTTTGCTCCACGTAGCCGCGCACCATGGCCAGGTAGACGTGGTCGGTGGGGCTCTCGAAGGCCCGCACGTCGAATACACCCCACGGCGTGGGCATGGGGACACGCGCCACCTCAGTGAGCATGCAGCAACCGCGCGACGTGCCGTTTCGCCTGCTCACCAGCGACCATAATCAGGAGATGATGCCTTCGTCAGCCGCCGCTGTCGAGTTCGCAGGCCCACGTCAGATCCGAGTCGCCGCCGTCGCGCTGCCCGAGCCGGGGCCGGATGAAGAAGAAGCCAATGCGGGCGCCGCTAACGGCACTTGGTGCCAACCACGCCGAGGACCTTGAGGCGCTCCGATGATGGGATTCGTTCGTACACTTGGGAACTGGTCGGGCACGGCCAGCCGCGGCGATGTCGTGACGCGGTGATGGGTTCCGCGCGCTCAGTGATTCGCCGAGCGCCAAGAACGCCGTTCGGTCGCGACGCGGCGCCGCGATCGCGCCGCCGGATTTCAGAGGGATGCTTTGAGACCGAGAGCCCCCCAGACGCTGCGGCCGAACGACTCAACCAGCAGGCCCAGCGCGACAAGGAGCATCGCGGTGGTCAGGGCATCGGGCAGGATGTCGGCCGCCGCAACGGTCAGCATGACGCCCACGATTGCGGCAACCACCCTTTCCCACTGCCGGGGCCGCAGCGGACCGCGCAGCCACGGCAGCGCCCAACCGGCGGCCACGAACACATACCGGGCCAGACCCATCGCAAGCACCCACCAGCCCGACTCACGTGCGACGTACACGCTCAGGACCATGATCAGGAACGCGTCGACCTCCATGTCGAAGCGCGCCCCGAACGCCGAGGTGGTTTCGGTACGCCGAGCTACCCGGCCGTCGACACCGTCGAGCACCAGCGCCACCGTCGAGAGCGCGACGAGGATCGCGGCAGGTGCCTGGCGCCCGAACGAGTCCACGGTGAGCGCCGCGACCCCACAGGCGAGCACGGCGCGAGCCAGCGTCACCCTGTCGGCCGGCCCCAGTCTGACCAGGCCGTGACGCGTCAGCGCGCGAGCAAGCAGGGCGGCAAGGCCGACTCCGCAGGCGACACCGGCCAACCAGCCCGACGCGTCGAGGCCGGTGGTCGCCGCGAGGACACCAAGCAGCGCGAGCACGCAGACGAAACCGGTGAGCGGGCCGGTCGGGACCCAGCTGCGCACGCGACCCATCCGACGCACCGTGCCTCCGTATCTCAGGGGTACGAACAGTCATACGGTAAGGCGACGCCTCGATTCATCCGGGCGGAACAGGAGGGGACGGGTGCCGACGAAAGCGCGCGCGTTCTGGATCCGCGAACCCGGCCGGGGCGAGATTCGCGCCGTCGCTCTGCCGGAGCCGGGTCCAGGCGAGGTGCTGGTGCGCACCCTGCGGTCCGGGGTGAGCCGGGGCACCGAGGGGCTGGTGTTCCGTGGCGGAGTCCCGCAGAGCCAGTACGACGTGATGCGGGCACCGTTTCAGGAGGGCGACTTCCCCGGCCCGGTGAAGTACGGCTACCTCAACGTCGGCGTCGTCGACCGCGGTCCCGACGAGCTCCGGGGGCGCACCGTCTTCTGTCTCTTCCCCCACCAGACGGCGTACGTCGTGCCGGCCGACGCCGTGACAGTGGTCCCCGATGACGTCCCGCCCGAGCGTGCCGTCCTCGCCGGCACGGTGGAGACTGCGGTCAACGCCCTGTGGGACGCCGCGCCGCTGGTCGGCGATCGGATCACGGTCGTCGGCGCCGGCATGGTCGGGTGCTGCATCGCCCGGCTCGTCGGTGGCGTGCCGGGAACGCAGGTGACGCTCGTCGACGTGGACGACACGCGCGCGCACATCGCGGCCTCCCTCGGAGTCGACTTCGCGCTGCCCGAGGATGCCGTCGGCGGTCAGGACCTGGTGTTCCACGCCAGCGCGACGTCAGCCGGGCTGCAGCTCTCCATGGCGCTGCTCGCCGCGGACCAGACGGTGGTCGACGTCAGCTGGTACGGCGACCAGTCGGTCCAGCTGTCCCTCGGTGGCGCCTTCCACTCCGGACGCCTCGGCATCCGGGCCAGCCAGGTCGGCGACGTCGCGGTGGCCCGGCGCGGACGTCGTACCACCGCTGAGCGGCGCGCGCTCGCGCTAGACCTGCTCCAGGATCCGGCCTTCGACGCGCTGCTCACTGGAGCATCGACGTTCGACGAGCTGCCCGAGGTGATGGCCCGACTGTCCGACGGCCGGCTCCCCGCGGTCTGCCACACGCTGACCTACGACGAAGGGTAGGACCGATGTTCAGCGTCACCGTCCGCGACCACGTGATGATCGCGCACAGCCTCCGCGGCGAGGTGTTCGGTCTCGCGCAGCGCCTGCACGGAGCGACGTACATCGTGGACGCGACCTTCTCCCGGGTCGAGCTCGACTCCGACGACATCGTGGTGGATATCGGCGCGGCCACCGAGGCGCTGCGGGGCGTCCTGGCGGACCTCAACTACCGCAACCTCGACGAGGTGCCGGAGCTCGCGGGCCGCAACACAACCACCGAGGTCCTCGCGAGGCTGATCGCGGACCGGCTCGCCGACCGTGTCGAGAGCGGCGGGCTCGGGGACTCCGCGAGTGGGCTGGCCCGGATCGGGGTGACCCTGCGCGAGTCACACATCGCTTGGGCGAGCTACGAAAGGTCGTTGTGAACGAGGTGCATGTCGTGGTCCCGTGCGGGATCGACGACCCGCGGCGGCCGAGCGGCGGCAACGTGTACGACCGCCGGGTCTGTCGCGGGCTTGCTGCGCTTGGTTGGTCGGTCCACGAGCACACCGTGCCCGGCCAGTGGCCCCGGCCCGACGCGTCGGCCCGGGCGGCCGTTGCTGCGGCGCTGGCCCAAATGCCTTCTGGCTCACTGGTTCTCGTCGACGGCCTGGTTGCGTCGGTGGCGCCCGAGGTGCTGGAGCCGGAAGCAGGCCGGCTGCGCCTCGTCGTGCTCTTGCACATGCCGCGGGCCGAGCCGCGCGAGGCCGCAGCCCTGTCGGCCGCGTCCGCGATTGTGGCCACGAGCGAGTGGACCCGGCGGTGGCTGAGCGACCACTACGCGCTGCCCGGAACTCCCGTGTACGTCGTGCCGCCCGCCGTCGACGTAGCCGAAGTGGCGGCGGGTACCCCGTCTGGCGGGCGGCTGCTCTGCGTCGGAGGCGTCACCCCGCTCAAGGGCCACGACGTCCTGCTCGACGCATTGGCCACGGTCGACGACCCCGCCTGGCAGTGCGTCTGCGTCGGCGCGCTCGACCTCGACCCGGAGTTCGTCGCACGCCTGCGACGGCTGGCCAAGGACAGGGGTCTCGGTGATCGGGTGTGCTTCACTGGCCCGCTCACGGGCGACGAGCTCAACCGCGCGTACGCAGAGGCGGACGCCCTGGTGTTGGCCTCGCGCGCGGAGTCCTACGGCATGGTCGTCACCGAGGCGCTTGCCCGCGGTCTTCCGGTCATCGCCGGGGAGGTCGGTGGTGTACCTGAGGCTCTCGGCCTCGCAGCCGACGGCAGCCGGCCCGGCCTGTTGGTCCCGCCCGGCGACCCGCAGACTCTCGGGCAGACGTTGAGGTGGTGGCTCAGTGAACCCTGGGAGCGCGAGCGGCTCCGCGCGGCGGCCCGGTCCAGGCGACAGAGCCTCCCGGACTGGGCGCAGACCTCGCGCGACCTGTCGGCCGTGCTGTCCCAAGTCGCCGGGTGACCGGATGAACCCGCAGCGAGGTGATCCCCGTGAGACGGTCAGGGCAAACAAAGAGGCGATCGGAGGCGCCGCTATCAGCCGACGCATCTGGGCTTTAGCGCGCCTTGTTTCCCAAGGACTAAACGAGAACACGATGCACCCGAGCGCGGCGACGATCCGTACGCGGTCATGCTGCCGCCGCGGTTCGCTGACGGATTCGGCACCACCCGCGGGTCTATGCCTTCTACCTACTGGCTCGCTGAGGGCCGGGAGCCCTCGCCCTCGGCCTGGCCGGCGGCGGCCGTGTCTGCGGATCTGGAGGTCCCGCCGTTGGTCCGGATGCACGCCGCGTGCGTCACCGGCGACGGCCGCGGGAATGATCGGTCGACTGCGGGCCACAGCGGCGCGCACACGTTGGGCCTCCTGTGCGATGACGTGCTCGATGCCGTGGCGTAGGCCGCGAACTGCCCATCGACTTCCGAGCTGTCATCTCGGCCGCACCAGCAGATCCCGGTGGTGCACGGTGACAGACAGGTGGCCGGCGGATGCCTCGGCTAGGCGCCGCCTTGCGTACGCCGGAGCATGCGCCCGCAGCTCGGGTCGCTGCTCACATGCTGCGGCCAGCCAGCCGGTGAACCAGGCGGCCGCGAGAGCGGCGTGACCGGGGCCGAGCCGCCACGGGCTCGGGCGGACCAGGACTTCGCGGCCCAACCGGGTGAAGCCGTCGACCGCGGCGCCGACCGCGTCGGGACCGAGCAGCTTTCCGGCGCTTGTGGTGCGTCGCTGGTGGGCGTTGAACGCGTCAGTGACGCTTTGATCGAACGGCTCGGCCGGCGTCATCTCGACACGGCCTGTGACGCTGAGGGCGATCAGCACCGGACAATCCGCCCCAGCACAACTGGCGACGAGTCGTGCAAGCTCCTCGGCGGTCATCATGTCCAGCAACGCCGAGGCGGTGATGAGAGCTGCGCCCGCCAGCTCCACAAGCTCCATCCGGGTGATGTCGCGCCGACGAGTCTCCATCGTGACCGGCGTCCCGTCGGGGGCACTATCGGGCGGGTCTACGGCGGCAAGGGTGAGCAGCTCGTCGTCCCTGTCATACATCACCCAGTGTTGGGGTCCTGTAAGCCGCGCCGCGAGCCAGCGGGCCATCGACCCTGTGCCGCAACCGAGGTCGTGGATGGTCACCCCGCCGTGGGTCGGCAGGTACGACCGGACCTTCTCGACGAGCTCGGACGCACGGGCTGCCGCGTCGGCTGGCTCCCGCAGCCTCAGCCACCCGGAGCTGGCCCGGGCGGGTCCGGTCGTCATGTCGCCTCCGCCAACGCGTTACCCCTCATGAGCCGGTTACCTCGCCGCGCAGTGGACCAAACGCCAGCTACGCACTCAAACATCTGTGCGCAACGACACGCCCAACGTTCCTGACCGTCAAACAGCCTTTTTACAGTATTGCCCAGTGCCGCTGCACGCTTTCGACCGCTTCACCGGCGCCGACAGGACGCGCACCACCGGCAGCACCGGCCTCAGCGTGGCTGTCGTCGACACGCTGACCCACCGCAACCAGGGCACCGTCACCGCCCGCGACCACCCCGACCGCGGCGCCGAAGTCAGCATCCAGCTACCCGCGGCACCCTCGCCGCCGACGCGGGAAGAGCGGTTTTCACTTCGTTGAAAACTGGTGTGCCACATGGGCGTGTACTTGGGCAATGTCGAGTCAGGGCGAAAGCTCGAGTGTGAGAACCGGAACTGTGATGGTTGCTTTCATTTTGGCTCCATCAACAGGCGACAGACCGCGGCTGACGGAACACCAACTCGCGCAGCAGCGCGTTCTGACAAGAAGGATGACCCATGGAGCGGGAAACAGGGCGATAGGTCAATCCGGTTTCTCACCCTCGCTACTCGGCGGCAGCAGCGGCGGGACGTGACCGAAATGGTCGGCGGCCATCGCTGCTGCGAAGTACATGATCGCTAACGTCGCGCCGTACTGTGCGCCAACAAAATCGCCGTCGTCAGCGCATTCCAGCGCCTCCCGGCCAGCAGTCCGGGCTAGGGATCGAAATGAGGCCCCCCTGTGGCGATGTCCTGCTCCCACGGGTCGTCTGATGGTTGGTTGGTCATTCTCTGTCCCCGTCTCGGTGCTGAGCGTATTGAATTGCCTCATCGTCGGTGATCAGCCCGTAGCGGGCCAGCAGCTCGACCGGGTTGATGCCGAGATTTCGCGCCGCCGGGATGAGGCGGTCGGCGCGATCAGCTCACCCTTCTTTGCGAGGTCGTAAGTGGAGTGGGCTAACTCCAGAGCTTCGTAGATCTCGCCCTTTGGTCAGTGGCCGGTTGGCCAGGTAGGGCGTCGCGGGCGATGGGATCGGCATCGGGGTCGCAGTCATCGGCTCGGGGCTGGCGTTCTGGCAGGACTTCCCGCTCGAGTACGTGCTGGGTTGGGTTTGGGTGGGCCTTCTTTCAGTTGTTCGCCATGCGCCTAGGAACCTTCGGGAACGGGCGACTCAGAGAGAACTGACACTGACGGTTCGAGGCGTCCGGGCGGACACCGAGCTTCGCGTCCTTGAGGGGCGGGCACCGGTTCCGAACCTGACGAGGAGGTGCACACCGCGCTCGACCGAGCGCGGGCGAATGGATCAACTGCGGCTCCTTCACGAGCGTCGACAACACAAACGAGCCAGCCAGCTCGCTACGGCCGTCCAGCCTGACGTAGCAAATTGCTCTGTTGACTACAACTCGATTCTGCCCTTTCCTACCAGGCTGATTCGAGAGCATGCACGACGATCAGCAAAGGCCGATGTTCCCAAACACGTTCCCAACGGGCATGAAAATGGCCCCAGAGGTTCACCTCTGGGGCCATTTCCGCTGGTAGCGGGGACAGGATTCGAACCTGCGACCTCTGGGTTATGAGCCCAGCGAGCTACCGAGCTGCTCCACCCCGCGTCGGGTAAACGCAAGGTTACCGAAGGCGATGCCCCACTTCCAAATCGCCTGTTGCCGGGCTCGAGCGTGCGCAAATGTCCGCCCTACACGGTGTGTCGAGGGGCAGACACGCACGCTCGGCGTAGTCGTTACTTGGCGGATTGATACTTCTTCATCGCGTCGTCGAGCCTCTGCAGAGCGTCCCCGTACTGAGAGAAGTTGCCGCTCTGCTGGGCCTGTCGCACGTTGTCGAGCGCGGAGTTGACCTCTTGCAGCGCTGCGGCTTTGGCCGCCGACAACTGCACCGCGCTGGCATTCGGCGGCAGCGCGATGGGCGTCGGCACTTCGGGCGCCTGGCCCTGGCTTGGCGGCGGCGCGGCCTGCGGCTGACCGTCGGTGGGCGGCGGGGCGGCGGCCGGCTGCCCGTTCACCGGCCCGGCCGGCGCCGGACCCGTCGCCGTCGCGTCGGCACCCGGACCGAACAGCTCGGTCAGCGCGTCACGCACCGTCGGGCCGTACCCGACGCGGTCGTTGTACATCATCGCGACGCGGATCAACCGTGGATACGACGATGCCGCGTCACTGGCGCCCGGTGACGCGTACACCGGCTCCACGTACAGCAGACCGCCTTGGGCGACGGGCAGCGTCAGCAGATTGCCCCACCGGATCCTGTTCTGGTTGTCGCGGCCGATGACGCCGAGGTCCTGGCTGACCGCCGTGTCCGTCGTGATCGCGTTGTTGGCCAGCTTCGGGCCGTTGACCTGACCCGGGATGGTCAACACGGTGATCTTGCCGTACGTCAACGGGTCCGAGCTCGCGCTGATGTAGGCGGCCAGGAAGTCACGCTGGAACCGGTTCATCGCACTCGTCAGCTGGAACGACGCCGAACTGTCGTTGGACGCAAGGTCTTTGGCGACGATGTAGTACGGCGGCTGGAAGCTGCTCGCGGTCGGGTTGGGATCAAGCGGCACGTCCCAGAAATCCGAGTTGGAGAAGAACGTCACGGGATCGTTCACGTGATACTTCGCCAGCAGCTTGCGCTGCACCTTGAATAGGTCCTCTGGGTAGCGCAGGTGGTTCTGCAACTCGGGCGTGATGTCGCTCTTGGGCTTCACCGTGCCGGGGAACACCTTCATCCACGCTTGCAGCACAGGGTCTTTCTCGTCCTGCGCGTACAGAGTGACCGTGCCGTCGTAGGCGTCGACAGTGGCCTTCACCGAGTTGCGGATATAGGACACCTCTTTGTCGGGCGCCAGGCGGTTGAGCGCCACCTCGTTGGAGTCGAGGGTGGCCGACGACAACGACATCTCCTGCGAATACGGATAGTTGTCCAGCGTGGTGTAGCCGTCGACGATCCACACCATCCGCTTGTTCACGATCGCGGGGTAGACGCTGGTGTCGGTGTCCAGCCACGGCGCCACCGCCTTCACCCGCGCCGACGGGTCACGATTGAACAGGATCTTGCTGTCCGGTCCAATCGGGTTGGGGAACACCAGTTTTCGCTCGGAGAACTTCGCTGCGAACACCGCCCGGGCCAGCCAGTTGCCGATCGGCACTCCGCCCTTGCCGGAATAGGTGTAGTTCTTGGTTTCGGTGTTGGTCTCGTAGTCGTACTCGCGATCGTTGCCGCTCTTGCCGACGATCGCGTAATCATCCGGCGTGCTGGCGATGACGGGGCCGAAATAGACACGCGGCTGATCGAGCGGCGCGGGACCCGGTGAGATCACGCTGCCGTTGGCCCCGACCACGCTGGCCAGGAACTCGGGATAGCCGCCGTTCTGGTTGGGGTCGTTGGCGATTCCGCGCACAGTGTTTGCGGGCGAGGCGATGAACCCGTTGCCGTGGGTGTAGACGAAATGCCGGTTGATCCAGTCGCGCTGGTTGTCGATCAGCCGGTCGGGGTTGAGTTCTCGCGCGGCGACCACATAGTCCCGCAGGTTTCCGTCGGGCCCGTTGTAGCGGTCAATGGAGAGCTGGTCGGGGAAGGTGTAGAAGTTCTTGCCCTGCTGGAACTGCGTGAACGCCGGGCTGACGATGGTCGGATCGAGCAACCGGATATTCGACGTCGTCGCGCGGTCGGCAGCCACCTGCTGTGCGGTCGCCGGCGCATTGCCGCTGTAGTCCCGGGTCGTGACGATGTCGGCCGTCAGCCCGTACGCCTGCCTGGTGGCCGTGATACTTCGGCTGATGTACTCGCTTTCCTTCTGCGCCGCATTGGGTTTCACGTTGATCTGTTCGACGACCAACGGCCAGCCGGCACCCACGATCAGCGAGCTCAGCAGCAGCAGCACCACGCCGATCGCCGGAATGCGCAAGTCCCGCAACACGATTGCAGAGAACACCGCCACCGCGCAGATCACTGCGATCGCCATCAGAATCAGCTTGGCCGGCAGCACCGCATTGATGTCGGTGTAGCCGGCGCCGGTGAACGGCTTGCCCGATCGAGTGTGGCTCAGCAGCGAGTAGCGGTCGAACCAGTACGCGACGGCCTTGAGCAGCATCAACAGGCCCACCAGCGAGATCAGCTGAATGCGCGCCGAGCGGCTCAGCGCCCCGGTTCGGCCGGACAGCCGGATGCCGCCAAAGAGGTAATGGGTCACCAGGTTGGCAATGAACGCGATGAACGTCGCACCGAACAGGTAGCCCAGCAGCAGCCGGTAGAACGGCAGATCGAACGCGTAGAACCCGAGGTCCTTGCCGAACTGCGGGTCAGCGACTCCGAAGCTGCCGCCGTGCAGGAACAGCTGGACGCGATCCCAGTACGTCTGCACAAGGAAGCCCGTGAAGACACCGACGACGATCGGCACACCGATACCGATCAGCCGCAGCCGGGTCATCACCGCGGTGCGATAGCGGGCCACGGGGTCGTTGGGCCCGCTAGTTGGGACGAACACCGGCCGGGTGCGATACGCGATGGCCAGCGCACCGAACACGACGGCGCCCATCACCACGCCTCCCACCAGACCGACGACGATTCTGGTGAGAATCTGGGTGGTGAACACCGAGCGATAGCCCAGCTCCCCGAACCACAGCCAGTCCACGTAGGCGTCGATCATGCGCGGCCCGAAGAGCAACAGCAGCACGACGGCCAGCGCGACCGCGATCAGAATCCGGCTACGTCGTGTCAGCTTCGGCATTCGTGCCGCGGGCCGCATACCCACTCGTCAACTCCAGTCTTGGGTTCTCAAACGTCGACCGACGATGTGGTCCCAACTCTACGCATTCGCCGTCCGGCGACTTCTCAGCAGCGGGGAGGTTCGCCACCAGCAGAAATCGAGTGCAGCGCGTCGACCGCCTGGGTCAGGCTGTCGACCTTGACCAGCTCCAGACCATCCTCGTGCGCCGATTTTGCCTCGTCACAGTTGTCGGCGGGCACCAGGAACACGGTGGCGCCCGCTTCACGCGCGGCCATCATCTTGTGCGTGATGCCGCCGATGGAGCCGACCTTGCCGTCGCTGTCGATGGTTCCGGTGCCTGCGACGAACTTCCCGTCGTTGAGGTCGCCGGTGGTGAGCTTGTCGACGACCGCAAGCGAGAACATCAGCCCGGCCGACGGCCCACCGATGTTGGCGAGGTTGAAATCGATGGAGAACGGCGCCCACGGCGCGTCCAGCACACCGACGCCGAGGTATCCGTAGTCGCGGTCTTTGTTGGAGCCGAGAGTGATCGTGGCGACGCCGGCAGGCGCATTCTTGCGGCGATAGTCCAGGACGATGGTGTCGCCGGGCTTGGTGGCCTTCAGTAACGCCGTGAACTGCTCGAGGTTGGCCACCGGCTTGTTGTTGAACCCGTCGATGGCGTCACCGCGCTGCAGCTTGCCGACCGACGGGCCAGGGTCGCTGACGTTGGCCACCGTCACCGCGGACGGGTACTTCAGATAGCTCAACGCGGCGTACTCGGCGCTGTCCTCGGACCGCTTGAAGTCGGTGTTGTTGGCTTGATCGATCTCGTCCTTCGACTTGTCCGGCGGGTAGACCAGATCGCGCGGCACCAGCTGCTCGCGACCCGACATCCAGAACGTCAGCGCCTCCCCCAGCGTCAGATCGTCGCGCTGACTCACCGTGGTCATGTTCAGATGCCCCGACGTCTTGTGCACGTCGGTGCCCTTGATGTCGACGACCTGTTTACCCTCGACCTCGCCGAGGGTGTCGAACGTCGGCCCCGGCCCGAGCGAGACGAAGGGCACCGTCACCACCCACGCCAGCAGCCCAAACGCCAGCATTGGCACCAAGGCGACCAGCAGCGTAGAAATCCGCCTGTTCACGGCGACCAATCTACGGTTCGCTCTCGGCGTGACCTGCCGAGCCACGCGAACCGGAGCTGGTGAGTACCGTTGAGGCATGGCTGACCTGCCTTTCGGCTTCTCGTCCGGGGATGACTCGGATCCCGATAAGCGCAAGAAGGACCCCGATTCGGGCTCCGATGGGATCGGCGGCTCGGCCGCCGGTGATCCGTTCGGTTTGGGCGGGTCCGAATTCGACATGTCTCAACTCGGGCAGATCTTCAGCAGGCTCGGCGAAATGTTCAGCGGCGCCGGAAACGTGATGACGGGCGGCAAGCAGTCCGGCCCGGTGAATTACGACCTGGCCCGGCAACTGGCGTCGAACTCGATCGGCTTCGTGGCACCGGTGCCCGAGAAGACCAGCGCCGCGATCGCCGACGCTGTGCACCTGGCCGAGACGTGGCTGGACGGAGCGACCGCCCTGCCCGCAGGCACCACCAAGGCCGTCGCATGGACCCCCAACGACTGGATCGACAACACGCTGGAGACGTGGAAGCGACTGTGCGACCCGGTCGCCGAGCAGATTTCGACGGTGTGGGCCTCGGCGCTGCCCGAGGAAGCCAAGAGCATGGCCGGCCCGCTGCTGGCCATGATGTCGCAAATGGGCGGAATGGCGTTCGGCTCGCAGCTCGGCCAGGCGCTGGGCAGGCTCTCACGAGAAGTGTTGACCTCCACCGACATTGGGCTGCCCTTGGGTCCCAAGGGGGTCGCCGCGCTGATGCCGGAGGCCGTCGAGTCGTTGGCAGAGGGCCTCGAGCAGCCGCGCAGCGAGATCCTCACCTTCCTGGCTGCGCGTGAGGCCGCGCATCACCGGTTGTTCAGCCACGTGCCGTGGTTGGCCAGTCAGCTGCTCAACGCTGTCGAGGCGTTCGCCAAGGGCATGAAGATCGACATGAGCGGCATCGAGGATTTCGCGCAAGGCTTCAACCCCGCGTCGCTGACCGATCCCTCGCAGATGGAACAGCTGCTGAGCCAAGGCATGTTCGAACCGAAGGCAACGCCGGAGCAGACCGCGGCGCTGGAGCGGCTCGAGACGCTGCTGGCGCTGATCGAAGGCTGGGTGCAGACCGTCGTCGCCGATGCACTCGGTGACCGGATTCCCGGTACGTCGGCGCTTTCGGAAACGCTGCGCAGGCGTCGCGCCACCGGCGGCCCTGCCGAGCAGACGTTCGCGACGCTGGTCGGGTTGGAATTGCGGCCGCGCAAGCTGCGTGAGGCGGCCGTGCTGTGGGAGCGACTGACGCAGGCCGTCGGCTCCGACGCCCGCGACGCTGTCTGGCAGCACCCCGACCTGTTGCCCAGCGCCGAGGATCTCGACGAGCCCGCCGCTTTCATCGACCGGATGATCGGCGGCGACACCAGTGGCATCGACGACGCCATCGATCAGGCGATCGCCGATATGCAGAAGGATTCCGACAACGGCGACAAGGGCGACGACGCCAAGCAGTAACGCCGCCTGTGGATAACCGGCGGGGCTGTCGCCGCGGCGTGGCAGAGTCGGCGCATGGCGCGCTACACGCTCAATCCCGCGATGCCAGTTCTGTTGCGTCCCGACGGTGTTGTGCAGGTGGGCTGGGATCCGCGGCGCGCGGTGCTGGTGCGGCCGCCAGCCGGGCTGGAGCCGGGTGCCCTGGCCGACCTGCTTCGAACCCTGCAGTCCGGCGCGACGCTGCCAGAGCTTCACGCGCGCTTCGATGTGGATGCGGGTGAACTCGTCGCGTCGCTGATGGACGCCGGGGTGGTGACAGCCGCGATGCGCAGGCGGACGCGGTGCGCGTCGATCCGTATCCATGGCCGTGGTCCGCTATCAGACGTCCTGGCCAGTGCGTTGCGGTGCTCGGGGGCTCGGGTGACGCGGTCGCGCGTCACGCAGGCGCCGCCGCCCGATAAGACGGATCTTGTTGTGCTGTCGGACTTTCTGATGACTGATCCGCGAGTCGTCCGCGATCTGCACACCGTCGGCGTCGCGCATCTGCCGGTGCGACTGCGCGACGGCGCGGGCTTGGTTGGCCCGCTTGTGATTCCAGGGGTGACAAGTTGTTTGGATTGCGCCGATCTACATCGCAGCGACCGCGACGAGGCATGGCCTGCCGTCGCTTCGCAGCTGCGCAACGCAGTCGGCAGTGCCGACCGGGCCACAGTGCTGGCGACGGCTGCGTTGGCGCTCAACCAGATCGACCGGGTGATCCGGGCGGTGCGCGCGGGCTCCGACGTCGGGACATCAGCCGAGCCCCCGCCTGTCCTGGACACCACGCTGGAGTTCGACGTCAACGCCGGCGCGATCATGGCGCGCAGGTGGACACGGCACCCCCAGTGCTGGTGCTGAAAACGTTTGTTGCCAACTCGTTGCAGGGCACTCAGAAACGTCAGGGATGATGGTTTGGTGACAGACATCAAACGGGGTCGGGCCGCGCGCAACGCCAAGCTGGCGAGCTTGCCTGTTGGCATGGCAGGCCGGGCCGCGTTGGGCTTCGGAAAACGGCTGACCGGCACGTCTAAGGACGAGGTCAACGCCGAGTTGATGGACAAGGCCGCCCAGCAGTTGTTCACCGTGCTCGGTGAGCTCAAGGGCGGGGCGATGAAGGTCGGGCAAGCCCTGTCGGTCATGGAGGCCGCGATCCCCGAGCAGTACGGCAAGCCCTACCGCGAGGCGCTGACCAAGCTGCAACGCGAGGCGCCGCCGCTGCCCGCGGCCAAGGTGCACCGCGTGCTGGACGCGCAGTTGGGCACCAAGTGGCGCGAGCGATTTGCCTCGTTCGACGACACACCGGTGGCTTCGGCCAGCATCGGCCAGGTGCACAAGGCGGTGTGGTCGGACGGCCGCGAGGTCGCGGTGAAGATTCAGTACCCAGGCGCCGACGAGGCGCTGCGCGCCGACCTGAAGACCATGAAGCGCATGGTCAGTGTGTTCAAGCAGCTCTCCCCCGGCGCCGATGTGCAGGGTGTGGTCGACGAGTTGATCGAGCGCACCGAGATGGAATTGGACTACCGGCTGGAAGCCGAAAACCAGCGTGCGTTCGCCAAAGCCTATGAGGGACATCCGCATTTCGTCGTGCCGCACATTGTCGCCAGCGCGCCGAAGGTCGTGATCCAGGAGTGGATTGAAGGCATTCCGTTGTCGGTGATCATCCGCGAAGGGACTACCGAGCAGCGAGATCTCATGGGCACCAGGCTTTTTGAGCTGACCTACGATGCACCGCGCCGTCTCGAGATGATGCATGGCGACGCGCATCCCGGGAACTTCATGCTGTTGCCCGGCGACAAGATGGGCGTGATCGACTTCGGCGCGGTCGCTCCGCTGCCCGGCGGCATTCCGGTCGAAATCGGTCTGTCGACGCGTTATGCGCTCAACGACGACTACGAAAACCTGCTGGCGACCATGCAACAGATCGGCTTCGTCCAGAAGGGCGAGCAGGTGTCCAAGCGCGAGATGGACGAAATGATGCGGCAGTACGTGGAACCGCTCGAGGTCGAGGAGTTTCACTACACGCGTAAGTGGCTGCAGAAGATCACCGCCATGAACATGAAGCCGGACCGCGCCGCGGGCCAGATCAAGGCCGCCCGGCAGATGGATCTCCCGGCGAAGTTGGCGATTCCGCTGCGGGTGATCGCTTCCAACGTGGCGATCGCTTGTCAGCTCGATGCGCACATTCCGGTTAGAAGGCTTGCCACCGAACTCATCCCTGGCTTCGCCGAAGAAGCGGCCTGAGTCCGCGAGACATTGTCGCTCAAGTTAATTGACGCCTGAAACGGGAAAACCCGGCAGCGCTTAGGCGGCTGCCGGGCTTTCCACTGTGTTCTTGCGTGGCCGTCCACGCGGGCGCTTACGCGCAATGATCGTGCCGCGCTCGAGGATCTCGCCACCCCAAACGCCCCACGGCTCCTGGCGTTCCAGCGCCGCATCCAGGCACTCGCGGCGGATCGGGCAATCCGCGCACAGCGCCTTGGCGCGCTCGAGGTCAAGCGGGTTCTCTGCGAACCACAAATCGGGGTTACCGACATGACATGGCACCGACAGCATCGGTCTTTCACCGCATGTCTCTGATTCGAAGCTCTTCGCGCGAGCGCTCATCGCCGTCGACATGACTGCACCTTCCTGGTCGTTGGTTTCGTCGGCCATCTGTCTTCTGATGGATCCTTGACCAGGTCTTTCGGTAGTCCGGAATGGCTTCCCAAAAAATTAGGCCACGGATCCTTGACTGCGGGTCCGTGGCCTTTCGGCTTCGTTCGAGGCTCTACCTAGGTGGTGCCTCGATCCACGGACTGTCCAGTCGCGGTAGCGTTGCGACGCTTGCGCTGCGGCGAAATGGCGGCCGCGGCACCCGCACCTGGGTACGCCCAGAAAGCGGGGTGCGGCGTGGCAGCGGCAGCAGCCTCGGCGACGTGAAGGGTGCGCGACATGCCGGCAGCCATAACGTCGACGCCTACGCCGGTTAACGCTTTATTGCTCAACATGATCCGGGCACCCTCCTTTCGACTCGCGGTGTGATCTTGAGGCTAACGGTATCAGCTTCCGCAGACAATCAATTTTTGACCAGCGGTTTTGGCACGATTTTTACGACGATTGGCCGTCTCTGAGATGTCGCCGATCTAGCGGCTCCGGCCTTTCACCATCGCCAGCACGTCCGGGCCGTACTGCTCGAGCTTGCGCGCGCCGATGCCGGGGATCGCGACCAGCCCCGCATCGTCGGTTGGCAGCGTCTCGGCGATGGCGATCAGCGTGTTGTCGGTGAACACCACATAGGCAGGCACGCTCATCTCCTTCGAGGTGCGCAGCCGCCAATCCTTCAGCTGGGCGAGGAGCTCCTCGTCGATGTCGGACGGGCAGGATTCGCAGCGCCGCAGCATGATCGCCGGCGGTGTCGTCAGCGCGCCGTTGCAGACCCGACAGCGTGGTGTGGCACCGCGCGGGCGGCGCGCTCGGTTCGGGGTGGCGTCACTGGGCGACTGCGGGGCGATGCCGTTGAGGAACCGCGACGAACGTCGACTCTGCCGACCGCCCGGCGCCCTGGCCAACGCCCAACTGAGCGCCAAATGCGTTCTGGCCCTTGTGATTCCGACATAAAGTAACCGGCGTTCCTCTTCGACCGGTTCGCTGTCGGGGCCGTGCGCGAGCGCGTGCGAGATGGGCAAAGTGTTGTCGGCAAGCCCAACGAGGAACACCGCATCCCACTCCAGGCCCTTCGCGGCGTGCAGCGACGCCAGCGTGACGCCCTGCACTGTGGGTGGGTGGCGTGCGTCGGCGCGCTGACGCAGTTCGGCCAGCAGTGAGCGAAGGTCCAACGCCGGCCGCAGCGCCACCTCTTCGTCGACGAGTTCGGCAAGCCCGGCGAGCGCCTCCCACCGCTCGCGGGCTCGGGTGCCCGCCGGCGGTTCGGCGGTCAGACCCAGCGGTTCGAGGACGGCGCGCACGATGTCGGGAAGTGCGCCTTCGACGTCTCGTTCGGCCGCGCGCTGCAGCGCCAGCAGCGCCTGGCGGATCTCTTGGCGGCTGAAGAACCCTTCGCCGCCGCGAACCTGGAATGGGACGCCGGCCTCGGTCAGCGCCTCCTCGTAGACCTCGGACTGCGCGTTGATGCGATACAGCACAGCGATTTCGGCGGCCGCGGTGCCCGATTCGATCAGGTTCTTGATCTTCTTGGCCACTGCGTTGGCCTCGGCGACCTCGTCGGGATGCTCGTTGAAGGTCGGGTTGGGTCCAGGGTCGCGCTGGCCGACGAGGTGCAGCTTGCTGCCCGCCATCCGGCCGCGGGCGGCGGCGATGACCCGATTGGCCAGCGACACCACCTGCGGAGTGGACCTGTAGTCACGTTCAAGCCGAACCACCGCGGCGTCGGGAAAGCGCCGTGAGAAGTCGAGTAGATAACGCGGGGTGGCGCCGGTGAACGAGTAGATGGTCTGGTTCGCGTCGCCGACGACGGTGAGGTCGTCGCGGTTGCCGAGCCAGGCGTCGAGCACACGCTGCTGCAGCGGCGTGACGTCCTGGTATTCGTCGACGACAAAGCAGCGGTAGCGGTCGCGGAATTCCTGTGCGACGGCGTCATCGTTTTCGATCGCGGCGGCGGTATGCAGCAGCAGGTCATCGAAATCCAGCAGCGCCATGCCGTCGTGGCGGGCCTTGAGCTTTTCGTATCCGGCGTAGACGGCGGCGATCTTCGCGGCATCGAACGGAATGTCGCGGCCGACCTGCGCAACGGCGGCGCCATAGCCCTCGGGACTAATCAAAGATGCCTTGGCCCATTCGATTTCGCCCGCGAGGTCACGCACGTCATCGGTGCTGGTCGACATCCCCGCCCGGTTGGCAGCCTGCGCGACGACCGAGAACTTCGTGTCGAGCAGCTGCCACCCGGTGTCGCCGACGACGCGCGGCCAGAAGTACGACAGCTGGCGGCGCGCGGCGGCGTGAAACGTCATTGCCTGCACCGAACCCGTGCCCGCACCGTCGTCGAGGGCACGCAACCGGCCGCGCATCTCGCCTGCAGCGCGCGACGTGAACGTCACCGCCAACACCTGCTGGGGTGCGACGTGTCCCGCCGCCACGAGGTGGGCGATGCGGCGGGTGATGGTGCGGGTCTTGCCGGTGCCTGCACCGGCCAGCACGCAGACCGGACCGCGCGGGGCGAGGACTGCTTCGCGCTGTTCGTCGTCGAGGTCAGCGAGGAGTTCGTCACGCGAACTGGGTGCCTCGACCGACATGCGGTCCATCTTGGCAGGGGGCTGTGACATATGCCGGGTGCGGCGCGGGCATGTTGCGGGTATCCGTTACGTTGGACGGCTTATGAGCGCTTTGACCATGTACAGCACCTCATGGTGTGGCTACTGCTTCCGCCTGAAAAAGATTTTGAAGGCGGAGGGCATTTCGTTCGCCGAGGTCGATATCGAAGCCGATCCCGCCGCGGCGCAGTTTGTGGCATCGGTCAATGGCGGCAATCAGACGGTGCCGACGCTGAAGTTCGCGGATGGCTCGACGCTGACCAACCCAAGCGGCGCAGAGGTCAAAGCCAAGCTGGCGAAGCTAGCCAGTTAGTTCTTGCGCTGCCCAGGATTCGATGATCTCCCTGGCGATCGAGATCGACCCGGGCAGCAGCAGCCGCGACGGTGAGTCGCTATTCCAATCGCCGTGCTCGAGCGCTTCTCGCACCTCGGCACGCGTGAACCACGCCGCCTCGGCGATTTCGCCGTCGTTGAAGGAGAACTCCTCGGCCGGGTCGCCCAGCGCGTGGAAGCCGACCATCAGCGAGCGTGGAAAGGGCCACGGTTGGCTGCCCAAATAGCGGATGTCGGTGACCGTCAACCCGATCTCCTCGCGGATCTCGCGGGCCACGCATGCCTCGAACGATTCGCCGGCCTCCACAAAACCGGCCAGCAGTGAGAACAACCGCTCAGGCCAGACGGTCTGCCGGGCCAGTACGGCGCGGTCATGGCCGTCGTGCACCAGACAGATCACGGCCGGGTCGATGCGGGGAAACTCCTCGTGCCCGTTGGTGGCGTTGACGCGTGACCAGCCACCCTTGATCGACTTGGTCGGCGCGCCGTCGACCGCGCTGAACCGCGCATTGTCGTGCCAGTTCAGCAGGGCGGTGGCGGTCGCGACGAGCTGCGCGCTGACGTCGTCGAAAATCTGCCCCGCGCGCCGCAGGTCGAGCACCTCGGTTTCGGCGTGCGGGTCCTCGGGCCCCTCCAGCGCGGCGCGAATCGCCCATACATGCCGGCCGTCGGCGAGGCGGCCCAGAAACACGGCGTTCTCCGGCGGTTTGTCCCCCAGCGCGGCGGCCTTGCCGAGCACCACTTGGCCGGCAGAGATCAGCACTTGATTGCGCCGGTCGACCCGCAGCAGTAGAGCGTCGGGCCATCCGTCGATGGCCGCGTCGACGTCGGTGCGCAGCGCGTCAGCGCGATCGGCGCCGACACGCGACAGCAGCGGGACGTTGCGAAGCTGAAAGCCTGAGGTCATCGTTCGGCTTCCGCGCTGCGGATGTACAGCAGCCGGTCGGTGGACTCGAGCGCATCAACCTCGGGCTCGTCGACCCGCAGCAGCCGACCGTCACGAACGACGCCCAAGACGATGTCGGTCAGGTGCCGTGGTGAACCGCCGACCTCCTTGGTTTCGACCTCACGTTCGGCAAGCGCAAACCCGGCGGCGGGCGTCAGTAGGTCCTCCATCATCTCGACAACACTGGGCGTTTGGATCGCGATTCCCAGCAGCCGACCCGCGGTCTCGGCCGTCACCACCGTCGAGTCGGCACCCGACTGGCGCAGCAGATGCTGGTTTTCTCCTTCTCGGACGGCGGCGATGATCTTGGCCTTGGGCGCGAGCTCCCGGGCGGTCAGGGTGACCAAGACGGCACTGGCGTCGTCGTCGGTCGCGACGATGATCGACTTCGCGTGCTGGGCGCTGGCGAGCCGCAACACCTCGGACTTGGTCGCATTCCCGTGCACGGTGACCAGACCCGCGCTCTTCGCGCGTTCGAGCGCCGTGACGTTCTCGTCGACGACGACGATGTCGGCCGGTGCCACCTCGTCGCCGACCATCGCGGCCACCGCCGTCCTGCCCTTGGTGCCGTATCCGATGACGACGGTGTGGTTGCGCACTCTGCTCCTCCATCGCTGGATCTTCAATGCCTGACGCGACTGGGTGGTCAGCGTCTCGACCGTCGTACCGATCAGGACGATCAGGAATGCGATGCGCAGCGGGGTGATCACCAGAACGTTGACCAGCCTCGCGGACGACGTGATCGGCGTGATGTCGCCGTACCCCGTCGTCGACAACGAGACCGTCGCGTAGTAGAAGCAATCGAGGAACGACAGCTCGCCGCTGCCCTCGGACTGCCCGATTTCGTTGCGCACATCCCGGTATCCGTGGCGGTCCAGATACACGATGAACACCGCGGCGAACAGCGCCAGCAGCGCGTAGACGATTCGGCGGAAAATTCGCTGGCCAGGGCTGACGAACGGCTCGGGGATGCGCAGGATATCGACGAGCGCAGCATCCGGTCGAGAGGTCAGGTTCTCCTCGACGGCCGCCAGCCGACTTCGCAGTTCGCCTTTAGCCACGACAACCCGTCATCGATCCCAGGGGGCGCACGCCACAATGTAACCATGACCTCACCCCCGCCTGAACTGCAGCAGCTTGCCAACCCGACGCCTGTCTACCGTCTGGCGGCGCTCCTGCTGGGCTCAGGTGTCCTGCACTTCGTGATGCCCAAGCCCTACGACGCGATCGTCCCCGTGGAACTGCCGGGCAGCCAGCGGTTGTACACCCAGGCCTCCGGGCTGGCAGAGCTGGCGGTCGGTGGGCTGCTGTTGTCGCCACGCACCCGCAGATTCGGCGCACTGTCGGCGGTCGCGCTGTTCGTCGCCGTGTTCCCGGCGAACGTCAACTTGGTTCGGGTGTGGAAGGACAAGCCGCTCTTCATGCGTCTCGGCGCGATCGCCCGCCTGCCGCTGCAGATTCCGATGATCACCTCCGCGCTGAAGATCTATCGGAACTCCTAGGCCGCCTCGATCAAAGCGATGAGGTCATCGGGGCCGGGCAGCGTGTCCGGGGTGACCGTTCGGCTGGATCGTACGTAATGGAATGCCGCGCGCACCGTCTCGATCGGGCACTTGTGTAGTTGCGCCCACGCCAGCCGGTATACGGCCAGCTGAATTGCCGCATGCCGGTTGGCTTCTGGCGTGTCGAGCGGGTCGCCGGTCTTCCAGTCGACCACCGTGGTGCCGCCGTCGTCGTCGGCGAAGATGGCGTCGATGCGTCCGCGCACCACGCGCCCGCCGATGACCATGTCGAACGGAACCTCCACATCGATGGGCGTGCGGGCTGCCCACGTTGACACTGCGAACGCGGCCTGCAACTCGGCGAGCTCTTCGGCGGCGCCGGCGTCGCGGTCGACGGCCCCGGGCAGATCGTCGAGGTCGAACAGTCGCTCGGCGTGGAAGAAGCGCTGCACCCAGTCGTGAAAAGCGGTGCCCAGTAAGGCGTGTGGGTCAGGCCGGGTCGGCAGCCGACGGCGCAGCCGTTGCGCGACGGCGTCGGGGTCGCGACCGAGCTCGACCAGTGTGCTCACCGACAGCTGTGTCGGCAGAGCCGGGGTGGGCGCGTCGGCCACGCGGTCGCGTTCGGCCAGCAGGGCGTCGACGTCGGCCACCCAGCCGTCGACGTCGTCGGTCTTTGCGGTAAGATCACCCGACATTGCGTGGATCACCATCGCCGCACCGCTGTCCACACGGGTTCGTTGCGTACCGGCCGGATCGGTGGGCCACAGCGCTTCGATTGCCCTGTCGCGCAACGGGTTCGGCGTGCCATCCGGCGGCGCAGGCGCCCAGTGGTCGATGACGCCACACGGATCGCCCGCTGCCTCCGACGTCTCGATGATGTCCTTGAGCTCACAGAGAAAATCGGAGGGACCACGAGGCTTGGCCTCGGACGCGCCCCAATGGTGCCCCGACAGCAGCAGGGTGTCCTCGGCGCGGGTCAGCGCCACATACAGCAGCCGACGCTCCTCATCGATACGCCGCTGTTCGAGGCTGCGCTTGTGATCGGAGATCTTGTCGGACAACCTCTTTCGATCGTTCACGTCCGACGTGTCCAGCACCGGCACGCCAAGCTCGGAGACAGTCGCGCGATCACCGCGCAGCAGCGGCGGCAGATCGCCCGCGTCGGTGAGCCAGGTTCGCGTCGACGCCGTCGACGGGAACACCCTGCCACACAAGTGCGGCACCGCCACGACCTGCCACTCCAGCCCTTTCGCGGCGTGCACGGTGAGGATCTGCACACGGTCCGTCGCGACGGACACCTCGGCAGGCGCCAGCCCGTTCTCCACCTGTTCGGCAGCGTCCAGATATGCCAGCAGCCCCTGCACCGTCGCCCCTGGCCGACCGGCGACATCGGCCACCACGTCGGCGAACGCGTCCAAATGCTCGGTGCCAGACCACCCCGCGGCCACCGGCCTGGCCGCACGAACTTCGGCGTCGAGCCCGAGTACCCGCCGGACCTCGGCGATGAGGTCGGGCAGCGGATGCGTCAGGTGCGCGCGCAGCGCCGTCAGCTCGCGGCCGAGCGCGACGATACGCGGATACCCTGCAACGGAATACGTGTGCGCAGGGCCGGGGTCACAGATCGCATCGGCCAAGCAGGCGGCGTCCGCGTCGGCGGCTGCCTGAGCCACGATCTGCTCGGTGGTCGCCTCGCGCGTCGGCCGGTCATCGAGTTCGACCGCGCGCCGCCACAGCGCGGCGATGTCACGACCGCCGAGCCGCCACCGCGGTCCGGTGAGCACCCGCATCGCGGCTGCCCCTGCCGTCGGGTCCGCGACGAGCCGCAGCATCGCCACCAGATCGGCGACCTCGGGCACCGAAAGAAGTCCGGCCAGACCGACGACCTCGACGGGGACGCCACGCGCGGTCAGTGCGTCCGCCATCGGCGCGGCGTCCGCGTTGCGGCGCACCAGCACGGCTGCGGTTGGTGTAGGGCCGTCAGCACCGTGATACAGCGCCGCGACATGATCTGCGACCCAATCATGTTCGGCGGCAACGTCATTCAGCAAGGCACATCGGATTACGCCGGGCTGGGCGTCGGGCCTGGGCCTCAAGGCGCGCACCGCGACGGAACGCCGCCGCGCCTCGGCGGACACGGCATTGGCCAGATGGAGCGCCCGCGGCGGATTGCGCCAACTGGTCCGCAGTTCCAGGGTGGGCGCCGGGGTGCCGTCGGCGCGCGGGAAGTCGGTGGTGAACCGCGGCAGGTTGGTCGCCGAGGCACCCCGCCAACCGTAGATCGATTGGATCGGATCACCGACCGCGGTCAGCGCGAGGCCGTCGTCGACGCCACGGCCGAACAGTGACGACAGCGCGACGCGTTGGGCGTGCCCGGTGTCTTGGTACTCATCGAGCAGGACCACCCGATACCTTTCGCGCAGCTGCTGGCCGACTTGAGGGAACGCCGAAGCCAGCCGGGCGGCCGAGGCCATCTGCATGCCGAAGTCCATCACCTTCTCGGCCCGCATGCGCGCGTGCAGGGCCTCGATCAGCGGGACCAGTTGCGTGCGTTCGGTTTGGGTGGCCAACATGCGCAGCAGCCACTGGCTGGGTCCGCGGTCGCGTTGAAATGGAGCCGCAGGCAACGTATGCACGAGTCGTTCGAGTTCGACGTGGGTGTCGCGCAGCTGTGCGGTGTCCACGAGATGTTCGGCCAGCTGGCCCGCGAGCCGCAGCACCATCGCCGTGACCGAGGCCGGAGTCTTGTCGGTGTCGAGATGCTCGGGGTGCTCGCACACGACTCGAAATGCCAATTGCCACAACTCTGTTTCGCTGAGCAGCCGGGTGTCGGGCTCGACTGGCAACAGCAGCCCGTGTTCGCGCAGCAGGTTGCCGGCGAACGCATGATAGGTGCTGACGGTCGCGGGGTCGTCGGCTGCGTCGCAACCGCCGGGAACCAGACCGGCGCCTGCCAGCCGTGCCAGCCGCGTACGGACACGTCGCAGCAGCTGACCCGCGGCCTTGCGTGTGAAGGTCAGGCCAAGTACCTCCCCGGGGCGGGCGTAGCCATTCGCCACCAACCACACCACCCTGGCCGCCATGGTTTCCGTCTTGCCCGCACCGGCGCCTGCGATAACCACGAGCGGGCCCGGCGCAGCGGCGATCACCGCCGCCTGCTCGTCGGTAGGCGCGAAAAGGCCGAGCGCAGAGGCCAGTTCGGCCGGGCTGTAGCGCGGGGTCATGACCGCCCACCGGCGATGGCCTGGGCCGGGCACATGGCTCGCACCGGGCAGTGCGCACAGCCGTCGTTGACCCGCGCGACGAAGGTCGGCCCCTGCGTGGCAGCCGCCGCCTGCTGCACCAACTCGAGCCATTCGGCACGCGTGTCGTCTGACTGCGGATCCTGCTCGCGCTCGGTGGCGCCACCCGATCCGGCCTTGCCGAGATAGACCAGCCGACCGCCGCCCGGCGTATCACCCTCTGGCAGTAGCCCTTCCGCGACGGCGAGCTGGTACATCGCAAGCTGGGCGTGACGTTGAGCATCGTCCTTGCTGACCGGTGTCTTGCCGGTCTTGATATCAACCACCACCAACCGGCCTGCCGCGTCGCGCTCGAGCCGGTCCAGGCGCCCACGCACCCGCACCCCGGGACCGACTGTGCCATCGAGGTCGATCTCGGTGCCCACCTCGGTCAGCTCGCCGCGGGTCTGCGCACGCCATTGCGCGAAGGTTGACAGCATCGCGCGATGCCGCGCCAGCTCGTTATCCGAAAACCATTGAGAGTCGAACGGCAGCTTGCTCCAGAGCTTTTCGAGATCGTTGAGCATCTGGGTTTCGGTCCTACCCGGCTCCGCGACGAGCGCATGCAGCAGTGAACCGATCGCCGACCGCACATCGCGTCCATCGGAGCCGCCGTGGCGCTCGAGGAGCCAGCGCAATGGGCAGTCGGTCAGCATCTGCAGCGTCGAGGGTGACAGCGTGACGACGTGATCGTCACCGTCCCACAGCGGTTCGTCGCTGGACAACGGCGTCATGCCGTACCACTGGGCAGGGTCGGCGCCGGTGACACCGGCCTCCGCGAGCCGCGCCAGTTGTGTTGCCGCACATGCCCGTACGGCGTCATCCACGTCATCAGGTGCGGCGCACACGACAGAGCGCAGCCGCCCGACCAGTGCGGGCGGGGCCAGCACCCGCGGGGCATGGATCGGCGCTGGCGGTTCGGGTTCGCTGTCGGTGGCGAGTGCCGCGAGCTCGTAGCAGAACGGCGACGGCAGCATCGACTCGTCGCCGCAGTCGCTGTCGACCGCGGTCACCAGCAGGCGGCTGCGGGCGCGGCCCATGGCGGCGATCAATAGCCTGCGTTCCTCGGCCAGCAACGGCGCCCTGCTCGACAATCCGCGGTCGACCTCCGTCGCGACGCCGTCCATGACGTCGACCAGCTGCTGGGTGCCCAGCACGCCGCCACGGGGAGTCGTGTTCGGCCACAACCCTTCCTGCAATCCCGCGATGACGACGAAATCCCATTCCCTGCCGAGCGCCGCATGGGCGGACAGGACGGCGACCGCGTCGGGTTCGGGCAGTTGCTCGCGGGGGGTCGCGGGCAGTCCCATCGCCTCGACATGGTCGATGAGTCCGCGTAGCGACGCTCCTGTCGTCCGACTCACGTATTGCTCGGCGATGTCGAACAGCGCTGTCACCGCGTCGAGGTCGCGGTCGGCCTGTGCACCCGCGAGGCCGCCGCGTTCGCTTGCGGTCAGCCAGCGCCGCTGCAGGCCGGACCGATGCCATGCCTGCCACAGCGTGTAGCGGGGATCTTGGCCTTCGGCTGCGCTGGCGCGGGCTGCGGCGAGCACGGCGCGCACGCGCCGCAAGGGGCGGCCGAGGTCGGCGGAAAGGCCGTCGGTGTCGTTGTGGAGCGCCGCGACAAGCAGGTCGGTGAACTCCCGCGGCGGCTGGCCGCCGTCGGCTCGGCGCAACGCGCGGCGCAGCTGACGCAGCGACACCGGATCGACCCGGCCGATGGGCCCTGTCAGCAACGACAGCGCCCGCTCGCCGTCGAGCCCACGCTCGGTGGCGTCAAGCACGGTCAGCAGCGCGCGCACCGCAGGCTGGTCGGCCAGAGGAGTGCTGGGCAGCGGGGCGTCCACCGGCACGCCGGCCGATACCAGGGCGCGGGCCAGCGGCGCGCCCAGCCGCGGCACCGACCGCACGATCACCGCCATCCGCGACCACGGCACACCGTCGACCAGGTGGGCGCGGCGCAGGGCGTCGGCGATCAACGCCGACTCCGCATGTGGCGTCGCGGCGATCCGGACATTCAGCGCGCCCGGGAGGTCCGCGGCACTGGTCACCCGCCGCGCCGCACCGGCACCCGGCAGCCGTCGGGCAACCGCGGTGATGGCGTCGGCGATGAGCGGCGCACACCGGAACGACTCGGTCAGGGTGATGGCGGGCTCGTCACCACGCAGCAGCGACGGGTCGGCGCCGCGGTATCCGAACACCGACTGGGTGCTGTCGCCGGCGATGACGGTCAGTTCGGCGCCCGCCGACAGCACGCGAACCAGCCGGGCCGCCTGCGGATCGAGGTGCTGCGCGTCGTCGACGAGTAGCAGCTTGATTCTGGCGCGCTCGGCGGCCAGCAGGTCCGCGTCGGTTGCGAACGCTTCAAGTGCGGCGCCGATGAGTTCGGCTGCTCCCAGCGCGGGCACGGTGGCCTGCGGCGCTGCCATGCCGACGGCGGATCGCAGCAGCATGATCTGCTCGTAGGCCTGCGCGAACTGACCCGCAGCCAGCCATTCGAGGCGCCCGCTGGTGCGCCCGATGCGTTGCAGCGCAACGGGATCCACGCCACGCTCGGTGCAGCGCGACAACAGGTCGCGCAATTCGTTGGCGAATCCGACGGTGCTGAGCGCGGGCCGCAGTTGTCTGGGCCATCCGACCGGTGACGCGTCACCGTCTTCGAGGTCGCCGGCGAGCAGTTCGCGGATGATGCCGTCCTGTTCGGCGCTGGTGATCAGTCGCGGCGGCGGGTCACCGTTGCGCTGTGCCGCCAACCACAGTATCGCGAACGCGTAGGAGTGCAGGGTGCGTACCAACGGTTCCCGGACGACAGCGCGACTGCCCGCCGACAACAACGCCGACGTGATTGCCGCCCGCGCGTGGCTACCAAGCCGGGCCGAACCGGTCAGCAGCAGAACCGATTCGGGATCACTGCCCGCGGCGATGTGGGCGGTCGCGGTCCGAATCAGCAAGGTGCTCTTGCCAGTACCGGCTCCGCCCAGCACGCGCACCACACCGCGCGTCCCTGGTTCGGTGAGGGCGGTGCGGGTCAGTTCGGTCTGCGGTGCGGACATGTTGGCATGACACCACGGGGGTCCGACATTTAGTGTCGCGGGCTGCTGGCAGCATCGACGCTGTGACCGACTTGCTGCACGTGCATCGCTACGGACCGACCCGCCCCCCGCAGATCCTGGCCGTGCATGGCCTGACGGGGCACGGCCTGCGCTGGCAGACGCTGGCGACGAAGCATCTGCCTGAATTCGCGATCGTCGCTCCGGATCTGATCGGACACGGGCGGTCGTCGTGGGCGGCGCCGTGGAGCATCGACGCGAACGTCGACGCGCTGGCCGGGCTACTGGACGCCGAGGCGGAGGGGCCGGTGGTGGTGGTCGGGCATTCATTCGGCGGGGCGATTGCGCTGAATCTGGCTGCGGTACGCCCGGATCTGGTGTCGTCGTTGGTGCTGCTCGATCCCGCGGTCGGGCTGGACGGCGGGTGGATGCGCGACATCGCCGACGAGATGTTCGGCTCGCCGGACTACACCGACCGCGCAGAGGCGCGAGCCGAGAAGGTCAACGGCTCGTGGGGCGAGGTCGACGCCGACGAGCTGGACCGCGAGCTCGACGAGCACCTGATCGACCTGCCGGGCGGGCGCGCAGGATGGCGGCTCAGCATTCCGGCGATGTTGTCGTACTGGAGTGAGCTGGCGCGGCCAGTTCGGTTGCCGCCCTACGGCATACCGATCACATTGGTGCTAGCCACCAAGACGGACCCGCCGTACGTCACCGGGGAATTGCTTGCCGGCCTGCGCGAGCGGCCCGACATCACACTGCTGGAGTTCGACTGCGACCACATGGTGCCACAGGCGCGGCCCGCCGACACTGCGGCGGTGATCCGCAAGCAGCTGGAGCGCGGCTGATATGTCGGCAGTCACCGACGAACAGGTCGAAAACGTGCGTGCGCTGGTCGCGTCGATCCCGGCCGGGCGGGTGTCGACCTATGGCGATATCGCCGATGCGGCCGGGCTGTCCAGCCCGCGCATCGTCGGCTGGATCATGCGGACCGATTCGTCGGATCTGCCGTGGCATCGGGTGATCAGGGCGTCGGGGCGTCCCGCGCCACACCTGACGACGCGACAGCTCGAATTTTTGCGCGCTGAAGGGGTGTTGGCGAGCGACGGCCGGATCAACCTGTCGGAAGTGCGCCACCAGTTCTAGGCGCGCGAACGTGGGTTACCCGCACACTTACGGGCGCCAAAGTGTGCATCGAGCCCACACTCGGCGCCGTTAGAGCACCAGCCGCACCAACGCGGCCGTGCGCGCCAGACCCGGGAACGCCGCCCCCGTCGACCGCGGATGCAGCGCATGCACGGCGAGCCGGAACATCAACGCGCGCAACAACATCTGCGGCCACTCAGGCAGCGGGCTCCAGCGCTCGATCAGCCCATCGTCGGCCTCGCCCCATGACAGCGCGTCGACGACGACCACCCCCGCCGCCCACGACGATGGCCGCCAGTACGGCGTGATATCGGTGATGCCTGGCGCCGCGGTGCCCGCGAAAAGCACTGTGCCGTACAGATCGCCGTGCACCAGCTGGTTGGGGCTCTTCGTCGGCCGGCGCAGCGAGGCCAGCTGCGTGATGAGCTCAACCGAACGCTGACCATCAGGAGAGCCGGGCGACACCCGCGCACCTTGCGGCAGCGAGTGCAGCGGGCGCTCCTCCCATGCCGCGCGGTCGGCGGCGATGAACACGTCGACGTCGGCCCACGGCGCGACGGGCGGCTGGGTCAGAAAGCGGGGCCGTTCCAGCTTGGCCGTCGCTTCATGAAGTCGCACCGCCGCGGAGACCACCTCGTCGTGACGCGGCTCGGGCGTGCCCGCGACGTACGTGTCGGCCCGCCAGCCCGCTACGACATAGCGGCCGTCGGTCGAGCGCACCGGCCGGGCCAGCCGCACACCGTCGACGAACAACGTCTCGCGGACTTTTGCCGACCACGCCGCCCGCGCGTGGTCGGCCACCATCGACAGCACGACCTCACCGCAGCGCCAGCCGCCCTCCCAGGCGGAGCCGAGCGCAACGGGGCGCACACCCATCAATCCGAACGCCGCCAGCACATGATCCGGCGGCGGTTCGGCACTCACCACCTCAGCCTAAGGCGAGGTACGGCAAACCCGGCGTTAGTACATCACCATGTCGGGTTCGAGTTGCTTGCCCCATGCGACGATCCCACCCTGCACATGCATCGCATCGGAGAAACCGGCCTTCTTCACGATGGCGAGCACCTCGGCCGAGCGAACGCCGGTCTTGCAGTAGAACACCGGGGTGCGGTCGACTTGCAGCTTGGCCAACGCCTCGCCGGATTCGAAGGCGCCCTTGGGGATCAGCTCGGCGCCCTCGATGCGGTTGATGTCCCACTCGACCGGTTCGCGAACGTCGATTAACGCCAACGGCTTACCGGAGTCCAGCAGCTCCCGCAGCTCCCGCGGAGTGATCGTCGAGTCGGCAGCCGCCTCGGCCGCCGCTTCGGACACCACACCGCAGAACTCCTCGTAGTCGATCAGCTCGGTGATCTTCGGAGTGGCGGGATCCTTGCGGATCTTGATGGTGCGATACGTCATATCCAGTGCGTCATAGACCATCAGGCGGCCCAGCAGCGGTTCGCCGATGCCGGTGATCAGCTTGATGGCCTCAGTGCCCATCACCGACGCGATCGACGCGCAGAGTATGCCCAGCACACCGCCCTCGGCGCACGACGGCACCATGCCCGGTGGCGGCGGCTCCGGGTACAGGTCGCGGTAGTTCAGGCCTGCCCCGTCGGGCGCGTCCTCCCAAAACACCGAAACCTGACCCTCGAAGCGGTAAATCGACCCCCACACATACGGCTTGCCCGCCAGCACGGCGGCGTCGTTGACCAGATAACGGGTCGCGAAGTTGTCGGTCCCGTCGAGGATCAGGTCGTACTGCCTGAACAGATCGACCGCGTTGTCCGGCTCCAGGCGCAATTCATGCAGCCGCACCTCGACCAGCGGGTTGACCTCGCGGATCGAGTCACGAGCGCTTTCTGCCTTCGACCGGCCGATGTCGGACTGGCCGTGGATGATCTGGCGCTGCAAATTCGACTCGTCGACCACGTCGAACTCGACGATCCCGATGGTGCCCACCCCGGCGGCCGCCAGGTACAGCAGCGTCGGCGAGCCCAGCCCTCCGGCGCCGATGACAAGCACCTTGGCGTTTTTGAGTCGCTTCTGTCCGGCCAACCCAAGGTCCGGGATGATGAGGTGACGGCTATAGCGCTGAACTTCTTCGCGCGTCAGTTCGCCCGCCGGCTCGACCAGCGGCGGCAACGATGTCGACACGAAATCTCCTTGATTGACGGTCAATGCAGTACCCAGCACAACGGTAGTCCGGTTGCGATGCTTCCCGACGCGCTGTCAGGCGATCGGATATGGCCAGGGGTTGAAGCGACAGGTCTTGCCGTCGGGTTTGACCGACTCCGGGTCGAAGCGGGCGGCGTCGTTGTCATTGGTTGCGAACGTCTGCTGCATCATGATCGGCGCAAGGCCGCCGTCCTGCGCGCATCCTTCATGGCGCTGGTAGCCCATGGCGTGACCGATCTCATGATTGATCTGATACTGCCGGTAGGAACCGATGTCACCCTGGAACGGCACCGCGCCGCGCACCCAGCGGGCCTCGTTGAAGAAGACGCGTGGCTGGCCGTCGGAGTACGCGGGGTTGTAGCAGGACGTCTCGATCTGGATGTCGTAGCCGCAGCCTTCTCGCACTGTCATCGGCGAGGTCAGCGATACCCGGAAGTCGGGTTGGCCGCTGTCGATGCGGGTGAACGCGAATTGTGGGTTGTGCGTCCAACTCTTGGGGTTGGCCAGCGTTTCGCTGACCATCCGGGCGAAGCCGTCGTCGCCGCCGAACGACGTGGTGTCGATGCCGTCCTCGATCTCGACGGTGTAGGTGAACGTCTTGGTGGTGCCCTCCCCGACCTTCGGGGTGGTGCCCGGCACGATGTGCCAGGTCTTGGCGCCGGCCTCGGTGAACGGGCCACCCTCGGGCAGTATCCCGGTCGGCAGGTTTACATCGAACTGAGTCAACCCCTTTGGCGGCGCGCCGACGATCTGCGTGCTGGCCACCCCGAGGGTCGGCGGCCCCTGCACCGGTCCCTCTGCCTGCTTGGGCGCGGGTGCGCTGGTTCCGGTGATGGTCTGGTAGACGACGATGCCCGTCACCGCGATCAGCACCGGCAGCGCATAGGCGCGCCATCCGTAGGTATGGATGAAACGGCCAAGCCACGTCTGCTTGCGCGCGCGGCGATGCTCGTCGCGATTGGACCTGACCCGACCGGAGCTCTCAGTGATCGGGTCGCGCTGCGCGCGCAATGGCTCTCGCCACTCGTCACGCAGCACGGGTACGCGACCGCTCCCGCGACGCCCCGGGTCGTAGGTCACCGAAACAGGATGGCACAGTCTGCTGGGCTTGCACTTCCGGCGCGCCACCGCCCCGGGATGCCGTGGATCCGCGAACCCCCAAACAACGGTAGTAATGTCGTTGCGAAACGCATTCAGACGAAGGATGTGATGAGCGATCTCGCCAACACCGCCGCGCGCAGGGGCGCGCAACCGGCCAATGGCGGCGGGGTGACCGGCGTCGGTTCCGGTGCTGGGCGGCGCGGGAACAGGCTGCCCCGCGACGAGCGCCGCGGGCAGTTGCTGGCTGCTGCCAGCGAGGTTTTCGTCGACCGCGGCTACCACGCCGCAGGGATGGACGAGATCGCCGACCGCGCCGGTGTGAGCAAACCCGTTCTGTACCAACACTTCACGTCGAAACTCGAGCTGTATCTGGCCGTGCTGCAGCGGCATGCGGACAATCTGGTTTCTGGCGTGCGCCAGGCGCTACGCACCACCACCGACAACCGCCAGCGAGTGCGGGCGGCCGTGGACGCGTTCTTTGATTTCATCGAGCACGACGGCCAGGGTTACCGGCTGATCTTCGAGAACGACTACGTGACCGAACCTCAGGTGTCCGCGCAGGTCAAGGTGGCCACCGAGGCATGCACCGACGCCGTGTTCGACCTGATCAGCCACGATTCCGGGCTGGAGCCGCACCGCGCGCGAATGATCGCGGTCGGGCTGGTGAGCATCAGCGTCGACTCAGCCCGGTACTGGCTGAACAATGACCGGCCGATCTCCAAGGACGACGCCGTGGAGGGCACGGTGCAGTTCATCTGGGGCGGCCTGTCCCACGTTCCGCTTACCCGCTCTTGACGGCCTCCGAACCAACTGCACCAACGCCGAAGCCGACCCTGCGGATGTCGGCGGCACCGATCTCGACGTAGGCGATCTTCGACGCCTGTACGAGGAAACGACGGCCCTTCTCGTCGGTCAGGGCGAGCACTCCGGAATCCTTGCTGAGCGCATCGGTGATCAACTTCTCGACCTCGCTGGGTGTCTGCGCGCTGTTGAAGTTCAGCTCGCGCGGGCTGTCGGTGACACCGATCTTGACCTCCACGCCTGGACCCTTTCGTTTGTATGTTCCTCGTCAGAAAGGCTAGTGGACGCCCACTGTGTGGGGGTCCCCGGCCACTACGCGAGTAGCGAAACCGACCGGCCCGCGACCGAACCGAGTCCGGACCGTGACCAAAGGCCCAGCGCGTCAACCTCATTCGTCACATACGTCTCGATAGCATCAGGTCCGGCAATGGACGAAACGACCGGGGTAGCTGAATGAACAGGCCATATACCGCACATTCACCGTATTCCTTGACCCCGACCGAACGGATTCGCGGCGATCGCGAGGATGGCGGGGTAACCGTCGATCTCGACCGTGAGCGCTACGACGAATACGACGGTGTCGAGGAGTACGACGACGAGTACGGCGACATCGAGGAGTACTACGAGCCGATCGACCGCCGGTGGATCTGGGTCGCCGGGGTGGCCGGTGCGATTCTGCTCGTCGCCGTGATCTGCACGGTGGTCATCCTCGGCGGTGGCGACAGCGGCTCGGTGTCGACGACGGTCGCGCCGCCGGCCACCACAACCCAGCCGGCCGCCACCTCGGCACCGCGCGCGACCACGTCAGCCGCCCCGCCGGCGGCGACGCTGCCGCCGGAAACCGTCACCACCGTGTCGCCGAGCGCGAGCGCCGCGCCGACCGAAACGCCTGCCGTGGCGGCTCCTGCGCCCGCGGCCGCGCCGAACACGATCACCTACCGGGTGACGGGCAACCGCAATCTGCTGGACCTCGTAACGGTCATCTACACCGATTCGCAGGGCGCGTTGCAGACCGACGTGAACGTGGCGCTGCCGTGGGTCAAGACCGTCGTGCTGGATCCGGGTGTGACGCTGAGTTCGGTCACCGCGACGAGCGTGACAGGTCAGCTGAACTGCAGCATCACCGATGCTTCCGGTACCGCGCTTGCAGTGCAGAACAACAACACGATGATCGCGAACTGCACGAAGTAGGCGGAGGTGGCGGCCGAGTGAGCATCGCAGGCGCCGCCAAGCGCCGAGGAGCGGAGCGAGGCCAGAACCGACCATTAGGCGGAGTGAGGCGGAACCGACCGTCGGATCAGGTCAGGCCAGGCCCAGCTCGCGCATGCGGGTGCTGTGGGTGTGCTGCAGCCGGTCGAAGAACTCGGTCATCTGCTTGAGGCCCTCGCCACTGGACATCACCAGGTCGACGAGCTCGTCGTGGTCGGCCATGACGTACTGAGCCTGAGTGATGGCCTCACCGAGCAGCCGACGCGACCACAGCGCCAGCCGGTGACGCTGCTTCTCGCTGGCCGTCACCGCGGCCTGCACCTCGGCGACCACGAACTGCGAATGCCCTGTCTCCGACAGCACGGCACGTACGACGTCGGCGACCTCGTCGGGCATCGCGTCGGCGATCTCCAGATAGAAGTCGGCGGCCAACGCGTCGCCGACGTAGGTCTTCACGAGAGCTTCCAGCCAGGTGCTCGGCGTTGTCAGCCGGTGGTAGTTCTCCAGCGCCGAGGCGTACTTGGTCATCGCGGGCACCACGTCGACTCCCCTGCGCTCCAACGCATCCCGCAGAACTTCGTAGTGGTTCATCTCCGCGGCGGCCATGCTGGCCATGTTGATTCGGCCGCGCAGGTTCGGCGCCATCCGCGCCTCATCGGTGAGTCGGTAGAACGCTGCCACCTCGCCGTAGGCCAACAGCGCGAAGAGCTCGTTGACGCCGGGATGGCCGGCCGACACGCCCGATGCGGTCTGCTCGGGAGAGGGCGCTGATGGCGTCGAATGCATGAGCCAACTCTAGACGCCGCGCGGCGCACCGACCGCTCGGCAAACCCGGCCAGCTATCATGGGTACAGGCATTGGCACTGACAAGGTCGAAACTGACCGGCCATTACCTAAGAAATGTGCGTGCACGCAGTCGGCCCGCGACCTCAACGCAGGGCCCCGGCCGTAGCTTTGTCGAACTCGTGCGCGCGTGTGGAATCCGCGAGGACTTACGAGGTTCGACCCAGAAAGGCTACGTACCCCAAGCATGACTCATCTCAATCCGAAGTTTGCCGAGCTCGGCGTTCGCGACGAAATAGTGCGCGCACTGGCCGAAGACGGCAAGGAACATCCCTTTGCTATCCAAGAACTGACGCTGCCGCTCGCACTCGCGGGCGACGACTTGATCGGCCAGGCACGCACCGGCATGGGCAAGACCCTGGCCTTCGGCGTGCCGATGCTGCAGCGCATCACCAGCGACGACGAGCGCCCGCTGACGGGTATCCCCCGCGCGCTGGTCGTGGTCCCCACTCGCGAACTCTGTCTGCAGGTGTACGGCGACCTCGCGATGGCCGCGAAGTACCTGACTGCCGCTGACCGCAAGCTGACCGTCACATCGATTTACGGTGGCCGGCCCTACGAGCCGCAGATCGAGGCGCTGCAGAAGGGTGTCGACGTCGTGGTCGGCACGCCGGGGCGTCTGCTCGACCTCGCGCAGCAGGGCCACCTGCAGCTCGGCGGGCTGTCGATGCTGGTGCTCGACGAGGCCGACGAGATGCTCGACCTGGGCTTCCTGCCGGATATCGAGCGGATCCTCAAGCAGATTCCCGACGAGCGGCAGGCCATGCTGTTCTCGGCGACCATGCCGGACCCGATCATCACGCTGGCACGCACGTTCATGAACCAGCCCACGCACATCCGCGCAGAAGCCCCGCATTCTGCGGCCACCCATGACACCACCGAGCAGTTCGCCTACCGCGCCCACGCGCTGGACAAGGTCGAACTGGTCAGCCGAATTCTGCAGGCCAACGGCCGCGGGTCGACGATGATCTTCACCCGCACCAAGCGCACCGCACAGAAGGTCTCCGACGAGCTGGCCGAACGGGGCTTCAAGGTCGGCGCGGTGCATGGTGACCTCGGCCAGGGCGCGCGCGAAAAGGCGCTGAAAGCCTTCCGCACCGGTGACATCGATGTACTCGTCGCCACCGATGTCGCCGCTCGCGGCATCGACATCGACGACATCACCCACGTCATCAACTACCAGATCCCCGAGGACGAGCAGGCCTATGTGCACCGCATCGGTCGCACCGGGCGTGCCGGCAAGACCGGGATCGCGGTCACCCTTGTCGACTGGGATGAGTTGGCCCGCTGGGAAATGATCGACAAGGCGCTGGGACTCGACTGCCCCGACCCCGCCGAGACATACTCCAGCTCTCCTCATCTGTTCGAGGAGCTGGACATCCCTGCCGACGCCACTGGCACCGTCGGCGAACCACGCAAGGCGCCTGCCAAGCGCGCGCCCGCAGACAAGCCCGCCGAGAAGCCCGCCCGCAGCCGGACCCGCAACCGCAGGCGCACCCGCGGCGGCAAGCCGAGCACCGGGCATCCCGAGACATCCGCCCCGCAGGCGGAAGCCGCCGAGGGTGACGTCCCCGCCGCCGACGAGGCGTCGCCGGCACGGCGGCGTCGTCGCCGTCGCCCGCGCAAGGCCACAGCAGCGAACGCCGGCTAGCGGAGGCCCGTCCCACGGATGGTCAAACCCGAACGCCGCACCAAGGCTGACCTGGTGGCGGCCGCGGTGATCGCGGCAGTGGTGGTCGTCGTCGCCGCGCTGATCTGGTTGACCAGTGATGCCAGAGCCACGATCAGCAGGCCTGCGGCGACACCTGCGCCGACGCTGCAGTCCGCGAAAGCGGTACCCCCCGCGTTGCGGCAGCTGTGGACCGCACCGAGCCCGAAGACCACCACGCCGTTGGTGGTCGGCGGCAATGTCATCACCGGCAACGGCCGCGAGGTCGAGGGCCGCGATCCCTCGACTGGAAACACACGGTGGACCTACGCGCGTGACCTCGAGCTGTGCGGCGTCACCTACGTGTACAACTATGCGGTCGCGGTGTATCCCGATGTGCGCGGCTGCGGACAGGTCAGCACGATCGACGCCAAGACCGGCACGCGCGGGCCGAGTCGCACCGCGTACGCCGACCCGGCGGTGAAGCTGTCGTCCGACGGCACGGTCGTGCTGTCGGCCGGGGACAGCCGCCTGGAGATGTGGCGCTCGGACATGGTGCGGATGCTGTCGTACGGCGCGCTCGACGCTCGGATCAAGCCGAGTGTGCCCGCCTCGACGATCTGCAGGCTGGTGTCAGCAGAGTCGAGTTCGACGGCCGTGTCGGTGCTGGAGGCCTGCCCGAAACAGGCCGATCTGCGGCTGACGCTGCTGCGGCCCGCGGATGAAGAAGACACTCCCGACGTGAAATACGTGCCGCAGCCCGGCGTCGCCACCGACTCGGACGCGCGCGTGGTCGCGGTGTCCGACACCACGACGGCGGTTTACGTGCCCACACCGAAGCCGACGATCAACATCGTTGACGAGACCGGCGCGACCGTCGCGAGCACCCTGGTGGCCAAGCCGCCGTCGCCGAACGCGGTGATGTCGCGGGCAGGCGATCTGATCACCTGGTGGACGGGAGACGCCGTAATGGTGTTCTCCGCCAACGGACTTCACTATCGCTACAGCGTCAGCGCGGCGGGCAACAACATCCCGCTCGGCCCCGCGACGATGATGGCCGGCCGGCTGCTGGTCCCCGTCACTGGCGGCTACGACGTGTTCGACCCGGCCACCGGCGCAGGCGTCGAACATATTCCGGTGCAACGGCCGCAGAGTTCCGCTGCGGTGGTGCCCGCGGTGGCCGGGTCGACGATCATCGAGCAGCGCGGCGACCAACTCGTCGCACTGGGTTAGTCAGCGCCGAGCACTCCGGGCATTCGGAGATCACCGGGTGCTCGCAATGGGCGATGTGCGCGAGAAACTTGTCGGCACGTCGAAGGCTGGAAACCTGATGGGTGACAACGGGATAGGTCGCTCCCGTCGGCGGAGTTCGCGACTCACTCGACCTCCGCACGACGGTCACCTACGACCTCGACGGCCCACCGGTGCTGACCTTTAGCCGCAGCCACGACCTGTTCGGTGACGGCTCGGTCTTCGTCGTGGATCTCACCGGGCACACCCCAGGCAGCGTCGGTGTGCTGCTCCATACCGCGGCCGGGCCGGTGCTACTCGCAGGCAAGGCCGCATGGCACACCTACCAGATCGATGACATCCGCCAGAAGTCCAGCTACCCAGGAGGACTCGCCGACGAAGACCGACACGAGGCGTTCCGCACCCTGCACCGGCTGCATGCCGTCAAGGATCGCGTAACGGTAATACCGACGCACGATCCGGGCGCCGCCAAGCGGCTGGTTACCCCGAGTTCGCTTGTGCCTTAGCGCGTTCCGCCCCCGCCAATGCTGCGTACTGCCGCTCCAGTGCCTTGGCCGGACCGCTGCGCCAGCCCCGCGCCATCGACGCCGCCATCGCATCGGGGAAGATGTCGTCTTCGCCGTTCTCCACACCGTCGAAGATGGCGCGCGCGACGGACTCCGGCGACGCTTTCGGCGCGTCCAGGTCGCGCGTCATATCGGTGTCCACGATTCCGGTCAGGACGGCGTGTACGGTCACGCCCTTTTCAGCCAACAGCGTGCGCAGCGACTGCGTCAGTGAGAACGCCGCGGCCTTCGACACCGAGTAGGCGGGGATCAGGGGCAGTGGTGCGAGGGCGTTCACCGACAGGTTGTTGACGACGGCGCCCCGTGACGTGCTCAGCAGCGGCAGGAACGCCTGCGTGACCCGGAAAGTCCCGAACAGGTTGACGTCGAGGTGACGTTGCAAAGTGGCCTGGTCACTGAGGTCGTCGTAGTCGGCGATGCCCGCGTTGTTGATCAGAATGTCGAGCGAGCCGATCTCGGCGACCGCCTGCTGGATCTGCGCCTCATCGGTCACGTCGAGCGGCACCGGTATTGCGTTCGAGTTCGCCACCGGTTTGCGCGTGCCGACATAGACCTTTCTCGCGCCTCTGCTGAGCGCGTCGTCAACGAGCGCGCGGCCGATGCCGCGATTGCCCCCGGTAACCAGAACTGTTTTGTCCGCAATTGTTGTCATGCCTGTTCAGATACGCGGCAGGACCGAGATTCATCGGCGCCGGGTTAGAGCTCAGGTGTGAACGTGGCCAGCGCCTTGCCGTTCTTCCAGTGCTTGAGAAGCGCAGTGGCCAGCTCGCGGTACGCGTGCGCGCCCTTGTTCTTCCGGCCCGCCAGCACCGAGCACCCGGACGCGCTGGCTTCGGCGAACCGAACAGTCCGCGGAATCGGCGGCGCCAGTACCGGCAGCTCGTAGCGATCGGCGACATCGAGCAGCACGTCGCGGCTGTGCGTGGTCCGCGAGTCGTACAGCGTCGGCAGCGCACCCAGCAGCTTGAGGTCCGAGTTGGTGATCTGCTGCACGTCGGTGATGGTGCGCAGGAACTGGCCGACGCCGCGGTGCGCCAACGTCTCACATTGCAGCGGGACGATCACGTCGTCGGCCGCGGTCAGCCCGTTGAGCGTCAGCACGCCAAGCGATGGCGGGCAGTCGATGATCACCACGTCGAAGTTGCCGCCGACCTTGGCCAGCGCGCGTTTGAGCGCATACTCGCGACCAGCCCGCATCAACAGCATCGCCTCGGCGCCCGCCAGGTCGATGTTGGCGGGCAGCAGCGTCATGCCCTCCGTAGTGTCGACCAGCGCCGCGTCGGGTTCGACTTCACCGAGCAACACCTCATGGATCGACACCGCCAGCTTATCGGGGTCCTGGCCCAGCGAGAACGTCAAACATCCCTGGGGATCCAGGTCGACGAGCAGCACCCGTCTGCCCTTCTCCTCCATTGCCGCACCCAACGACGCAACCGTCGTCGTTTTGGCAACCCCACCCTTTTGATTGGCGACCGCAAGTACCCGCGTCACGGTGTTCATCGTTGCACGGGTACCCACAATCAACGGTGTGTGCGGCACAATCGGTCCCCGTGGGCGTTTTGCAGCACCGACTGTTTCTGCTTCGCCATGGCGAGACAGCGTGGTCGAAATCAGGTCAGCACACCAGCCGGACCGAACTCGACCTGACCGAGACCGGTCGCGAGCAGGCAAAGCTGACCGCCGACGCGCTTTCGGTGCTCACCCTCGACAACCCGTTGGTGATCTCCAGCCCGCGGCAGCGGGCGCTCGTCACCGCCGAACTGGCCGGGCTGAAAGTCGACGAGGTGTCTGCCCTGCTGTCCGAATGGGATTACGGCGACTACGAAGGCTTGACCACCAAGCAGATCCAGCAGCAAGTGCCCGACTGGCTGGTCTGGACGCATGGCTGCCCTGGCGGGGAAAGCCTGCAGCAGGTCAGCGACCGGGCCGATGCGGCGATCGCGTACGCGTTGGAGCACATGGAGTCGCGCGATGTGCTGTTCATCGGGCATGGCCACTTCTCGCGCGCGGTGCTGACGCGGTGGGTCGAGCTTCAGATATCCGAAGGGATCAGGTTCGCGATGGTGGCCGCATCGATCGCGGTGTGCGGCTTCGAACACGGTGTGCGCCAGATCAGCGCGCTGGGACTGACGGGCCATCGCCACCCGTGCCTTCCGGCGTGACCCGCGAACCGGCTTTCGTGCTCGCAGGGCGTACCGGAGTTGTGGTCGCCGAGGGCGTGCACACCGCCTTCCCGCGGCTGGCCGACGCCCGGGCCGCGCTCGCATCGCATAGCACACCAATTGTCTTGGGCGCCTTGCCTTTTGACCTCACCAAACCTGCGGCACTGATCCGCCCGCAGGCGGTGCAGTTCACCGAGACGCTGCCCGACTGGCCACTTCGCGAGCTGCCGACGGTGCGGATCACGCAGTCAATGCCCGACCCCGAAGAGCACCGCGCACGCATCGGTGCAGCGCTGCGCCGGCTGCAGGATCCCGCCAGCGGCCTGCACAAGGTCGTATTGGCCAGGGCTCTGCGACTGGCCGCCGATGGACCACTGGATGCCCGCACCATCGTGCACCGACTGGTGGCCAGCGATTCGGCCGCCAACGCATATCTCGTCGACCTCACCGCGGCAGGCGGGGGGTACTCGGGTGCCGCACTGGTCGGCGCGAGCCCCGAGCTTCTTGTTGCGCGGCGTGGCGACCAAGTGACCTGCCGGCCGTTCGCCGGCTCGGCCCCGCGCCTTGCGGACCCGGACGCCGACGAGGCCAGCGGTGCCGCCCTCGCCGCGTCGGCTAAGGATCGCCACGAACACCAGCTCGTGGTCGACGCGATGCGTGACGCGCTCGCCCCCTTCTGCGTCGATCTTCAGATCGCGTCGACGCCGCAGCTGAGCAAGACCGCGGCGGTCTGGCACCTCTACACGCCGATCACCGGCACTTTGCGCGAAAAGTCCACCACCTCACTGGATTTGGCAATTGCATTGCACCCGACGCCCGCGGTTGGCGGAGTTCCAGCCACCGCGGCGGCCGAACTGATCAACGAGCTCGAGGGTGACCGCGGCTTCTACGCAGGCGCGGTCGGCTGGTGCGACCAGCGCGGCGACGGCCGGTGGCTGGTCTCGATCCGCTGCGCGCAGCTGTCGGCGGATCGCCGTACCGCCGACGCGCACTCGGGTGGCGGCATCGTCGTCGAATCCGATCCCGACGACGAAGTCGCGGAAACCACAACGAAATTCAATACCATCCTGTCGGCGCTGGGGGTGCAGCCGTGACCGAACTCATCCGAGTTGTCCAACCGGGCGACGAGACCGAACTGACCGCAATGATCCACGAACTGGCGGAGTTCGAGCGCGCCAGCGCGGACTGCACGGTCACCGAAAGTCAGTTGCGTGACGCACTTTTCGGCGAACACCCGGCGGTCTACGGGCACATCGCGGAGATCGACGGCCAGGCCGCGGCCGGCGCGCTGTGGTTCCGAAACTTCTCCACCTGGGACGGCGTCGCAGGCATCTATCTGGAAGACCTCTTCGTGCGCCCGCAGTTCCGCCGCCGAGGACTGGCCCGAAAGATGTTGGCCACGTTGGCCAAAGTATGCGTCGACGGCGGATACACGCGGCTGTCGTGGGCCGTGCTGGACTGGAACATCAACGCGATCGCGCTCTACGACGCCGTCGGCGGGCGGCCGCAGACCGAGTGGATCACCTACCGAGTATCAGGCCCGGAGTTGTCGGCACTCGCCGGATCCTGAGCGCCCAGCCATTGCAGCGTCGACGGGGTGAACAACAGCACCAGCGTCGCCAGCGCAACGACGCCGATCGGAATCGCGTAGGCCCAGCGTTGTGAGCCGTCGCCCATGTACCACGCCACCGGCAGCAGCAGCAGCTGGGCGAACACCGCAATGCCGCGGCCCCACCGGCGTCCCGTCCATAACGCCCATCCCGCGGCGAGCACCCCCGCGCCCATGATCACGAACCACGCGGCAGTGCCGTATCCGCTGAGCCACGGCTGGTCCTGAACACCGCCAATGTGACGCACCACCAGCACCACCGCTACCCCGACGAGCGCGACACCCTCCAGTGCGACGACCACGGCTGCCTGGCGAACGGTAGATGGGGAGGGAACGATCACGAAGTCGAGCCTAGAGCGTGGCAGATAGGCTCGGACCCCGTGCGCGCCGTGCTGATCGTCAACCCCAACGCGACGTCGACCACGCCTGCGGGCCGCGATCTGCTGGCTCACGCGCTGGAAAGCCGCGTGAAGCTCACCGTCGCCCACACCGACCACCGGGGTCACGCCATCGAGATCGGGCGCGACGCGGCGCGTGAGGGCGTCGACGTGCTGATCGTGCACGGCGGCGATGGCACGGTGAACGAGGTGGTGAACGGGATCCTCGGTGAGGTCGGCCCTGGCGGGGCCGCCCCCGCCGTCGGCGTCGTCCCCGGCGGTTCGGCCAACGTATTCGCCCGCGCACTCGGCATCAGCCCCGACCCGATCGAGGCGACAAACCAGCTTGTCGACCTGCTGTCGGCGTACAAGCGGCACAAGGCGTGGCGCCGCATCGGGTTGATGGACTGCGGTGAGCGGTGGTGCGTATTCACCGCCGGCATGGGCGTGGACGGCGACGTGGTGGCCGCCGTCGAGGCCCAGCGCGACAAGGGCCGCAAGGTGACCGCATCCCGCTACATCCGCGTCGCGGTCAGGGAGATGCTCTCCAGCGCCCGCAAAGAGCCGACGTTGACGCTTCACCTGCCGGACTCAGACCCCGTTCAGGGCGTCCACTTCGCGTTCGTTTCGAACTCGAGCCCGTGGACGTATGCCAACACGCGGCCCGTCTGGACGAATCCGACGACCACATTCGAGACCGGCCTCGGCCTGTTCGCGATCACCAGCATGAACGTCTGGGCCAACCTGGGGCTGGTGCGACAAATGGTGTCCAAGAGGCCGCGTTTGGAGGCCAAGCACCTGATCCGCGTCGACGATCTGTCGTGGGTGCGGGTGACGAGCAGCACGCCAGTGGCGTGTCAGATCGACGGCGACTATCTCGGTCCGAGGCGTTCGATGACGTTCACTGCGGTCTCCGACGCGTTGGCCGTGGTGGCTCCGCCGGCTAGATAACTCTCTGACCTGCGGCAATGACATGCCCCAGGCCGAATCAGGGCGCAGATTGGTTGAGTGTAGTACAAACGAGTAAGGGTTCTGCTAACGACCCTCGTTAGTGAGATTACCCACTTGTTAACTCGCGAGTATTGACATCTGTTCAGCCTGTGAAAGCATCGGAAGCAACAGTGCAGAAACATTTCAAGTGCACGCGTTAACAGCCGAAAAAAATAGCTCGTGCGCCCCGCTGCGCACACAGTAAGGAGATTGGGACCTATGGATTGGCGCCACAAGGCTGTCTGTCGCGACGAGGATCCGGAGCTGTTCTTCCCCGTAGGGAACAGTGGCCCGGCGCTCGCGCAGATCGCTGACGCGAAGCTTGTCTGTAACCGCTGCCCGGTGACCACTGAGTGCCTCACCTGGGCATTGGATTCGGGCCAGGACGCTGGCGTGTGGGGTGGAATGAGCGAGGACGAGCGCCGCGCGCTCAAGCGTCGCAACGCTCGCACCAAGGCGCGCAGCGGAGTCTGACCGCCACCAGCTAAACGAATTTGGCTACGGCCCCGGCAAATTCTGTCGGGGCCGTAACTGTGTGCAAATGCAATTTTCTGAGAAATACGTCACACATAGTGAATTTGCAATATTGGGTCACTGACTGTGACCGCACTGTGCGATTACTGCGCGAGTCGCGCCTTGCGACCGAGCGGCACTCGCAGCACCACGTCCGTGCCGCCGGTCGGCACGTCGTGCATGCCGAGCGAACCGTCCAACTCTGCCGAGACCAGCGTGCGCACGATCTGCAGGCCCAGTCGATCGGACTTCTCCAAGCTGAAGCCGTCGGGCAGCCCTCTGCCGTCGTCGTGCACGACCACGTCGAGCCAGCGCGCTGAGCGCTCGGCGCGGATGGTCACACAGCCGTGCTGCTTGGTGCCGTCGAATGCGTGCTCGATGGCATTTTGAACAAGCTCGGTGATCACCATGATCAACGCCGTGGCGCGATCTGCGTCGAGCACACCGAGGTCGCCGACGCGGTTGATGCGGATCGGCGCGTCCGTATTGTCCGGTGCTGCAACGTCATTCATGATCGGCAAGATACGGTCGATGACCTCGTCGAGGTTGACCTCTTCGTCGACCGACATCGACAGCGCGTCGTGGACAAGCGCGATGGACGACACCCGCCGCACGGATTCGATCAACGCTTCGCGGCCCTCGGCGTTGTTAGTGCGCCTGGCCTGAAGCCGCAGCAGCGCGGCGACCGTTTGTAGATTGTTCTTCACGCGATGGTGGATCTCCCGGATAGTGGCGTCCTTGGACAGCAGCGCGCGGTCGCGGCGCTTCACCTCGGTCACGTCGCGAATCAGCACCGCTGCGCCAACGGCGTTGCCGTGCACCACCAATGGCAGCGTGCGCAGCAGCACGGCCGCTCCGCCGGCGTCGACTTCCATCCGCATGCTCGACCCGCCGGCCAGCGAGTCGCGGACGTGGTTGGCCAGTTCCTGCGCCTCGAACGAATCCCCGATCAACGGCCGAGTGACCGCGACCAGATTGTGGCCCTCGAGTTCGGCGGCCAAACCCATCCGGTGATAGGCCGAGATCGCGTTGGGGCTGGCGAAGGTGACCACGCCTGCCCCGTCGAGCCGGATGAACCCGTCGCCGACGCGGGGGCTAGACCTTGACATCGCGAGATCGCCGACATTGGGGAAGGTGCCTTCGGACAGCATCAGCAACAGGTCGCCCGCGCAGTCAAGGTAGGCACTCTCCAGCGGGCTCGCCTTGCGCGACGCCAGCGCCGTCTGATGCGTCAGCACCGCCACCACGTCGTTCTTATAGCGAACCGGCACGGCTTCAACCTTGAGACCGCCCGAATCATCTTGTCCCGCACCGTTTTCCCGGCCAATCGCACCGGATGCAAATGCAGACGTGACCAACGGCATCTCGTCGGCGTTGTTGACGGTGCCGACCGCGTCGGCAAGCAACACCGTCGGCGCTGTGTTCGGACGAACCTGCGCAACGCACACCAACACACCGTCGTCGCGGCGCACCCACATCAGATAGTCGGCGAACGACAGGTCCGCCAACAGCTGCCACTCGCCCACCAGTGCGTGCAGATGGTCGACGGCATTGCCGGGAAGGACCGTGTGCTCGGCGAGCAGATCACCGAGGGTGGACATCGGGGCTTACTCCGGCGCCGGGCGTAGAACAGCGCGTGTCAGCTGATCACCGCGATGAGGTCGCCGGCCTGGATGACATCGCCAACGGACACACTCACCTTGCTGACGGTGCCCGCGACCTCGGCCAGCACCGGAATCTCCATCTTCATCGACTCCAGCAGCACTAGGGTGTCGCCCTCACCGATCTGGTCGCCCTCGTGAACCACGACCTCGAGCACACTGGCTACGATCTCGGCGCGAACATCCTCGGCCATCTTCACCCCTTTCGGCTGCTCCATGCCGCTCTATCGAACCACAACGCGCGCGTGGCCACCGACGAGCGCTCGCGCGAGGAGCCATTAATCTGCTGTCGCCGGGCCATGAGACAATGGACGCAAGTACAACAACACCGGAGGAATCATCATGGCCAAGCGTGGCCGCAAGAAGCGCGACCGCAAACACTCAAAGGCCAACCACGGAAAGCGGCCAAACGCCGGTTCGAAATCAGTCGGCCGCTAGCCGCGACGGATTATCGCCGGCGCGCGCTAGCCGCGCCGAATGATCGTGGTGCGGCTGATCTCGATCCGCAGCCGCTCGCGTAGCCCTTCGGGCGCCTTCTCACCGCTGCACTTCTTCGCAATCAGCGACTTCACCCGCTCCTCGACGCCGTAGTAGCGCAGGCAGCTCGGGCATTCTTCGAGGTGATGCTTGAGCTTGTCGCGGGTTTCGGCGGTGCATTCGCCGTCCAGCAGGGTCCACACCTCCGCGATCACCGCAGCACACTCAGGGTGCTCGGGATCTACCGGGCCGACCGGCGGGGTCCAGCGCTCTTCAGCGTCACGGCCGCTCATGACGACACCTCCTCGGGTGCGTCGAGCTGCGGTCCGCGGATGAAGCCGCGATCCCTTGCCACGTCGGCCAACAGCTCGCGCAGTTGGCGCCTACCCCGGTGCAGCCGGGACATCACTGTCCCAATCGGCGTATCCATGATCTCGGCGATCTCCTTGTACGGGAAGCCTTCGACGTCGGCGTAGTACACCGCCATCCGGAACTCCTCAGGCAGCGCTTGCAGGGCGTCTTTGATCTCGCTGTCCGGCAGCGCCTCCAGCGCCTCCACCTCAGCCGAGCGCAGGCCGGTCGAGGAGTGCTCAGCGTTGGCGGCCAGCTGCCAGTCGGTGATCTCCTCGGTCGGGTACTCGGCCGGCTGCCGCTGCTTCTTGCGGTAGCTGTTGATGTAGGTGTTGGTCAGGATCCGGTACAGCCACGCCTTCAGGTTGGTGCCCTCGCGGAACGAGCGGAAGCCGGCGTAGGCCTTCACCATGGTTTCCTGCAGCAAGTCCTCGGCGTCCGCGGGGTTGCGCGTCATGCGCAGCGCACCACCGTAGAGCTGGTCGAGAAGCGGGATCGCGTCGCGCTCGAAACGCGCCGTCAGTTCGGCGTCGGTCTCTTCCGGTTTGTCGGGCGCCGACGTCTCTGGCGCAGAATCAGGCGCCGACCCGTCGATGTCGGTCATTGCGGGGAACACCGTCCCTTCCGTTGCGGCGCCACCAAACAGGCCCGGCACGTCGACCGGACGATCCAGGCATATGGCAGGCACCAAAGACCCCTTCCTTCGATCCTAGAGGCTGCAACAGACATCACCCGTTTGCGGGCCGAACTGCATGCAATAACAGCGCGGACGGACGCGATTGTTCCCGCATACGCTGAGCCGGTGGCGCGAGCGGCAACTCCGGCGATCGCGGCTCTGTTAGCCGCCGAAGTCCCCCATCAGGTGCTTCAGTACCGCCACGACCCCGGCAACGAGTCGTTCGGCGAGGAGGCCGTCGATGAGCTTGCACGCGTCGAGGGTGTCGAGCCGTCGCAAGTGTTCAAGACGCTGGTCATCGCGCTGCCCAAGGGTCTGGCCGTCGCGGTGATCCCGGTGCCTTCGAAGCTGTCGTTGAAGGCCGCCGCGGCCGCGTTGGGTGTGCCGAAGGCGACGATGGCCGAGCGGGCCGCCGCCGAGCGGTCCACCGGCTACGTGATCGGTGGGATCTCGCCGTTCGGCCAGCGCAAGTCGTTGCCGACCGTCGTCGATGCTTCCGCGCTGCAGTGGGACCGGGTGCTGTGCAGCGCGGGTAAGCGTGGCTGGGACGTTGCGCTGCATCCGCAGGACCTGATCGGGCTGACGAACGCCGTTACCGCCGATATCCGCGCCTGAGTTTCCGCGAACGTGGGTTACCGGCACGCTTGAGGGCGCGGGTGCGTGCGTTAATCCCACACTCGCGCATTCGGTGGGCGAGCGCGCCCTAGGGTGAGCCCATGTCGCTTTCGCAAAAGACCATGTTCATCTCAGGCGCCAGCCGAGGCATCGGGTTGGCTATCGCCAAGCGCGCGGCCGCCGACGGCGCCAACATCGCGCTGATTGCCAAGACCGCGGAGCCACATCCGAAACTTCCGGGCACGGTGTACACCGCGGCCAAGGAACTCGAGGAGGCCGGCGGGCAGGCGTTGCCGATCGTCGGCGACATCCGCGACGAGGAATCTGTCGCCGCGGCGGTGGCGCAGACCGTCGAGCAGTTCGGCGGCATCGACATGTGCGTCAACAACGCCTCGGCGATCAATCTCGGCTCGATCAAAGAGGTGCCCCTCAAGCGGTTCGACCTGATGAACGGCATCCAGGTGCGTGGCACCTACACCGTGTCGCAGGCCTGCATTCCGCACATGATCGGCCGCGACAACCCCCACATCCTGACGCTGTCGCCGCCGGTTCGGCTGGAGCCCGAATGGCTCAAGCCCACCGCGTACATGATGGCCAAGTACGGAATGTCGTTGTGCGCGTTGGCGATGGCCGAGGAACTACGCGAAGACGGCATCGCCTCCAACACACTGTGGCCGCGCACGCTGGTGGCCACCGCCGCGGTGCAGAACCTACTCGGCGGCGACGAGGCGATGGGCCGGGCGCGTAAGCCCGACGTATACGCCGATGCGGCGTACGCGGTTCTCAACAAGCCCGCCCGCGAGTACACCGGCAACGCCCTGCTGTGTGAGGACGTGCTGCTCGACTCCGGCGTCACCGACCTTTCGGTGTACGACTGCGTGCCCGGCTCCGAACTCGGCGTCGACCTGTGGGTCGACTCCCCGAACCCACCGGGATACACCGGCCCATGACTGCTCGCGCCAGCGCTGCGTGGCGGCGCCTCAGTCGAATTCGATGATGCCGCGGATGTTGCGTCCTTCTAGCATGTCGGTGAAGCCTTCGTTGATTTGATCAAGGCGGTATCGCTTGGTGATCAGCTCGTCGAGCTTGAGATGACCGTTGCGGTACATCGATAGCAGCATCGGCGTGCTCGCGCGCGGGTTCATTCCGCCATAGATCAACCCCTTCAGCGTCTTGCATGAGTGCAGCAGGTCCGCGAGCAGCATCGGTACCATCGCCAGCTCCAACTTTGGCACGGCGGTCATCAAACACGTGCCGCCCTTGCGCGTCAGCATCAATGCCGGGGCGATCATTTCAGCGGCAAGCACACTTGGTGTCAGCACGACCCGATCTGCCATCACTCCTTGAGTGATCTCCTGCACCAGGGGGATGGCCTCCTCGATGGACGGGCTGGTATCCGTCGCACCGAAGAACTTCGCCGTATCTCGTTTGAAGTCAACAGGATCCACCGCAATCACAGAATTGGCTCCTGCCGTCCTGGCACCTTGGACAGCATTGATGCCCACCCCGCCGGTACCGACGATGACGACGTTGTCACCCGGTTGTGTGCCGACCCCGACGGTTCCAGAGCCCCAGCCCGTCGTGACCCCGCACGACACGAGAGAGGCTGCCTCGAGCGGAATCGACTTGTCCAACTTGATGACCGACTCCTCCGCGAGTAGCGCGTACTCGGCGAACGTGCCGAGTTGCATCGACATCAGGTCGTCATCGCCAACGCGGCGGCGCCTGGTGGTCCCGTCGGAAACCATCTCCTTGGCCATCATCATCGCGCCGTTGTCACAAAGGTAGGTCATCCCCGACACACAGAACCGGCATGTCCCACAAGCCGCAATGAACGAGAGAGCAACATGATCGCCGGGTTGCACCGACCGCACACCAGGACCCACCTCCGCGACCACTCCTGCACCTTCGTGGCCACCAAGCAGAGGAAAGGGCTCCGGGGGCGGTGCGCCGGCCGCCTCCATGATGGCCGCGAACTCCGGGGAGGGCACGATGTCGCCCGTCCTGAAGTGATCGTCGGAATGGCAGATTCCGGCGAACGCCATCTTCACCATCACCTCGCCCTCGCGCGGCCCGTCGAGCGTGATCTCCGTGACGTCCCAGTCATGCCCGACATCGCGCAGCACCGCGCCCTGACACTTCATCGCGCACCTCCCCGCGGCTTGAGGCCCAGGCGCCGCACGCCGCGGGCCGCGGTCGCACGCATCAGACCTAGGCCGAACCGGAACTTGCGGCGCGAATACGGGTACCACAGCGGCTCATTCGCCTGGGCCGGAATGCGGGGTGTCGTAATAGCTTGTGCGCGACAGTATTTCAAGATTCCCTCGGCGCCGCCGTTGCGGGCACCGATACCAGAATCCTTCCAGCCGGGCATCGGCACGGCGAACTGGAACCCGTTGGCCATCGCGTCGTTGATGTTGACGGCCCCCGCCTCGATCTTGCGAGCCACCCGTTCAGCCCGTGCCGGGTCGCTGGTCCACACCGTCGCCGAAAGGCCGTAGCGCGAATCGTTGGCCAGCCGGATCGCCTCCTCCTCGTCGGCCACCTTCACCACGGGCAAGGTCGGGCCGAACGTCTCCTCTCTCATGCACGACATCGACTGGTCGACGTCGGCGAGCACTGTCGGCTGAAAGAACGTGCCGACGCCAGTCGGCTTGCCGCCGGTGGTGACGCGTGCTCCCCCGGCCACCGCTTCGTCGACGTGGCGCGCGACGATGTCGCGTTGCGCCGCAGTGGCCATCGCTCCGACGTCGAACCGGTACTTGTCGTCGTCCTGACCCTGGCGCAGGCTGCTCACCTTGTCGGTGAGCTTGGCGACGAATTCGTCATAGATGGGGGCCTCGACGTAGACCCGTTCGATCGACACGCATACCTGGCCGGAGTTTGTCATCCCGCCCCACGCGATGCCGTTGGCCGCGCGCTCGAGATCGGCGTCGGCCAACACGACCGCAGGGTCCTTGCCACCCAGTTCGAGGCTGTACGGGATCAACCGCTCCGCGCACGCCACCGCCACCTTGCGGCCGGTGGCCGTCGAACCGGTGAAGTGGACGTAGTCGGAGTTGGCGATCACGGCGGCGCCGGTTTCGGCATAACCCGTGGTGAGCGCGAGCACCGGTGGCGCGCCGATTTCGGTCCATCCGCGGGCGAATTCGACCGCGCTCAGAGGCGTCACCTCCGACGGCTTGAGCAGCAGGGCGGCGCCTGCGGCCAGCGCGGCGATGCCGTCGAGCGCAGCGTTTGCAAACGGGAAGTTCCACGGGATGATCAGCCCGACGACCGGGTACGGCCGGTACGCGGTGGTCAGGCGCTTGGTCATCATCAGAAGGTTGTGCGGCCTTGGATGGCGATCGCCAAGGAAGGCCTCGGCATTGCGCGCCCAGTAGTCCAGCAGTCCCGCTGTCATGGGCGCTTCGATCGAAGCGTCCGCGCGCACCTTGCCGGTCTCCGATTGCACAACATCGGTGAGGTGTTCGGCGTTGTCGAGGACCCAGTCCTGGAACTTCAACAGCCATGTCTTGCGGCCCCGCGGGCCGAGAGCCTCCCACTCCGGCTGGAACAACCGAAGTTCACGCGCCTTGGCGGCGACGGTGTCGGCCGAATCGTTGGGTACTACGCCGACTACCGTGCCGTCGGCGGGATTGCGCACCTCAATCGTGCTCCGTCGGGTGTCTGGCTGGATCGCGGTCATACGGTGTCCCCCATTTCACGGCGCAGCGGATGTGCGCCGTGAGGTCAGAATCCCATCGGCCGCTCGCCCCGATGTGGGTATTCGCATACTCGTCTCGGTTAGGCGACGCAGACATCGACGCCGAACAGTTCGGCCGGCCAGAAGAATGCGGTCAGCCCGTAGGCCGCGATATCGGAGCCTGCCGGCAGCCGGGTCTGCAGCTGCGTCTCGATCAGCGCGACTTGCTCGGCGCCGAAGAAGGCGAACACCAAGCCGATCACGACATAGGGAATGGCCATCCACAACGCGAACTCGATCATCGCCTCGACGCTGACCCGTCGGCTCAACAATCGACGCAGCACGTCACACCAGCGCTCGTTGGTCACGAACCCGCCGGCGCACATCGGCCAATAGCACGTGACTGCCGCCCTGGCGGATGAAGACTGGCAAGAACCGGTTGACGAAGGCGACGAGTAAGAACAACCATTCGAACTGGCGTTGTTTGAAATCGCTCCACTGCACGCCCATGGCGTCGCGGAACACCGGCGCCAGGAAGCCGACCGTGAGGAACTTCAGCAGCGGTCGAAACGGCAGTGCGAGAACAGGATTGATCATTCGCAGATTCAGTAGATTCTGCAGATAGCCGCGGACGTTGTCGTCGATCGCGACGCGCCGGCATGCGTCGACCCAGTAGGCGTCGAACTCCGCGCGGGTCGGCGGCCACTGGTCCTCGGTGACCTGCAGCGTGGTGCCCAGCGTCCACGCCGATCGGTAGAACTGTTCGGCCTGTTCGGCGGTCATCTCGCCGCGCAACAGCTGATAGGTGTCCTCCAAACCGACGAAAAGGCATGCGGCGACCCACATCTGGAGTTCGCGGTCGAAGGCGTTGTAGCGCACAGGACTGTCGGGAGTGGACTTGACGTGGCGGTGGGCACTGTTGACCGCCTCCTGGAATGCGGCCCGGTCGTCGGGTCTGCCGAGGATTGCGACGGCGAGATACTGAAATGTCGTCCTTGCCCGCTTCCACGGGTGCTTGAGCAGGTTGCCGGAATCCACCTCGCTTTCGGCGACGCCGTAACCCACCTCCGGCCACGACAGTTGCATGACGACGTTGGCCGCGCCGGCGGCGAATGCCCAGAAGTCCATGGCTTCGGCCGCGCTGACCTCGGCGGCCGGATCCCAGCGCGCGGTCCGCCGCCGGATGCTGATGCGGCAATCGGCGAGGTTCATGCCAGGCATGCTGTCGACACCACCTGCGCGGGCCACCACACGATCGCTGCGATGCCGCCAGAGTTGACGAGCGCCCATAGCACTCCGATGGCCAGATACGGCACCGCGAGCATTGCCGCAGTGCCGATCCACTCGGCGACCGTCATCTCAAAGCTCAGGACTCGTCGCAGCGTGGTGAGCATGAGCGATTATGTTAATGATGATTCGGGCAGCCGGGTGTTGATTTGCGATTGTTTGACCGGGTAATTGGGCTCGATGTGAACGGCGGTGCCTACGTCAGCATGGAGCGCACGCTGTCGGCAAATGCGGCGGTGGTGAAGCAGGCGGGTTCGGCGAATTCCTCCAAAGTAATCGCGTCGTTCCAATCGGCATCGGCGGTGGCGCGCAGCAATGGCTTGCTCATCGCAACCGCGTGCGGCGGCAAATCGGCGATGCGCGAACACCATTCGTCGGCGGCGGCCAGCAGGCGGTCATGTTCGACGACCTCCTGCACGAGCCCGAGCCGAAGCGCGGTATCGGCGTCGATGTGGTCGCCGCGCAAGTAATAAGCCAGCGCACCCTGGTAACCCAGCCGGCGGGTGAGCGCCCAGCTGGTGCCGACCTCGGGGATCAAGCCGAGGCGGCCGAACGCGGGCACGATCACCGCGCGGTCACTGGCGACGATGAGGTCACAGGTCAGCGCCCACGCCAGGCCGACACCGGCGGCCGCGCCGTTGAGCGCTGCGATGAAGATGGTGTCCGACCGCGCGATCAGCCTGGCGATGCCGCCGAACTCGCGGCGGATCCACCGCCACACATCGGCGACGCCTTCCGGCTCGCCGAGCGATTCGATGGCCACCTCCATCATCTTCAGGTCACCGCCCGCGCTGAACCCGGGATCGGCGCCGGTGAGCACAATGCTGCGGACGTTGTGGTCGGCATCGAGGGCCTCGAGCGCCCGCCGCAGTTGGCGTACCAGCGGGGCGGACAGCACATTGAGCCGGTCGGATTCGTCGAGCGTGATGACCGCCCGGTCGCCGCGGTGCTCGACGTGCACGCGTTCGGGCGCATCGGGGTCGTCTCCGGACGCCACGATGGTGCGGTACATGGAATTCATTTCGTCTGCTCCTCAATATCGTTGGCGCGCAATACCATCCATGCGGCTGTCGCGAACGTCTCGACCACATCGCGTGGCATCTTGGTGTCACCCCCCGCCACCCAATGGCGGCTGTACTCCTGCGCAGGCCCCAGCCAGAGCGCAGCCGTGACGCCGACGCGCATCGGCCGCAGCGCCCCGTAGGTGTGGTGCGGACGCCACCAATCGCCGACGGCGGCGAAGAAGTCACGATTGGATTCCTGTAGCGCTGCACTGTCGAGCCGGTCGCCGAGCATCAGCCTGGCCTCGCCGCGGTGCCCGGACACCCAGCGCAGGTGATATGCCACGCCGCCGCGAATGCCGCCTTCGGCGGTGTCCTGCTCGCGCAGCATGGCGACGAATCCCGCTTGATACTCGGCCATCAATTGCGCGTAGACGGCGGCGGCGAGAGAGGTCTTGTCCGGGAAATGGTGATACAAGGCGCCGACGCTGACCCCGGCCTCGCGCCGAACCTCGTCGAGCGTGGGCACGAGTGCACCCTCGACCGCGAACCGGCGCCGCGCCACTTGCAGCAGCCGACGCCGGGCGTCTGATGTCCTGGCAGCCGGGCGTGGCACGAGAAATACTCTAACTCTACCGAGAAATCCTCGGTAGAGCTACAGCAGCGTCGCCTGCTCCGGCTCCTGCTCAGCCGGCTCGATCAGCTCGGGACCGTTGTTCCGAATGCTGTTGACCAGCCGCGACACTTCGCGGATCGCGATGCGATCGAGATCGCCGTGGCCGCGCAACAGGCCCTCATCGACGGGCGCGTCGGGATCCAGCCAGCGGTCCCAGTCGTCGCGGCTGATGGTCAACGGCATCCGGTCGTGGATCTCGGCCAGAGGTCCTGCGGCATCGGTGGTGATGATGGTGCAGCTCAGCAGCGGCGGCGATGCTGAAGACGGCGCGCCCGATTTATCGCGGGGCCGCCACGTCGACCACAGGCCCGCCATGAACAACATCTCGCCGTCGCTGCCGTACATGTAGTACGGCGTCTTCGGCGCCTTCTTCCCAGACGCCAGCTCGCCATTGGGCTTCCACTCGTACCAGCCGTCCATCGGAACCAGGCAGCGCTTGTTCTTCGCGGAGTTGCGGAACGCGGGTGAACTGGTGATTTTCTCCGAGCGCGCGTTGATCAGCAGAGGTCCCTTGGTGTCGGGACCGCCGTCCTCAGTGGTCTTGGCCCACGGCGGCACCAGACCCCACCGCATCAACCGCACCCGCCGCGTCGACTCGTCGTCCGGTTCGGTGTGCCGCTTGACGACCGTGCTGATCGTGGTCGTCGGCGCGACGTTGTAATTGGGCCCGGGCGTGTCCTTCTCCTTGGTCGCCGCTGTGCTTTCATCGATGGCCTTGATCTTTTCCGCCAACAGCGCCGGATCGGTGGTTACTGCGAATCGCCCACACATATATCCCATGGTGGCACGCGGAACCGACAGGGCAGGATGTAGCCGTGAGCAACTGGCAGGCACCGTCGACGTCGACCCCTGTGCATGCCACGCTGACAATCCCCGGCTCCAAGTCACTCACCAACCGCGCGCTCGTGCTCGCCGCGCTGGCGACGCCAAACGGGACGTCGACCGTGAGCGGCGCGTTACGCAGCCGCGACACCGATCTGATGATCGGCGCGTTGCAGACACTTGGCGTGGCCATCGATGGCGCGGCCGGCGAGCTGACGGTCAGCGGGGCGATCAGCCCGCAGCCGGAGGCCCGCGTGGACTGTGGACTGGCGGGCACGGTGCTGCGCTTCCTTCCGCCCATTGCGGCGTTGAGCACGCAGACGGTGCTGTTCGACGGTGACGAACAGGCCCGGACCCGCCCGATCGCGCCGCTGCTCGACGCGCTTCGCGGCCTCGGTGTCGATATCGACGGCGATGGCCTGCCGTTCTCGGTGCGTGGAGCCGGACGGGTGGCAGGCGGGACGGTCGAGATCGACGCATCCGCCTCGTCGCAGTTCGTTTCCGGTCTGCTGTTGTCCGGGGCGGCGTTCACCGACGGGCTGACCGTCGTGCACACCGGCGCATCGGTGCCCTCGGCGCCACATATCGCGATGACGGTGTCGATGCTGCGCGACGCAGGCGTGAACGTCGACGACGCCCAGGCCAACCGCTGGCACATCACGTCCGGCCCAATTGCCGCGCGGCACTGGACCATTGAGCCCGACCTCTCCAACGCGGTGCCGTTCCTGGCCGCAGCTGTGGTCAGCGGCGGGAGCGTCAGGGTGGCCGGCTGGCCGCAGACCAGCATCCAACCCGTCGACGACATCTTCGCGATCCTGGAGAAGCTGGGCGCCGTTGTGCATCAAGGCGATTCGTATCTGGAGGTGCAGGGCGCGCCGGCTTACAGCGGCTTCGACGTCGATCTGCACGACGTCGGCGAACTGACGCCCGCGGTCGCAGCGCTTGCGGCCTTAGCCTCGGATGGCGCGGTATCTCAGCTCAGCGGCATCGCGCATCTGCGCGGCCACGAGACCGATCGGCTCGCGGCATTGTCCGCCGAAATCAACCGGCTTGGCGGGCGATGCGAGGAAACGCCCGACGGCCTGCGCATCACCGCACAGCCGTTGCACAGCGGCGTGTGGCAGTCGTATGCCGACCATCGAATGGCGACCGCGGGTGCCATCGTGGGGTTGCGGGTGCCCGGTGTCGAGGTGGAAGACATTGGCACGACGGCCAAGACGCTGCCGGACTTCCCGCAGTTGTGGGCTGACATGCTGGGGGGCGGTTGAGTCCTCGCGAGTACGACGAGTCCGATGTCCGGGTGCGACCCGGCCGGGGCTCGCGGCCGCGAACCAAGACTCGTCCCGACCACGCCGATGCGCAGGAAGCCATGGTGGTCGCTGTTGACCGTGGCCGGTGGGGGTGCGCACTGGGCGGTGACCCTGACCGCCGCGTCACCGCGATGCGGGCCAGGGAACTTGGCCGCACTCCGATTGTCGTCGGCGACGACGTCGACATCGTCGGCGATCTGTCCGGACGACCCGACACGCTGGCGCGCATCGTTCGCCGCGGTGACCGGCGAACGGTGTTGCGGCGCACCGCCGATGACACCGATCCAACCGAACGCGTCGTCGTCGCCAACGCCGATCAACTGCTGATGGTGGTCGCGCTGGCCGACCCGCCACCGCGCACCGGCCTTGTCGAGCGGGCGCTCATTGCGGCGTATGCCGGTGGGCTCGACCCGATCCTGTGCCTGACGAAGACGGATCTGGCGCCGCCGGAACCGTTCGCCGCGCATTTCGCCGATCTCGATCTGACCATCACCACTGCGGGCCGCGATGATCCGCTTGACGCTGTCGCGCCGCTGCTGACAGACAAGGTGACGGTACTGCTGGGCCATTCGGGTGTGGGTAAGTCAACGCTGGTGAATCGTCTTGTGCCGGAAGCTGATCGGGCGACCGGCGAGGTGACCGACATCGGCCGGGGCAGGCACACCTCCACGCAGTCGGTGGCGCTGCCGTTGAGCGTTGGCGGCTGGGTCGTCGACACGCCAGGGATCCGGTCGTTCGGCCTTGCACACATCGAACCCGACGACGTGTTGCTGGCGTTCTCGGATCTGTCGGAGGCGATCAAAGACTGCCCACGCGGGTGCGGGCATATGGGGCCACCCGCCGATCCGGAATGCGCGCTGGACGCGCTGACCGGGCCTGCCGCGGGGCGCGTAGGCGCGGCGCGCCGATTGCTGGCAGTGCTTCGGGAGGCCGCCCAAAACTGAGGCCCTCCCGGGGGGATGGGAGGGCCTCAGCAGCTCGTAGGTATTTCAGGGGCGGTAGCCGGGCTCGAAGTGCTCGATGCGCCATGCGCCGTGATTGCCGTGCCAGCCCGGCATCGCATCGGGTGCGGGGTGAGCCTTGACGCTCGGGGTGTACACGTGGCCGGGGCCGCTCGGCTGCGTGGAGGTGGAGGCGTTCGCCATGCCGGCCATACCGAGGGCGGCGCCGCCGATGATGCCTGCCGAGACAACGGACAGTGCGAATGTGCGTGCGATGTTGATGGTCATTGTGAATTCTCCTGTGTGAGTGGGCTTTTCGGTATCTGCGCCGGTGTGGTCCGGCGATGAATCAAGAATGCCCGCCTCATCGCCCGCTGTATGTCCGGTGATCGGCCGTCTCGGCGGTGGAAACTCGTGTCCCCCGATTGGGGGAACTAGGCCCACGATGGTGAGCCAGGTACCCGCCATCACACCCAACGACGGCGCGAACATCCCGCAGGTGTCTCCCAAATCGGTGACTCATGTCCCCGACGAGTCCCTGCGACGAGCCACGCACAATCAAGGAGATGTTCGGCGAGCAAGTGTCGTCGACGTTCTACCGGCGCCAGCCGGACACCGTCGCGCTGCTATTAGAAGACGCAGGCTGACGCCGTACGCCGGCATGGCGCGTGAACCCAGCGCCGGCGGCATCGAATTTACGCCGCACGCCTACCTGATCGACCGTCGAACATGAGCTTATGCGCGAGATTTCGACGAAATCTCGCGCATAGCTTCACATTCGGCGACCTAGGCCGCTAACGCCCGCTTCTCGCGGCGGCGTGCGCGAACTGCGGCAATGGCCGACTTGAGGCCACGACGCTGACTCGGCTCCAGCTCCGTGAACATCCGCTCGCTGCGGGTCTCGGGAGCATCGTCGGATGTATAACGCAGGTACTTGTCCGGCATTGACAACTTGGCGATCGTTCGCCATGTCTTGCCGTACTGAACCAGGAACGAGCCCGTCGTATACGGCAGGTCGTACTTGTCGCACACCTCGCGCACCCGCAGCGAGATCTCGTAGAGCCGGTTGCTCGGCAGATCCGGATACAGGTGATGCTCGATCTGATGGCACAGGTTGCCGCTCATGAAACGCAGCGCCGGACCGTTCTGGAAGTTCGCGCTGCCAAGCATCTGGCGCAGGTACCACTCGCCCTTGGATTCACCTGCCATGTCGGTCTTGGTGAATTTCTCTGCGCCATCAGGGAAGTGGCCGCAGAAGATCACCGCGTTGGACCAGACGTTGCGAATGATGTTGGCCACCACATTGGCCTTCAGCGTCGACTTGTACGTTGCACCAGGCGACAGCGACGTCAGTGCAGGGTATGCGACGTAGTCCTTGAACACCTGACGGCCGGCCTTCGCCGAGAACTCGCGCAGCCTCAGCATGGTGGCGTCGCGGTCGTCGCGGCCCTTGAACATCCTGCCGAGCTCCAGATGCTGCAACCCGACGCCCCACTCGAACCCGAGCGCAAGCATGGTGTTGAAGACCAGGTTGCCGAGGTTGAACGGCTTCCACTTGTCGTCGCGAGTGACACGCAGCAGGCCGTAGCCCACATCGTCGTCCATGCCGAGGATGTTGGTGTACTTGTGGTGCATGAAGTTGTGGGTGAACCGCCAGTGCTTGGACGCCCCGCTCATGTCCCACTCCCACGTCGTGGAGTGAATCTCGGGATCGTTCATCCAATCCCACTGGCCGTGCATGACGTTGTGGCCGATCTCCATGTTCTCGATGATCTTGGCCACGCCCAGCGTCGCAGTGCCTGCCCACCAGGCGGATCGGCGCGAGCTTGCGGCCAGGATGAGCCGGCCAGCCACCTCGAGAGCGCGTTGGGCGGCGATGGTGCGGCGGATGTATCGCGAGTCGCGCTCGCCGCGGGAGTCCTCGATGTCCTGGCGGATTGCGTCGAGCTCGACTGCCAAGCTTTCGATGTCGGCCTCGGTCAGATGCGCGAATGCCGGTACGTCCGTGATTGCCATTGTTCTGCCTCCCTTCTCGTATCTACGCTACCGTAACCTACGGGTCCGTAGGTTACCAGTCAGTAAAGCTTAAACGTCCAGTACACAATCGCCAGATGCAGCGGAAATGCATGTCTGGATCCGACTCCCCGGCTCATGCTCAACGCCCGTCCGCAGATCGCGGACGTGCCCGTCGACAAGGCTCACGACACATGACTGGCAGATGCCCATTCGACAGCCGAACGGCATCTGTACGCCGACCTTCTCACCGGCATCCATCAGAGGCGTCGCCGCGTCTACGGTGACCGTCTTGCCGCTGCGCGCGAACTCGACCGTGCCGCCCTGCCCATGTCCCGCGGCCTTCGACACCGCGAAGCGCTCCAGATGCAGACGCTCCGCTATGCCGGCGGCCTGCCACACCCGCTCCGCGGCGTTGAGCAGGCCTTCGGGGCCGCAGGCCCAGGTCTGCCGCTGACGCCAGTCGGGCACCTCCTCGCCCAGCCGAGACAGATCGAGGCGGCCGTCGACGCGCGTCGAGCGCATCCGCATCTGGTAGCCGTCATGACTGCGCGCGAGCTCGGCCAGCTCAGAAGCGAACATCACGTCGGATTCCGTTGGGGCCGAATGCAAATGGACGACGTCGGTGATCTGGTCGCGACGAGACAGCGTGCGCAGCATCGACATCACCGGTGTGATGCCGGAGCCGGCGGTGATGAACAGTACGGAGGCCGGAGCCGGATCGGGCATGACGAATTCGCCTCGCGGCGCCGCCAGTCGCACGACGGTCCCCGGCGCCAGCCCGCCGACCAGATGGGTCGACAGAAATCCCTCGGGCATGGCCTTGACCGTGATGGTGATGATGCGCGCGCTGGTCACCGGGGTCGACGTCAACGAATACGATCTCCACCGCCAGCGACCGTCGACCAATACGCCGATCCCGATGTACTGGCCGGGCTGATAGTCGAAGGAGAAACCCCACCCCGGCTTGATGACCAGGGTCGCGGAGTCCTCGGTTTCGCGGCGGACTTCGATTACCCGGCCACGCAGTTCACGCGCCGACCACAACGGGTTCGCGAGTTTCAAGTAGTCGTCAGGCAGCAGCGGCGTGGTGATCCGCTCGGCGAGGGCGCGCGCCGCGTCCCAGCCGCGATGCTTGCCGGCGCCTGCGACGGTGGGCCGCACGGTGTCTGTGAGGACAGCGGCGGGCCTGCTGCTGCTGTATTTTTTGCCCAACGAAAGCTCCTGCCCCAGTTTCAGGATTGCGCTCCCCATCCGGGAAGCACCGGCCCGGGAGACGTAACCTACGGTACCGTAGGTTCGCCGCTTGAGCCAATGGAGCGCCATCACAGCAGCTCGAGAAGGAACGGCAGCTCTTGGGCCGCGTACCAGGCGAGATCGTGGTCTTGCGCGTCGCCCACGACGAACTCGGCGTCCTCATCCCCCAGGTCCGCGGCGTCGACCGCCTCGATCGCAGGCACCACCGCAGCCTCGGCGTCGGCGTTATCGACGTATGCGGCGATCACGTCGTCAAACGCGATCGGCCCCGAGAGCCGCACCACCGAGTCGTCGAGATCCGGACGCGTCGTCACGCCCTCGACGTCGGCGACCACCACTGCTCTGCGCGGCGGCAGATCCGACGTGCCCTCGCCAGCCAGCAGTCGCAGTGAGGCAAGCGCCGCGTCTCGTAGCGCAACGTCGGACAACTCGTCGTCATCCCCTTCGGCGTAAGCCTCACGCAGCGCCGGAGTCAGCGCGAACGCCGTCCCGCTGCGGGCGTGCAGCAGCCGATCGGCGACCAATTGCTGCAGCATCGCCAACGTGGCAGGGACATAGACACGCACGAGGGGAGGTTAACCGCTACTGCGCGGCTTCCAGCAATTCGTCGAGCGATTCCCGCAGCAAAGAGGGAAAGACGTCGACGTCGCTCATCGCGTCGCGGTCGGCGTTGATGCCGAAGTAAAGCGTCCCGTTGTAGGACGTGACTCCGATCGCGAGCACCTGATTGCTCAACAGCGGCGGCACCGCATAGGTCTCCAGCAGCTTGGTGCCCGCGATGTACATCTGCTTCTGGGCGCCCGGCACATTGGTGATCAGCAGGTTGAACTGTCGCGCGGAGAAACTGGTCGCGACGCGAGTTCCCATGGCGTGCAACGTCGGTGGCGCAAAGCCCGACAATGTGACGATGGTCCTGGCGTCGACAAGGCTGGCCGCGGTCGGGTGCGATTCGGTGGCGTGTGAGACCTGCGACAGCCGCACCACAGCGTTGCCCTCCCCCACCGGCAGGTCGACGAGAAACGGCGCCACCTCGCTGATCGCCTGACCGGGGCCGGCGGTGTCGAGATCGGCGTCGGGATAGACCGACATCGGCGCCATCGCGCGCACGGTCGTCGTCGACGTGACTGGCTCACCGCGCGACATCAGCCAGTTCCGTAACGCGCCGGCGACCACCGCGAGCACGATGTCGTTGACATCGCATTCATAGCGCGACCGCACCGTGCGGTAGTCCTCCAACCGATGACTGGCAACCGCGAAGCGTCGGTTGCGCGACACGGTGGTGTTCAACGGACTGTTCGGGGCGGTGCCGCGTGCGAAGGTGCGCGCGACGTCGACGACGCGCCTGCCGACCTCGGCCAGCTGACCGGCGTTGGTCGCCACCTCCGTCACCGCCGACCGCACGGCGCCCAGCTGCTCGGCCGGCCGGGTGATCCACTCGCCGATAGCGCCGAGGACAAGTTGACGGCCGTTGGGCTCACGGCCAGGGATCCAGATGTCCTCGCCGAACTCCGGCGGCTTCTGGGTGGGGTCCGCGATGACGTGGCCCAGGGCCAGCGCCGTCATGCCGTTCACCAACGCCTGGTGTGACTTGGTGTAGATCGCAATGCGGTTGCGGGTCAGGCCCTCGATCAAATACATCTCCCACAGCGGCCGGGACTTGTCCAAGGGCCGCGACCCAAGCCGCGCGATGAGTTCGTGAAGCTGCGCATCGCTGCCCGGGGACGGCAGCGCCGAACGCCGTATGTGATAGGTGATGTCGAAGTCGCCGTCGTCGATCCACACGGGCCGGGCCAGACCCAGCGTCACCTCGCGCACCTTCTGCCGGTAACGCGGAATCTGCGGCAGCCGCTGTTCGACGGTGGCCAGCAGGGTGTCGTAGCTCAGCCCGTTACGCGGTTTGCGCAGGATCGACAGCGTACCGACATACATCGGGGTTGCGGTGTCTTCCAGGTGATAGAACGACGCGTCTGACGCCGACAACCTGGTCACCATCCGGTGCAGCCCCCCTCGCGATTCCGTCGATGTCAATTGCCCCCCGTGCAGGCTATCGGCCAGTTCTGGGTGCGCGCATCACGGGTGCATTCGGCGACATCAGGTGTCGGGACTTCGTGGGATCATGGACGTGTCTGCAACTCTCCAGCAGATGCCTTCTTGTCGCACCGAACGCTGGAGAGCACCGATGACCGCATCCCGGATTCCGTCCCTGTCGTTGACGATGCCGATCATCGACTGCGAACCGCCGGCCGTCGGAATCACGGCGTGCCCGCCGCCCTCACCCGCGGCGCTACACCGCCGCACCAGCAGAGCCCATCGGCCGGTGACGCGTCCGGTGCCGCACGACCCGTTGCCACCCCGGGCTGCGGTGGTGTTCGCCGACGCGGCGCTGCGCCGCGTGCTGGAGGTGGTCGACCGGCGCAGGCCGATCGCACAGCTGCGCCCGCTGGTGGCGCCGGCACTGATCGACACGCTCACCGCGTTGACGCGAGTGCCGCAGACCGCCGCGGCGACATTACAGCGGTCACGTGTGCGCATGGTCGACACCGACGCCGGTGAGCTGTTCGCGACCTACACTCGCGCCCAACGGGTCCGGGCCATCGCAGGGCGGATCGAATGCCGCGACGGCCGCTGGCGAATTGTTGCCTTGCAGCTGGGATGAGGCCGCTAGCGTTTTGCCGGGGGGCGGTAGGAGCGCGGGGGCACCTTCCGCCCGACGATCCTCGAACTGAGCTAGCGCCTGCGCATGCCCTTGGCGGACTTGGCTTGCTGACGTGCGGCCTCGCGCCGCTCACGTCGACTGGTGCCGCCCGTCGGGGCGGCGGGCTTGCCGCCACCGTCGCGTTGCACCTGCGCCGACCCGTCTTCCGACGGCCCCGAGTAGGTCAGCGGCGGCGCGGCGTCTTCAATTCCCTTGGCGCGCAAGCCCGCTGGCCGCTCCTTGGTGGCCACAGCACTGTCCTGCGCCTTGGCGGCGGCCTCGGCGGCGAACTGTGCCAACCCCGACGGCGCGGCGACCGGCGCGACCGTCGGTGCGGGCGCGGCTTCCACCTGGACGTTGAACAGGAAGCCCACCGACTCTTCCTTGAGCCCCTCGAGCATGCCGACGAACATGTCGTAGCCCTCACGCTGATACTCGACCAGCGGATCGCGCTGCGCCATCGCCCGCAGGCCGATGCCCTCCTTGAGATAGTCCATCTCGTAGAGGTGTTCACGCCACTTGCGGTCAAGGACATTGAGCAGCACGTTGCGCTCGAGCTGACGCATGGCGCCCTCGCCGGCAATTTCCTCGAGCTGCTTCTCACGCTCGGCGTACGCGCGCTCGCCGTCCGCGATCAGCGCGTCGAGCAATTCCTCACGGGTCAGCTCGCCGGGCTCGCCCACCGCGTCGGAGTCGATCAGGTCGTGGTGGTCGATGCCAACCGGGTAGAGCTGCTTGAGCGCAGTCCATAACTGCTCGAGATCCCAGTCTTCGGCGTAGCCCTCGGCCGTCGCGCCGTTGACGTAGGCGGTGATGACGTCGGTCAGCATCTTGTGGGCCTGCTCGGCGAGGTTCTCCCCCTCGAGGATCAGGCGACGTTCCTCGTAGATGACCTTGCGCTGCTGGTTCATCACCTCGTCGTACTTGAGGACGTTCTTGCGGACCTCGAAGTTTTGCTGCTCGACCTGGGTCTGAGCACTCTTGATCGCTCGGGTGACCATCTTGGCTTCGATGGGCACGTCATCGGGCAGATTCAACCGGTTGAGCAGCGACTCCAACGTCTCGCCGTTGAACCGTCGCATCAACTCGTCGCCGAGCGACAGGTAGAACCGCGACTCGCCGGGATCGCCCTGGCGGCCCGAGCGACCGCGCAGCTGGTTGTCGATGCGACGCGACTCGTGGCGCTCGGTGCCCAGCACATAGAGGCCACCCGTCGCGATGACGTCCTTGGCCTCCTCGGCCGCCTCTGCCTTGGCTTGCGGCAGCACCTGATGCCAGGCCGCCTCGTACTCTTCGGGCGTCTCGACCGGGTCGAGGCCCTGGGCGCGCAGCTTCTTGTCGGCGAGGAAGTCGACGTTGACGCCGAGCACGATGTCTGTGCCGCGGCCGGCCATGTTGGTGGCCACCGTGATAGCACCCAGCCGGCCGGCCTCGGCGATGATGCCCGCCTCCTGCTCGTGGTACTTCGCGTTGAGCACGTTGTGCGGGATCCGCCGCTTCTGGAACTGGCGCGACAAATACTCGGAACGCTCGACGCTGGTGGTGCCGATCAGGACTGGCTGGCCCTTCTCATACCGCTCGGAGACGTCGTCGACGACCGCGATGTACTTGGCCTCTTCGGTCTTGTAGATCAGGTCGGACTGGTCCTGGCGGATCATTGCCTTGTTGGTGGGAATGCTCACCACACCGAGCTTGTAGATCTCGTGCAACTCGGCGGCTTCGGTCTGAGCGGTGCCGGTCATGCCGGAAAGCTTCTCGTAGAGGCGGAAGTAGTTCTGCAGCGTGATCGTGGCCAGCGTCTGGTTCTCGGCCTTGATCTCGACGTGCTCCTTGGCCTCGATCGCCTGGTGCATGCCTTCGTTGTAGCGGCGGCCGATCAGCACGCGGCCGGTGAACTCGTCGACGATCAGCACCTCGCCGTCGCGGACGATGTAGTCCTTGTCGCGCTGGAAGAGCTCCTTGGCCTTGATGGCGTTGTTGAGGTAGCTGACCAGCGGCGAGTTGGCCGCCTCATAGAGGTTCTCGATGCCCAGCTGATCCTCGACCAGCTCGACACCCAGCTCATGGACGCCGATGGTGCGCTTGCGCAGGTCCACCTCGTAGTGGACGTCCTTTTCCATCAAAGGGGCCAGCCGAGCGAACTCGGTGTACCAGTTCGACGAACCGTCGGCGGGCCCGGAGATGATCAGCGGTGTGCGGGCCTCGTCGATCAGGATCGAGTCGACCTCGTCGACGATCGCGAAGTTGTGCCCGCGCTGCACCAGGTCGGCCAGTGAGTGCGCCATGTTGTCGCGCAGATAGTCGAAGCCGAACTCGTTGTTGGTGCCGTAGGTGATGTCGGCGGCATACGACGCCCTGCGTTCTTCGGGAGTGAGCCCCGACAGGATCACGCCGACATTGAGCCCGAGGAAACGGTGCACGCGGCCCATCCACTCCGCGTCACGTTTGGCCAGATAGTCGTTGACCGTGACGACGTGCACGCCCTTGCCGCTCAATGCGTTGAGATACGACGGCAGCACCGCGGTCAGGGTCTTGCCCTCACCGGTCTTCATCTCGGCGACGTTGCCGAAGTGCAGGGCCGCGCCGCCCATCACCTGGACGTCGAAATGCCGTTGGTCAAGGACGCGCCACGCCGCCTCACGGGCGACGGCGAACGCCTCGGGCAGCAATTCGTCGAGGTCGATGCCGTCGGCTACGCGCTTCTTGAATTCGTCGGTCTTGGCCCGCAGCTCGGCGTCGGAGAGCTTCTCCACATCGTCGGACAGGGTGTTGACATAGTCAGCCACCCCCTTGAGGCGCTTGACCATGCGGCCTTCACCGAGACGGAGCAACTTGTCCAGCACGCGATTTCCTCAATTTTCTCGATAGGTTCGATGGACCTCGGTCCTAATCAGACGAGGTCCATCGTAGGTGACCTGTCGAAATTGCTGGTCGAAGCCGCTGGAAAGCGTCTAGGCGAGCCTGATCAATCCATAGTCGTAGGCGTGCCTGCGGTACACGACGCACGGTTTGTCGCTCTGTTTGTCGTGGAACAGGAAGAAGTCGTGGCCGACGAGCTCCATCTGGGAAAGTGCGTCGTCGACGGTCATAGGCGTCGCCGGATGCTCCTTGGTGCGCACCACGCGGCCGGGCTCGTGATCATCGAGCGCTACCCCGTCGACCTGCAGGTTTTCCTCAGCGGGCGAGGCGGGTGGCTGAAATGAGTCGGGCTCTATCTTGGTGGCTTCCGCCAGCGAGACGGGCCTCTTATCCCCGTAATGGATCTTGCGGCGGTCCTTATGGCGGCGCAGCCGACTCTCGAGCTTGCAGACCGCAGATTCCAGGGCGGCATAGAAGCTGTCGGCGCAGGCCTCGCCGCGCACAACAGGTCCGCGGCCTCGCGCGGTGATCTCTACGTGTTGACAGTTCTTGCGTTGGCGCCGGTTGCGCTCATGGTCTAGTTCGACGTCGAAGAGGTAGATGGTGCGGTCAAATCGTTCCAGTCGGGACAGTTTCTCTGAGACATAGATGCGGAAGTGGTCGGGAACCTCGACGTTGCGGCCCTTGACGACGACCTCAGCGTTGGGCGTTGGTTCGGGCGGCTCGTCCTCGATCACCATCGTTGTGCGGTCTGAGTCCACGGAATGGCTTGACATGCTTGGCAACTCGTTTCTCTACGGAGTCGCACGCTTCGCGTGCCCGGCTTGGGTTTCGGATTACGCGCCGGGGGGCCTGCAGGTCGCTCCGCCCTCCGGCGCAAGGTGTCGAGTACTCACCTCCTACCGCTGGTCGGCGATGCTGGCGCTTCGGGTTGAGCGCCGCCGTGAGGCATTCACGGGTGGTTGTTGCCGACGGTAATCGTGTTCACCCGGTAGTGCCAGTAAATTCGCGGACCCGTTTTCAGTTCTTCACACAGGGTTGATGTGAATCCAAGTCGGCTGCCGCATCAGGCATTGGCAAAGGCAAGCACCGCGGCCACGTGAGCACCGGCGACGTGCAGTACGCGGACCGATTCCGACGCAGTGGCGCCGGTGGTCACGATGTCGTCGACGACGAGTACAGCTCCCTTCAAGGGCTTGATCAGCTTTACCCGGCCCGCGATGTTGCGCTGCCTATCCGCGCCGGACAGGCCGACGGAGTCGCGGACGAAACCCCGAAACCGCAGGGCCTGGATGACGTGGAGACCGGATTGTGGCTTGATGGCCGCCTGAGCAATGCGAGTGACGGGATCGCCGCCGCGGCGGCGGGCCGACGTACGCCGGGTGGGTGCAGGGACGACGGTCAGTGGTGTGTCGATGACGCCCCAGGCGAGCAAGCGATCGATGCCTTGTTCAAGCGCGTGAGCCAGCGGAGCGACAAGGTCGGAGCGGCCATGCTCCTTGACCGCGACGATGGCGTCGCGGCGCGGGCCTGCGTAGCGACCGAGCGAGAGGACGGGCACGCCGGGATCGACGCGCGGGGTGATCAGGTGGGGCTGGTCAGGCTTGACGGCAAGGTCCTGGGCGCAGACGGGGCACCATCGCGTCGATGGGGCCCCGCAGCCGCCGCACTCGAGCGGCAAGACGAGGTCGAGCATGTCCGAAGTGTGGCGGCGGGGTCCGACATCGCCGTCGAGTGTGGGCTTGTGTCACGTCTTTTCGCCGTTTCGTGTGTATCAACTCCACACTCGGCGAGGTCAGCCCAAAACGATCGAGTCTCCCTGCACGCTGATGTTCTCCGCCGGGAGCGGCTTGTCCGCCGGCCCCTTGGCCACTGTGCCGTCAAGATTGAACTTGCTGCCGTGGCACGGGCAATCGATCGTGCCGTCCGCGATCTTGTCCACCGTGCAGCCCTTGTGCGTGCAGGTGGACGAGAATCCCTTGAACACACCCGCAGTCGGTTGGGTCACCACCACCTCGTTGACGATCACGCCCGAGCCCACCGGCACATCGGCTGTCTTGGCGATGACCTTCCCTGCGGGTGCGCCGGAACCACCCGATGCCGACGGCGCGGGCGCGGCCGTCGTCGTGGCGGATTCGCTTGCCGCTTCGGTCTTCTTGCCGTAGGTGCTACACGCGGCGACGATCGCCGTTACTAGACCTAGACCAGCGCCGAGTAGCACCTTCTGCCGCGAGATGGGGAACTCTCCGATGCTCATCTACAACCTTTCCGTTAGAACTTGATGCCGTTGGTGTCGAAGAACCACAGTGCTGACGTCAGCCAGACGTAAACCAGGCCAAAAAACACAAGGCCGCCGGCGACTGGAATCACCCATCCCCGAAGGCCTTTGCGGGTGAGCAAGATCATCTTCGTGACGAATGCGCCGTAAAAGAAGCATCCAAACAGCGAATGGAACAACACCCGGTTGTCGTATCCCTCAAAACCCAAGGCGTACAAGCAGTGCACGGCAACAGGAACACTAACCAGCACCGCCAGTCGCCCCGACCACACATGTGCAGTGCCGATCCACGACGGCGCCTTTCCACCAGGGATCAGCCGGTACATCGCGAATGCGGACGCTAACTGAAATAGTCCCAACACCACGGCGAGCGTCGCTAGCCAAGTCTTGACGGCAAGTCCGCTGGAGAAGCCGGCCAGGTTGATCGAAAAGTACTGCGGCTCATGGACTTTCCCGAACACACCGAGCCCGACGGCAACGAGCGCGCCGAGCCCAACGGCAATCAGTACCGGGAACCCCGACGACCTCGCAGGAACCGCCGTAGTCGGCGCCTCGGCGTCAGACATTGCTGCCTCCCTCAACCCTTATCGCCTTGACCTCGATCCCGTCGATGTTGGCGATGCCGTCGGTGGTTAGCTTCGGTGCGGGTGCGGTTGAATTGTCTTCGCGCCGCTGCACACCGGTCACTCCGCCGCTCGAGTCGACAATCCAACTGTTGCGCACGCCGGCGTTCTCGTAGACATACAGCCCGGCGGGGGGTTGCGCGACGGGCGCGTTGAAGTCCCACTTCTTTTCGCCGATCCACAGCGTGCCGATGATTGCACTACCTTCGAGGTGGCCTTCGAGTCTGCTCGTCTTGTCCTTGCTCGCAAGGCTCACAGCGCCGTTGACGGCACTGCCCCGCAGCCACGACTCGACGGTGCTGCCGTCGCACGCGTAGGCGATGGCCTTGTCGCCATCGACCGTGATCTCCACCGTGATCGTGCCGTTGGCCGTCGGGATCTTGCCGACGTAATCGGCCTTGGCCGGGAACGCCGCCGGCGGCGGTGTGGCCGGCGCTGGGGGCGGAGCCACTGGAGACGCTGCGGCGGTGGTGGACTGGCTGTACGGATTGGCCGGCGGCGCCGACTCCTGCTTGGAAATGTTGACCAGCAATATGCCGGCAGCGAGCACCGCGACGGCTCCGAGAGTCAGTATCGGACCGCGGATTTTCATCATCCCCTCCTGGCTGTTGAGCAAACACCTCTAGCGGTGTTTTGTCTGCACAACGGGCGATGCGAGCGGAAGGTTCAGCGCGATTTAGCGAAACGTTGGAACTAACCCGGTAGCACCGGCAGCGCGTCGGGCATCATCAGCGGCCGCACCTCGGCCCACGCCGGATCGTTGTCCGCCGCGGAGCCGGACAGTTGAAGCACGCCACGCTCGTCGGCGACATAGACCGTGGACGGGTTAGCGGCGACGGTGGTCACCGGCATCAGCAGGTTGCGGCTCGGGCCGTCGGAATTCACGCCGTCGAGGTTGACATAGGAGACCGGGTGCTGGGGGTCGGTGCGGCTCACGACGATGTCGTCGCCGGTGCGCCAGGCCAGCGAGACCGCCGTATTGCCGAGCCCGAAGCCCAGCCGCCGCGGATACGTCAGCGCGTAGCCGCCGCCTGCCGTCTGTTCAACAGCCGCGAGAATCACCTGTCCCTCGATGACCATTGCGGCGCGGGTTCCGTCGCGGGAAAGCTGAAGTTCGGCGATCACACCGGGGAAACGCATCGACACCACGCTGGAGTCGACGGGGATGCGGGCGGGCTGTCCCGACGCGTCCTGAATCGCGCGCACCACGTTGATGCCGTCGACCACCACAAAGATCGCGTCGTCGAGCGCCCAACTCGGCCGCGACAGGGTGCGGCCTTCCATCGCCTGTGTCGCATTGCCGTTCAGCGGGCCGACCCACAACGAGGACGCCATGTCGGGCGCGCCTGGCCGCAGCGTCACGATCGATGCCACTTCTTGCCCGGTGCGGGAAACTGCGGCTGCGGTCTGGCCGGGCATCTGGCCGAACTGTCCGGCCACCCGATTGGCCCGCTGCCCATCCAAGGACACCAGCGATCCGCCGACCAACGCGTGCAGCCCGGCAGCAGCGCCATCGGCCGCGCCGGGATCAGTGGCCGCGACGTCGGAGGTATTCCAGCCGTCGGCGAAGCGGTCGTCCAGCGCCGCGCCGTCGGCATTGATCACGTACGGCCCGTTGATCCCGGCCCGCGCGAGCGTCCAAATGATCTGTGCCGCAAGCAATTGCCTGCTGTGCGGATCTGTCGTCGACAGGTTTTCCAGGTCGACGCGGGCGCCGCCGTAGCCTCGGCCCACACCGGTCTTGCCGCCATCGGCGCGGGTCACCGGGCCACGCAACTTGAGCGGAGGACCGAGCAGGTTTCGCACGGTGTTGCTCATCTCCGGCCGCGGGCCGGCGATCAGCTTGCTGACCATTTCGGTGGCCAGTTGGTCGGAATCGGACACCGCGACGTAGCGGGGGTCGGGTACGACGGTGTGCCCGGTCGGGTCGGCGAAGTAGAGCGTGTTGCGCTTGTAGGTCGACTGAAACTGTTGCCAGTCAAGAAAAACGCCGTTCGGCAGCCGGTCGATGCGCCATCCGCCCGGCGTCTTGACCAGTTCGATCGGACCGGGATCGGGCAGCGCACCCTCACCCGTCTCGAACACGCCAACATCCGAAAGCGAGCCGAGGATGTCGGCGCGCATACTGACCGAAACCCGTTCGGGGCCACGGGTTTCGACGAATACGACGTTGTCGATCAGTAGCGCGCTACCGGCATCGTCCCATGAGCGCGAAGCGGATTCGGTGAGGAACTGCCGCGCCGCGAGATGGCGGTTGGCGGGATCGGCTGTCGCCTTGAGGAATTCACGCAGCAGGATGTCGGGGTCCATGCCCGCGGTCGGCTTGGGCAGGCTCGGAGGTGCGGGGCGGTCGACGGTACCGATGGCCTGCGGCGCGGACGAACTCGGCACCCCGGCACAGCCCGCCAGAACGAACGCCAGCAGCAACAGTGCCGTCAGGACGCGTTTCACGCGTTCTCCGTCGCGGGTTCACGGTCGCGGGTGCGTCGCGGAGCGCGTTCTGGCCCAATGGGTTTCATCGGCAGCGGGCTCGTCGTCACCTTGTGGCCGCGCACCAGCGGCAGCGTGAGCCGGAAGCAGGCGCCCTTGCCCGGTTCGCCCCACGCTTCGAGCCGACCCTGGTGCAGCCGGGCGTCCTCGATGCTGATCGCCAGGCCGAGGCCGGTGCCGCCGGAGCGCCGCACCCGCGAAGGATCTGAACGCCAGAACCGGGAGAACACCAGCTTCTCCTCGCCGGGCCGCAGCCCTACGCCGTAGTCACGAACGGTGACTGCGACGGTGTCCTCGTCGGCGGCCATCCGGATCCGCACCGGCTTGTGCTCGGCGTGGTCGATGGCGTTGGCGATCAGATTGCGCAGGATTCGCTCGACCCGCCGCGGGTCGACCTCGGCGATCACCTCTTCTGCGGGCATGTCTTCGATCAGTTCGATGTCGGCGTCCTGTGCAAGGTGGCCGACGTTGTCCAGCGCGCTCTGCACCGTCGACCGCAGATCGACTGACTCGACCGAAAGCTCGGCGACACCGGCGTCGTGGCGCGAGATTTCGAGCAGATCGTTCAGAAGCGTTTCGAAGCGGTCGAGCTCGTTGACCATCAACTCGGTCGAGCGCCGCAGCGCGGGATCCAGGTCCTCGCTGTGGTCGTAGATCAGGTCGGCGGCCATGCGCACGGTCGTCAGCGGAGTGCGCAGCTCATGGCTGACGTCGGAGGTGAACCTGCGCTGCAGGTTGCCGAACTCCTCGAGCTGGGTGATCTGGCGGTGCAGGCTTTCAGCCATGTCGTTGAACGACACCGCCAGCCGCGCCATGTCGTCCTCACCGCGCACGGGCATGCGCTCGGTGAGGTGGCCCTCGGCGAAGCGTTCGGCGATCCGCGACGCCGACCGCACGGGCAACACGATCTGACGGGCCACCAGCAGCGCGATCGCGGCCAGCAGACCGAGTAGCACCACGCCGCCGGTCAGCATCGTGCCGCGGACAAGCGCGATGGTGGATTCCTCGTTGTTCAGCGGAAAGATCAGGTACAGCTCGAGATTCGCGACGGGCGAGGATGTCGGGCTGCCGATGATCAAAGCGGGGCCGGAGAATCCGTCGGTGTGCACGGTCGCGTACTGGTAGCTGACCTGCCCCGCCTTGACGAAGTCGCGTAGCGCGTTGGGCACCTGCTGCACCGGGCCCGCCGCCGTTGCCGCGCGAGGCCCGTCGCCGGGAACCACCAGAACCGCGTCGAACGTGCCTGCGAGGCCCGCGCCGGTGTCGGCCTTGCGGTCGATCAGGGTGTTGCGCGCCAGCTGCAGGCTGCTATCGAGGGAGCGGGTTTCTTCACCGCCCACGATGCCGCCGACCGTGTTGCGGGCGCGCTCGATCTCTTCGGTGGCGGCGCGGACCTTGACCTCGAGGATGCGATCGGTGATCTGGCTGGTCAGCACGAAACCGAGCACCAAAATGACAGCGAGCGACAGCCCCAGCGTCAACACCACTACCCGCAATTGCAGGGAGCGTTTCCACGCCAGACCCATCGCTCGACTCAGCGCACCGAATCCGCGTAAAAGTGGTGCTGAACGCCGATGGATGCGCCGCCTCGAGCTGAAGATCACGGCCACCGCCGAGCGGTGAATCTCACGGGGGTCCGGCCTTGTATCCCACTCCTCGAACGGTCAGGACCACCTGCGGGTTCTCCGGGTCTTTCTCAACCTTGGCCCGCAAACGTTGGACATGCACGTTTACCAAACGGGTGTCGGCGGGGTGCCGGTATCCCCACACCTGTTCGAGCAGCACATCACGAGTAAACACCTGCCGTGGTTTGCGCGCCAACGCCACCAACAGGTCGAACTCCAGCGGTGTCAGGGAAATCTGCTCACCTTGCCGGGTGACCTTGTGGGCGGGCACGTCGATGTCGATGTCGGCGATCGAGAGCATCTCGGCGGGCTCGTCCTCGTTGCGGCGCAGCCGGGCTCGCACTCGCGCGACAAGTTCCTTGGGCTTGAAAGGCTTCATCACGTAGTCGTCGGCGCCCGACTCGAGGCCGAGCACCACGTCGACGGTGTCGGTCTTGGCTGTCAGCATGACGATCGGCACACCGGAGTCGGCGCGCAGAACGCGGCATACGTCGATGCCGTTCATGCCCGGCAGCATCAGGTCAAGCAACACCAGATCGGGCCGCAGCTCGCGGACCGCCGTGAGAGCCTGCGTGCCGTCGCCGATGACCGCGGTGTCGAAACCTTCGCCGCGCAAGACGATGGTGAGCATCTCGGCCAGCGACGGGTCGTCATCGACAACCAGAATCCTTTGCCTCATGGTGTCCATGGTGGCACCAGATTGCGATAAAACGCTGCTAGCACACCCGCGAGTCGGCTATTGAGCCAGCTCTGCGGCGAGCGTGGCGGCGTTCACGTCGGGTCCGGCGACCAGCCAGCGTCCGCACCACTGCGCGGCTGCCAGTCCGGAGTAGACCTCGCCGGTGCGGCGCTGCAGTCGGTCGTCGCGCTCGTAGGAGTCCTTGGCGCGGTCGGCCTCTTCGTTGGCGCGGCGCTCGGCGCGCTCGGCGGCCAGTTCGGTGGGTACGTCAAGCAGCACCTGCCAGTCGGGCTTCGGCAGGTGCAACCGCTCGTATTCGAGGGCGCGAACCCATTCGACGACCTCGCCGTCGGCGGGTTGGTGCAGGCGCGCGGCGCTGTAGGCGGCGTTGGATGCGACGTAGCGGTCGAGGATCACGACGTCGTAGGCGGCGTTGAGGTGCCCGATCTCGTCGCGGGCACCGCAGCGGTCGAGGGCGAACAGCACAGCCATCGCGTAGACCGACTGCGAGAGGTCGCCGTGCTCGCCGTGCAGCGCTTCGGCCGCGAGGTCGGCTTCCACTGAATGGCCGTAGCGGGGGAACGCCAGTGTCGCGACGGATTTGTGCGCGGCTTCGAACGTCGCGCGCAGCCCGCTGGTGAGCGTGCGCTTGCCGGCGCCGTCGACACCCTCGATGACGATGAGCACGCGGGCAGCCTAACGCGGGCACAGGGCTCTCCCGGTAACGTCGCGTTGCTGTGGACGCAAGCCCAGTCTGCTGTGGAACCGCTTGCAATCCACGCGGCGACACACAGCTTGTGTGCAAACTGTGAGCCATGATGTTGTCTCGCCTCGTCATCGCCGCGTGCACCGGCGCGGGGATCAGTGGGGCGCTGTTGGGTGCCAGCCCGCTCGCCCAAGCCGATCAGGACCCCGCCGCCAACCCGCCGAACTGCAGTGCCGCCGATCTCGAAGGAGTGCGGGCGGGTGTTTCGGCGTCGACGTCGGCATACTTATTCGGTCACCCCGACGTGAACTATTTCTTCACCAGCCTCGAAGGTCTCGCGCGTGAGCAGGTGGCGGCAAAGACCAAGGCCTACTTGAACTCTCATCCCGATGTGAAGGCGGACCTGACCAACATCAGACAACCACTCGTCGATATCAAGGACCGCTGCGGCGCGCCGCCCAACCCGTGACAAACGACCTCTAGAAGTTCAACAGCCGCTCCGAGCCCAGCGATCGTCGCGACAACTAGCGGGGCATTGGCGTTAATCGTCGGCACCAGGACGGCGGCGTTCTTTGGGGCCTGCACCAAACTGCCGTGTTTTCCGACGAATTGGACTCGAGATCTGCGACGAGTTCGATGGAGTCGGCGTCGGGATCAGCGACCCGCAGCCAGTTGGCGAAGCGCTCTTCTGAAAACGCGCCTGCCTCAACAGGATTCATCGTGCCGTTGACGAAGGCGACATCAGATCTCGCCGTTGCGCGGACGTTGCCCCGAAGAGCGAGGGTTATCGGGGAACCTATTCGGAACCGCCGCCTATCCTCCGGCTGCCTGTTGCGCGGCTGCTTTTTGCTGCGCGTCCTGCTCTGCCTGAAGAACGGCTCTCCCCGGAACGGACCCTGCCGAGTACCCGGGTGAATTGGGAGACGCGACATTGGCGTAGCAGTTCAGGAAGACCTCGGCGATCTTGCCTTGGGACTTCCCGAAGCCGTCCACCTTGCTACCTTCCTGAGCGTGGTCGACGACGCACTTGTCGTCCGACGTCTTATCTCCGACCCGGCCAGCGATCTTGACGGTGTAGCCAGCGTCGGTCAGAGTCTTCTGCGCGTCCTTCCACAAACCACCCTCGACGTTCGGAAACGCATGTGCCGTGCCCGTCCCGATCGCGAGATTCCCCACGATGGCGATCGCCGCAGCGCCGACTCCGAGACGAATTCTGTTCACTATGGCTTTGCCTTCCAGTCGGACTGCCGCGGTCGAAAATCCCCACTTCGTGTTTGCCTCAAGACTATAGCCGCTTGCCCCGGTTAGGTCAGCGATTTGCCGGAGCAAGCGATTCTGCTTGCCGCCGGCTCAGTAGCGGTAGTGCTCGGGCTTGTACGGGCCCTCGACGTCGACGTTGATGTACTCCGCCTGCTCCTTGGTGAGCTTGGTCAACGTGCCGCCGAGCGCCTCGACGTGGATGCGCGCCACCTTCTCATCGAGGTGCTTGGCAAGCCGGTACACCGCGTTGTCGTACTCGTCGTTCTTGGTCCACAGCTCGATCTGTGCGATCACCTGGTTGGAGAAACTGTTGCTCATCACGAACGACGGGTGGCCCGTCGCATTGCCCAGGTTCAGCAACCGACCCTCGGAAAGCACGATGATCGACTTGCCGCTATCGAACGTCCACAGGTCAACCTGCGGCTTGATGTTGAGGCGCTTGGCGCCCGAACGTTCAAGTGCCGCAATCTGAATCTCGTCGTCGAAGTGACCAATGTTGCCGAGAATGGCCTGGTCCTTCATCGACTGCATGTGGGCCAGCGTGATGATGTCCTTATTGCCGGTCGCGGTGATGACAATGTCGGCCTCACTGATGCCCTGCTCGACGGTCACCACGTCGAAGCCGTCCATCAGCGCCTGCAGCGCATTGATCGGGTCGATCTCGGTGACGGCCACCCGCGCGCCCTGGCCGGCCAGCGACTCGGCGCAGCCCTTGCCCACGTCGCCGTAGCCACAGATCAGCACCTTCTTGCCGCCGATCAGCACGTCGGTGCCGCGGTTGATGCCGTCGATCAGCGAGTGCCGGGTGCCGTACTTGTTGTCGAACTTGCTCTTCGTCACCGAGTCGTTGACGTTGATCGCCGGGAACGGCAGCTCGCCGGCGGCCTCGAACTGGTAGAGGCGCAGCACACCGGTGGTGGTCTCCTCGGTGACGCCCTTGACCGACTCGGCGATCTTCGACCACTTGGTCTTGTCGGTCTCGAAGCGCTCACGAAGAACGCCAAGGAAGACCTTCCACTCGGTCGGGTCGTCGTCCTCGGCCGGCGGCACCACGCCCGCCTTCTCGTACTGTGCGCCGCGCAGCACCATCATGGTGGCGTCGCCGCCGTCGTCGAGGATCATGTTGGCCGGGTCGCCCGGCCAGGTGAGCATCTGCTCGGCAGCCCACCAGTACTCCTCGAGCGTCTCGCCCTTCCATGCGAACACCGGGGTGCCCTTGGGCTCCTCCGGCGTGCCGTGCGGGCCGACGACGACGGCCGCAGCCGCGTGGTCCTGGGTGGAGAAGATGTTGCACGACGCCCAGCGAACCTCTGCGCCAAGCGCGACGAGGGTCTCGATCAGCACCGCGGTCTGCACGGTCATGTGCAGCGAACCCGAGATCCGGGCGCCCTTGAGCGGCAGCACATCGGCGTTCTCCCGCCGCAGCGCCATCAGTCCGGGCATCTCGTGCTCGGCCAACCGGATCTCCTTGCGGCCGAACTCGGCAAGGGACAGGTCGGCGACCTTGAAGTCGATGCCATTGCGAACATCGGCGGTCAGCCGCTGCCCAGAAACAGTTGGAGCCGTCGTCATCCTTTAATCCCCTTCGTGGGCGCGTCGCATTACTTAGCTTTGTTACATATTAGGCTTGGTTGGCCGGGGCGCCGTCGCCGCTACTGCTGCTCGATCACACCGTAGCGTTCGGCAAACGGCGTCATGAGTCTAGCGAGGTCCCGCGCGACGTCGTGGTCGGCCTCCGGCGGCATCGAGACGTAGCTCATCGCGAGCCTGACGATGGCCCGGGCCAGCACCCCGGAATCCTCTTCGCTGGCGCGCACCCAGCTATTCATGAAGGACTCGGTCAACCGCGCCGAACAGCGCGTGATGATCGGCGCGGAGTCGGTGGTGATCAGCTGCAGCAGGTCGGGCTTCGTGGTGCCCGTCAACAGTGAGATCACCAGCGGGTCGGCCGCCGATTCGGCGAAGAAGTCGCGGAAGCCCTGCAGAAACGCGGCATAGATATCGCCGACGTTGCCGTCGATCGCGTCTTCGATCTGATCCACCAGCCGGTCGGCGAGCCGCAGCGCGTAACCCTGCGCCAGGCCCTGCCGCGACCCGAACTCGTTGTAGATCGTCTGGCGACTGATACCTGCGGCCTTCGCTACATCGGACAGCGTGATCGACGACCAGTCGCGGGTCAGAAGAAGTTCGCGCATGCCGTCCAAAATCGAATCGCGTAGCAGCACCCGGGACGCCTCGGCGTACGGAATGCGCTGCGCGGTTCGGTGGTCGCGCGGGCTAGTCACACGCGCAACCGTAGCGGTCACGAGCGCGCAACCTCCACCATCTCGAAATCGAATTTCGCCGCGCCGCAGTCCGGGCAGCTCCAGTCGTCTGGAATGTCATCCCAGCGGGTGCCTGGCGCGATGCCGTCCTCTGGCCAGCCCTTTGCCTCGTCGTACTCGAATCCGCACTGCACACAGATGAACAACTTGTAGTCCATTGTTTCTCCTCCAGATTGTGTTGACTCTGCGCTGAGGGCGAGGGTTACCCGCACTTCTGCGCCCGAGCGCAGAGTCAACGGAACTAAACGGTTCGGAAGTCGACCTTTTCGCGCACCGCGCAATCGGGGCAGCACCAGTCTTCGGGCATATCGCTCCACGCCGTGCCCGCTGGAAACCCTTCTCGCGGAGCACCTTTCGCCTCGTCGTAGACGTAGTCGCAGCCGGGGCATTGGTACGCGGTCATGCTCGAGCCCTCTGCTCTTCGCGCGAGCGCTCATCGCCGTACTTGTCAAAAACCTTGTCGCGCATCCGCGGGTGCACGTTCACGCGGGTGATGTCGCCGTCATAGTGCTCGAGCACCCGGTGATCCATCACGCGGCGCCACAGCGGCGGGAAGTACGTCAGCCCGATCATCGACGCATAGCCACTCGGCAGGTTCGGTGCACCCTGCATGCTACGCAGCGTCTGGTAGCGCCGGGTCGGGTTGGCATGGTGATCACTGTGCCGCTGCAGGTGATACAGGAACAGGTTGGTCACGATGTGATCGGAGTTCCAACTGTGCACCGGCGCGCACCGCTCGTAGCGTCCGCTGTCAGTCTTCTGCCGCAGCAGGCCGTAGTGCTCGAGATAGTTGACCGTCTCCAGCAGCGTGAAGCCGAAGACCGCGGAGATCACGACGTACGGGATGAGCGCGACGCCGAACACCGCGATCAGCGCGCCGTAGAACACCACCGACATCGCCCACGCGTTGAGCACATCGTTTGACCAGTGCCACGGGCTCTTACCAGCGCGACGCAGCCGCCGGGCTTCCAGCTCCCACGACGACTTCAAGCTGCCAAACACGCTGCGGGGCAAGAACTCCCAGAACGTCTCGCCGAAACGGGCCGACGCGGGATCCTCTGGCGTGGCAACACGGACATGGTGGCCGCGGTTGTGCTCGATGTAGAAGTGGCCGTAGCACGTCTGCGCCAGCGTGATCTTGGACAGCCAGCGTTCGAGTTCGTCCTTCTTATGGCCCATCTCGTGTGCGGTGTTGATGCCCACCCCTCCGAGCACACCCACCGACAGCGCCAAACCGATCTTGGCCGGCCAGCCCAGCCCGCCGTCGAAGCCGAGCCAGCTCAGATCCGACGCGGTGAACAGATAGGCACCCAGGATCACGCTGGCGTACTGGAACGGGATGTAGATGTAGGTGCAGTAGCGGTAGTACCTGTCGTTCTCCAGCCGCTCCATCACCTCATCGGGCGGGTTCTGGCCGTCGGGGCCGAAGCGCAGATCCAGCGCAGGCAACAGGATGTAGAGCAGGATCGGCCCGATCCAGAACGGCACCTGTGCCGTCGCGTGCCAACCCCACTGGTTGAACGCCCACACCAGCGGCAGCATCACGAACAGCGCCGTCGGTGCAATCAGACCCATCAGCCACAGGTAGCGCTTCTTGTCGCGCCACTGGGCGACCTCGATGTCGGACATTTGGGTGGTCACTACATGCCTCCTGAAGTGAGTGCCATCACGTCGTCCAGTTGACTATATAGCCCATTTTGTCGTCTGTCTAGACACAGATGCCTGCTTTGTAAACCGGACTAGCGGCGCGCGACAGCGTTTTGGGCATGAAAAGTGCGCTCAGCGCGACAGATCACGCTGAAGTCACTGAGAAAGTGCCGCCTCCCGGTTGGCGACAGCCGAGTGCCGACGCCCGTAGGACGCGTAGATCACCAGACCGATGGCCATCCACACCAGGAATCGAATCCAGGTGAGCGCGGTCAGGTTCAACATCAGCCACAGGCAGGCGATGATGGCCGCGATCGGCAACCACGGCACCCACGGCGCGCGGAATGCGCGACGCAGATCCGGACGCGTCCGCCGAAGCACAATCACACCCGCCGACACCAACACGAACGCGAAGAGTGTGCCGACGTTGACCATCTCCTCCAGCTTCGACATCGGAAACACCGACGCGGCCAGGGCAACCAGCACGCCGACCAGAACAGTCAGTCGAACCGGTGTGCCGTGTGTACCGGTCTTCGCCAGCTGGTGCGGCGAGAGCCGGTCCCGCGACATCGCGAACAACACCCTGACCTGGCCAAGCATCAACACCATGACGACCGTCGTCAGGCCCGCCAACGCGCCGATGGAGATGACCTTGGCCGCCCACGTCACGCCGTTCGCGGTGAACGCGGTCGCCAGGTTGGCATCCTCACCGGCCTTCTTCAGCTCGGTGTACTTCACCATGCCGGTGAGCACTACAGCGACTGCGACGTAGAGGACGGTCACGATTGCCAGCGTGCCGATGATGCCTCGCGGGACGTCGCGCTGCGGGTTTTTGGTTTCTTCGGCGGTCGTCGCGACGACGTCGAAGCCGATGAACGCGAAAAACACGATCGAAGCGCCTGCCAGCACCCCATACCAGCCATAGTGGCTGCTGCCCGCGCCGCTCAGCATCGAGAACAACGACTGTTCACCCGAACCACCTCCCCCACCGGATTCGGTGGGCGGCACGAACGGCGCGTAATTCGCGGACTTGATGTAGAGGGAGCCGACGACGATCACCAGGACCACCACGCTCACCTTGATGAGCGTGATGACGGCGCTGACGTTGGACGACAGCTTCGTCCCCATCGCCAGCAGAGCGCTCACAATCGCGACGATCAGCAGCGCACCCCAGTCCAGCGTGAAATCACCGATTTCGGTTGTCCCCCCGGAGAATCCGAATACCTCGCCCAGGTAAGTGGACCAGCCCTTAGCGACGACCGCCGCCCCGACGGCGAACTCCAGCACCAGGTCCCAGCCGATGATCCAGGCGATCAGCTCGCCGAAGCTGGCATACGAAAACGTGTAGGCGCTGCCCGCGACGGGCACCGTCGATGCGAACTCGGCGTAGCACAGCGCCGCCAACCCGCAGGTAACGGCGGCGATGACGAACGACACCGAGATCGACGGTCCTGCGATGTCGCCCGCCGTGGACGCAGTGATGGTGAAGATGCCGGCACCGATCACCACCGAGACCCCGAAGACGATCAAGTCCCACCAGGTCAGATCCTTGCGGAGCTTCGTCTCCGGATCGTCGGTGTCGTCGATCGACTGCTCGACGGACTTCGTTCGCCATGCCAACCGCAACCCAGCCATCCGAGTCCCTTCCTCCTGCCGTTTGGCCGGAGGAGTACCCAGTACTGTCGTCATCCATGGGGCGGACTGCCGAGCACGCGATCGTCATCGGGGCCAGCATCGCCGGCCTGTGCGCTGCGCGGGTGCTCTCGGATGTCTACAAGCAGGTCACGGTCTACGAACGTGACGACCTGCCCGAGGGACCGGCCCACCGGTCCGCGGTGCCTCAGGACAGACACGTGCACCTGCTGATGGCCCGCGGCGCCCAGGAGTTCGAGACTCACTTCCCCGGTCTGCTCGACGGGATGGTCGCCGACGGCGTATCGATCCTGGAAAACCGGCCGGACTGCATCCACTTCGGCGCGGCGGGCCATGTGCTCGGCACCCACCATCGGCTGCAGGACGAGTTCACCGCGTACGTGCCCAGCCGAAAGCACCTGGAATGGCAGATCCGACGCCGGGTTGCCGCGATCCCCAACGTCGACATCGTGCACGCCGCCGTCAAAGAACCCCGGTTCGACACCGCACGGCAAACAGTGACGGGAGTGCTGCTCGATTCCGGTGATGCGGTGGACGCCGACCTCGTCGTCGACGCGGCCGGCCGCGGGACCCGGTTGCCAACGTGGTTGGCGCAGTGGGGATTTGAGCGTCCACGCGAAGACGTCGTGCACGTCGGTATCGGCTACGCCACCCATCAAGTCCGCATCCCGGATGGGTTGATCGCCGAAAAGGTCATCGTGGCCGGCGCGTCTCGCGAGCAACCACTGGGGCTCGGCATGCTGCATTACGAGGACGGCACGTGGGGGCTGACCACGTTCGGAGTCGGCAGGGTCGAGCCGCCGCACGACTACGCCGGCATGTGCGCACTCGCCGACGAGATCGTGCCCGCACATGTGTCGGCCGCACTTCGCCAGGGCGAACCGATCGGCGACGTGGCGTTGCACAAGTACCCCGCCAGCCGCTGGCGTCGCTACGACAAGCTCGACCGCTTCCCGGCGGGCATCATCCCGTTCGGTGACGCGGTCGTCAGCTTCAACCCGACCTTCGGTCAGGGCATGACGATGACGTCGCTGCAGACCGGGCATCTGCGCCGGATCCTGCAGACCCCGGGTGTCGACCTGGCCAGCGAGTTCAATCGGGCAGCCGCCAAGACAACGTTCCCCGTGTGGACGATGAACGCCATCGGCGACCTGGTGCTGCACAGGGCCACTGGGCCGACGCCGTGGTGGTATCGCCCTGTGGGTGCACTGTTCGACCAATTCCTGGGTGCCGCCGAAACCGATCCCGTTCTGGCCGAATGGTTTTTGCGTCGGTTCAGCCTGCTGGACAGCCTCTACATGGTGCCGTCCGCGCGGCTGATCGGTCGCACCGTCCGGCACAACATGCGACTGTGGCTGGCCGAGACGCGGCGTCGACCGGCCGTTGCGCCAGCAACCAGCGCAGTTGGCTGACGCCCTCCTTTCCGGTTGGCACTCAGCTCCAGAGGCTATTGGAGTTACTGTCGAGTAGGGCCAACCGTCAGGAGGTCTGCGATGACCGATACTGCAGTCAGCGAAAGACACGCCAGAGAGGTCGCCGAGGGGGCACGGCAGCCGCAGTGGCTTCAGCCCAGCTTCGGCAAGGAACTGTTCCTCGGGAGATTGCGGCTGGATCTGGTCCATCCATACCCCGCAGGCTCGGCAGAAGATAGGGAGCGGGGCGAGGCGTTCCTCGCGAAGTTGAGAGAGTTCTGCGAGTCGCGGGTCGACGCCGCGGTGATCGAACGCGATGCGCAGATCCCGGACGAGGTAATCCTCGGCCTCAAGGAAATCGGCGCGCTCGGCATGAAGATCGACACCGACTACGGCGGGCTCGGCTTGTCACAGGTCTACTACAACAGGGCTCTCGCACTGGTCTGCTCGGCGCACAGCGCGCTGGCCGCACTGCTCTCCGCGCACCAGTCGATCGGGGTACCGCAGCCGATCTCGATGTTCGGCAGCGAGGAGCAGAAGCGAAAGTGGCTGCCGCGCTGCACAAATGAGATCAGCGCGTTTCTGTTGACCGAACCGGATGTCGGCAGTGACCCGGCCCGGCTGCGCACCACCGCGACACCAGATGGCGACGACTATGTGCTCGACGGGGTGAAGCTGTGGACCACCAACGGAGTGATCTCCGACCTGATGGTCGTCATGGCCAAGGTGCCCCGCAGCGAGGACCATCCCGGCGGCATCACCGCATTCGTGGTGGAGGCCGATACCCCCGGCATCGTCGTCGAGAACCGCAACACATTCATGGGGCTACGTGGCATCGAAAACGGTCTCACCCGGCTGACCAACGTGCGGGTGCCCGGCGAAAACCGTATCGGTGAGGAAGGCGACGGACTGCGGATCGCGTTGTCCACGTTGAATGTCGGGCGGCTCTCACTGCCTGCGACATGCAGCGGAGTGGCGAAGTGGTGTTTGTCGATTGCCCGCCAGTGGTCGACCGAACGCGTGCAGTGGGGCAAGCCTGTCGGTGAGCACGACGCGGTGGCAGGCAAGGTGGCGTTCATCGCGGCCACCGCCTACGGGCTTGAGTCGATGGTGGAGCTGGCCAGCGAACTCGTCGACGCCGGCCACACCGACATTCGCATCGAGGCGGCCCTGGCCAAGCTCTACGGCTCCGAGATGTCTTGGCTGATCGCCGACGAGCTGGTGCAGATCCGCGGCGGTCGCGGCTTTGAGACGGCCGAGTCGCTGGCCGCCCGCGGCGAGCGCGGTGTGCCCGCAGAGCAGGTGCTGCGCGACGCGCGCATCAACCGGATCTTCGAGGGCTCAACAGAAATCATGCATCTGCTCATCGCGCGCGAGGCGGTCGATATGCATCTGAGTGTCGCCGGCGACATCATCGACCCCGACGCGGACCTCCGACGCAAGGCGCGGGCGACCGCGAAAGCCGGGCTGTTCTACGCTCGCTGGCTTCCGACCCTGGTTGCCGGAAAGGGGCAATTGCCAACATCATTCGGTGAGTTCGGGTCTCTCGCCACGCATCTGCGCTATGTCGAACGAGCCAGTCGCCGGCTGGCACGCAGCACGTTCTACGCGATGTCGCGGTGGCAGGGCAAGCTGGAATACAAGCAACGGTTTCTTGGCCGGATCGTCGACATCGGTGCCGAACTGTTCGCGATGACGGCTGCCTGCGTCCGCACCCAGCGGGACGGAGTGGACGCCTCGGCCGTCGGACTCGCCGACGCATTCTGCCGTCAGGCGCGAGTGCGGGCCGACCAACGGTTCGACGAACTGTGGCGCAATAGCGACGACACCGACCGCAGCCTGGCACGCGATGTGCTCGGCGGTCAGTACACCTGGCTCGAGGAAGGAATACTCGACAAGTCGATCGAAGGACCGTGGATCTCTCAGGACGGCGGTGTCGAAAAGGTCGATGTGCACCGGTTCATCCGGGCTGCCGCGCGCCGCGACGTAGCGTAATGCGCTGAGGCCACGATGAGCTCACAGATCCGGCCGCTGGAGGACTTGGCGCAGTTCGGCATCGCGTACTGGCTGCCGCCGGGCGGCAGGGACAACGGCGTGTGGGCCGACATCTGGGTAGCGATCGCCGACCTCGAATCGGCTGACGCCAATACGGTTCTCGACCTGTTGGCGAACGCCGATGTCGGTGGCTATGTGGCCGTTCCCGGCGGCAGACGGGCACGCGCTCGCGGTCCGGTCAGCGCTCGGGTGTGGGTCGACGCGATGCAATATGGCGTCGCCGAGGACGTGCTGATCCGGTTCATGCGGGCCAGGTAGCCTTCGGTGCCATGAGGACGACGCGATGAGCGCTGGCCTGTTCGGTCTTCTTGATGACGTCGCAGCTCTGGCCCGGCTGGCGGCCGCCTCGGTCGACGACATCGGCGCCGCCGCTGGACGCGCGACAGCCAACGCTGCGGGTGTCGTGATCGACGACACCGCGGTGACGCCTCAATACGTGCACGGGATCACCGCCGAGCGCGAACTGCCGATGATCAAGCGGATCGCGATCGGGTCACTGCGCAACAAGCTGCTGTTCATCCTGCCCGCGGCGCTGCTGTTGAGCCAGTTCGTGCCGTGGCTGCTGACCCCGATCCTGATGATCGGTGCGACCTACCTGTGCTACGAAGGGGCCGAAAAGGCATGGGGATACCTGCGGGGGCATGACAGCCACGGCGCACCCACTTCGACTGCCGGGCAGGACGCCGAGAAGCAGATGACGGCCGGGGCGATCCGAACCGATTTCATCCTGTCCGCCGAGATTATGGTCATCGCATTGAATGAGGTTGCCGACCAGTCGTTTTGGCCGCGGCTGATCATCTTGGTGGTCGTCGCGATCGTGATCACCGTCGCGGTGTACGGCGTGGTCGGCGCCATTGTGAAGATGGACGACATCGGGCTGAACCTCGCGCAGCGTGAGTCACGCTTCGCGCAGCGGGTCGGCCGCGGCCTCGTCGCCGCGATGCCCAAAGTGCTGTCCACGCTTTCGGCCGTCGGCACCGTCGCGATGCTCTGGGTCGGCGGCCACATTCTGCTGCAGGGCACGGACACGCTGGGCTGGCACGCACCGTACGGCCTTATCCACCACGCCGAAGAATTCGTCCATCACGCCGTGCAGGGCGTCGGCGCCTTACTGGCCTGGCTGCTCAACACCGCGGTGTCAGCGGTGGTCGGCTTGGTCGTCGGAGCCGTCGTTGTCGCGATCGTGCACGTGCTGCCGGTTGGCAAGAAAATCGACCACTGATTCGTCGAGATTGACGCTGGCGCGAAGAAGTGCGAGCGACCAGCACGCTAACGTCGATCTCGGCATCGAGGCGCTAATGAGCCGGCACTAGATCCCGACGGTCGCCCGGAACAACTTCGTCGGCGTCTGCGCGACCAGCCGAATCGGCCCGTCGTCGGCCGCCACCCATGCTGCGGCTCCACGCTCCAGCGTCACCGCGGTGGACTTGGCGTGCACCACGGTCGATCCCTCTGTGCAGAGCAGGATCTGCGGGCCGTCGTGGTTTGTCGGCGCGTCGATTTCGTGGTCGAGGTTCTCGCCGTCGATGCACAACACCGAGACCGCGAACTCAGGCGCAGGCGTGTTGTAGACGAGTTCTGTTCCGTCCCTGGTGATTCGGGGATGAATGACATCGTCGGTGGCCGGCGTGAAATCCAGCACCCGCAGCAACTCCGGCACATCGACGTGTTTGGGAGTGAGCCCGCCGCGTAGCACGTTGTCGGAGTTGGCCATCACTTCGACACCGACGCCGTGCAGATAGGCGTGCAAGTTGCCCGCCGGCAGGTAGATGGCTTCGCCCGCTTTGAGACTGATCCGGTTCAGCAGCAGCGACGCCAGCACACCGGCGTCCCCCGGGTAGCGCTCGCCGAGCTCGAGCACGGTCTTGGCTTCGGCCGCGAACTCCTTCTTGCCCGACCGAAGGTATTGAATGGCGCCCTCGATCACTGCGGGCACCAGCACGTCGAGATCGGGCTGCGGGGCGGTGATCCACGTGGTGAACAACGCGCGAAGGCCGTCGGCGTCGGACTGACCGGACAGCAGGTTGACGAACGGGTCGAGGTCGCTGACCGCCAGCGCGCGCATCAACTCGACGGTGCTGGCCGCCGATCGGAATCCGGCCAGCGCCTCGAATTGCCCTAGCGCGACCAGCAATTCGGGTTTATGACTGCGGTCGCGGTAGTTGCGATTGGCAGCCGTGATGGGGATGCCAAGCTTCTCCTCGCGGGCGAAGCCTTCCAGCGCCTGCTCGGCGCTCGGGTGTGCCTGCAGCGACAGCGGCTCGTCGGCCGCAAGCACTTTCACCAGGAACGGCAGGCAGTCGCCGAAGCGGCCGCGCACCGCAGCACCCAGCTGGCCTTCGGGATCGGTTCGCAGCGTGTCGAGTAGCGAGACCTCGCCCTTGTCGGTCTCCAGCCATGCCGGATCGCCCGGGTGCGCGCCGAACCACAGCTCCGCTTCGGGATGCGCTGTGGGACTTGGCCGTCCAGTGAAATCGGCAATGGCGGTTCGCGAACCCCATGCATAGGTCCGCACCGCTCCCCGTAGCAGGTGCACTCGCTTAACCTCGAACCAGTCGCAGGTAGGTGGCCGTCATCTCCAACCGTACGGCCATCAATGCCAGTTGTTGTTCCGGTCGCCCAGGCGGTGCGACGGCCACCGGCGCGTCCACCATGCCAAGCGCTTCCGGAATGTCCTCGGCGTTTATCACGTCGACGTCATCGAATCCGCTGACCCGCGCGACCACGACCGGCCTCTCGGCGTCGGTGGCCAATACGAAGATGCGCATTCGCCGCGGCAACGGGCCGTCGATCTGTTCGTCGTGAAAGATCGACGCTTCGCGATCGGCGCTGCCCGCGCCGCCCAGATCCGGGCGCAGGCCGACCAACGCATCCCCCAACCCGACCGCTGCCACCGATTGGTGCGCGATCCGCAGCAGGACCGCCGCGGCATGGCGGGCCAATGCGAGCGTGGCCGCGTTGTCGCCCGCCAGCACCACGTCGTGTCCCGACATGCGTTCGGCCAACGCCTTCGCGGGATTGGTGAACAGCTCGCGCCCAGCGCTGTTGCGAAATGCCTCCGCGTCGAGCTCGTCGGCCAGTGCCCCTAGCTCCACTCGCAGCCCAGGATCCACCACCTGCAGAACGGCAAGGCCTGCGGCCAGGTAGCGGACCAGGTTGAAGTCGTCGCGCACCCACAGGCGCGGCGCCAGCGACACCGAGCGACCCGCTGTGGCGTCGCGCAGCGGACCTTCGTTGGGTGCGACGACGGCGATGCGCGCACCGCGGCGCACCCCGGTCGCCGCCGCAGAAACCAGGGCGGGATCGGCGGGGTCGTCACCGGCGAGGATCAAGACGTCGAGCGCGCCGATCCACGGCGGCGCCTCGGATGCGACGACGATCGGCGCGCCTACCGAACCGCCCAGCGTCGCCGACAGCATCGTTCCCGCGGTCTCGGCATTGCCGCGGGCCGCCACCCAGATGACCGTGCGCGGGGGTTGGTCCGACTTCAGCGCATCCAGGTCGCCTTCATCCAGCGCGGCGAAGGTGGCACGCACCTGCGCACCGGCCATCGACGCCGCGCGAAGCAAACCCTCTCGGTCGGCCGCGAGCAGGCCCTCGACATCGTCGAGGTCGATGGCCGCCTGCGTACCATTCACGTGACTGCCTCACTCCTCGAGGCGATTTGAGCCGCGATGAGTCCGACGATCTCGTCGATCTCTTCGGTGGTGCGGGCTTCGACGTTGAGTCGCAGCAACGGCTCGGTGTTCGACATTCGCAAGTTGAACCAGCTGCCATCGCCAAGGTCGACGGTGACGCCGTCGAGATGATCGATCGAGTGGATGCGGGCGGCGAAGGCCTTCAGCACGGCATCGACGCATCCTTCGGCATCGGTGATGGTGAAGTTGATCTCGCCGGAGGCTTCGTAGCGCTGGTAGTCCGCCATCAAATCCGACAGCGGCCGCTTCTGCTCGCCGAGCGCGGCGAGGACATGCAGCGCGGCCAGCATCCCGGAGTCGGCGCCCCAGAAGTCGCGGAAGTAGTAATGCGCGGAGTGTTCGCCACCGAAAATGGCTCCGGTGTCAGCCATCAACGCCTTGATGTAGGAGTGGCCGACGCGCGAACGCACCGGCGTGCCACCCCGCTCGGCAACCAGTTCCGGTACCGCTCGGGAGGTGATCAGGTTGTGGATCACCGTTGCGCCGATCTCTCTGTTCAGTTCCCGGGCAGCAACCAATGCCGTCACCGCCGACGGAGAAACCGGATGCCCCTTTTCATCGACCACGAAACACCGGTCGGCATCGCCATCGAACGCCAACCCGATATCGGCGCCGGTCTCGAGAACGAACGCCTGCAGATCGAGCAGGTTGGCCGGATCCAGCGGGTTGGCCTCGTGATTGGGGAACGTGCCGTCCAATTCGAAAAACAACGGCAGCAGCGTGATTGACGGGATCAGGCCGAGCACCGCCGGCGTGGTGTGGCCGCCCATGCCGTTGCCCGCGTCGACGGCGACGCGCAGCGTGCGCAGCTCCGCCAGATTGACGAGCGACCTTAGGAATTCGCCGTACTCGGCGAGCACATCGCGCTGCGAACTGGTGCCGCGCGGTCCGTCGAACTCCGGCACCCCGGCGATGATGTCCTCGCTGATCTGGGTGAGCCCGGTGTCCTTGCCCACCGGCTTCGCACCGGCGCGACACAGCTTGATGCCGTTGTAAGCGGCGGGATTATGGCTGGCGGTGAACATCGCGCCCGGGCAATCCAGCAGCCCCGAGGCGAAGTACAGCTGGTCGGTCGACGCCAGCCCGATGTTCACGACATCGAGCCCTTGGGCCATCACGCCTTCGGCGAACGCGGCCGCCAGCGTCGGTGAGCTGGCCCGCATATCGTGACCGATCACCACTTGAGATGCACGGTCGCGCACCAACCGTGCGAACGCACCGCCCACGTCGGCGACGAAGTCTTCATCGATTTCCTCGCCGACCAAGCCGCGAACGTCATACGCCTTGATGACGCGGTGTACAGCCGCGGCGGGCCGAGACATGGCGACACTCCTGTAGCGAGACGATGATCGGTCGCAAGCCTAGCCGCACGTCGGCCATACCAGGCCGCGTCGGGTAGTTCGCGCCTCTCGGCGTCGTGCGTGCTAGATTGCCGAAGAATGTCCGAGTCTCCGTATCAGAGTGGCGAGTACCTCGCGAACAACCCTGATTGGCACGCCGAAGATTCGCCGTTCAAGGCGCAGTGGATTGCCGACATTCTCGTCCGTAATCACGTCGCGCCCAAGCACGTCGTCGAAGTCGGCACCGGCTCCGGGGAGATCCTGGTTCAGCTGCGGGACAGCTTCCCTGCAGCGCGGCTGGAAGGCTACGACATTTCACCGCAGGCCCATGCCATCGCGGCTCGCAAGTCGGCCGACCGGTTGACCTTCCATCACGCGGACTACCTGACTTCCGACGGGCCGGCACCGGATGTCGTGATGGCGATCGACGTATTCGAGCACGTCGATGACTACATGGGCTTCCTGCGAGCGATGAAATCCCGCGCGGAGTGGAAGGTGTTCCACATCCCGCTTGATCTGTCCGCTCAGGCGGTGCTGCGCGGCAAACCGTTTGTAACCGCGCGGGAGTCCATCGGGCATCTGCACTATTTCACGAAAGACACCGCGCTTGCCGTGTTGGCCGACTGCGGCTACGAGGTTGTCGATTGGTTCTACACCCACGGAGCAGAAACCCTGCCGCACCGCTCGATTCGAACGAAGATCACGAACATTCCACGGCGGATGATCCGTGCGGTGAACGAGGATTTCGGGGTACGGCTGCTCGGCGGCGCATCGATAATGGTGCTGGCCCGTTGAGGGTCGTTTGCATTAGTCACTAGGGTCTGGCAACACCCGCAGGTGGCCGCGCCTGCGGCCGTTCGACTCGGGTCGTCGGGCAGCGGGCGCCATCAGCGCGCCGCCGTGCACTCCGGTGGCCGGATCGGAAAACCCTGCCGCCACGCCGTTGATCGGCGGAGGGCCGTCGCGCCCTTCACGGACCGCATCGGCCAGCGCCACCAGATCGTCCTCGTCAGGGTGCGTCGGCAGCGGCCCCGCGTGGCGAACCAGCTCCCAGCCGCGCGGCGCGGTGATGCGGCTGGCGTGTGCCACGCACAGGTCCCACGAATGCGGCTCGGACACCGTGGCCAACGGCCCGACGACGGCCGTCGAATCGGAGTAGACGAAGGTCAGCGTCGCGACCGCGTAGTGGGGACACCCGGGCCGGCAGCAGCGACGGGGAACATTCACGAACGAGAGGTTATCGTGCGAAAACGTTGTCAGCCCCCGGACACGCGCAGCCGTCGGGCCCCCGATCTCCAACCGTTACTCTTCGGATGTGGCCGACCGGAATCTACGTGGAGCACGCCGCGGCCGGGAGATGCGTGGCCCGCTGCTTCCGCCGAGCGTGCCGGGCTGGCGCAGCAGGGCCGAGCGGTTCGACATGGCGGTGCTCGAGGCGTACGAACCGATCGAACGGCGATGGCAGGACCGGGTGACGGGACTGGACGTCGCGGTCGACGAGATACCGCGGATTGCCCCGAAGGACCCCGAGTCAGTGCAGTGGCCGCCCGAGGTGGTGGCCGACGGTCCGATCGCACTGGCCCGGTTGATACCGGCGGGGGTGGATGTCCGTGGCAACGCGACGCGCGCGCGAATTGTGTTGTTCCGCAAGCCGATTGAGCGACGGGCTAAGGACACCATCGAACTCGCCGAGCTGCTTCATGAACTCTTGGTGGCTCAGGTGGCGACGTATTTGGGCGTCGAACCTTCCGTCATCGACCCGACTATCGACGACGAATAATCTGTCCGCTTAGATGATCCCGCGCTTGAGGCGGCGACGCTCCCGCTCGGACAGGCCGCCCCAGATGCCGAAGCGCTCGTCGTGAGCTAGCGCGTACTCCAGGCACCGGTCGCGGACCTCGCAACCCAGGCAGATTCGCTTGGCTTCGCGGGTCGAGCCGCCCTTCTCAGGGAAAAATGCCTCGGGGTCGGTTTGAGCGCACAATGCGCGCTCTTGCCATTGATCATCTTCGGTAGTTGCCGGAGCAACTTCATATCTCTCGGGTGAATCGGGCACCAAACTCAATTGAGGACGCGCCGGTACCCCAATCGGTGTCGGTCCGGTAATGGTGTGACGGGTGTCGCCTACTGAGCCGAGAATCCGGTTGTCGAATCGATCGTCGTGACTGGAATCGACCTGCTCATACGCCATGCTCCGCCTCCTCACCTGGTCTCGTAGATCCCCAAAATTTGAGCCCCACTATTTCAATGTGCGGCCACTCTAATTCGAACAAGTGATCGAATCTCGGTCTGCGCCACCGGAACCGGCCGTCCAACCAGGAAATGACACTGGTGTGATTACACACGTGTTAGCTGTCGCGGTCAAGCGCTGGAACAGAAATTCATACCATTCCGTGACACCAATTCGGCGCGTCGTCACATCGGCGTGTCTGTCACACCACCGCGGCGCACGGGCTTTGGGCGCCAACGCCTAGTGTCGGTCACGTGAAGGTCACGGTTCTGGTCGGTGGCGTGGGCGGCGCTCGGTTCCTGTTGGGCGTGCAACGGCTGTTGGGTCTCGGCCGCTTCAGCGACGGGCAGTCAGACAGCGAACTGACCGCGATCGTCAACATCGGCGACGACGCCTGGATGTATGGCGTGCGGATCTGCCCGGACCTCGATACCTGCATGTACACCCTCGGCGGCGGCATCGACCCCGAGCGCGGGTGGGGACGCAGCGACGAAACCTGGCACGCCAAGGAGGAACTCGCGGCCTACGGCGTACAGCCGGACTGGTTCGGCCTGGGCGACCGCGACCTGGCCACCCATTTGGTCCGCAGCCAGATGTTGCGCGCCGGCTATCCGCTCTCGCAAGTGACCGAGGCACTCTGCAGCCGATGGCAGCCAGGCGCGCGGTTGTTGCCCGCGAGTGACGACCGCAGCGAAACGCACGTCGTCATCACCGATCCCGGCGATGGCGAGAAGCGGGCCATCCACTTCGAGGAGTGGTGGGTGCGTTACCGCGCGCAAGTGCCGACGCACAGCTTCGCGTTCGTCGGCGCCGACAAGGCCACCGCGGGGCCCGGCGTCACGGAAGCCATCGAGACCGCAGATGTGGTGCTGCTGGCGCCCTCCAATCCCGTGGTGAGCATCGGCGCGATCCTGGCCGTCCCGGGAATCCGTGGCGCACTGCGCTCGACCACGGCCCGCGTGATCGGCTACTCCCCCATCATCGGCGGAAAGCCGGTGCGCGGCATGGCCGACGAATGCCTCTCGGTGATCGGGGTGGCCAGCACGTCCGAAGCCGTCGGCGGCTACTACGGACCCCGCTCCGGCGTCGGCATCCTCGACGGCTGGTTGATACACGAAGGCGACCTCGCCGACATCGAGGGAGTCGAGGTGAGGTCCGCGCCGCTGCTGATGACCGATCCGCAGGCGACGGCCGACATGGTGCGCGCCGGACTCGTTCTCGCCGGGGTCAAGCCATGACCGATCACGGTTCTGCTCGGCCCAATGTCGGCGACCATGGCACCTCCGGTGCGATCGAGCTGCTCCCGGTGCCCGGACTTCCGGAGTTTCGCCCCGGCGACGATTTGGCGGCCGCCCTTGCGCAAGCCGCCCCGTGGCTGCGCGACAACGACGTAGTGGTCATCACCAGCAAGGTGGTGTCCAAGTGCGAGGGCCGCGTCGTCGACGCCCCGATCGATCCGGAAGAGCGGGATGCACTGCGGCGCAAGCTGATCGACGCCGAGGCCGTGCGCGTGCTCGCACGCAAGGGCCGCACGCTGATCACCGAGAACGCACTTGGGCTGGTGCAGGCCGCCGCCGGGGTGGATGGCTCGAACGTTGACTCCGGCGAGTTGGCGCTGCTGCCAACCGATCCCGACGGCAGCGCAGCGGCGCTGCGGACCACGCTGCGTGATCGCCTCGGCGTCACCGTCGGTGTCGTCATCACCGACACCATGGGCAGGGCCTGGCGCAACGGCCAGACCGACTTCGCGATCGGGGCCGCAGGCCTGACCGTGCTGCACGGCTATGCGGGATCGCAGGACCGGCACGGCAATGATCTGATCGTCACCGAGATCGCTGTCGCCGACGAGATCGCCGCGGCTGCCGATCTGGTCAAGGGCAAGCTGACCGACATCCCCGTGGCGGTGGTGCGCGGACTCACGTTGTCCGACAACGGTTCCAATGCGCGCACGCTGCTGCGGCCCGGCGAAGACGACCTGTTCTGGCTCGGAACCGAGGAAGCGCTCGCCCTTGGCCGCAGTCAGGCGCAGCTGCTGCGCCGATCGGTCCGGCGTTTCAGCGCGGAGCCCGTTGCCCCCGACCTCATCGAAGCAGCCGCCGCCGAGGCCCTCACTGCGCCCGCGCCGCACCACACCCGACCGGTGCGCTTCGTGTGGATGCAGGACCCGCAACGGCGACTGCGACTTCTGGATCGGATGAAGGATCAGTGGCGCGCCGACCTGACGTCAGACGGCCGACCGCCGGACTCTGTCGAGCGTCGCGTCGGCCGGGGTCAAATCCTTTACGACGCACCCGAACTCGTCATCCCATTTATGGTGCCCGACGGTGCGCACACCTATCCCAACGAGAGTAGGACCGCCGCCGAGCACACCATGTTCACGGTCGCGGTCGGCGCGGCCGTGCAGGCGCTGCTGGTGGCGCTGGCAGTACGCGGTGTTGGCAGCTGCTGGATCGGCTCTACGATCTTCGCCGCCGACCTGGTACGCGACGAACTCGAACTACCGGCCGACTGGGAACCGTTGGGCGCCATCGCAATCGGCTACCCGGAAGACCCGTCGGGCCCCCGCGGTCCGGTGGACACCGACGGGCTCCTGGTGCGCAAGTGAGCCTGCACGAATCGGCCGTCGCCGCGCTGACTCATTGGCAGGCGCCCGATCCCGCACAGGACACACTGCGGCACGCGATGCTGGCGTTCCTTGCCGCGCGACCCGACGGCTGCCTGCGCGAGTGTGTGCCTGGCCATGTCACGGGCTCCGCACTTGTCCTCGACCACACCGGAAACCACGCGCTGCTGACGCTGCATCCGCGGTTCGGCCGGTGGCTGCAACTCGGCGGCCACTGTGAGGAGACCGACACCGACATCGTCGCGGCGGCGCTGCGCGAAGCCACCGAGGAATCCGGCATTGACGGCCTCACCATCGAGCCCGAGCCGGCCGCGCTGCACGTTCATCCCGTCACCTGCTCGCTGGGAGTGCCGACGCGTCACCTCGACATGCAGTTCATCGTGCATGCCCCCGCAGACGCCGAAATCGCAATCAGCGACGAGTCGGTGGACCTGCGCTGGTGGCCGCTCGACGAGTTACCAGAGGATTGCGACTTCGGCCTTACCCAGCTGGCGACTTCGGCGCGGAAAAGGTCGCCGAGTGGCCGTTAGCGCGCCGAAATCGCTCAGACGTCGGTGGAGTAGCGGATGCCGCCATCCGGGATGGTGACCCCGGGCCACACCCGCGCCCCGCGCAGCAATTCACAGCGCGCACCGACGTCCGCACCGTCGCCGATTACGCCGTCGCGAATCAACGCACGCGGGCCGATGCGGGCGCCGAAGCCAACTATCGAGCGCTCTATCACTGCGCCCGCGCCAACCCGCACCCCGTCGAAGATCACCGCTCCATCCAAGCGGGCACCCGCGCCGATCTCGGCGCCGCGGCCGACAACCGTGCCGCCGATCAGCAGCGCGCCAGGCGCGACGGCGGCGCCGTCATGCACGAGTTTCTCGCCACGCAGGCCGCCGAGCGCGGGCGATGGCGCGATGCCCCGCACCAGGTCGGCTGAACCTCGCACGAAGTCTTCTGGCGTGCCCATATCGCGCCAGTAGCTCGAGTCGACGTAGCCACACACCCGAAGCCCGTCGGACAGCAGACTGGGGAACACCTCGCGCTCCACCGACAGGGCCCTGCCCTTCGGAATCTGCTCGATCACCTCGCGCTTGAACACATAACAGCCTGCGTTGATCTGGTCGGTCGGCGGATCCTGCGTCTTTTCCAGGAACGCCGTCACTACTCCGTTGGAATCGGTCGGAACGCAGCCGAACGCGCGAGGGTCACCGACGCGCACCAGGTGCAGCGTGACGTCGGCGCCGCTGTCCCCATGCGACTCCAGCAACGCCCGCAAATCCGCGCCCGACAGCACGTCGCCGTTGAACACGAGCGCGGTGTCGTGCAGAAGCTTCCCCGCCACGTTGGCGATGCCGCCGCCCGTCCCGAGCGGCTCGTCTTCGACGACATACTCGATCTGCAGGCCGAGTTTGGATCCGTCACCGAATTCCGATTCGAACACGGCCGCCTTGTACGACGTGCCCAACACGACGTGTTCGATGCCCGCGTCGGCGATTCTGGACAGCAGGTGAGTCAAGAACGGCAGGCCCGCGGTCGGAAGCATCGGTTTGGGCGCCGACAGCGTCAACGGCCGCAGTCGGGTGCCGAGCCCACCGACCAGTACGATCGCGTCCACCTCCGCCGGATTGACCACTACCGCAGTCCTTTCCTCTGCTTGCGCCGGGAATCGCGGACCACCAGGCCCGCACGCGCACCGAGCGCGGCTCTTATCGTCCACCGCAATGGCGCCTGCCACCGCTTCGGATGCCGATCCGCCAGGAAAGTGTAAGTGCTCTTGTGGTGGGCCGCCAAGTTGCGGGCCGGGTCGCGACCCGTGGCGTGGCCCTTGTCGTGCAAAATCTCCGCCGCTGGCACATAAACGTTCTGCCAGCCCGCCTTGCCGAGGCGATCACCCAGGTCCACGTCCTCCATATACATGAAATAGCGCTCGTCGAACCCCGACACCTCATCGAACGCGGAGCGCCGCAGCAACAGACACGATCCGGACAGCCAGCCTACGAGGCGTTCGCTGGGCGCGGTTCGTTCCTGGCGGTACTCAGCCGTCCACGGGTTGGCTTTCCAGAACGGTCCGACGACGGCGTGCATGCCGCCCCGGACCAGGCTGGGCTGGTGGCGCGCCGACGGGTAGATCGAGCCGTCGGGGTCACGGATCAGCGGTCCCAACGCCCCCGCACGTGGCCAGCGTTCGGCGGCCTCCAGCAGCAAGTCGATGCTGCGCGGACCCCACTGCACGTCGGGGTTGGCGACCACCACAAACTCCGACGAGGGCGTGATCTCGGCGACCGCGCGGTTGACGGCGGTGCCGTAACCCAAGTTGCCGCCGGTGTGCAGCAGACGGGCATTCGAGTAGCGCTGCGCCGCTTCTTCCGGCGCGCCGTCCGTTGACCCGTTGTCGGCCATGATCACCGTGACGGGACGCTCGGTGGCGTGCGACAGCGTCGCAAGGAACCGATCGAGGTGCGGGCCGGGTGAATACGTCACCGTGACCACTGTCAGACCGTCGCTCACGCGACTGAAACCGATTCGTCACTCACCAGACCGGCAATCCCTGACTCACGGCGTAGAGGGTAGCGGGCCGGCCGAGGACAGAGCCGCCGCCAACGCATCGCGCCATGGTCGAAGAGGTTTGAGTCCGGCCTGGGTGGATCGGCGCGCGGACAGCGCCGAATAAGCGGGCCGGGGCGCGGGGCGGGGATGGCGGTCGCTGTCGACGGGCTGCACGCGACTCGGATCGGCGCCGACTGCCTCGAAAATCGCTTGCGCCTGTTCGAAGCGGCTGGTCGCGCCCTCGTTAGCGGCATGCAGCACGGGCTCGCGGATCGAGGCGGTGTCGGCCAGCTGCAGCAGCGCCTCGACGAGGTCGCCGACGTATGTCGGCGAACCCACCTGATCGGCCACTACTTCCACCTGACCGTCACCGGCGGCCAGCCGTCGCATCACCGCGGCGAAATCACCACCATCGGCACCCTCATAGACCCAAGCCGTGCGAACGATGTGCGCGTCGGGCATGGCGGCAAGGACCATCAGCTCGCCGGCGAGCTTGGTATGTCCGTACACGCTCAGCGGGCCGGTCTCGTCGTCGATCTCATACGGCCGGCGCTGCGTGCCGGAAAACACATAGTCGGTGGAGATATGGATGAACTGCGCGCCCGCCCTTGCGCAGGCCTGCGCGATGTTCTCCGGCCCGACGGCGTTGATCGCATGCGCCCGTTCCTGGTCCTGCTCGGCCGCGTCGACCTTGGTGTAGGCCGCGCAGTTGATCACGACGTCGCCGGCATCGACGAACCGCTCCGCGGCGGCAGCGACGGTGATGTCCCACTCCGCAGAGGTGAGGGCCAGCACATCGCGTCCCTGCCGTCGAGCCTGCATTGCCAGCCGCCGACCCACCATGCCGGCCGCGCCGGAGATAACGATTCGGTCAGACATGTACTTGAGTCTGGCACGCCGAGCTGCGCTACCCGGTCTGCGCCCGTCTCGCCAGTAGCCTGGTCAGATGCCCGCTCGCCTGTCGCGTGTCATCGCTGTGACGGTGGCCCTGGCCATTGTGGTCGGCACGGGTGTCGCGTGGGGCAAGATCCGGTCATTCGAATCGGGCATCAACCACTTTTCCTCGGTCGCGTTGGGCGAGGGCGGCGCGGACGGCGCGATCGACATCCTGCTGGTCGGCTTGGACAGCCGCACCGACGCGCACGGTAATCCTCTTTCGGCAGAGGAATTGGCAACGCTGCGGGCCGGCGACAACGAGTCCACCAACACCGACACGATCATCCTGGTGCGCATCCCGAACAACGGGAAGTCGGCGACCGCGATCTCGATCCCCCGCGACTCCTACGTGCAGACGCCGGGCGGAAACAAGATGAAGATCAACGGCGTGTACGGCTCGGCCTATTTCGAGAAGAAGACCGAACTCGTCGAACAAAACGGCGTTGACCCGGCGAAGGCCGAACCAGAGGCGATCGAGGCCGGCCGCGAAGCACTGATCAAGACCGTCGCCAAACTCACCGGCGTCACCGTCGACCATTACGCCGAAATCGGCCTGCTCGGTTTCGCGTTGATCACCGACGCTCTCGGCGGGGTCAATGTCTGCCTGAAAGATGCTGTGTACGAACCGCTTTCGGGCGCTGACTTCCCGGCGGGCTGGCAGAAGCTGAACGGTCCGCAGGCGTTGAGCTTTGTTCGGCAGCGTCACGACCTCCCGCGTGGCGACCTGGACCGCGTGACCCGCCAGCAGGCCGTGATGGCCTCGCTGGCGCACGACGTGATCTCCAGCAAGACGCTGTCGAGCCCGTCGACCCTGAATCGCCTCGAGGACGCAGTCCAGCGCTCGGTCGTGCTGTCCGAGGGCTGGGACATCATGGATTTCGTCAAGCAGCTGCAGAAGCTCGCCGCCGGCAGCGTCGCATTCGCGACAATTCCAATCCTCGAAGAGGCCGGATGGAGCGACGACGGAATGCAGAGCGTGGTGCGAGTCGATCCGAATCAGGTGAAGGATTGGGTGGCCAGCCTGCTGCAGGAGCAGGATCAGGGCAAGACCGAGCAATTGGCTTATGCGCCAAGTAAAACCACCGTCGAGGTGGTCAACGACACAGATATCAATGGGCTGGCCGCCGCGGTATCGCAGGTGCTGACCAACAAGGGATTCACCCCGGGCGCCACCGGCAACAACGAGGGCGGTCACGTCACCGGTAGCCAGGTGCAGGCGGCCAAGGCCGATGACCTTGGCGCGCAAGCGGTTTCCAAGGAACTCGGCGGGCTGCCGGTCATCGAGAACGCGTCGGTGTCGCCCGGTTCGGCGCGGGTGGTGCTCTCGGCGGATTACACGGGACCGGGCTCGAGCGGCGTCGATCCGACGCTGACCACCGTCGACCCGGCAGCCGCGGGAACCACCGATTCGGGCCAGCCTGCGCCGTCGCCGATCCTCACTGCGGGCGCTAACGATCCGGCGTGCGTCAACTGAGCACGCTCACATCGGCACTGTTGGATCCGTTGATGGCGGCCGACCCGATGGGCCCGCGGATCACCTATTACGACGATGCCACCGGCGAACGCATCGAGCTGTCGACTGTCACGCTTGCCAACTGGGCCGCCAAGACCGGCAACCTGCTGCGCGACGAGTTGGGTGCGGGACCGGGCAGCCGGGTCGCGGTGCTGCTGCCCGCGCACTGGCAGACCGCTGCCGTGCTCCTCGGAATCTGGTGGATCGGCGCGGAAGCTGTGCTCGATGGCGACGCGGACATTGCGCTGTGCACCGCCGATCGGCTGTCGGACGCAGATGATGCCGTCGGCACCGGCGAGATCGCGGTGCTTTCGCTCGACCCGTTCGGGAAGCCGGTCGCCGACCTGCCCGTCGGCCTGACCGACTACGCGACGGCGGTGCGTGTGCACGGCGACCAGATGTTACCGGAACGCCAGCCGGGGCCGGCGCTAGCCGGACGCTCCGTCGCAGACCTTCTAGCCGCCGCCCAATCCTCTGCTGCTGCACAAGGTTTCACCCGTGGCGACCGCGTGATGTCGACGTCCGGCTGGGCGACAGCCGATGACCTCACTGACAACCTGCTGGCCGTCTTCGCTGTCGGCGCCTCCCTTGTGCAGGTGGCCAACCCCGATGCATCCGCGCTCGACCGTCGCCGTCAGATGGAGAAAGTAACCCGCGGATAGCCGCGCGATGCGACGCAGAAAGCGTCGGACGGCGTCAATTCATCACGGTGGGCACTGGTCGGTGTCAGCGTTTCGAGACGAATTGCCCGGTCGGTGGATCAGCCACTGCCACAGCACCCACCATCTCGAGGCGGGCATGGCCGTTCTTCGTTCAATACGCCTAGATTCCCAGCGCCTGCTTGATGAGCGGCTCGATGTGCTGAGCGAGATAGACGTGTCCGGCGTCGGTGGGATGGACATTGTCGCCGCCGATGAGTTCCGGCGGCCCGTCCCAGAACCATCCCTGGGACAGAGGGTCGACAAACGTCCCACCCACGCGCTGAGCTTCGTCCCGCAGGACGTTTCTGATGCCCAAGAGCTGCTCGGGTACATCCGGGCGCGGCCAGGACGGACCAATCACGAGCAGGGCTGCCTGCGGCGCGATCCGCCGGGCCTCTTCATATGCCGAGCGAGCTGCCGAGGCGACCTCGTCGAGCGACTCAGCGCCATCGTTGGTGCTACCGAAAAACACAATCAAGTCGTCGTGGGGACTAATCACTCGTGCCGCTTCCTCCGGGAACACAGTGGCCTCGAGTCCACGGCGGACGTACCCGGAACCACCCCGCCCGGAGACGTCTGGCGCCACGAGTAGCTGTTGCGACCGCAAGTCGCCCCAGACAAGCTCCGGCCACCCCTGGGGTCCTCGGCCACCGAAGTCACTCCCCGAAGTGGTGGAATCTCCGATGACGGCAATCCGATAGGTTTTAGCGGCCGGCTGCTCAGCAACGATCTCGGGCCGGTCACGGGCAACCGGCGGCGAATCTGTCGCGCCAGCCGCCTGGGCATAGACTCCGGCGATCACGCCGGCGAGCACCGCCAATGTCGCCAAGACCCCCGCGACATTCCAGTAACTGGGGCGCCGAACGCGCGATGAGTCCAGACGTTCAGTTGAGGTTGAGGTCGTCGGGGGCACTTAGAAATCATGCACGAGGGTGCTTTCATACGCAACTGCAAATTAGCCGACTAAACATCCCGCAGCCGTTTAGTACTGCCCGTCGCCGTTTCCTAGCGCGAGCTGTCCATCTAACGAAGCCAGAGTATCCGCTGGCCGGGACCACTATTGCGGCTCACTCCCAGCCCCACAGCCGGCCGTGGAGAAGCCGACGGAGGCGGAAAAATTGGCCGTTGCGCCGACGCATCATCAGCTGAGTGGCAAAGCGGCTTAGCGTAGCTAAGCGGCGTGCGCCCGGATATATACATAAAGGGTGGGCTGCAGCCAACTCGGAAGAACCCTCGCGACCAACATCATCACTCGGAATAGAAACGGCGACCCGAAGTGGTACGCGGGTTCTGGCGAGGTCCGCGCCACAAAGACGTCCGCGGCATGCCCAAATGCCCGCTGTAAAGCCTTCGGCGTGTTGAGCAAATATCGGGTCGGAAAAACGTCCTCGGGCTTGCGAGTGGGCTGGATTTTGCTGAGGGCGGCGACGTGAAACCTGTTGGGTACCAATCGCGCCGCCAGGCCGATATAGCCGGTCTTGTTGGGCGTGGTTGCCGCTATGAGCCCTCCTGGCTTGACCACCCTGAGTAGCTCCTGGACCACCCAATCAGGCTCGCTGACGTGCTCAAATACCGCCCGCGCTATGACGATGTCGAACGAATGGTCGGGGTAAGGGAGCGGCTGGCCAATGGTCACCACTTCGGCGTGATCAACGAACGGATTCTCCAGCACGACCTTGTCGAGGTCACATCCCTCTATATGAGCGCAACTTCCCTGAAGATTGCACAACTCGCGGCGGTACTCGACGGTATCGTCCCAGAGCGATTCACCTCGACCTGCACCGAAATCGAGCACGCGATCAGTCGGCTTTAAAGCGGCACGGATTTGTGTGTAGAAGATGACAGTTCCGTCAATATGGCTGAAGCCATTGACGTGAGCCTCGGGAAAGTACCGGCGCACCAACTCACCATGATTCACCGTGGAGAGTGTATGGGAATTTGAGCGATGCGTCGACCGCTACCCGTTGTCTGTGAACCTCGGGGGTCACCGACCCGCCAGGACACCTACGTCGCTGTATGCTCGGGCCGATCAAATGGCCGCCGTCGACGGGTCTTTGTTTTCGACCTTCTCGCCCACCGGAATACTTGGAACGATCGAAAGATTTTCGTCCAACTCCGGATCCATTGACTCCCTGGGCTCATAAATCATCAGCGGCATAATTGCGGTGAAGGGCAAAATCCCGTAGTAGTACGGGACATATGGCGACTCCAACATGCCGACAGATAATACCGTCGCATAATAAGCGATCAGCCACGGCAATGCGGTACGCGCGGTAGTTAACAGTTGCACAATAATTCCTGCAACAATGACGATGACGCCCCATGCCCCTACCGCGGTGAGCAAGTCAAGCCAGCCGTTGTGTGGCGAATAATTAGCCTGGAAAAGCGCGCTGTCATTGAGTTGCCACCAATATCCGGGGCCGTGGCCGAATACCGGTGCCCGGCGAATCGCCTCGGTGGCCATATCCCAGAGATAACCTCGGTAGCTATCCGTCGAGCCGCTGTAATTCACAAACATGAAACGCAATGACGCCGCGAAGCCGACGACTAGCGCAAGTGTGGCGGCAACCAGACGCGCCCGTATGGTTCGGCAAAGTGAGATGACCACCAATCCCGCGACGCCGACCGCCAAGGCGAACATCGCTGTCCGGCTGCCTGCCAAGAACTGCAGGCCTCCCACTCCCGCCACGACGATGAGCGAACGCCAGGCCGGCAACACCGCGAACGCAAACGGCACGAGCAATGTCGTCGCCATGCCCAACACGTTCCCATTACCAGCGAATGGCGAAGTCAACGCTTCACTGACCAGTCCGCACTTGTCTTGGCGGCATGGTGCCACCACCGCGCTGCTATTGGCGACCGCTCCGATAGTTGTGGCCAGCGCCATCAAAGACAAACTTATTAGCGCACCCACGCCGACGGACCTCAGGGTCACCTTTCGCCACTTCAAGATGACTCCCGCATAAAGGCTAACCGCCAGGCCGAAATTTATGACCTTCGAGAAACCAGATGCCCCGATAGCTACAGCGGCAAATACAATCGAGACTCCGACGAGCGCCGCGGGCAGGCTGATATCGACCTGCTTTTCCCGGAGCGCCGAAAACAATGCGATGGCAGAAACCGCGGCGGCAGGAATGAATTGGAGTGCCGGCGACAAAACGCCGGCCTCGGCAGCATCTGCCCAAAAGAATGGCGCCACACAATAAATGACGATGTACGGCCAAGCGGCCAGCGCCACGATCCAGATCACGATCAGGGTGTCCGCTTCCTTGAGCAGCGGGCGTGGGTCCCAGATTGCGATCGCGATGGCGATCGTGGACGTCACAAGAAGCGCGACGGTCATTGGCTATCCTCTGTTGTCATTGCGCCCACCACGAGCGAATGAGCGGACTGGGCGTGCCCCTGCCCTGCTGGAATATCTCCCATACCCCCCAATTCCCGGAGTATTCCGCGATTCGTTGGTCGGAGACCAGCGCCGTCTTCCCGTCGGGCTGGACGATGCGAACAGTGGGCCCGTCCCGGTATACCTCGTAGCGCAGTGGCTGAAAGAACCGTCTCGTATCGAACACGCCAGCGGCAATGACCTCCAGTTGGCCGTTGGTCGGCCACACTCCCAGTTCCCATTGTTGACGTGTAATCACAAGGTGCACACCGACGTTGGGCCGGGGCGACTTTCCGCTGAATTCGGCTGGCAGTGGTCCGTCGGCGATGATCATCGCCACCACGACGTTTTGGCCAGCTTCAGGAGGCAGCGTGGTGTCGATCCCGATCCGGGTGACCGGCTGAGGGAATTGTTTCTCGAAATAGGTTGCGGCGCTGTCCGATTGGGAGACGCCCTGTGTCATTTCCTGGCCGGCCAGCTTGGGGCCGGCACTCACGTCGCCGACCGTGAGGACCCGGATGCCCGCTCCCACCGGGTCGGCGGGGTCCGCGTCCTTGAAATTCATGGCATAGCCGGCTCCGTCGGAACTCGGCGGGTTGCCATAGGTATACGTCACGTTCGTGAAGGGTGCGCGCTTGGTCGGCAGGTCGGTGTTTCGGAATACCACCAGCAACGCGGCGGCAACGCCCAAGACGAGGACCGCGATGAGCGAGATGATCCGAAGTCCGCTACTCATGACCCGTCCAGCCGAAAGGCAGCATCGTCGAACGGCTTCACGGGCCTCACCACGTCGTCATCTCTGTACCAGTCCAGGTCAGGCAACTCCCGGATGAATTTCGCCGGGACTCCACCGTAAAGCCCGCGCCTGGCGTCGCCGTTTTCCCGCTGCCTCGACATCACGGTGCCAGCGGCGAGAACGGAGTACGGCGGCACAAACGAATCCTTGAGAAGTAGACAGCAGGCACCCGTCATCGCGTACTCCCCCACGGTGACCTTGCCGATGGTGGCACCGGACGCTGCGAGGTCGAATTCGTGGCTCTGAATGATGGTGCGCATCCCCCCCACGGCAGCGTGGTGACCGATGATTACTTGCCCCGAGCAGTCGATGTAGTGCCTGTTCGTGACCAGGCTGATATCACGCATGATGAACAAACCGACCTTGTCGCTGAATTGCTGATAGGCCGGCACCGCGGAGAACTGGTTATAGCGGCCGATGCGCACTCGCGAGCCCAGCTCGACGCGCGCCAGGCCTTTGAACAGGTTGAAGGGATCGACGATGGTGTCGTCACCCACCGAAAAGTTTCCGCAATTCCATACCAAATTTGGCCCGAGGAACGCGTTTTCGCCGATCTCGTTGCCCAACCGGCGCAAGACCCAGGTCTTTAACGCCGAGGATGGCAGTAGCCACGCAAACAGCGAAACGAACACATTTGGCCTCTTACCACCCATCTACGCCAATTCTCCGTCCCATTTGATCCATGCTCTAGCTACCGCTGATACACGATGACCAGCGCGTGGCGCTCACCGTGCTGCTGCAATTCTTCGACGAACGTTTTCGCATCCTGCCATCGCGTAGCGGCGGCCATGACCCCTACCCGCATGTTAGCTCCGGCCACCCCGGCCGCCTTCGAAGTCGACACGGTGCGGCCGGTGGCCAACACAGGGGCCCTGTCGGTAAGCGATCGTTTCAGCATGTCAGCCACCAAATCACCGAGGCGGCGATCCCGACAGACGACCTCAACGTCCTGATCGACCCAGCCCGTTGCCAGGAGCCGCTCGGCGAGCCGATCTGTGTTGATCTTGACCGCCGCGGTCTGTCGAGCGGCTGACCGCTGGCCCGCCGAGAACATCTGCTTGTCGATGGACATCTGCCCCAGGATCGCAACACCACCAATGGTTGAGATTTCGGGCAAATAAGACAACCGGGGGTTCGTGCGGGCACCGTAGACGGCGAGAGCCATTGCGGTCACCGCACCGACGAGCGCCGCATTGATGATGTTCAACGTGGTCCGTGGCTTGTCCGGGCGGGTCGGAAGGTCGGCGTACGCGACCAGTTTCGAGTGAATCGGGGCCTTGCCCTCAAGCTGGGCCGAGGCGGCGCTGAACTCTTGCGCGATGGCGCTGGCGAAATCCGCTGCCAGCGCGGGAGATGGGGCCGAAACGGTTATCTCGATCAACGAGGTGTCTTTCGGCGATCCCACCGTCAAATTGTCAGCGAGTTCCTTTGACGACGCGGGCAATCCGTGAGACGTGATCGCTCGGTCGAGCAGGCTCACGCTGGTGAGAAGTGTCCGGTAATTCTCTACCCGTCGCTGGGTGAGATAGGACGTTGCCAGCTCATCGAACGTCCCTCCACCGCGCTGCGCGATGACCATGACCCGTGCGGTGGCGGAATACGAGGGGGGCTGAATAAGCGAATATATGAGCCCAACCAGCGCACCGAGGATCAGTGCAACCGCCACAGCCTCTAGGTTATGGAGCAGCACCCGAGCGAGTACGCTCCGTCGCACGCCTCACCTCCCGACAAAGTTTTCTTCCATTGAGCACAGCAGGTGTCACAGTGTATTGGTTTCACTTCGCTGAAGCCCCGCGGCGCTCGACAAGACCCGCCGCGCGGCCTACCCAAACGGACTGCATGACCGTGTATGACGGCCGCGTTCAGCGTCGTCACCGTGGAAATCCTACACATTCAATTTGCCAGCACCAGGGCTTCCGGTACCACAGGCGCGCTTGCCGCTGGTAGGGCTTGCTGGCGGGACCGACATCGGTAATGGATTGCCAACCACCGAATCAGTAGTGCTAGATCGATAGTTATAACTTTGCTGTTGGAAGCGCAACTGGGGCCACGACGCCCGTCATCGCATGTTGCTGCGGTCAAAGCAGCTTCGACCGCGGAGGCTTGCTTTTGTGCTTTCGCGGCAGTTCGGCTCTTGTTCGGAACCGCGCGTGTTAGCGTCTGTGAACCATTGGCCGACTAGCTGGAGCGAAACCGTGGCTGTTTCCTACGAGAAGCAAACCGTAGCAAATCCCAATCCGATTGCGCGGTTCGCCCATCGCGAGCGGATGAAGAAGTCCGTAGGTTTTGTGAAGCCATATTTAACCGGCTCGGCGACTCTCTCGGATTATGGGTGCGGACCCGGCCTGTTCCTCCACAATCTCGCCGCTGAGATCAAGGCTTCTCAGCCCGACGTCAAATTGTTGGGCTATGACCCGTATATGCCGGCACAATACGACGACTTCGAGGTCGTCGCCGATTCCGCGTCCATCGGCGACAGCTCAGTCAGTATTCTCACCGCGTTCGAGGTGTGCGAGCATTTGACGGCGCCTGAAACTGAGGAGTTCATCGAATTCGCTACCCGAGTATTGCGGCCGGACGGCAAACTCTTGATATCGGTGCCCATTGAGATGGGACCGATACTCCTACTGAAGGAGGGAAGCCGCGCCATTCTGCACCGCCGGAAGCCGGCGACCCCGCTCGCGGAGCTTTTGCGCGCGGCGTTTCTGGGCCGGCCGGCCACCAGAGCTACGGACATCAAATCCTCCCACCGCGGCTACGATTGGCGTGTCACGGCAAAGAGATTCTCGGACAGCTTTCGGACCGAGCGTGTCGAGTTCTCGCCATTACCGATTAAGAAATGGTTCCTCCAGAGCCAGGTGTTCATGCTATTCGGCACGCCGTCGACTGACAATCTTCCACGCTCCACCGCTGACGACGAGGCCTAGCAAGCTTCTTCACGGCCGCGAACTGTGCCCCGGACTGGGCGTTCGTTCTGCCTTCGTGACCCCCATGACCGCTCGGCGGGAAGTTTGCGGAGCTGCGATATAGTCTGCGAATGGATTTTATTCGGCGTTACTTGGTGCTGTTGATTCTGGCTACCGTCGTCGGCTTGGGGATCGCCGCGCTCTACAGCTGGAGTCGTCCCGAGGCGTATCGAGCGACGACGCGATTGTTCTTCACCACTAACGCTGCCGACCTGAATGATGTCTATCAAGGCACTTTGGCCGGTCAACAACGCGTCAAGACCTATGAGGTGTTGGCGTCGGATCCAAAGGTTCTGCGTGAGGCCATCACCCGCTCGGGTCAATCGGTCAGCGTCAGCACGCTTTCCAAGAATCTGCATGTCGACGTCCCCCCCGGGACAATCATCATGGACATCGGCGTCGACAACGCGGACCCCGGTACCGCAGCGGCGTTGGCCAACGGTGTCTCGGACCAGCTGATCGCGCTCGTGGGCGAATTGGAACGGCCGCTTGGCGGTGGACCGCCGCCGGTGGTTCTCTCTGTGGTCGAGCGAGCCACCCCGGATGCGAAGGCGTCGTCGAAGCTGAACGTGGTCTACCTCGGCATCGGGGCAGCCGCCGGCTTGGCCGCTGGCTTCGTGATCGCGTTCGTGATCAGCGCTGTTCGCAGCGGCCGTGAGCGCCAAGGAAAGCCGACTCCGCCGAAACCCCCAACCTCGGCGCAGGGGATGGACGACGACGCCGTAACTAAGGTGAACGTGGCCAGCGGCCACGGCTGAGAACTTGTACCACAACGGAAACCGGAGGACTGGCCGCAGGGTTCTTGCGGTTAGCTGCATCGTCGCCTTGATGGCGGCGATGCCGGTTTCCGCCTCGGCGCCGCGTACTCCGACAGCTGACGCGGCCACCACCGCACCGTTCGGGGTGGCCAGTTTGGCCACCATGATCGGCGGCCCGCCTGCCAATTACCGAGACGACGCGGCAGCCATCCGCAACCTCGGAGCCAGCTGGGTCCGAGTCGTAGTTCAGTGGCACAAGCTCGAGTGGAACCGCGGAAGTTATGACTGGGCCGCGGTCGACAATGCGATACAGGCGGCGTCGGCACACAGCCTCAACATTCTTGTGCTGATCACTGGGCCGGCGCCGCTTTGGGCCCAGGCTCCTGGGACCGAGATCACCGCGAACGGCAACCCGCCTGCAGACCCGGCAACCTTCGGAAACATCACCCGACTAATTGCCGAGCGCTACAAGAAATCGGTCCGTACCTGGGAAATATGGAACGAGCCCAACGTCCCGGAGTACTTCGTGCCGGTGAACGTGCCGCGCTACGCCGCCCTCCTTCGGGCGGCCTACTCGAGCATCCATGCCGTCCAACCGGACGCGAATGTGATGTCGGGCGGATTGTCGTCCAACTGGCATGGCGTTAACCCCGCCGATTTCGTTCGCCAACTTTACGACGCAGGTGCAGGCGACAGCTTCGACTCCGTCGGTGTGCACCCATACACGTTCCCTTACCCGATCACCGAGGACCCGGCCGGCCGCGGCGCATCGATAATGAATATTTACAATGTGATGTCGACGCATGGTCAATCCAATAAGAAGATTTGGCTCACTGAATACGGTCAAGCAACGGGCACCAACCCCGCGGCGGTGTCCGAACAGCGCCAGGCGGCAATCCTGGTCGATTTCCTGGATCGCGCCAGTGCCATTTCATTCTTGGGACCATCATTTCTGTTCACCACCAAGGATTTGAGTTCGGATAAAGCGAATCTCGACTTCAACTTCGGGCTCTACAGAATGGACTACAGCCCGAAACCGGTCGTCTCCGCGATCCAAGCGCTGAACAGATAGCTGTGCGCGCCTCGGGCCGGCGTCGAGCGTGCGGCGGGCATCGCAGACCTGGCTCAGTCGGATCCTATGAGAACGCCGTGCCCCGGGCCGAGCGGCGCGCTGCTACCATACCCGAGAAATTCGTCCGCAGATCTGCCCGCCACCATTCGAGTAAAGCATCCCAGTGATAATTCCTCCCCAGCCCGGCGAATCAGTGTCACCCGGTTCCCGATTCGCGTTACGCAATTTCAGCGGCGCCGGCTACGACAAGGGTCGGCCCGCCGTCATCCAGGTGTTGTGGATGATGGCATCTCATTGGTTGACGATGCATTGGTGGTGCCCGAACTCTTTACGCATCATCGTATTGAGGTTCTTTGGCGCAAAGATCGGCAAGGGCGTTCTGATCCGCTATAACGTGAAGATCCACTGGCCGTGGAAATTGCAGATCGGCGACCACAGCTGGTTGGGCGAGGAGTGCTGGATCCTGAACTTGGAGAACGTCACCATCGGCTCGAACACGTGCATTTCTCAGCAGGCGCTGATTTGCACCGGTAGCCATGACCGGCAAAGTGCGTCCTTCGAGTTCGACAATGCGCCGATCGAGATCGGCGATTCGGTGTGGATCGCAACTCGCGCGACTGTTCTGCGAGGTGTCAGCGTCGCGGACGGTGCGACGATCGGGGCTTGCGCCCTCGTCACCAAGGATGTGCCGGCCGGTGCGACCCTTTACCAGCCGCGGGTCCAAGGCGACGGCTAGCCGCGCTCACCGTGGGTGACGTCTGTCGTTTCACGGCGTCGGAGTTGCCAGGGCCCGCGCCGCATCGGCCAGCCGGTCGGCCAGTCGCGCGGCAATCGCCTGATGTCCTGCGTTGGTCACATGGTTGCCGTCCGGTGCCATGTATTCAGGGTGATTGGTGAACCAGTCTTCCTTGATCGGGCTGATGAACTCGACGCCGTTATCGGCCGCCGCCGCAGCTAGCGCGTCGTCCAACGCCAGCATCGGCACCGAAGGCGGCTCGGGCCTCACCCAGATCGGGCCGACCATAATGATTTTCGCTGCGGGCGCTATCTCTCTGATTGTGCCGACGGTGGCTGTCACTTCTGCGCCCAACGACTCGACGGCGGTGATGTCATGAGCACCGCCGAACAAAACGACCAAATCGGTGTCCGGGTTCACCCTCCGCGTGACTTCGCGACTGAAAGTTGTGAAAGGCGGCCCGAGGTCGGTGTATGCCGCCGGCCCCTCCGAGGAGCGCACGTACATGTCGATCCCGGCCTGCCCAAGCGACCGGCGCAGTTGTCCCGTCCAGTTTTTGACGCCGATGCCGCCATACGGTGACTGCGCGGTCAGGCCATCGCTGATGATGACGGCCTGCAGAGCGGTCGACTCGACTCTCGGTGTCGCAGTGTCGTTTGCCTGCCCCGCGGAATCGAGCGGATCCGGCGCTTCGGTCGCGCAGCCGGCTACCCCTACCAGAATCAGGAGCAAAATCGCTTGCAGGATCGGACCTGTGACATTCCGAATTCCTGTCATCGGGTCACCGTAGCATGTCGGATATGGCGCGCTGAGTACGCAATTCCCGTTAGAACCAGTATTTCCGCGACGATCGGCGCAGTCCCCAGCAACCATATCGGCCCTAACGCGGCGAAGCTCGCCAGAAGTATCAAGGCCACGACGCCCCCGCAGACGATGCATGCCGTCACGTAGTGGGGATGCCCTGCGGCAATTAGCGACGCGGCGAAGCTTTGCGAGCACGTGGAGAGCCCTGCTGCCACAACCATTCCCGCCACCAGCGGGGCGGCCGCTGCATAACTGGGACCGGCAATCGCGGTAACGACGATGCCGGCGGGCCACGCGACGATGAGCGCAAGAGCAGCGTAGCCGAAACTCAATTTCAAGACGGTGCCGTACAGTCTCCCGAACCCGGGTGTGCCCAATCGCCTTGCCAGCTCCGGAATCACGACAGTCACCACGGAAGCGGGCAGGAGCGTCATGGGACCGGTGACCTTCGACGCCATGGCGAAAAGTCCGACCACCGTCGTGCTGGCTATGGCGGCAACCACGGGTGCCTGCAGCTGGGCCAGCACACCGGACATGGTCAGCCCCCACCACCGGAACGAACCGCGCAGCGCCGCGCGTAGGTCACCCGTCGCCCCTCGCACCGACCACACCGGGGCAATCACCCCGATGAGCTGGGTGGTCGCGAAGGCGGCGGCCACCACAGGGAAGTACGCAGGCCGATGTGTCACCAGCAATACCACCACCGTCAGGCACGGCACAATGCGCTGAGTGGTTACGAGCCAGCTTGCGCTGTGATGGTGGCCAAGCCCGGCGAGGTGGTTTTGGGCGTACATCTGGAGCGCATCGCCACTGGCCCAAATGATTCCGGCCAATATCGGGGCGGGCAGGCCCAATACCGCCGAACCGGCCAACATCACGGTGGTCACGCTGAGGTTGCATCCGGTGTGCAACAAATACAGCCCGCGGGTAAGACTGGCCGAGTCAGGTTCCGCTGCGGACCGCAACACACGCTGTGGGGCTCCGAAGCCAAACACGATGAGCGCCACCGCCGTTACGGCACCGGCCACCATGAATTGGCCGAACTCGCTCACGGGCGAGATACGTGCCAGCAGGAGCAGCGTGAGACCGAAGGCAACCGAGCTCGCGATGCGCGCCGAGACCCGCCACACCGCACTGGTCAGCACACGCGGTTGGCGCGCTACGGCCTCCTCGGCCTCTATCGGTTCCACCTGTGCCATTGCGCGTGGCTACCGCATGTACGCGAGCCGCCGCCGCTTCACATTTCGATATTGCTGCGAAAGTCGAAGCCGGAACCCCGGAATAACCGCCAACATCAACGCGGCCCCTACGAGCCCGCACAACTTCTCCACCGGCGCGTCGGCATATTCCATCCGCGAACGATACGATTCGGCGACGAACTCCTTCCAGCGGTTGGCGCTCTTGGAGCCTTCGTGGAACCGGAGGCAGCCGATCGCCGCAGGCACCTGCTGCTGCTTCAGTTGCGACTCGGCAATCCGGAACTGCAACTCGAAATCCATTACGCACTGCAGTTCTGTCCGCAAGCCGCCTAGTTCGCGCAGCAGATCGGCGGGCATGACGATCGAACCCGAAAACGAAGTGATTCCGCCAAGCAGCAGACGGCGCTTGGTCATCGGCCGGCCGTCGTAGGCCTCCACCGTTGTTCCGTCGGCCCGCAGCAATTTGCAGGCTCCGTAGAACAGATCGGCCTCCGGATGGGCCACAATGGCCTCACGTAGCGCGTCAAGCGCACCGGGCACCAATACGTCATCCGAGTTCAGCCAAATGGTCCACGACGGCTTTGCCCGCGCCAACGCCTTGTTCAGCGCGTCCGACTGACCCAAATCCGGCTCGATCACTGCCTTGACGCGGCTGTCGGCTGCCTGGAACTCGGCGATGAGGTCCTGAGTGCCATCGGTAGAACCCGCGTCTTGGATCAGGATCTCGTCCTCGGGGCCCATCTGGTCCAGCGCACTGCGCATCGTCGTTTCGAAGAACGGGGCGGGATTGTAGGAGGGCACAAGAATGCTGAAAACGGGCTTAGGCTTGACAGATCCACGGGTGATCTCATCAGTCATGGTCGTCGATCTTCCTTCTCTAGTGATCGCTGGTGTGAATGGTGGATCGATAATTGTGTTCGAGGGTTTCCGCCACGTGGTTCATGCTGAACCGCTGACGTACAGCGTCAAGAGACCGCTTACCCATTTGTTCGGCCAACTCCGGCGCAGCCAACAGGCGGCGCATCGCGTCGGCCAACGCTTCGGTGGACTCGTTGGGAATGACGATTCCGCAGTCGTAATCCTTCACGACATCGGCGAGGCCGTTGCTCTCGGTCACGATGACCGGTCGCCCCTCCGCCATTGCCTCGATCAATGACATCGGGAACGGCTCGTTGACCGAAGGCAGCACATAGACGTACGCGTCTGCAAGCTTCGCCGCGCTCTTGTCCGGCGCCACCGGCCCGACCCACTGCAGAGCGTCGGCGGCGTCGGGATGGCGCTCGGCGAACCCGGAGATGATCGACGTCACTGCTGGTCCCTCACCCTCGTCGGGCCCGACGAGGGTGAACGTCGCCTCCGCGCCCGCACTGAGCAGCTGCACCGCTGCCCGCGCGAAGTCGACGGCGCGTTTGCGCGGGTGCAACCTCGCCAGGAACAGAAACTCACGATTAGATGCTCCCGCGCGCCCGACGTGGGCCGCCGCTTCTGGAATACCGTTGGGCAGCACGTCAATTCGCCGATCCGATCCGACCAACGCAGTCAGGATGTGCTGTTCCTCGTTGCTCAGCGCGAATAGTGAGTGCGCGTCGCGCAAGACCCGGATTGTGGCCACCGAGTCCACGATCTTGTGCAGCGGGCTTTCTTTCGGCACCACCATTCCGTGCGTTTGCAAGACATACGGGATGTTCCGGCGGCGTGCCAGCGCGGCCGCAGGGAGGGTGATGCCGTCTCGGGCCAGGTGAATGTGGACGACGTCGAAATCGGCCACGTGCTGGTCGAGCCAGCGCAACATGGTCGGCGACGCAAGGTAGGTCATGGTGTTGGGCCGGCCGAATCGGCGGGTCTGGAACAAGCGCACGGGTGTACCGCGCAAAGAGGTGGGCCCTGCCGGGAAGCCGTGGGCGCCGCCGACGAGCAAAGTGTCATGACCCCGTTCGCGCAATGCTTCACACTGGTTCATCGCGACGGTCGTCGGACCCCCGAAGGCGCCGGTATTGGAAATCAACGTAACGATTTGCAGGATTCTCAACTCGAACGGCCGCCTTCGAATCAATCTGCAGCCGTGAGCTGGGGCGCCAGCGCGACGACATCGGCGAGCCAATCGGAGATGGCCTTTATCGTGGCATCGCGATCGAAATTCGACTGGATGAACTCGCGACCCGCGGCCCCCATCTCCTGCAATTTTGTCGTGTCGCGCGCGGCGGCCACAATGTCCTGCAGAAGTCTTGACGGGTTTCCGGCAGGCACCACCACACCCGCCTGTGAATGGCGAACGTCGTCGGCGGTAATTCCATTTGGATCGACAGCGGCGACCACCGGCCGCCCTGCGCTGAAATAGCTCAGCACCTTGCTGGGCACACACATCTCCGATAGACCGGGGATCTGATTGACCAGCAACATGTCGGCAGCGCGCAGGGCATAACCGAATTTGTCGGTCTCGAGGACATCGACAAATCTGATCGACTCGACGCCCTGCGCGAGTCGTTGAAGCCGAGGGCGCTGTATCCCGTCGCCGAGTAGGACGAAGGTGACATTGTCCGCGCCGTTGTCCGCAAGCTTTGCCGCCTGCACGACATTGTCCAAACCCTGCTTCGTTCCCATGCTTCCGGCATGTACGACGACGATGTGGTCGGAAAGTTCCTCCCAGCCAAGGGTTCTCAACGCTTCGTCGCGCTCAGCGGCAGGTATCGGCTCTTGGCGAGACCAGTTCCGGAACACCCTTACCTTGTCGGGGTCGACACCGAGCTGGTCGACGATATGGGCGCGGAATCGGTCGTGAATCACTGCCAGTGCAGACGCATTGCGAAATACGCGGGCTTCGAGCCAGGTCGCGACGCGCGCAGCAAGGGTGTTTCCACCCTTCGTTTCCGTCATCCCCAGCCCATACAGATCCTGGACCCAGATCACCAGCGGCAATTTGCGTCGGCGCAGTTTTTCACCCAGTTGAATCATCAACACCGCCAGCAGCGGCGGGCTCACGCAAAAGATCAGGTCGATGCCGGGCCGCCGTGCCATCGCAACGCGGATGCCAAAACCGATCTCCATGATCGAGCGGTGCACAAACGACGCGCGGTTCGGAATATAGTGACGCTTGCGCGTTATCGCGATCCCCTCCGAAGCGGACGCCGCGTCGTGTCCCGAATAGTCCGTCATAGGCCGCCACTGGGGATAGTGCGGGTGGCCGGCCATTACACCAACGCGATGACCGTTTTCTGCGAACCCGCGGGCAATATCCGCGGCAAACGGACCAATTCCGGTGGCTTCGGGCGAATAGTTCAGCGCGACGACTTCGATACTGATCGACCTGTCTGGCAATACCTTCCCCGTCGCGTCAGTGCGCACTTAGCCATGAAGCCATGTCGTGCACTCCCCGGCTACTGCTATTTAATCAACTTCGGTGCGCCGATTCTGCGGTCAAACAGTACCGCACGCCGCCGTGGCTGGCAAAGTCGAGATGACTGGTGATCGTCGGCCGGGCCGGGGCCTTACACGTGCTTCCAGCGACGCTCAGCGCAGCAGCGACCGCGACATTACCACCCGTTGAATTTGATTGGTGCCCTCGTATATTTGCGTAATTTTGGCGTCGCGCATGAACCGCTCCACAGGGAAGTCGACGGTGTAGCCGTAGCCACCGAACAACTGCACCGCGTCAGTGGTGACCTCCATGGCGACGTCGGAGGCAAAGCACTTCGACGCCGAAGCGAGAAACCCCAGTCCCGATTCGCCCCGCTCCGCCCGCGCAGCGGAGGTGTACACCATCAGCCTGGCCGCCTCCACCTTCATCGCCATATCGGCAAGCATGAATTGGACACCTTGGAAGTCAGCGATGCGCTTACCGAACTGCTTCCGCTCCTTGACGTAGTCGATGGCGGCATCGAGGGCGCCCTGGGCGATCCCGACGGCCTGCGCGCCGATCGTCGGACGGGTGTGGTCGAGCGTTTGCAGCGCGGTCTTGAAGCCGGTGCCGGGCTCTCCAATGATGCGCTCCCCCGAGATCCGGCATTCCTCGAAATACAACTCGGTCGTCGGCGATCCCTTGATGCCCATCTTGCGTTCTTTCGGGCCGACGGTGAATCCCTCGTCGTCGGCGTGCACCATGAACGCCGAGATGCCGTTCGCGCCCTTGTCGGGGTCGGTCACCGCCATCACGGTGTACCAGGTCGATCGGCCGCCGTTGGAGATCCAACACTTCGTCCCGTTGAGCACCCAGTCGTCACCATCGGCGCGGGCCCGGGTACGCATCGACGCCGCGTCGCTGCCCGCCTCGCGTTCGGACAGCGCGTACGAGGCCATCGCCTCACCGGAAGCGACCGACGGAAGGACCGTCTTTTTCAGTTCGTCGCCACCCTGCAGGATCAAACCCGTCGTGCCGAGCTTGTTGCAGATCGGGATCATCGACGAGGACGCGCAGACGCGCGCCACCTCCTCGATCACCATGCACGCCGCGACCGAGTCGCCGCCCTGACCGCCGTACTCCTCGGGCACGTGGATCGCCGAGAACCCCGCCGCGTTGAGCGCCTTCAGCGCTTCGTCGGGGTACCGACTGTCTTCGTCGACAGCGGCGGCGTGCGGTGCGATCTCTTTCTCGCACAGATCGCGCAGCACGGCACGGAGCGCGAGGTGCTCATCGGCGAGCTTGAACAGATCAAAGTCAGGGTTACCTGCGAAACCAGCCATCACGACTCCTTGCTACTCGCGAGTAACTTTACTCCTGGCTGCTATTGCCGAGTAATCGGTGCCGTAGCGCTGCGTCCTTGTCCGCGACCATCGCCTCCAGGTCGCGCTGAAACGCCTCCATCCGCTCGCGCAGTTTCGCGTCCGCAGCCCCCAGCATGCGCACGGCAAGCAAGCCCGCGTTGCGTGCGCCGCCGATCGACACCGTGGCCACCGGAACCCCGGCGGGCATTTGCACTATCGACAGCAACGAATCCAGACCGTCCAAGCTGGCGAGCGGCACCGGGACGCCTACCACTGGCAGCGGGGTGGCCGATGCGACCATGCCAGGCAGGTGCGCCGCGCCTCCGGCACCCGCGATGATCACCTCGAGACCGCGCGCTGCGGCGGTTCGCGCGTAGTCCAGCATTCGTTCCGGTGTGCGGTGCGCCGAGACGACGCCGACTTCGAACCGTACGTCGAATTCGGCCAACGCCTCGGCGGCGGCCTCCATCACCGACCAGTCAGAGTCGCTGCCCATGATCAGGCCGACGCGCGGTCGTTCAGCCATGCACATCCCATCCGTCGGTCCATTCGGCGTGCGACAACCAGTGTGCCGCCCGCTCTGCACGCTCCCGCTGCCCCGAGACGTACGTCGGGTCGTCCGGCGAGCCTGCCGGGCCGCCGAGGATGTTGACGTGTCCGATCTTTCGGCCGGGGCGCTCGTCCTTGCCGTACAGATGCACCCTAGCGTCGGGCATTCGGGCGAACAGGTGATGGAGCCGCTCGTCCATCCTCACCGCCGGCGGCTCCGCGGCACCCAGCACGTTGGCCATCACCGTCAGCGGCACAATCGGCGTGGTGTCACCGAGTGGATAGTCCAGTACGGCGCGAAGGTGCTGCTCGAACTGGCTGGTGGTTGCTCCGTCCATCGTCCAATGACCTGAATTGTGCGGCCGCATCGCCAACTCGTTGACCAGCAGCTCGCCGTCGATGGTTTCGAACAACTCGACGGCAAGCACCCCGACGACGCCCAGGTCATCGGCCAGCCGAAGCGCCAGTTGCTGCGCTTCTGCTCCAACTGCCGGCGCCAGGCCGGGGGCCGGGGCCAGCACCAGCACACATATGCCGTCGTGTTGCACGGTCTGCACGACCGGCCACGCCGCGCCCTGACCGAACTGTGACCGTGCCACCAGTGCCGACAATTCCCGTCGCATCGCGACGCGCTCTTCCAGCAGCACCGGGACCTTGTCGGCCAGGTATCCGCCGACGACGTCGCGGGCTTGCGCGAGGCTCTCGGTCAGCATCACCCCTCGCCCGTCGTAGCCGCCACGCACCGTCTTGACGACGAGCGGGCCGTCGAGGCGCCGAGCGAAGGCGTCGACGTCGTCGAGGCGTTCGACCGCGGTGAACCGCGGAACAGGTGCACCCAACGTGTGCAGACGACGGCGCATGATCAATTTGTCCTGCGCATGAACCAACGCCCCAGGCGGCGGAGCGACGGTCGAGCCGTCCGCGATCAGCTTTTCCAGCAGCGCCGTCGGCACGTGCTCGTGGTCGAAGGTCACCACGGTGGCCCCTGCGGCGGCGCGGCGCAGCGCGTCGAGGTCGTCATGCGAGCCGAGCACCACGTCCGGAGTCACCAGGGCGGCCGGATCGTCGGGGCTGACCGCAAGCACCCGCAGCGACTGTCCGAGCGCGATCGCGGCCTGATGCGTCATTCTCGCCAGCTGACCGCCGCCGATCATCGCGACGATGGGTGTTTCCGGCACGGGACACATCGTGTCATGGCACCACCGGTGGTCCACATCACATTCCCGTGAAGACTGCCGCGTTGACCGGCGGGGATACCCTGGCGTGGCGCAGGGATTGGGCGGGGCATCGGCTGTTTACGTACACTGCCGTGTTGTGTCCTTCACCGACGCGACAATCGCGCGCCTGCCGAGGTTTATCCGGCCCGTGGCCGAGCAGCACCACGAGCTGATCAAGTTCGCGATCGTCGGTGCCACCACGTTCGTCATCGACTCCGCGCTGTTCTACACGCTCAAGCTCACGATCCTGGAGCCAAAGCCGGTGACCGCCAAGGTCATCTCCGGCATCGTCGCGGTCATCGCGTCCTACATACTGAACCGCGAATGGAGTTTCCGTGACCGCGGCGGTCGCGAACGGCACCATGAGGCACTGCTGTTCTTCATGTTCAGCGGTGTTGGCGTGCTGCTGAGCATGGCTCCGCTGTGGGTGTCGAGCTATGTGTTCGAGCTGCGCGTACCGCAGGTCAGCCTGACCGCCGAGAACATCGCCGACTTCATCGCCGCCTACATCATCGGAAACCTGCTGCAGATGGCGTTCAGGTTCTGGGCATTTCGACGCTGGGTGTTCCCCGAAGAATTCGGACACAATCCCGACACGGCGCTCGAGTCGACGTTCACCGCCGGCGGGATTGCCGAGGCCCTCGAAGATGCGCACGGCGCGTCCAACGTCACGTGGTTGCGCCAGTCGGCGAGGCGGCGACGCGGTCGCGATCAGCCCCGCGGTGATCGCGGGGAACGGCTGTCGGACTCCTCGGAACCGAGGGTGTCGAAGACTTCGTGATACAGCAGTGAGTGGACCCGCTCCACTCGCGGGATGTCCTCGAATTCGAGGGGGTCCTGAGAAGCGGACTCGATGATCAAAGTCCCGGTCCGCAGCATCCGGTCGAAAAGTCCGTGCCGGAACTCGACGCTGTTGATCCGGGCCAGCGGAATATCGATGCCGGTGCGGGTGAGCAGTCCGTGCCGGAACATCACCCGCCGGTCCGTGATGACGAAATGCGTGGTCCACCAGGTGAGGAATGGCCACAGCGTCAACCACCCGACGGCCACCACCCAGATCACGGCGATCACCGCGAAAAGAACCGTCTTGGCCGTGTTGTCCCAATCGGTCTGCTGCACGACGGCCGCCAGAAACGCGGCCAGCGCGCTGGCCACGACCAGCACGAGAACGGCCGATATCAGGCGCTTCCAATGCGGGTGCCTGTGCAGCACCACGTGCTCATCGCCAGCCAGTACGTTGTCGGGATAGCCCACGCTGCGACTTTACCCAGATTGGCCAGTCGATTCGGGTCGCTTCGCCATGGCCTGCCCCCTCAGCCGCGCAGCGCCGCGCGGTTTGCGCGATACCACTCGACCGTGGATGCGACGCCGGAGGCCAGGTCGATCGACGAACTCCAGCCGGTGCTGTTCAACAGTCCGACGTCGAGCAGTTTGCGTGGCGTGCCGTCCGGTTTGGTGGTGTCCCACTCGATGGTCCCGTTGTATCCGACAGCCTCGGCGACGATGCCGGAGATTTCGGCGATGGAGTGGTCGACGCCGGTGCCGACGTTCACCTGAGACGGCCCGTTGTAGCAATCGAGTAGGTGCAGACACGCCGAGGCCATGTCGTCAACATGCATCAGTTCGCGCCGCGGCGTGCCCGTTCCCCAGTTGGTCACGCTCGGCACCGCGGTCGCGCGGGCCTCATCGAAGCGACGTATCAGCGCAGGAAGCACGTGTGAGCCCGAGGGCGAGAAGTTGTCCCGGGGACCGTACAGGTTGGTCGGCATCGCCGAAATCCACGGCAGCCCATGCTGTCTGCGCACAGATTGGACCTGGATGATGCCTGCGATCTTGGCGATCGCGTATGCATCATTGGTCTTTTCGAGAAGCCCTGTCAGCAACGCACTTTCAGGTATCGGCTGCGGCGCGAATTTCGGGTAGATGCATGACGATCCGAGGAAGAGCAGCCGGGTGACACCATGGCGGAGCGCGGCATCCATGACGTTGACCTGGATCTGCAGATTCTCGGAAATGAAATCCGCGGGCAACGTCGAGTTGGCAAGTATGCCACCGACTTTTGCCGCGGCCAGCACGACCACGGCGGGCCGCTCCGCGGCGAAGAACTCGAACACCGCGTCGCGATCGCGCAGATCCAACTCCGACGAAGTGCGACCAATTACGTGCTCAAAACCCTTGGCATGCAATAGTTCCCAGATCGCCGATCCGACCAGGCCGCGATGACCAGCGACGTATATCGATGCACCGCGATCGATTGGTGAAACGGCGCCTGACGCGTCGTCTGCGTTTTCCGTTGGCTGCGACGATGTCACCCGAGCTCCGTTCTGTTATCTGTCGTCACTGCCAGCCGGCGACGGCTGGCTTGTCGATCCACGGCTTGCCCTCACACTGCAGCGCCGCAATATCGGCCTCCACCATGATGCGGGCCAGCTCGGGAGTGCGCACGGACGGCGTCCAACTCAGGTTGCGCTCGGCCTTCGACGCGTCGCCGATCAATACGTCGACTTCGGAGGGGCGCAGGTATCGCTCGTCGAAGCGGACGTATTCCTGCCAGTCCAGGTCGGCGTAGGAGAAGGCGAACTGCAAGAAATCGCGAACGGTGTACCCGTCACCGGTGGCCAGCACGTAGTCGTCGGGTTCGTCGGCCTGCAGCATGCGCCAGATGCCCTCAACGTACTCGGGCGCGTAGCCCCAGTCGCGAATCGCGTCCAGGTTGCCCATGTACAGAGTGTTCTCGAGGCCGGCCTTGATGCGCGCGACTGCGCGCGTGATCTTCCTGGTCACGAAGGTTTCACCGCGGCGGGGCGACTCGTGGTTGAACAGGATGCCGTTGACAGCGAACAGCCCGTAGGACTCTCGGTAGTTCTTCGTGATCCAGAACGAGTACACCTTGGCCACACCGTATGGCGACCGCGGATAAAACGGCGTGTTCTCGTCCTGGGGCGGGGGCGACGCGCCCAGCATCTCGGAACTGGAAGCTTGGTAGAACCGGCAGTCGACGCCGGCCAACCGCACCGCCTCCAGCAATCGGACAGAACCGAGGCCTGTGGTGTCGCCGGTCTGGGCAGGCTCGTCGAACGAGACCCGGACATGCGACTGCGCGGCCATGTTGTACACCTCGTCCGGATCGATCGAGGCGAGCAGGGTGACCAGTCGCGAGCCATCGGACAGATCGCCGAAATGCAGGAACAACCTCGCGTCGGGATCGTGCGGATCCTCGTAGATATGGTCGATGCGCGAAGTGTTGAACGTCGACGCTCGCCGGATCAGGCCGTGTACCTCATAGCCTTTGCTGAGTAACAGCTCGGCCAAGTAGGAACCATCCTGCCCGGTGATCCCGGTTATCAACGCTCGTTTCGGCATATCCCGTCCTAAATCCGGTCGGTAACGTTAGCTGGTCCCCCGAACGCTACAGCAAGTCACATACGCCGACCGCTCCGAGCGCACTTGGGCGCAATTGTCCGCGGCGTTTGGCGTAGCCCTGCAGATGCGGGAGAAAGATCAGTCTCCGACAGATTCTTCCGATTTCACAACGGAATCGAGAAACGCGCGCAGAGTTTCTCGAGGCCGCCAGCCTGTGACCGACCGCAGCTTTTCACCGTTTCCGGACGACTTCTCCAGATGGCCCGGGTCTTTGTTGGAGCGGTCAGTCAGCAGGGATCGATTCGAACTGGCTTCACACAGTTCGAGCACCTGCAGGACCGAGTACACTTCCTCGGCCGAGATATTGAAAATGTCTCCGAGTTGGACTTTCGGCTCGAATAGCAGGCGAATCAGCGCGTCGCATGTGTCTTGCACAGAGACCCAGTCGCGGGTCTGACTGCCGTCGCCGACGAGCTCGAACTTTTCATCGCGGTGAATCGCCTGAAGGATTCTGGGGATCAACCTGTTGGCTTGTTGACCGTGTCCGTAATTGTTGAACAAGCGGCACACGACGGTCGGTATCGACTGGTGGTCTATCGCGGACAATGCGATATGCTCCTGGGCCAGTTTGCTTGCCGCATACGGAGTTCGAGGTTTTGGAAGATCGGTTTCGACCGCGGGCCTTGGCGTGTTGCCATAAACCTCGCACGAGGATACCGACAGAAAACGCTTAATTGATCTGTGCTGGCCAAGCGCTTGGATCAAGTTGCTGGTAGCAAGCACATTGTCGCGGATGTAAATGTCGGGTCGGGCCAACGAGAAATGAACATCGGATCGTGCCGCTAGATGTACGACGTAATCAATCGGCCCCACCGCCTGCAATGTCTGAAAGACATGAGTGTCGGCGAGGTCGCACACTATCCGCTGATGGCAGCCCGGCATATCGAAATCCCGGTCCAGTCCGACTAGCACGGCCTCGGGAACCGCTCTGGCTAACGCTTTGGCAAAATGACGCCCAACGAAGCCGGCGGCACCCGTGATGAGTATCGTCGTCATTTCTTCGCGCCTCCCCTAAGGGGTTCTCTTGCCTGGCCGGATGGATGAATCGCGTTTCGCTGAATGTGCATTCGGCCGACGGCCGGTCCGCCCGCGCACTGCCGGCATAGCTCGACATGGCGCACTCCCGGTTGTAGCCCGTGCAGGCGTCAAAAGCTTGTCAGGCGACACCATATGGCGCTTCTCCTCGGTTAGCTCCTCTGAGCGCTGTAGGCGGCGAAGGTCCATGGCCACCCGTAATAGTGGGGGCGTCTGTTAGACATGCTCAGCGCTCGTCGGGACGTCTCGAAATAATACATCGGAGTAAATATTCTCGCATTTCAATGCAAACTTCGCCAGGCGGCCCCCGTTGTCATTCCGGCCCTGTGAACGTCATCGCGCTGGGCGGAGGTGGACAACGTCACCGGCGGAGACGGTGACCACGTCGCCGTCGCTATTGATCGTCAGCCGACCCTGCGGGTCAATCGACTCCGCCTTGCCGACTAGCGAACGCTGGCCGGGCAGTTCGACGCGCACGTCGGAACCAAGGGTGAGGCTGCGTGCCCGGTAATCGTCCGCCAACCGAGGGTCGGCCGTGCGCCAGTCATCGATTCGAGCCCGCAACTCGAGCAACAGTCGGCGGACCAACGCGTTGCGATCGGCTTTCACTCCGAGTTCGAGCAGCGAGGTAGCAGCCGGCTCGCCGACCTCGTCGGCACGCAGGCTCACGTTGAGCCCGACCCCGACGACGATCGTCGACCTCGGCACCGCCACTTCAGCCAGTATGCCGGCGAGTTTGCGGTCACCGACGAGAACGTCGTTCGGCCACTTCAACCCGGCCTCGATTCTGCACACCGCTGCCACGGCATCGACAACGGCGACCCCGGTCGCCAGCGGTAGCCAGCCCCAGGCGTCCGGATTCACGTCGGTCGCTCCTATCCCCACCGACATGAGGACTTGGGCGTGCGGCACCGCCGACCACACCCGGCCGATTCGGCCACGGCCTGCGGTCTGATGCTCGGCTATGAGGACGGCGCCCGCCACGTCCTTCCCCGCGGCGGCGCGCGCGAGTAGATCGGCGTTTGTGGAGCCGGTCTTCTCCACGACCGTCAGTTCACGCCAGGGAGAATCGGTTGCAATGAAATCCGCGTGTAGCGTCGCGACGTCAAGAGGTCGCCGTAAGGGGTCCCCGACTGCCATGGGCAAATTGTCGACCCTGACGGCTGGATGGACTAGTAGGCACCAGTACCGCTGAATACTGCCCGGACCGTCTTCGCCGCGATGAGCAGGTCGCTGATCATCGACCAGTTCTCGACATACGACAGGTCCAGCCGGACAAAGTCATCCCAGCTGAGGTCCGATCGCCCACTGATCTGCCACAGACCCGTGATACCCGGCCGGACCAGCAGGCGCCTGCGCACCCGATCGTCGTATGCCTCAACCTCCGATGGCAGCGGGGGCCGCGGTCCCACGACGCTCATCTCGCGGCGCAGCACGTTGACGAACTGGGGCAGCTCATCGATGCTGTACCGGCGGAGAAATCGCCCGACGGGGGTGACCCTGGGGTCGCGGCGCATTTTGAAAATGACTCCACCCTCGACCTCGTTCAGCTCCGCTAGTTGAGGCCGTTGCGCATCCGCGCCCTCCACCATTGTGCGGATCTTTAGCATGCTGAATGGGTTGCCATCCATCCCGATGCGGTCGGATTTGTAAAAGATCGGACCTTTACTCGTAAGCTTCACCGCCACGGCCGCAGCAACCAATATGGGCAGCGCAAGCGACAAAACCATGATCGAGAAGCAAACATCGAAGGCGCGCTTCTCAAACCGCTTGGCACCGTCGTACTGCGGCTTGTCCACGTGAATCAGCGGCAAGTCAGCGACCGGTCGCATCGTCAATCGGGGACCCGCGAGACCGACCATCCCCGGCGAGACCACAAGATCGATGTCGAGCTTTTCCAGCTGCCACGACAAGTCGCCGATCTCGTGCGGTTCGAGCCGGTCGGTGGCCGTCAGTGCGACTGTGTCGGCGCCGCACGCCTCGATGATCTCCACCAGGTCGTCATTGTGCGTGTACACGGGCACACCGTCGGCGGTATGCGGCGGCCTTCCGGGTTGACTCTGGCCTGGGTGGCAGACGCCCACTACCTCGTAGCCGTACTCGGGTGTGCGGGCCAGTGACCGTACGAGACCGAGTGCCGGGCCCGGCGCACCGACAATCAACACCGACGTGAGGCACTGCCTGCGCCGGCGCTGGCCGGCGACGACCTGACGGGCCATTCGCCGGCTGGCCAGCAGGCCGATGAGCCCGAGCGGCAATGCAATTGCGAGGTAGCCCCTGGCGAAATCCAGCCTGAACAAAAGCGCAAAGATCGCAATCGCACCGAATGCGGAGAAGGTGGCTGCTGCCACTCGGCGATACTCTTCGGGGCCGGCGCCGAGGATCCGCGGCTCCCGGGCACGATAGATCGTCAAGAAAAGCACCCAGATGGAGACCACGGCCGCAGGCGTCGCCCAATATCGCCAGTCGAGGAATTCCGCGCCGACACCGGGCACAGCACCGAACCGCAACCACTGCCCGGCAACCACAGCCGCCATAACCACACCGGTGTCACTGAACCGCAGTACCAGCTCGTACCGGCGTTGCCAGACCCGCCTCGACGCGGCAGGTCGCCGCTGCAACTCGGCATGAGCCGGAGTGTTCAGGTCGATTGCTGTCGACATCCGTTAGGCACCGTTCCACTGAGAGGAGTGTATGGGGTCCAGCAAGCATCGCACGGCTGACGCCGTTGTGTGAAGTGAAAAGAGCGCAAACTTTATTTGTTTTCTCGATCTGGGCCTCGGCGAAGAATTTGGATGCGCTCCCGAAGCGGTTCCGCGGGTGCACTCAACAGGCCGAGCCGAGGACAGCGACATTGTCTATTCACGCATCCCAGGTCGTAGGACATTCTGACGGTGTGACCCCTGCGTAACCCGTCCGAAGCGTAGCAAGCGGGGTCCCAAGGTCGCACGGCAACTGGGGCGTCATATGGTGAGCCGGCGCCGGAAGTTGGCGCCCCGTGAAATGGTTGGCGCCAGGCTTATAGATTCCTTCCAGTTACCTGAACTCGCGCATTATCACGTTGACCCAGAAAACACGACAGTGACAAGCTCGGCAGCGCGGTATCGCCGTCCTGGGCCCGCGTGGCGGCCGTGAGGACGAGGCCACGCCAGGCTTAGCGGCGATGGGCCCGAGCCGCGGATGGGCGCGACCTTCGCGCGAACACGCCGCCGTAGTGACGATTTGCCGACCGCTCCGGCAAATTTTGCGTATAGCAGGCGAGCACGCTGTCGGCCGCACGCTGACGCCGTGCAGAAATCGATAAGCGCAATTACCCATACGGAGGTCGTCGACGTGAAAAGGCTTCTCGTCCTTGCCGGGGCGGGACTGGTATGTGCGACGGCGAGCGTGGGGTTGTCTGTTGGTGGCGTCGCGGCCGCCGCGCCAAACCTCACCGGCGCGCTCTAATAGATGCGAAATCGAAGTTCGCTGCGGCAGGCTTGACGCCGATCATCAAGACACGCGTCGGTGACAGGGTGCGCGACGATGACTGCGCGGGTGGACTGGATGCAGGACGCCCCGGGCGTCAAGGGCACCGTTTTCGTGTACCTGAACTGCTACGCGAACGTGGCCTCCAACGTCGGGCCGGGGTATTCGGTTCAGACCCCGCAAGGCAATGCCGCCAAGGACGCCCAGGACCAGGCAGCCGCGAAGCAACAACAGCAGCTTGAACAGGCCGGCACGCCCGGCCAGTAGGCGAACCCAGTCGACCACCCGCGACCTCCCCCAAGGCTTGTCGATAGCATCGACGACCATGACGAGCGTTTCCGACCACAGGGCTGAGGCCGCCTCCGAACACGAGGTCGACATCCATACGACCGCGGGTAAATTGGCCGATCTTCGCAAGCGAACAAAAGAGACCCTGCACCCTGTCGGCGAGGCCGCAGTAGAAAAAACCCACGCCAAGGGCAAACTGACGGCGCGCGAGCGCATCCTCGCCCTGCTGGACGAGGACTCCTTTGTCGAACTCGACGCACTGGCGCGGCACCGCAGCACCAACTTCGGCCTGCAGGAGAACCGGCCGCTTGGCGACGGCGTGGTCACCGGGTACGGCACGATCGACGGCCGCGACGTCTGCATCTTCAGCCAGGACGCCACGGTGTTCGGCGGCAGCCTCGGTGAGGTGTACGGCGAGAAGATCGTCAAGGTGCAGGAGCTGGCTATCAAGACTGGCCGCCCATTGATCGGCATCAACGACGGCGCTGGCGCCCGCATCCAGGAGGGCGTGGTCTCACTTGGCTTGTACAGCAACATCTTCCACAACAACATCCTTGCCTCAGGCGTTATCCCGCAGATCTCGTTGATCATGGGCGCCGCGGCCGGTGGCCACGTCTACTCCCCCGCGCTGACCGACTTCGTCATCATGGTCGACCAGACCAGCCAGATGTTCATCACAGGTCCGGACGTCATCAAGACGGTCACCGGCGAAGAGGTGACGATGGAGGAACTCGGCGGCGCACACACCCACATGGCCAAGTCCGGTCTCGCGCACTACGTCGCGTCCGGCGAGCAGGACGCCTTCGAGTACGTCCGCGAGTTGCTCAGCTACCTTCCGAGCAACAACTACTCCGATCCGCCTCGGTACCCGGTGCCCGTGCCGACCGGCGCAATCGAGGAGAACCTCACCGACGAGGACCTCGAGCTAGACACGCTGATCCCGGATTCGCCTAACCAGCCGTACGATATGCACGAGGTCATCACCCGCATCCTTGACGACGACGAATTCCTGGAAGTCCAGGCCGGTTACGCAACGAACATCATCGTCGGTTATGGCCGGGTGGAGGGCCGGCCCGTGGGAATCGTCGCCAACCAGCCCACCCAATTCGCCGGTTGCCTGGACATCAATGCCTCGGAGAAGGCGGCCCGCTTCATCCGGACCTGCGATTGCTTCAACATCCCGATAGTCATGCTCGTCGACGTACCCGGCTTCCTGCCCGGCACCGATCAGGAGTACAACGGCATCATCCGGCGCGGAGCCAAGCTGCTGTACGCCTACGGCGAGGCCACCGTCGCCAAGGTCACCGTGATCACGCGCAAGGCCTATGGCGGCGCCTACTGCGTCATGGGTTCGAAGGAAATGGGCGCCGATGTCAACGTCGCGTGGCCGACCGCCCAGATCGCGGTCATGGGCGCATCCGGCGCCGTCGGGTTCGTTTACCGCCAGCAGCTCAAGGAAGCCGCCAAGGAAGGCAAGGATGTCGACGCGCTGCGCCTCGAGCTGCAGCAGGACTACGAAGACACCCTCGTCAACCCGTACATCGCCGCCGAACGCGGCTACGTCGACGCGGTGATTCCGCCGTCGCACACCCGTGGCTATGTGGCCACGGCGCTGCGGCTGTTGGAGCGCAAGATCACTCAGATTCCGCCGAAGAAGCACGGGAACATTCCATTGTGACGACGAACGAAGAAACCCAGAATCCACAGGCGCACGATCCGCACATCAAGGTGCTGCGGGGCGAGCCGACCGCGGAAGAGCTGGCCGCGCTGATCGCCGTGCTGGGCACCGGGTCGGGCGCGCCCGCCGAGCCGCGCGAGGCCGAGCAGAACTTGTGGGGCCATCCGGTGGACCGGCTGCGCTATACCACCTTCAGTTGGCAGCGGGTCACCCTGCTGGAACGGACACACATGCGGAAATGACGCGCGTGGTACTCGCGTCTGCCTCACCTGGCCGTCGTAAGGTATTGCGCCAGGCGGGAATTGATCCGCTCGTCATCGTCTCGGGGGTGGACGAGGATGCCGTCGTCGCGGGGCTTGACCCGGACGCCGCGCCAGGCGACGTGACGACGGCGTTGGCCGCGGCGAAGGCCGACGCGGTAGCTCACGGGCTGGATCCGGCGGTCGCCGCCGATTGCGTTGTGATCGGCTGTGATTCGATGCTGTACCGCGACGGTCAGCTATTGGGCAAGCCGGCGTCGGCGGACGCGGCCCGCCGCGGCTGGCAGCAGATGGCCGGCAAGTCCGGTCAGCTTTACACCGGACATTGCGTGATCCGCCTGCGCGACAACGCGATTACCTATCGCGCCGCCGACGCGGTATGTACCACGGTTAATTTCGGCGTTCCGTCGTCCGCCGACATCGATGCGTACGTCGAATTGGGCGAGCCGCTGGCGGTGGCTGGCGGCTTCACGCTCGACGGGTTGGGCGGCTGGTTCATCGACGGGGTGAGCGGCGATCCGTCGTCGGTCATCGGCATCGGCCTGCCGCTGATGCGGCGGCTCCTCGGACACTCGGGCCTATCGATCTCGGATCTGTGGGCGGCCAACCCGGTCATTTCATAACCGCCGCCGGGCCGTTACATCAGCTCGTTGGCAGGCACATCGTCGCGATGCGCCTGGTACCACGCCACCGTGCGTTCGAGCCCATCATCGAGGCCGACCGCGGGCGAATACCCGAGCCGGCGCATCTTGTTGATGTCGGGGCAGCGACGTGGTGTCCCACCCGCGGCGGCCGGGCCGGGACGAATCTCCAGATCCACGCCGACCGCCTTGCCGACGCGCTCGGCAAGGTCTCGGATCGAGACCTCCTCGTCATTGCCGACGTGATAGATCTCGCGGTGGCCACCGTTGGCGTACATGGTCAGGATGCCGGTCACGACGTCATCGACGTAGCAGAACGCCCTGGTTTCGCTGCCGTCGCCCTGAATGTCGAAAGGCACTGTGCCACCAGATGATTCGTCGCGGGCCGCCAACGCTCGCATCGTGAACTGAGGTATCACGTGCTTCCAGCCCATGTCGGGGCCGTAGACGTTGTGCGGCCGGAACACCTGCACTTGCCGATAGTGGTCCTTGGCGTAGTTGAACGCGATCAGCTCGCTGACGATCTTCGAGCCACCGTAGGAATACCTGGGGTTCAGACTGTCTGGCAGCATCAGCGGGATCGTCTCGGGGGTCGGTACGACCGCAGGCGTCTGGTAGACCTCGGCGGTGGACGCCACCACCAGGTCCGGCACCCCGGCCCGCCGGCCCGCGTTGACAACCGCCAGCGCACCGCGCAGCCCCACGTCGAGCACGAGTTCTGGCCGCTTGTAAAAGTTTTCGGTGCCGTTGATGGCCGCCAGGTGCATGACCACGTCTGCACCGTCGAATGCACGCACCAGCACGTCTTCGTCGCGTACGTCGCACGTGAACAGCTCGACGTCATCGGCCACCCCGGCGAACCGACTGGCGTCCCCGCGGACCATGGTGTCCACCACCGCGACGTTCCAGCCGTCCGTCACCAGCCGTGTGACCAGGTGCCCACCGATGAAGCCACCGCCGCCGGTGACCACCACCCGCCTAGTCATCGGCCGTCATAAACCCGCTGTTGCCGACCGAAAAGTATGAGTCACCGAGCTCGGACTGCGGCAGGTGTCCGAAATGGTTCCAGTAGTCGAATACGAACCCGTTCGGCGCGATGAATTCGGCGATCGTTCGTGGCGCGAAGGCGCCCAGCGCGGGGTGGTTGTTGGCGATGACGACGACGGACGCGCCGCTGACCGCATCGCCGATACGGCTGAATATGCGCTCGTCGGGGAACGCGGCAGCCAGCGTCTCGGAGGCGATCACCGGGTCGAAAATCCCGAACTCCGCATCCGGATGCGCCTTCTTGAGCGCGTCGAGGACCTTGACCGACATCGAGCCCCGCAGATCATCGGTCGCGGGCACACCCTTGAATGCCATGCCAAGCAAGCTGATCCGCAGTGGTGAGGCAAGGTTGCGCCGCGCGACCTCCTTGCTGATGAAGCTCACCGTCTCCTCCGGTTGGCGTTCGTTGACGAGCCGGCCGGCTGCCGACACTTCCAAATCGATGCCGCGGCTACGCGCGCTGAACATGAGGATGTGCGGATCTTTCTCCAGGCACGGTCCGCCGACCAGGCCGGGCAGCGCAACGTTGGTGCGCCGGTAGCCCAGCTTCCCCGATGTGATCACCTCATGAGCGTTCACACCGAACGCATCGCAGAGGCGGGCCACCTCGTTGGCGAACGCGAACTGCACGTCGCGATACGTATTGTCGACGAGCTTGACGATCTCGGCGGCCTCGAGGGTGGACAGTTGCACGACCGAGCTGGTGAGGCGGCGGAAAATCGCCGCCGCCCGATCAGCAACGGCCGGGTCGTCGGCGCCGATGATCTGCGGCAGCTCACGCAACTCCTGCAGGGCGTTGCCCTCGAGAGTGCGCTCCGGACACATCGCCAGGCTGAATTGCTTGCCGGTGTCGGCCAGGATGGGCCCGACGATCTTGCGCGTCGTCTCGACCATCACGGTCGAACGCAGAATCACCAGGGCGCCGTCGCGCATATTGGCGGCCACCTCACGGGCCGCGTGCTGGATCATGTCGACCCGGGGCGTACCTTCGCTGGAGAGCGGGGTACCGACGGTGATGATGTAGGTGTCGCAGTGCGAATCCTGCTCGAACCTCCCAGTCGCTACCAGGTTTCCGGACCTGATGACGCGGCCGAGGGCGTCGCCGAGACCCGCCTCGGAGAAATGCGGGATGCCATTGTTGGTGAGCTCGACCAACTCTGGGCGCGCCTCAACGCCGAGCACTCGGTGCCCCGCCTCCGCCAGCACCGTGGCCAAGGTAAGCCCGACAAAACCCAATCCCACAATGCCGACGTCGTACTTTGCTGGGTCAGCCATCATTGTCCATGTTCCTCGCGTCTGGGAGTTTGCGACGACAAGCGTTGAGGATACGTTGCCGCGCAAGTCTGCGTGTGGTTGGCGCGTGCTGTTTCCCGCGCCGCCTGGGTAGGCTCGTGGTGTGCCGCTGCCTGCCGATCCCAATCCTGCCCTGCAGTCATATGCCCATCCCGAGCGTCTGGTAACCGCCGACTGGCTGTCCGGGAACCTGGGCCGCCCAGGGCTTGCCATCGTCGAGTCCGACGAGGACGTGTTGCTCTATGACACCGGCCACATTCCCGGCGCGGTGAAGATCGACTGGCACACCGACCTCAACGATCCGCACGTCCGCGATTACATCAACGGTGAGCAGTTCGCCGAGCTGATGAACCGCAAGGGCATCACCCGCGACGACACCGTCGTCATTTACGGCGACAAGAGCAATTGGTGGGCGGCCTACGCGCTGTGGGTGTTCACGTTGTTCGGTCATCCCGATGTGCGGCTGCTCGACGGCGGGCGCGACCTGTGGATCTCCGACGGCCGCGATACCACGCTGGACGTGCCGTCCAAGGAGACCTCCGGCTACCCCGTCGTCGACCGCGACGACGCCCCGATTCGCGCGTTCAAGGACGACGTCCTCGGGATCCTCGGCGAGCAGCCGTTGATCGATGTGCGCTCGCCGCAGGAGTACACCGGCGAGCGCACACACATGCCCGACTATCCCGAAGAAGGCGCGCTGCGTGGTGGCCACATCCCCACAGCACGTTCCATCCCGTGGGGTAAGGCCGCTCAGGACAACGGCAAGTTCCGCAGCCGCGACGAGCTCAACGAGCTGTACGGGTTCCTGGAGCCCGACGACAAGACCGTCGTCTACTGCCGCATCGGCGAGCGGTCGAGCCACACCTGGTTCGTGCTGACGCATCTGCTCGGCAAGCCAGGCGTGCGCAACTATGACGGTTCGTGGACCGAGTGGGGGAACGCCGTGCGCGTCCCCGTCGCGGTCGGGGAAGAGCCAGGCAAGGCGCCATGAGTATGCCGGCAGCGCTGGCCGAGGTCGTATCGGACTTCCAGGAAGTTCAGGGACAGGACAAGCTCGCCCTGCTGTTGGAGTTCGCCAACGAATTGCCCGCGCTGCCAGCCGATCTCGAGGAAGCGGCGATGGAGCCGGTGCCCGAATGCCAGTCGCCGCTTTTCCTTCACGTCGACGCGGCCGACCGCGACGAGGTGCGGCTGTACTTCAGCGCCCCGGCCGAAGCCCCGACCACGCGCGGCTTCGCCGCCATCCTGGCCGCAGGCCTCGACAAACAGTCAGCCGACGACATCCTCGCCGTGCCCGACGACTTCTACTCCGATCTCGGCCTGGCGAAACTGATCAGCCCGCTGCGACTGCGTGGCATGTCGGCGATGCTGGCGCGGGTAAAAAAGCGGCTGCGAGACAACTAGCCACCAGACACATTGGCGTCGGCGATCTTGGGCGGCCGATAGGACGAGGGAGCTACCGGCTCAGCCCCTACTGACCGGTAAGGGAACCGGCCGGACGCGCGGCACAGAGCGCCCCTTAAACTGCGAGGCGCTACATTCTTAAAGACGTTTCTTAGAGAACATGCCATCAGGAGGCGAAGTGCCTAGTCACGCCAGCTCGAAGATCTCCAAGGTGCTCGTCGCCAACCGTGGGGAGATCGCGGTCCGGGTGATCCGGGCGGCCAAGGATGCCGGGCTGACGAGCGTCGCCGTGTACGCCGAGCCTGACGCCGACGCACCTCACGTGCGGCTCGCCGACGAAGCCTTCGCGCTTGGCGGCCAGACCTCCGCGGAGTCCTACCTCGACTTCGCCAAGCTGCTCGACGCGGCCGAGAAGTCCGGCGCCAACGCGATCCACCCCGGCTACGGATTCCTTTCGGAGAACGCCGATTTCGCGCAGGCGGTGCTCGACGCCGGGCTGATCTGGATCGGACCGAGCCCGCAGTCGATCCGCGACCTCGGCGACAAGGTGACCGCCCGCCACATCGCGGCGCGCGCCCAGGCGCCGCTGGTGCCCGGCACCCCGGACCCGGTGAAGAACGCCGACGAGGTCGTCGCGTTTGCCAAGGAGTACGGCGTTCCGATCGCGATCAAGGCCGCGTTCGGCGGCGGCGGCCGCGGCATGAAGGTGGCCCGCACCATCGAGGAGATCCCCGAGCTGTTCGACTCGGCGACCCGTGAGGCTGTTGCGGCGTTCGGTCGCGGCGAATGCTTCGTCGAGCGATACCTCGACAAGCCACGCCACGTCGAGGCCCAGGTCATCGCCGACCAGCACGGCAATGTCGTCGTCGCAGGCACCCGCGACTGCTCGCTGCAGCGCCGGTTCCAGAAGCTTGTCGAAGAAGCGCCTGCGCCGTTCCTGACCGACGCGCAGCGCAAGGAGATCCACGAGTCGGCCAAGCGCATCTGCAAGGAAGCCGGCTACTACGGCGCAGGCACCGTCGAATACCTGGTCGGCCAGGACGGGCTGATCTCCTTCCTCGAGGTCAACACCCGTCTGCAGGTCGAGCATCCGGTGACCGAGGAGACCGCGGGCATCGACCTGGTGCTTCAGCAGTTCAAGATCGCCAACGGCGAGACCCTGGACATCACCGAAGACCCGACGCCGCGCGGACACGCCATCGAGTTCCGGATCAATGGCGAAGACGCAGGCCGTGGCTTCCTGCCCGCGCCCGGCCCGGTGACCAAGTTCGAGCCGCCGAGCGGCCCGGGCGTGCGACTGGACTCCGGCGTGGAGAGCGGCTCGGTGATCGGCGGCCAGTTCGACTCGATGCTGGCCAAGCTGATCGTGTACGGCGCGACTCGCGGCGAGGCGTTGGCCCGGTCCCGCCGGGCCCTTGCCGAGTTCAACGTCGAGGGCCTCGCGACCGTCATCCCCTTCCACCGCGCGATCGTGTCCGACCCGGCGTTCATCGGTGATGACGACGGCTTCACCGTGCACACCCGCTGGATCGAGACGGAGTGGGACAACACCGTCGAGCCGTTCACCGGTGGCGATCCGATCGAAGAAGAGGACACCATCCCGCGGCAGACCGTCGTGGTCGAGGTCGGTGGCCGCAGGCTCGAGGTGTCGCTGCCCGGCGACCTCGCGATCGGCAACGGCGGTGCGCCCGCTGCGGGCGGCGTCGTGCGCAAGAAGCCCAAGCCCCGCAAGCGTGGTGCACACTCCGGCGCTGCCGCGTCCGGCGACGCGGTGACCGCGCCGATGCAGGGCACCGTCGTGAAGGTGGCCGTCGAGGAGGGCCAGCAGGTGTCGGCGGGCGATCTCGTGGTGGTGCTCGAGGCGATGAAAATGGAGAACCCCGTCACCGCCCACAAGGACGGCACCATCACCGGCCTGGCCGTCGAGGCCGGCGCCGCGATCACTCAAGGAACGGTGCTCGCCGAGATCAAGTGATTTCGGCGCGCCGACGGACGCTGAGCGGGCGGCAGCGCGCCGAAATCGCAATCAGTCTGGGGTCACCAGGCTGCGTTCGGCCAGCTTCGTACCGAAGTACTGCGCATCGGGGTCGATGACGACCTCCTTGTCCTCGCCCCGGCGCGCCAACGTGTCGCGGGCCATCTGCTCGAACGAGATCTTCTGTGGCCCACCGATATTCACGACGCCGTTGAGAGGCTCGGCGACGGCCGCGCGGGCGACGGAGTTGGCGACGTCGGCGGCGGCGATCGGTTGAATCAACGCGTCCGGTACCCGCACCTGATCCTCGTCGGCCATCGAATCCGTGATGGCGTCGGTGAATTCGGCGAATTGCGTCGCCCGCACGATCGTGTATGGCAGGCCCGATTCGGTGATGATCTTCTCCTGCACCACCTTTGCCCGCAGGTAGCCGCTATCTGGTAACGCGTCGACACCGACGATCGACAGCGCGACGTAGTGGCCGACGTTGGCGCGCGCCGCCACAACCACCAGGTTGGTGGTCGACTTCTTGAAGAACTCCATCACGGGATCGTCCTCGAACGACGGCGAATTGACGACGTCGACGAGCACGTCGGCGCCGCTGAGCGCCTCGGCAACGCCCGCGCCGGTCAGCACGTCGACGCCCGATCCGCGCGACGCAGCGACCACGTCGTGGCCCTCGGCGGTGAGGAGGTCGACGACCTTGGAGCCAATGAGACCGCTCGCCCCGATAACTGTGATCTTCATGCCTACCATCAGACGCGTGGAGGCCGTCGAAATCAATGCAGGTGCTTGGTATTTGCGTGCGCTTCGAGCGGATGACCGCATCGATGACCGACCGGCGCTGGCAGAACTGGGTGAGACGGACCCCGACTACGTGGCGCGGCGCAGCGCCCAATGGGGGTCGGACGCAACCTACTCGTGGGCGGTCTGCGAGCCGACGACGGGCGAACTGCTCGCAGAGGTCACGCTGCAGCCGGCCACCGGGTTGATCGGCCTCCGGCCACGGCCCGGCCATGCCGAAGCTGCCGAGGCCGCCGGCGACGCCGTGCGCCGGTTCGCCGAGAGCCTGTGACAACCGCGCCTACGCTTAGCGGTGCAGCCGGCAGCAGCGCTGGATCCCGAACTCGTCCGCGAGATGACGAACGGGATGCGCAGCCTGGCCCACGACGGTATGACCTTGGTGGTGCTCACCCGTTCGATAACCCCCAGCATCCCAAGACGATCCAGTTCCTGAGCAAGGTGACAGATCAGTGAGCGCGGCCGCGCTGCAAGTGATCGCCGAGGATCGCGCGGTCACCGTCGTGCGCGTGTCGCAACCATTCGATGTCGCTTCTCTGGTCACGGCACTGGCCACTGGCGGGCTTCGTGCGGTCGAGCTCGCGTTGACGACACCGGGCGTCCTGGCACACCTCGCCGGCGCAACCATCGACAATGCTGCGGTGGTCGGGGTGGGGACGGTGCTGACGGCCGAGGACGCCGGCACCCCAATCAATGCAGGCGCGCAGTTTCTGGTCACACCCGCGGTCCGTGAGTCCGTCGCTCAGGTCGCCGGGCCCCGCAACGTCCCTGTCATCATGGCGCCTACACCCCAACGGAAGTGTTGGCGGCGGTGGACCTAGGAGCGGCAGCCATCAAGATCTTCCCCGCCCGCGCCGCGGGACCCGACTACGTCCGCGACCTCCACGGTCCGTTCCCGGGGCTTGCACTGAATCCCTCGGGAGGCATCAACGCCGGAATCGCCGCTTCCTATCTGGACGCGGGGGCCATGGCGGTCACTGCCGGGACCGACGTCGTCGCGCCGGATCTGGTGGAGGCGGCGAGCGGGGCGGCGATCGCCGACAGGGCCAGAGGTTTCGTCACGGCCATCAGCGGACAAGGGAGCTAGCGATGGATCCGATACTTCTCAACGATCTCAGGTACACCGTGGTGGGCCCGCAGCACAAATCGCTGCCGCCGACGGCATGGGGCTTGACCGTCGACGAATTCTTGGCCACCACACCGCATCTGTCCCAATTCGCCACGCCGCTACTGACATTGGACGAAACCGGCTTGAGCCACAACATCAGTGCCACGGCGCGATGGGCGTCCGAGCGCAATATGCTGCTCGCGCCACACGGGAAGACCACCATGGCGCCGCAGTTGTGGCGGCGCCAGCTCGAGGCGGGGGCGTGGGCGATCACCTTGGCTACCCCGTGGCAGGCCCAGCTCGCACGACGCTTCGGGGTCGGCCGCATCATGCTCGCCAATGCGGTGGTCGACGCGGCCAACTTGACGTGGCTGACCGACGAATTGAGCAGGGATCCCGATTTTGAGTTCTATTGCTGGGCCGACTCGGTGACGACGGTCGAGTTGATGACCAGCGTGCTCGACAAGGCCCCCCGCCCCGTCGCCGTGCTCATCGAACTCGGCTTCCCGGGTGGGCGCTGCGGCGCGCGCACCATCGACGAGGCCGTTGCGGTCGCCGAAGCCATCGCGCAGGCGCCGAATCTGACGCTGGCCGGCGTCGCCGGCTATGAAGGCGCCCTGGGCCACGACCGCTCCCCCGGCGCGCTGACCCGCATCACGACCTACCTTGACGACCTCGCCGGGCTGTACGGCCGACTGCAACATCTGCTGCCGGCCGGACCGCTTCTGACCGCCGGTGGCAGCGCTTACCCCGACCTCGTCGCCGAGCGGTTCGCAAACGCGGCTGCGAACGGCGCCACGGTGGTGCTGCGATCCGGCGCCTACATCACCCACGACGACGGGTTCTATGCCCACATCTCACCCTTCGCCGACAGTGTGCAGCCGCACAATCCCGTGCACCTGCAGACCGCGATCCACGGCTGGGCGCGGGTGATCTCCACGCCCGAGCCCGAGCTGGCCCTGCTTGACGCCGGCAAGCGCGATCTGCCGTACGACGAGGGTCTGCCGGTCGTCGGCCACCATCCGGTCGCCGCGATGAACGACCAGCACACCTTCGTCCGTGGTGCGCAAGCCAGGTCCATGCGCATCGGCGACATCGTGCGCCTCGGCCTGTCGCACCCGTGCACCGCGTTCGACAAGTGGCGACTGATTCCGGTGATCGCCGACTACACCCAGCCCGATCCACCCGTGGTCGACCTCGTCCACACGTTCTTCTGACCGATGCCCCACATCACTTGCGTCGGTGAAGCTCTGATCGTCCTTTCGGCCCACCACGGACCGCTGGAAAACGTGGAAACCTTCATCCGGGGCGCCGGGGGGCCGAAGTCAATGTCGCGACTACCGTTGCGGCGCTGGGTATTTCGGCCGCTGGCGATCTGCCCCGCGGAGAATCGCGAATGCTGTGCTACCGGAATGGATCTGCCGATGCCCCGCTCGCCGACGAGGACCTGCAGACGCAGCGCGCTCAGCGAGTTCCCCGCGCTGGCGGTGGTCAGCCCCCTAAGGCGTGTCGATGTCCCGACCGGACGCCAGGTCGGCACAATCGACCGCGACCACGTCCGTGCGCCCGCTCAGGAACGGCCGGGCACCCTCGTCGCCGCGAAGCCCGGCCAACAACTCCGGCCAGTGCTCGCGCGCAATGACGACGGGATGCCCGGGCCTGCCACCGTACTGGGCGCGGGCCAGCCCGGACGCCGAGGACCGCGCGGCGTCGAGCACCCGCCGCACCGCCGCCGCGCTGACGTCGGGGGTATCGACCGCGTGCAACACAGCAAAAGAAGCGTCGACGGCATTGATGCCCGCGCGCACCGACGCGCTGAGCCCGTCCTCCCAGTCCGATGCGATCACCGCACGCGCGGGCTCAGGCACGCCGACCTGCGCGGCGCCCAACACCACGACGACGTCGTCGCAGCCCCCATCAGTCAGCGCGGCGATGCAGGCCCGCAGCCACCGTCCGCCCTCGGCACGCACTTTTGGCATGCCGTAGCGAGTACCGGCCCCGGCGGCCAGCAACACACCGGCCGCGGTGCCGCTGTTCTGCATGTGAACAGTGTGAAACATCAGTGGCCCGCCGGAGTAGCCGACCGTCCGTACGGTTTCCGCCCTGAGCTGGGCGGACGAAAAACCTGCTAGATCGATTGCGACATGATCACCGTTCGGCGTAGGGTCGAATGAGGTTGAGTTCACAGCCAGCGGGAAGCGTCAGACGACGCGCAGGGTAGAGAAACCCGCCTTGTAGCGAGGCTTTGAGGACGCAGGGCCTAATTTAATTTGACGTGACCACAGTACGAATCACGTATTCCCACTGATGGAGTCACAATGTCTACCCCCCATGCCCGTCCGGGTTCTCCGGACTCTCTAATCGAACCCGCCGATTGCCACACGGCGCATTTCGCCACCCGGTGGCTGCAACCATCGATGGCGGTGATCACCGCGCATGGCGAGCTCGATGCGGCGAACGCACAACAGTTCGTCGACTACGCGTTGCGGCACGCCGCACACACCGACCGCCTGGTCTTGGACCTGTCCGGCGTGGACTTCTTTGGCACCGCGGGCTTTTCCGCGTTGCACACACTGAACGTCCGCTGCGCCGCCGACAAGATCGAGTGGGCCATGGCGCCCAGCCCAGCGGTCAGCCGGCTGATGCGGATCTGCGATCCGGATTCAACGCTGCCCATTTGCGATGGCGTTGATGCGGCACTCGCCGCTGTGCAGGATGAGCCCCGCAAATTACTGCAACTGGTCCCTAAGTCGCGCTAGGGATTTCGCCAACAAACGGGAGACGTGCATCTGCGAGATGCCGACCCGCTCGGCGATCTGCGTCTGCGTCAACGATTCGAAGAACCGCAACAGCAGCACGGTCCGTTCCCGCTCCGGCAACGCAGCGAGCAAGGGCCGCAACGCTTCTCGGTTCTCGATCTGATCCAGACCAAGATCGACGTCGCCGAGCGTGTCGGCAATCGCAGGTGCATCTTCGTTACCACTGCCGCCGCTGTCGATCGATAGCGTGTTGTAAGAGCTGCCCGCGACCAGGCCCTCGATCACCTCGTCACGGTCCATGTCCAGCTCGGCGGCCAGTTCCGAGGCTGTCGGCGCGCGGCCAAGCCGCTGGGAAAGCTCGGCCGTCGCCGCGCCCAGCCTCAGATGAAGTTCCTTGAGCCGACGCGGCACCTTGACCGACCAACTGTTGTCGCGAAAGTGCCTGCGAACCTCACCCATGATGGTCGGCACCGCGAACGAAACGAAGTCCGACCCGGCGTTGACATCGAATCGGATCACCGCATTGACCAGACCGACGCGTGCCACCTGCACGAGATCGTCGCGCGGTTCGCCGCGGCCGTCGAATCTGCGAGCGATGTGATCGGCCAGCGGGAGGCAGCGCTCGACGATCCGGTCGCGCTGGCGCTGGAACTGCGCCGACGAATCGGGCAGTACTTCGAGTTCGCGGAACATGGCAGCGACGTCCGCGTATTCAGAGTTCGATCGTGAGGACGAACCCTGGGCCGACGAGGGGGTCACTGCAGCGAACTCGCTCGCCTTGCCGTCATGGAGATTCCGAATACTCGTTCGTCCTCGGGACCCTGCCCGTCTTGAAAGGTGCGTACGTCATCGGTGAGTGAGCTCAACACGTGCCAACTGAAGCTGCCCTGGGCGAGGATGTCGGGGCTCTTACATGTCGCCGACGCGTGGATCACCACGGCGTCGTCTTGTGGATCCACCACCAGCAGGAGCATGGAGTTCGGAACGGCCGATCGGATCAGCCGGGTGCAGGCTTCGTCGACTGCGAGTCGTAGATCGGAGACGGCGTCGAAATCGAGGTCTTCAAACGTCCCCGCGGCGGCGACCAAGGTACGCAGCACAGCCAGGTTCTCCAGCTTGGCCGCGACCCTGAGTTCGACCGCCCGGGCGCTGCGCTGCTGCCCATTATCGGTGTGGGCGTCATGGGCCATGTGACCTCCCGGCAATTTCCTCGCGACACTACCCCAGGTCGAATCCCAGCTACCCACCGGCGGTCCGCCGACCTGTCACGGCTGACGTGTGGCAACGACGGCGGCGGGGTAATCCCCCGCCATGGAGGAAATTGTCCTGGCGGCGATGATGCAGTGACGCCAATGACACGCAATCAGACACGGCCGTACAAGTCCTCTTCACCATGGTGGGTGTTCAATACCCCGCTCAGGTCGCTCGTCAAACATGCGACTTCGCCGTAGCGCGGTCCGCGGCCCGGGGATACGCCGGGTGGGCCGCGGCAAGGGCTTCTCCTACGAAGATCAGGACGGCGTACCAATCACCGACGCGGCCACGCTGCAGCGCATCAAAGACCTCGTGATCCCGCCTGCGTGGAAGAAGGTATGGATCTGCCCCTATCCGAACGGCCACATTCAGGCCGTCGGAACCGACGCCGCCGGCCGACGCCAGTACCTGTATCACCAGCAATGGCAGCAGGAACGCAACGAGGAAAAGTTCGACCGGGTACTCGAGATGTCGGCGGCGCTGCCCGAGATGCGCCGACGCATCGCCGCCGATCTGCGCGGCCGGGGTCTGGGCCGCGACCGAGTGCTCGCCCTGGCACTGCACCTCCTCGATCTCGGTTACTTCCGTGCAGGCGGCGAACAGTACGCAGAGGAACACAACTCGTATGGCATCGCCACGCTGCGCTGCGAGCACATCGAACTGCAGAAGCAGGCCGTGGAGTTCGACTACCCGGCCAAAAGCGGGGTACGCCGGACGTTACTCATCGACGACCCCGAGGTGATCCGCTCGGTGCGGGCATTGATGCGGGACAGGCCCAGGTCCGACCGACTACTGGTGTGCCGCAACGGTTCTGACCACATCGACCTGCATGCCGAAGACCTCAACGCACGGTTCAAGGAGCTCGTCGGAGACGAGTACACGGTCAAGGACCTGCGCACCTGGCATGGCACGGTGCTCGGCGCCGCGGCGTTCGTCGACGCGGACCCGCCGGTCAACAAAACCGTGATCAAACGGGTCGAATCCGCCGTCATGAAAGAGGTCGCCGAAGAGCTTGGCAACACACCGGCGGTAGCCCGGTCGTCCTATGTCGACCCCCGGGTGGTCGACGGATATGAGGCCGGCCTCACGATCGCAGCAGGCGCGCGCCGAGCCGAGCGCACCCGCGAGCCCGCTGCGCGACAGGCCGTCCTGGAGAGCAGCACCGCGCGGCTGATCCGCAAGGTGGCCAAGGGCTAGCCGGTGGCGGCTTTCGGCTTGTGGCCGCCTTTCGATATCGACGCTTGATAGAGGCGGGCGGTGTCCGAAGCGATCCGCTCCCAGCTATAGCGGGCCACTGTGCGGTCACGTCCGGCGGCCCCCAGGCTGCGCCGCAGGAATGAGTTCACCAGCAGCATGTTCATCAGGCCCGCGAATCGCCTCGGGTCTTGGTGCGCAACCAGATAGCCAGTCACGTCATCGACAACGATGTCGGGCGACGCGCCCACCGCGGAAGCGACCACGGGAACGCCGCAGGCCATCGCCTTCAGCGCAACGACCCCGGACGAGTCGTGCCTTGGCGTGCACGCGACCACATCTGCGGAGCGCAGCAACGCCGGCAATTCGGCGGCTGTGGCGGCGCCGTGGAGTCGTAGCCTGTCGGCGACCCCCAACCGGGCGGCCAGATCGCGCAATCTACATGCCTCCGCGTCGGATTGGCCTGCGTCGGCCTCACCGATGATGACGAATTCGGCACCAGGGATGTACGGCAGCGCCTTAATCACTGTGTCGAACCCGTTGTCCGGCACCAGCTCTCCGACGCTGAGCACGCGGGGCGCGTCGCTTCGCGGTGCCAGTGGCCCGCCGGGTGTGCACACGTTGACGTCAACGCCGGACGGAACCATGGCCGTGCCTTCTCGTGGCCTGCCCATCCGGATCAGCTTGAATGCTTCGGCGGTGCAGTTCGCGGAGACCTCTGTCGCGGTCCTGGCCAGCTTCGCCTCGAACCGGCGTCTGGGCTCCTCTGTGCCAAGGCCGTGAAATCTCAACACTGTGGGCAGCCGCAATCGCTGGGCCGCAAGCTCTGTCGCAATGCCCGACGTCCAGAAGTGGGCATGCGCGATATCGTGCCCGCTGGTGGCCCAGTGCTCGGCCAGGTACTGGGCGAAGGGCCCCATCGCAGCCAGCAGTTCGTCGTCATCAAGCGGCCGTGGCGGGCCGGCAGGCACGTGAATCACGTTGTAGCCCTGCGGTGTTTCGACACACTCGGGCTGATCGGGATCGTCACGACGGGTGTACACCATCACTCGGTGTCCCTGGCGGGCAAGTGCTGCGGACAACTCTGCAATATGCGCACTCTGCTCGCCTGCGTCGGCAGGCAGCGGGCTCGACTGCATCGAGACCATCGCCACATTCACCGGCGCGTCAGCTACTGAAAGAGCTACCGAAAGAGACACACACGCGATTACCCCAGCCATTTGGTGAGCAAACGGTGCGGACCTTCGACTGTTCGCAATCTGGATTCACAGGTTCGCATTCGGGATCAAAGGTGGGCCGCAGCAGTTTTCGCCGCGATTGCACGGGGTATTCCGTCCGGATGCAACACAGCGAGCACCTTCCCGACGACGTCCCCGTTGCCGACGCCGTAGAGCAACAGCGGACGGCCAGCGAACCGATTCCCGACGAAGAGGCCTCGGCCGAACCTCCATCCGATGCGCCGCTAGAGGCGCCCGACGCAGACTGGCAGGAGCAACTCGAAGCCGTCGAGCTGGACCCGGAGTTCGATGAGGTCGACCGGCCGTGACGGAGCCGGATGGCGTCATTCCCTATCCGGGGCGCACGTCCGAGATGGCGCAAAAGCCACGCGACGAGATGCGCGACTACGTCGGCCGCGACCTCTTGACTGGTAAGTGCGCGCTGATCACCGGTGGTGACTCCGGCATCGGCCGCGCAGTTGCGGTGGCGTTCGCGAAGGAGGGCGCCGACGTCGCGATCGCCTGCTGATCGACTACTCCGCGACCAAGGGTGCGGTATTGGCGCTGACATATTCCCTAGCTCAATCGCTCGCGGATCGCCGCATCCGTGTCAACTGTGTCGCTCCGCGACCCGTCTGGACACCTCTGATTCCGGCGACCATGGATGCTGAACGAGTTGAATCATTCGGCGGGCACACGCCTTTCGGGCGGGCGGCGCAACCCGACGAAATCGCGCCATCGTATGTATTTTTCGGGGCGGGGCAATTGTCGTCCTACTACAGCGGCGAGGTGCTTGCTCCCATCGGGGGTGAGACGCTTCCAGGCTTGACTGGAGAAGCGGTGGCACAACGAGGCGAGCGCCTGCGGCGGTGGGAGCACATCCCGGGGGCCGACATGCAGCTGAGTAGGTTCCTTGGCCTGCAAGTCATCGACCGGGCGCAGCATCGGGTGGGCACCGTCGTCGATGTCCGGCTCGAAATGGCCGGCGATCCCGCACGCCCCGGCCGCACCTCAGGTAGTGGGCTGGTGATCAGCCCGCGGACCAAGTCCTCGTCCCTGGGGTACGAACGCTCTGGCGCCGACGCGCCTGTGATGCTTGCCTCACTATTCCGGTGGTGGCATCGAGGAACGTTCGTCGCCGCCTGGGGCGACGTGGCCCGCGCGGGACCTGACCAGGTCAGGGTGCGCGCTGGATACACCTGCCACTCGGCGGTGCTGCGCGACGCACATTGAGTGCCACGTTTAGGCCACGGGGCCCTTCGGGAACCCTGTCACCGCGTGGGGAGATTCCCCTCGTGCGGCCCGAAAGGGCTTCACGCTCAAGAAGTGGGCAACGACCGATTCCAGCCACGCGGAAAGGTAAGCATGACCGACAAGAAGAACACCGGTCCTGAAGAAGGCATCAAGGGCGTCGTCGAGGACGTCAAGGGCAAGGCCAAGGAAGCGGTCGGCACTGTGACGGGCCGTGACGACATGGTCCGCGAGGGCAAGGCTCAGCAGGACAAGGCCGACGCTCAGCAGGACGTCGCGAAGAAGGAAGCGCAGGCCGATTCGGCTCGCGCAGGCGCCAAGGCCGCCGAGAAGCGCCAAGAGGCGGAGCAGCGGCCGTAACAGCTCGGTAGAAAGGGCCCAGCCGGAAGACCGGCTGGGCCCTTTTCTTGTGTCGTCAACTACTTGGGCGCTGCCGATGCGCGTCGGGATGCTCTGCGTACCAACGCTCTTCGATGCGACGCACCCGTAGATGCTCGATGGCCAGCCACGCCGACCCGAGGATGAAGCCAGCGGCGGACAGTGATGACAGTGTCAGGCCGACGTCATGGTGGCCGGTGGCGAACGCCGCAAGGCACGACACGAAAAGCACCAGGGCAACGCCGATCACGATGAGCCCCGGCATAATTTTGTTGTCCTTCATCGACTCACCGGCGTGCGGCCGCGTTGTCCTCGCGTGGTCGACAGGATCCTTCGGGCCTTTCATCGGTACTCCTCTCTCGGCATACCTCCGCCCGCCAAACAAGGGGCTGATTTCAAAGGTAGAACTACCCGACACCGTTTTGTGGAAAACCGCCGCGGAAACCTGGCCTCAGTGATATGGCGGATGCTGCGCGCCGCGCGCATCACGGTTGCTGGATGCACCGCGTTGCGGTCGGCCGCGGCACCGGAAGTCCGGCGTCATCGGTGTTCGACAGGTCGGCGCCGAGGCGCTCGAGCACACGCTGCGCGATGCTGGACGGATGGCGACCCAAATCGGGGTGGCACGCACGAGAATGTCGGAGTCCAAAATGGTTTCGCGACTTTGGGGAACTATCCGCCAAACACAGCGGGGCCGGCCACGGCAGGCATGCTCATGGTCAGCACCAGCAGCATCACCGTGAACAGGAACCAGCCTGCGCCCTGCCACGCCCACCACGTCTGGTGGCTGCGCCACGCCTGATACGTCCGGACAAAGGACCGCAAACCGCCGACCAGCAGAATGACCGGCGCACCGATGGCGAGCAGGGTGCGCTGGGGTACACCACACGCTGCGGTGTCCGCTGTTGCGCCATCGCAGGTGCTGACCCACAAGACTGCGGTGACGAGATACCCCACCGCAACGAGGGCGACGACGACAGCAAAGCGCACAGCCGCGCGGACGTTGGTGTCGTCCCGCCGCAACTCGTCCTGCCGCACGTGGTTGGGACTATGAGAGACAGCCACTATCCGCACTCCCGAATTCGCTGCTAGAACGCCCGCAATCAGATGCCGACAGAATTCCCTGTCCGCGGAGCGAATAAACGTCAGGATTCGACGCGCAGATGCGCGGTCAACAGCAACCTGTCGTAGACCGCGCGGGCCGGCAACATCTCGTCATAGGGAAGGTCGAGGAAGTCCCTGGTGATTTGCTCGGCGAGCGCACGCAGCTTGGTGTTGGTTTCCTGAGATCGCCATTTCAGCAGCTCAAACGCGGAGTCGGCGCTGATGCGGTAGATCACCATGAGCATGCCCTTGGCCTGCTCGATGCCGCTGCGGGCCTCAGCGATCTCGGCCACCGCCTCCGAGAGGCTCTCGTGATGGACCTCGTGAATCGCGGGTGTCACGTCGACATAAAAGCCGTGCGTGCCGATGACCTCGCCTGCGTCGTCGAAATTCTGGTCGCCGACCACGACCACGTGGTGAACATTTCCTTGGGTGTCGATGATGCGATGCCGGGTCGAGAACGCCCCGGCCGTGCGCCGGATCTCATCCAGAGTCGCGGCGACCTGTCCGTAGTCGTCTGGATGTTTGTGCGACAGCACCAGGTCCGTGGTCGGATGCGCTGTCCCGGGCTCGTAACCATGCATGCGTTCGACCTGGGGCGACCATTCCCAGCGTTCGTCAGCGAAGTAGAAGCGGAACCAACCGATGCGCTGGGGTTCTCCCCCCGCCAGAGCCTGCTCGAGGGGCATCCGCCCCTCGAGATCGGTCAGTTCATCTGTCATGGTGCGAGATTAACCCGGCTAACAACAGCGCAGCATCCAAGCCGATTCACCAGTTCGTTATCCGGACAGGCGATGTCGGGGCTCAGACCTACCATTCGAGACGTGAGGTTGAAGGGGTATGTCGTGACGGGCGTCGTATCGGGGGTCGCCGCATACCTTCTCGGCGCCTCCCCGCTGTGGAGCCTCGCGATTGGCGCCCTGGGGCCTGCAGTACTGGCGGCGCTGCCCCACTTCGTTCGTGGCGCACTTGTCGGTCTTGGCACCCGCGACGACGTAGCCGCCGAGATGTCAGGGGTGGAGTTCGAAGACTACGTCGCTCGGGTGGTTCGATCCTGCGGCGTGCCCGTGATCATGACATCGGTGACGGGCGACTGGGGGGTCGACATCATCGTCGGCCGACGGCCGAACCGCCTTGCGATTCAATGCAAGCGGCAGGCCCGGCCGGTCGGCACCAGTGCCATTCAGGAGGTGGTCGCGGGTGCGCCCATGCAGGATTGCGCCAAGACCATGGTGGTGACCAACCACGAATTCACGCCTGCGGCACGCAAACTCGCGGAGTTGCATGGCTGCGAGCTCGTCGGCCGAACCGAACTGACTCGGCTGCGGTCGACTATTCGCCGGCTGACCGCATCTGCGTGAGCACCTTGCGTACCGCCGCAACGGCGATGTCGACCTCGTCACGTGACACCGTCAGCGCCGGCCGGAAGCGCACGCTGTCGGGGCCGCTGGCCAGCATGATGACGCGGCGATCCCACAGCCGACGTATCAACTCGTCGCGCTCCCCGCCGCTCGACAGGCTGAACGCACACATCAACCCGCGGCCGCGCACGTCGAGCACCGATGCCGGAAACTCCGCTGCGAGGCCCTCGAGTCGGTCGAGCAGGTAGCGGCCCGCCCCGGCGGCCCGTACCAACAAATCTTCGGCCTCGATGGTCTCCAGGATGCGGCGGGACCGCACCATGTCGACCAGGTTGCCGCCCCAGGTGGAGTTGATGCGCGAGCTGACAGCGAATACGTTGTCGCGCACCTCATCGACCCGGCGGCCCGCCATGATGCCGCACACCTGCGTCTTCTTGCCGAAGGCCACGACGTCTGGCGCGACGCCCAATTGCTGGTAGGCCCAAGGAGTTCCGGTCAGCCCGCAGCCGGTCTGCACCTCGTCGAAGATGAGCAGCGCATCGAACTCGTCGCACAGCTCCCGCATCGCCGCGAAGAACTGCGGACGGAAGTGGCGGTCGCCACCTTCGCCCTGGATCGGCTCGGCGATGAAGCAGGCGATGTCGTGAGGATGCGCCTCGAACGCGGCGCGCGCCTGTCGCAGCGTCTCGCCTTCGACGGCATCCATATCGGCTCCAGGCCTGATGTAGGGCGCGTCGATGCGGGGCCAGTCGAACTTCGGGAAGCGCGCCACCTTGTTGGGGTCGGTGTTGGTCAGCGACAGCGTGTAGCCGCTGCGGCCGTGGAACGCACCGCGCAGGTGCAACACCATGGTGCCGAGATCGGGACCTCTACCGTGCGCCTCGTTGTGTCGGCTCTTCCAGTCGAACGCCACCTTCAGAGCGTTCTCGACGGCGAGCGCGCCACCATCGACGAAGAACAGGTGCGGCAGTGCGGGATCACCGAGCACGCGGGCGAACGTGTCGACGAAGCGGGCCATCGGCACGCTGTACACGTCCGAATTGCTTGGTTTGTTCACCGCGGCCTGCGCGAGTTCGGTGCGGAAGTCCTCGTCATCGGCAAGTGCCGGGTGGTTCATGCCCAGCGCGGAGGACGCGAAGAACGTGAACATGTCGAGGTAGCGGTCGCCCGTGCGGGCGTCCACCAGGTACGAGCCCGATGACCGGTCGATGTCGAGGACGAAGTCCAGCCCATCGGCCAGGATGCTGCGGGCCAGCACGTCGCGGACGTCGTCGGGACGCAGGACGGCAGGTGTCAGGACGGCAGTCATGCACCCATCTTAACAAACTATTTACGGCGTAAAGACTATCTGACCGTAACTATTCCGGCACATAGTCGCGTCCAGCGTAAAAAGTCTGTAAGATGATCGTGCTTCGAGTCCGCACGTTTGCCGCCGTCCGGATCCGTTGCAGCAAGTCTTCGAGCGCCCGCGCCGACTCGACACGCACGAGCAGGACGTAGCTCTCTTCGCCTGCCACCGAGTAACACGACTCGATTTCCTCGATGTGTTCGAGCCGGGCGGGCGCATCATCGGGTTGGGAAGGATCGAGGGGAGTGATGGCCACGAACGCCGAGAGCATGTGCCCGACCGCTTCGGGGTTGAGCCGGGCCGAATACCCGGTCACCACGCCACGCGACTCCAGCCGGCGCACCCGGGACTGGACGGCCGACACCGACAGTCCCGCCACCGTCGCCAGGTGGGCCAGCGTGGCCCGGCCGTCGGCGACCAACTCTCGCGCCAGGATGCGGTCGATCTCATCGAGCGGTTCGCCCATGGGCGCACTGTATCCAAGGCGGCAAGTGTGACGAGCCGACGCTGCGATTTTTGGGAGATCTGGCAGCTGCGGGCCGAATTCGCGGCAGCGCTTTCGCGACTGTATGGCGCCGAGGTGCCTGCCTACACCACACTCGTCGACGTCAGCGCCGAAGTGAACCGCGAGCTGGGCGCATCCGATCGAGTGACTGCCGAACGCCACGGCGCGATTCGCGTCGGCAGCATTGGCGAACTCGCCGACGTCGCCGACCTGTTCGCCGCGTTCGGGATGCATCCCGTCGGCTTCTACGACTTGCGCGATGCGGCATCACCGGTTCCCGTCGTGTCCACCGCGTTTCGGCCAATCGACACAGAGCAGTTGGCCCGCAACCCGTTCCGGGTGTTCGCGTCGATGCTGGCGACGGCCGACGCGCGGTTCTTCTCCCCCGACCTGCGCGACCGGGTCGAGCGGTTCATCAGTGCGCGGCAGTTGTTCGACCCGGCACTGATCGCCGAGGCGCGTCGGATCGCTGCCGACGGCGGGGCAGACCAGGCGCGCGCCGAGGGGTTCGTGGCCGAGGCGGTATCCGTTTTCGCATTGTCCCGTGAGCCGATCGACCGCGGCTGGCACGACGAGCTTGCACGCGTGTCCGCGGTGGCGGCAGACATCGCCGGTGTGCGCAGCACGCACATCAACCACCTGACTCCGCGCGTGCTCGATATCGACGAGCTGTACGGGCGGATGACGGCCCGCGGCATCACGATGATCGATGCCATCCAGGGCCCGCCCGCCTGCGACGGTCCCGATGTGTTGTTGCGCCAGACGTCATTTCGTGCGCTGGCCGAGCCGCGGCGCTTCCGCGAGGCCGACGGCACAGTCGTCGACGGCACGCTGCGGGTGCGCTTCGGTGAGGTCGAGGCGCGCGGCGTTGCGCTGACCCCGAAGGGACGGCAACGCTACGACGCCGCGATGGGCACCCCGGACCCTGCCGCGGCGTGGGCGGACTACTTCCCCGCCACCCACGAGGCGATGGCGGCCGCCGGACTGGCGTACTACCACGGCGGCGATCCGACGAAACCCGTTGTCTACGAGGACTTCCTGCCTGCCTCCGCGGCGGGCATCTTCCGGTCGAATCTCGATACCGACACCAAGGCCGCCGAGGCGGCAGATAATTCGGAGTACAGCCTGCCCTGGCTCGCAGCCCGGCTCGGACACCACATCCATGACCCATACGAGCTCTACGAGAAAGTCGCATCACAATGACCACCGCTCAGACATCCAAGCTTCCGACCGCCGAGAACCTGCGCGCCCAAGCGCGTGACGCGCTGAGCGCGGTCGGCTCACGCGCATCGCTTGGCGAGCCGGGCGGCCACGGCTTGCAGGCCAGCACACCGGTCACCGGAGAGGTGCTGTTCACCGTCGCCGAGTCCACGCCCGAACAGGCCGGCGCCGCGATAGCTGAAGCGGCGCAAGCGTTTACGACTTGGCGTACGACGCCCGCGCCGGTCCGGGGCGCGCTGGTGGCCCGGCTCGGCGAGCTACTCGTCGAGCACAAGGCCGATCTCGCCACGCTCGTCACGATCGAGGCGGGCAAGATCACCTCCGAGGCCCTTGGCGAAGTGCAGGAAATGATCGACATCTGCGAGTTCGCGGTCGGTCTGTCGCGCCAGCTGTACGGCAAGACCATCGCATCCGAGCGGCCGGGCCACCGCCTCATGGAGACCTGGCATCCGCTGGGTGTCGTCGGTGTGATCACCGCGTTCAACTTCCCCGTCGCCGTGTGGGCGTGGAACACCGCGATCGCGTTGGTGTGCGGTGACACCGTGGTGTGGAAGCCCTCGGAGCTGACGCCGCTGACCGCGTTGGCATGCCAGGCGCTGATCGAGCGGGCCGCTGATGACGTTGGCGCGCCGCCAGAAGTCAGCCGGCTGGTACAAGGCGGCCGCGGGGTCGGCGAGATGCTGGTCGACGATCCGCGGGTGGCGCTGCTGAGCGCGACCGGGTCGGTGCGGATGGGCCAGCAGATCGGGCCGCGGGTGGCGCAGCGGTTCGGCAAGGTGCTGCTCGAGCTGGGCGGCAACAACGCCGCGATCGTCACGCCGTCGGCCGATCTGGACCTCGCGGTGCGGGGCATCGTGTTCTCGGCAGCGGGCACCGCAGGTCAGCGCTGTACGACGCTGCGCAGGTTGATCGTGCATTCCTCGATCGCCGACGAGTTGGTCGATCGGATCGTGAACGCCTACCGGCAGCTGCCGGTCGGCGACCCGTCGTCCGACGGCACGCTGGTGGGTCCACTGATTCACGAGACCGCGTACCGCGACATGGTGCGCGCTCTGGAGCAGGCCCGCGCGGACGGCGGCGCGGTGGTCGGCGGCGAGCGCCGGATACTCGACGATGAGGCCGGCGACACGTCTTCGTTTTACGTGGCGCCCGCGGTGGTGCGGATGCCGTCGCAGACGGCTGTGGTGCACTCTGAGACGTTCGCGCCGATTCTCTACGTGCTGACCTATGACGACCTCGATGAAGCCATTGCGTTGAACAACGCTGTGCCGCAAGGTCTTTCGTCGGCTATCTTCACGCTTGACGTGCGGGAGGCGGAGCGCTTCATGGCGGCCGACGGGTCGGACTGCGGCATCGCCAACGTCAACATCGGCACATCGGGAGCAGAGATCGGCGGCGCGTTCGGCGGCGAGAAGCAGACCGGCGGCGGCCGTGAGTCAGGTTCGGATGCGTGGAAGGCCTACATGCGGCGCGCCACCAATACCGTCAATTACTCGTCAGAGCTGCCACTGGCCCAAGGCGTGCACTTCGGATAGATCCCGCCCCGTGCTAACCAGAATGCCGCTCGCCGACGGGCACCAGCCGCAGGCGTTTTGATGTCAGGTGCTCGGGTCACTCTACGACCATGCGAAACCATAATTCGCGCGTAATTGCACTGGTCGGCGTGGTGGTCGCCGCGCTGGCGGCCGCCGTTCTGGTGATGCCCGCTGCACGCCAACTCGGCCCTGCGAGCGGGATGTTGACGGCGGCGGCAATCATCGGGATACCAGTCCTTCTGGTACTAGCGGTCACGGGCGCCCCGCACTACGGGGTGCTCACCAGCTCCGTGATCGCCGTCGCCATAGCGGTCATCACCTGCGTTGTCTCGTGGGTCATCGCTGCCCTCGCGTTCGCCACCGCACTGTCTGGCTCGGCGACCGGACTGTTGCTGGCCGTTGTGCTGTTTGGTGGTCCAGCGCTGTGCGTGCTGATCCTTGGACTGCTGGCGCTGCGCGTCGTGCACCCCAGCATCAGCAGGGACAATGCTCGGCTTGCCTGACGGCGTCCGCGCCTGCCTCTTCGACCTCGACGGGGTGCTGACCGACACGGCGAGCGTGCACAAGAAGGCGTGGAAGGCGATGTTCGATTCGTACCTGCGCGAGCGGGCGGATCGGACCGGAGAACCGTTCGTCGAGTTCGACATCGCAGACGACTACCTCAACTACGTCGATGGCAAGAAGCGTGAGGACGGCGTGCGGACCTTCCTCTCGTCCCGCGACATCACACTGCCCGACGGCGATCCCGACGACGACCCGTCGGCGGAAACGGTGAACGGGTTGGGCAACCGGAAGAACGAGTTGTTCCACCAGACCATCCGCGAAGACGGCGTCACAGTGTTCGAGGGATCGCGCCGCTACCTAGAGGCGGTCGCCGACGCGCACCTCGCCGTCGCCGTGGTGTCGTCCAGCGCCAACACCCATGAGGTGCTTGAGGTGACGGGCCTCGACAAATTCGTTCAGCAGCGAGTGGACGGCGTGACAATGCGCGAGGAACACATCGAAGGCAAGCCGGCCCCCGACTCATTCCTGCGGGCCGGCCAGTTGCTCGGCGTTGAGCCCGCCGAAGCCGCGGTCTTCGAAGACGCACTGGCCGGTGTCGAGGCAGGCAAGCGGGGTAACTTCGGCTGCGTCGTCGGCGTCGACCGTGTCGGTCAAGCAGAAGCGTTGCGCCGCAACGGCGCGAGCATCGTCGTGACCGACCTGGCCGAATTGCTGCCGAACCGATGATCACCGAACAGACCTTCCCCGTCGAGCCGTGGTGCGTGCGCGAGACCACGCTCGACCTCAAGCTGCTCGCACAATCCGAGTCAGTGTTCGCGTTGTCCAACGGCCACATCGGGCTGCGCGGCAACCTCGACGAGGGCGAGCCGTACGGGCTGCCAGGCACCTACCTCAACTCGTTCTACGAGACGCGCCCCCTGCCGTACGCGGAAGCGGGATACAGCTATCCGGAGGACGGCCAATCAGTCGTCGATGTCACCAACGGCAAGATCCTCCGACTGCTCGTTGACGATGAACCGTTCGATGTCCGGTACGGCGAACTCGAAGACCATGAACGGGTGCTTGATCTGCGCGCAGGCACGCTCACCCGAAACGTGTGCTGGACCTCCCCTGCTGGCAAGCGGATCCGGCTTACCACCACGCGGCTGGTGTCGCTGGCACAACGGAGTGTGGCCGCCATCGAATACGTCGTCGAGGCCGTCGACGACTTCTCGCGCATGACTGTGCAATCCGAGCTCGTCGCCAACGAGGACCAGCCGAAGCCGTCGGCCGATCCGCGCGTTGCCGCGATGTTGCTCAATCCGTTGGAGCCGGTACAGCACGACTCCGAAAAGCAGGGTGCGCTGCTGGTGCACCGCACCAGGAGCAGCCGGTTGATGATGGCTGCGGCGATGAAACATCAGATCGACGTGCCGGGCCGCGTCGAGGTGGACACCACGGCCGGCGAGGACTGGGCACGGACGACCGTCATCTGCGGTCTGCGTCCCGGTCAGAAGTTGCGCATCGTCAAGTTCCTCGCCTACGGATGGTCGAGCCTGCGTTCGCGACCCGCGCTGCGCGATCAGGTGCTTGGCGCTGTCGCCGGCGCCGAGTATTGCGGGTGGGACGGCCTGCTCAAGGCGCAGCGTGACTTTCTGGACGAGTTCTGGGACTCCGCCGACGTGGAAGTCGAGGGCGACGCCGACTGCCAGCAGGCTGTGCGCTTCGGCCTGTTTCATGTGCTGCAGGCCAGCGCGCGTGCCGAGCGCCGCGCGATTCCCGGCAAGGGCCTGACAGGCACCGGCTACGACGGCCACACCTTCTGGGACACCGAGGGTTTCGTTCTTCCGGTGCTCACCTACACCGCCCCATATGCCGCGGCCGATGCGTTGCGATGGCGTGCCTCGACTCTTGACCTCGCCCGTGAGCGCGCCGCGGAACTAAATCTCGCGGGGGCCGCGTTCCCGTGGCGGACCATCCGCGGACAGGAGTGCTCGGCATACTGGCCCGCGGGCACCGCGGCCTGGCACATCAACGCCGACATCGCGATGGCCTTCGAGCGGTATCGCGTTGTCACGGGCGATGATTCGCTGGAGGCCGACTGCGGGTTGACGGTGCTGGTGGAAACCGCGCGGCTGTGGATGTCGTTGGGCCATCACGATCGGCACGGGGTGTGGCATCTCGACGGCGTCACCGGTCCCGACGAGTACACGGCAGTGGTACGCGACAACGTCTTCACCAATTTGATGGCGGCACATAATCTTCGGACAGCGGTCGAGGCCTGCAATCGACATCCCGAGGCGGCCGTGGAATTGGGGGTTGGGTCGGAGGAGACCGCTGCGTGGCGAGATGCCGCCGCCGCGGCGCACATTCCCTACGACAAGGAACTGGGCATCCATCAACAGTGCGACGGGTTCACCACCCTGCGCGAATGGAACTTCACCGAGAACACGTCGTATCCGCTGCTTCTGTATGAGCCCTACGTCCGGCTGTATCCGTCGCAGGTGGTCAAGCAGGCCGATCTCGCGCTGGCGATGCACTGGCGCAGCCACGAGTTCACGGCCGAGCAGAAGGCCCATAACGTCGACTACTACGAGCGGCGCACCACCAGGGACTCGTCGCTGTCCGCGTGCACGCAGGCAGTCATGTGCGCCGAGGTGGGGCATCTCGAGCTGGCTCACGACTACCTCTACGAGGCGGCGTTGATCGACCTGCGCGACCTGCACCACAACACCCGCGACGGGCTGCACATGGCGTCGCTCGCAGGGGCGTGGACGGCATTGGTTGCCGGGTTCGGCGGCCTGAGAGACGACGACGGCGAACTCGCACTCGACCCACAGCTACCCCACGGCATATCGCGAATGCGATTTCGGCTGCGCTGGAGGAATTTCCGATTGACGGTCGACGTCGACCACGACGAGGTGACCTACACGCTGCGCGACGGGCCGAACGAGGAGCTGACGATTCGCCACGCCGGCGAGAAGCTTGACCTGCACACCGATTCGCCGACGACCGTCGCCGTACGGCACCGCAAGGCGCTGTTGCCAACGCCATCACAACCGCCTGGGCGCGCACCGATTCGCCGACCGACCCTTGGCAAGTCGTTCGAGTAAAACGTGTTGCGCTCGTCTTCGGCGCGGCGGACCTTGAGTTTCGGTTAACGGGCATCAACCCCCTGTTAGACAGGTGTCAACTAAGCTGGGGCCATGGCTGAGTCCCGACGTCGGCTGTCGCCCGACGACCGTCGCAACGAACTGCTGGCGTTGGGTGCGCAAGTCTTCGGCGAGCGGCCGTACGACGAGGTGCGCATCGACGAGATCGCCGAGCGGGCCGGGGTGTCGCGGGCACTGATGTACCACTACTTCCCCGACAAGCGGACGTTCTTCGCCGCGGTGATACGTGCCGAGGGTGACCGGCTGTTCGAGGCCACCAGCACCCCGCCGGAGCCGGGGCTCAGCCTGTTCGCACAGGTCCGCGAGGGCGTGTTGGCTTATGTGCGGTACGACGAGGAGCATCCGCACGGCGCATGGGCCGCGTATGTCGGCAACGGCAGCTCAGACCCGGTGCTGCGGGGAATCGAAGACGTCGACAACGACCGGCAGGCCAACCGGATCATTGAGCGCATCACCGACGCGGTCGGCGGAACGATGGATTCCAAGGTCGAACGCGACCTGCGGGTCACCATCTACGGCTGGCTGGCGTTCACATTCGAGATGTGCCGTCAGCGGCTGATCGATCCGTCGATCGATGCCGACTATGTCGGCGACTGCTGCGCACACGCGTTACTGGATGCGATCGGGCGGGTACCGGGCATCCCGTCCGCGTTGAGCGAAGCCGTCGCACCCGAGCATCGCTGATCTGGCGATTTCGGCGCGGTTAGCGTCGCTCAACCGACGGTTTCCGCGCCGAAATCGCGGACTTGTCGGTGCCGCACGGCACCATGGCTAGATGACCTCTGACCCGCTCAAGCGCTTCAGCGCGCTGACCCGGGAGTGGTTCACGGGCACCTTCGCCGAACCCACTCCAGCGCAGGCTCAAGCGTGGTCAGCCATCGCTGACGGCGACAACACGCTCGTCATCGCGCCCACCGGGTCCGGCAAGACGCTGGCCGCGTTCCTGTGGGCCATCGACCGGCTCGCCTCGTCAGAGCCCAGGCCGGCGAAGGCCGGCACCCGCGTGCTGTACGTATCGCCGCTGAAGGCGCTTGCCGTCGACGTCGAACGCAACCTTCGCACCCCGCTCACCGGGGTCGCCCGCGTCGCCGAGCGTCGCGGAGTCCCCGCACCCGACATCAGTGTGGGGGTCCGCTCCGGCGACACTCCCCCGGCGCAACGCCGCACGCTGATCACGAATCCGCCCGACATCCTGATCACCACGCCGGAGTCGCTGTTCCTGATGCTGACCTCCGCGGCCCGCGAAACGCTGGCCGAGGTGCAGACGGTCATCGTGGACGAGGTGCATGCCGTCGCGGGCACCAAACGCGGCGCGCATCTGGCCCTGTCGCTGGAGCGGCTCGACCAGATCCTGGCCACGCCCGCTCAGCGCATCGGGCTGTCGGCCACCGTCCGTCCGGCCGAGGAAGTCGCGCGATTCCTTTCGGGGCAGGCGAGGACGACGATCGTCGCGCCGCCCGCGGCCAAGACCTTCGACCTGTCGGTTCAGGTACCGGTCCCCGACATGGCCAACTTGGAGAACAACTCCATCTGGCCGGATGTCGAGGCGCGCATCGTCGACCTGATCGAGGCGCACCGCAGCTCGATCGTGTTCGCCAACTCGCGACGACTGGCCGAGCGACTTACCTCGCGGCTCAACGAGATTCACGCCGAACGCATGGGCATCGAGCTGCCGGAAGGGCGCAACCCCCAGGTCGGCGGCGGCTCGCCGGCGCAACTGATGGCCAGCGGTCAGTCCCACGGCGCACCCACGCTGTTGGCCCGCGCGCACCACGGCTCGGTCAGCAAGGAGCAACGCGCCCTCGTGGAGGACGACCTCAAGAGCGGGCGGCTACGCGCGGTGGTCGCGACGTCCAGCCTCGAGCTGGGCATAGACATGGGCGCGGTCGACTTGGTGATCCAGGTCGAGGCGCCGCCGTCGGTGGCCAGCGGATTGCAGCGCATCGGCCGCGCGGGGCACCAGGTTGGCGAAATCTCCCAGGGCGTGCTGTTTCCCAAGCACCGCACCGACCTGATCGGGTGCGCGGTCACGGTGAAGCGGATGCTGGCCGGCGAGATCGAGACCATGCATGTGCCGACGAATCCGCTCGACGTGCTGGCGCAACACACGGTAGCGGCCTGCGCGCTGGAGCCCATCGACGCCGATCGCTGGTTCGACGCGGTGCGTCGCAGCGCGCCGTTCGCGACGTTGCCGCGCAGCGCATTTGAGGCGACGCTGGACCTGCTGTCCGGCAAGTACCCGTCCACCGAGTTCGCCGAACTGCGGCCGCGGCTGGTGTATGACCGGGATGCGGGCACTCTGACGGCGCGCCCGGGTGCGCAGCGGTTGGCGGTGACGTCCGGCGGCGCGATCCCGGACCGCGGCCTGTTCACCGTCTACCTCGCCACCGACTCCGAAAAGCCCTCTCGGGTAGGTGAACTCGACGAGGAGATGGTCTACGAATCCCGACCGGGTGACGTGATCTCGCTTGGCGCGACCAGCTGGCGCATCACCGAGATCACCCATGATCGGGTGCTGGTCATCCCGGCGCCGGGCCAGCCCGCGCGGCTGCCATTCTGGAAGGGCGACGGTGTCGGCAGGCCCGCAGAGTTGGGCGCGGCCGTCGGCGCGTTCACGGGTGAGCTGGCACGGCTCGGACGCGACGAATTCGTCGAGCGTTGCCGGGCAATGGGTTTCGACGAGTTCGCCTCCAACAATCTGTGGCAGCTGCTCGACGACCAGCGCCAGGCGACGGGCACGGTGCCCAGCGATAGCACACTTCTTGTCGAGCGGTTCCGCGACGAACTCGGCGACTGGCGAGTGATCCTGCACTCCCCCTACGGGCTTCGGGTGCACGGACCGCTCGCACTGGCTGTATCGCGACGGCTGCGCGAACGCTACGGCATCGACGAGAAACCGACCGCGTCCGACGACGGCATCATCGTTCGGCTGCCGGACACCGAGGACGCCGCACCCGGGGCCGACCTGTTCGTGTTCGACACCGACGAGATCGAACCGATCGTCACCGCGGAGGTGGGCGGCTCGGCGTTGTTCGCTTCACGATTCCGCGAATGTGCCGCCCGCGCACTGCTTTTGCCACGTCGACATCCCGGCAAACGGTCGCCGCTGTGGCATCAGCGCCAACGGGCCGCGCAGCTGCTCGACGTCGCCCGCAAGTATCCGGACTTCCCGATCGTGCTGGAAGCGGTCCGCGAATGTCTGCAGGACGTCTACGATGTGCCCGCGCTCACCGAGTTGATGCACCGGGTGGCGCAGCGGCGGCTGCGGGTGGTCGAAGTGGAGACCGCTACCCCGTCACCATTCGCGGCGTCATTGTTGTTCGGCTACGTCGGCGCATTCATGTACGAGGGCGACAGCCCGCTCGCCGAGCGGCGCGCCGCCGCACTGTCACTGGACAGCGTGCTGCTGGCGGAGCTGTTGGGCCGGGTCGAGTTGCGCGAGCTGCTCGATCCACAGGTCATCGCGACCACCACACAACAACTGCAGCATCTGAGCTCCGACCGGCTAGCCCGCGACGCGGAGGGCATCGCGGATCTGCTGCGGGTGCTCGGCCCCCTGACCGAAGACGAGATCGCCCAGCGCTGCACGACAACCGAGGTGGGCGGCTGGCTGGACGGCCTGCTAGCCGCAAAGCGGGCGGTCAGGGTGTCGTTCGCCGACCAAACCTGGTGGGCCGCAGTCGAAGACATCGGTCTGCTGCGCGACGGCGTCGGTGTCGCTGTGCCGGTGGGGGTGCCGGCAGCGTTCACCGAATCGGTCGACGACCCGCTCGGCGAATTACTCGGCAGATACGCCCGTACGCACGGACCGTTCACCACTCACGACGCCGCGGCCCGCTTCGGGCTCGGGCTGCGGGTGACCGCGGATGTGCTGGGCCGCATGGCCATCGACGGCAGACTGATCCGCGGTGAGTTCACCGATTCTGCGGATGGCGAGCAATGGTGTGACGCAGACGTTTTGAAGATTTTGCGGCGCCGGTCACTGGCCGCGCTGCGAGCGCAGGTCGAGCCGGTCAGCACCGCTGCATACGGACGCTTCCTGCCGTCGTGGCAGCACGTCGGCTCGCACAATTCGGGCATCGACGGTCTAGCCGCCGTGATCGAACAGTTGGCCGGGGTACCGATTCCGGCGTCCGCGGTCGAATCGCTGGTGTTCGGGCAGCGGGTGCGCGACTACCAGCCGTCGATGCTCGACGAGCTACTTGCCTCCGGTGAGGTCACGTGGTCGGGGGTGGGTCAGATCGGCGGTGGGGACGGCTGGATCGCGTTCCATCCCGCCGAGTCGGCGCCGTTGACGCTGGCCGCGCCGACAGAGATCGAGTTCACCGACACTCATCGGTCGATCTTGGAAACACTCGGCGGCGGCGGCGCGTACTTCTTCCGTCAGCTTGCCGATGGCCCGATTGCCGGCTCAGCCGGCGGAGGCCAGATTGCCGGCTCAGCCGGCGGTGGCCCGATTGCCGGCTCAGCCGGCGGAGGCCAGATTGCCGGCTCAGCCGGCGGAGGCCAGATTGCCGGCTCAGCCGGCGGTGGCGACACCGAACAGTTCAAACAGGCGCTCTGGGAACTGATTTGGGCGGGCTGGGTCACCGGCGACACCTTCGCGCCGATGCGCGCGATGCTGGTCGGCACGCGACGGTCCACCGGCCGGCGCGGAACACCGGCACATCGGCAACGGCAGCGTCCGCCGCGGTTGAGCCGCTACAGCGTCGCGCACGCGCAGGCCCGCAGCTCCGATCCGACGGTGGCTGGCCGATGGTCGGCGCTGCCCACGGCCGAGCCGGAGTCGACGGTGCGCGCGCATTTCCAGGCCGAGTTGTTGCTCAGCCGGTACGGCGTGCTGACCAAGGGCGCGGTGGGCGCCGAGGAGGTGCCTGGCGGCTTCGCGATGCTGTACAAGGTGCTGACCGCTTTCGAGGATGCGGGCCGATGCCAGCGCGGTTACTTCGTCGAGTCGCTGGGCGGGGCGCAATTCGCGGTCGCGTCGACGGTCGACCGGCTGCGGTCCTACCTCGACGGCGTCGACCCGGAGCGCCGCGAATACCACGCGGTCGTGCTGGCCGCCGCCGATCCCGCCAACCCGTACGGCGCCGCGCTGCCGTGGCCGTCGCGCAAGGTGGCCGAGGAGGACGTGTCGCATCGGCCGGGTCGCAAGGCGGGTGCGCTGGTCGCCCTCGTCGACGGCGAACTGGCATGGTTCCTCGAGCGTGGCGGGCGATCGCTGTTGAGTTTCACCGCCGACACCGACGCGCACGCCGCGGCCGCAGCGGCGTTGGCCGATCTCGTGAGCGCCGGGCACATCGGCCCGCTGCTCGTCGAGAAGGTCAATGGCGTTCCGGTGTTGGAGTGGGTCGCCGAAGGCGAGCGCGCGGCAGTGCAGGACGCGTTGATCGGAGCCGGGTTCGCGCGCACCCCCAGGGGCCTACGTCTGCGCTGACGTCGGCGCCTACAGTTCGGGACATGGCCCTCCGTACGGCGTTGACGACGATGTTCGGAATCGACCACCCGATCGTGCTTGCCCCGATGGGCAGTGTGGCCGGTGGAGCGCTCGCGGCGGCCGTGTCGGAAGGTGGCGGGCTCGGGCTGCTCGGCGCTGGCCGCGGCGGCCTGAACTGGCTCGCGCGCGAGTGTGCGATCGCCGAGGCAGCGACCGCGAAGCCGTGGGGCATCGGATTTTTGACGTGGGCGATCGGCCCCGAAGCCGTCGAGGCAGCGATCCAACGATCCCCGGCGGCCATCATGCTGTCGTTCGGAGATCCAACCCCGTTTGCCGAAACGATCCTGACCGCAGGCATTCCACTGATGGTGCAGGTCACCGATATGGATGAGGCGCGACGCGCGCTGGATGTCGGCGCGAACGTCGTTGTGGCACAAGGCGGTGAGGCCGGCGGCCACGGTGGCGGTCGCGCGACACTGCCGTTCGTGCCCGCTGTGGTCGACATTGCCGGCGGGACACCGGTGCTCGCCGCAGGCGGGATTGCCGACGGCCGCGGATTGGCGGCGGCGCTGATGCTCGGGGCTGCGGGCGCCCTGATGGGTACCCGGTTCGAGGCCACCGATGAGGCGCTGCTCGATGCCGAGGAAGCAAAGGCGATCATGGCGGCGGGGGCCTCCGACACGGTCCGCGGCCGCGTCCTTGACATCGCCACCGAGGCCGGGTGGCCTGCCCGCTATCCCGCGAGAACGCTGCGTAACCGGTTCACCCACGCATGGGACGGCAAGGAATCCGAGCTCGAATCCGATGAAAGCGCGCTTGCCGAGTTCCGCGCCGCTGCCGACCGCGGCGACCGCGACTACCTGCCGATCTGGGCCGGCGAAGCCGTCGATCTGGTCAACGAGCTGGACTCCGCGAGCGCATTGGTCGCCCGCATCGCGCAGCAGGCCGAGGACGTGATCACAGCTGCCGGGAACACCGTCCAGCAGCCACAGGTTGGCCACTGACATGAGCCCTGACTTGATCACGACACCCTTCGGTTTCTCCTCGACGGCCGCGGAGGTCATCGCCGGCGTCGACCTATCCGATAAACGGGCCATCGTCACCGGCGCGTCGTCGGGAATCGGCGTCGAAACCGCGCGGGCACTGGCCGCCGCCGGGGCGGCGGTCACGCTGGCCGTCCGCAACACCGAGACCGGTGAGCGGGTCGCCGCCGACATTCGCGAAAGCACCGGCAACACCGCGGTCACCGTCGCCGCCCTGGAACTATCGGATCTCGCCAGCGTCAACGCGTTCATCTCTGCGTGGACCAGACCGCTTGACATCTTGGTCAACAACGCCGGCGTGATGGCGATCCAAGAGCTGACAATCTCTGCAAGCGGCCACGAAATGCAGTTCGCGACAAATCATCTCGGCCACTTCGCGCTGGCGCTCGGGCTGCATGATGCACTGGCGGCGGCCCCCTCCGCGCGGATTGTGTCGGTGAGCTCTGGTGGGCACCTGCGTTCACCTGTGGTGTTCGACGACATCGACTACGCATTTCGCGATTACGACCCGTTCGGCGCCTACGGTCAGTCGAAGACCGCCAATGTGCTGTTCGCCGTCGAGGCCACCCGCCGGTGGGCGTCGAACGGGATCGTCGCCAACGCCCTGATGCCGGGCGGAATCGCCACCCCGCTGCAGCGACACCTGCCCGCGCACTACGCCGCTGACGCCCTCGAGGCGTTTCGGGCGGCGGGCACGGACTTCAAGACGGTCGAGCAAGGCGCGGCAACGTCGGTGCTGCTGGCCGCCTCCCCCTTGGTGGAAGGTGTCGGCGGGCGCTACTTCGAGAACTGCAACGAAGCGGTGCGGGTCGAGCGCCGCGGCGGGCCAGGCACGGGCGGGGTCGCGCCGTATGCCCTGGACGCGGCCAATGCTGAACGACTGTGGGAACTTTCGCTGACGTGGGTCCAATGACGCATGCCTGAGGGCGACACCGTCTGGCACACCGCCACGATCTTGCGCGATGCGTTGGCAGGCAAGACGCTGACCCGATGCGACGTCCGGGTGCCCAAGTACGCGACTGTCGACCTGACCGGCCAGGTGGTCGACGAGGTGATCAGCCGCGGCAAGCATCTGTTCATCCGGGTCGGCACAGCCAGCATCCATTCGGACCTGAAGATGGAGGGCAGTTGGAAGGTCAACCCGGTCAGCAAGCCGAGCCGGGCAGGCTATCGGATCCGGATCATTCTGGAAACGGCTGACTTTCAGGCAGCTGGCATCGATCTGGGCGTACTCGAAGTACTCGAGCGCGACCACGACATGGACGTCGTCGCCCATCTGGGCCCCGACCTTCTTGGCGACGACTGGGATCCGCAGGTCGCGGCGGTCAACCTGGTGGCCGAGCCCGACCGCCCGCTGTCCGAGACGCTGCTCGACCAGCGGGTGATGGCTGGTGTCGGAAACGTCTTCTGCAACGAACTGTGCTTCGTCACCGGGCACCTGCCCACCGCTGCGGTCAGCCAGGTCAAGGACCCGCTGCGGATAGTACAGCGGGCCCGAGACATGCTGTGGCTGAACCGCTCTCGGTGGAATCGCACGACCACCGGCAATACCCGCCACGGCCAAGAGTTGTGGGTCTACGGCCGCGGCGGGCTACCCTGCCGACGCTGCGGCACGCCGATCGAGTCAGACAACAGTGGCGACCGCATCTGCTACTGGTGCCCGGTCTGCCAGACCTGAGGGCAGCGCCAGCTTGATGATCTTGCGGACCACCGTCGCGAACTGCTTCGGCAGCGGACCCGTGTTGTACGGGACGCCGTAGCGCCCGCAAACCTCGCGGACCTCTTCGGAGATTTCTGCGTGGCGGTGCGCCGGGATGTCGGGGAACAGATGGTGCTCGATCTGGAATGACAGGTTGCCGCTCAGGATGTGAAAGAGCTTGCCGCCGGTCAGGTTTGCCGATCCGAGGATCTGGCGGAAGTACCACATCCCGCGGGTCTCGGCCTTGGTCTCCTCGATGGAGAACTCCTGGACGTCCTCGGGGAAGTGACCGCAGAAGATGATCATGTACGACCAGACGTTGCGGATCAGGTTGGCTGTCAGGTTGCCCGCCAACACCCACGGCGCGAACGGACCGGCCAGCAGCGGGAACGCCACATAATCCTTCAGCGTCTGCCGCTTGGTCTTGCGCCAAATCCCTTCGAGGATCTCGCGCTTGTCGGCGATCGAAATCTCACCCGCGCGGATCCGCTCGGTTTCGAGCTCGTGCAGCGCAACGCCATACTGGAACAGCACCATCAACAGGAATGCGTAGATCGGGTTGCCGAGGAAGTACGGCCGCCACTTCTGGTCCTCACTCATCCGCAGGATGCCGTAACCGATGTCGCGGTCCATCCCGACGATGTTGGTGTAGGTGTGGTGCATGTAGTTGTGCGAGTGGCGCCACTGATCACCCGGGCACGCGGTGTCCCATTCGAACCCGCGGCTGGAGATCGCCGGATCGCCCATCCAGTCGTACTGGCCGTGCATCACGTTGTGACCGATCTCCATATTGTCGATGATTTTCGACAGGCCGAGCATCGCCGTGCCAGCCAGCCAGAACGGCGGGAAGATACCGCCGAACAGCAGCGCACGGCCGCCGACCTCAAGCGCCCGTTGGGCCTTGATGATTCGGCGGATGTAGGTCGCGTCGCGCTCACCTAGATCGGCGATCACGCGTTCCTTCAGTGCATCGAGCTCACGGCCGAACGCCTCGGCCTGCTCGGGGGTCATGCTGACGGTCTTGCCGCCGACGGTCTTGCTGATCGTCTTGGGGGCGGGAGCGGTGGCTGTGGTGGTGACAGTCATGGCGAACTCCTTTCGGTTAAAGGGCGATGTCGACGTCGCCGACGGGGACGGTCACGCAGATCTGTACGTCCTCCTGCTCGGCACTCGACACCGTTCCGGTGATGAGGTTGCGGACCACGCCGGTGGTTTTGCGACGGGTACAGCTGTGGCAGATGCCCATTCGGCAGCCACTTTCAGGCGTGAGTCCCGCGGCTTCGGCCTGCTCGAGTAGCGGCCTGCCGTCGTCAGTCACCTCGACCCCGCTGTCGGCGAAGGTAACGCTGCCGCCTGACGCCTGTGCTGACGTGTCGAAAACCGGCGGAACGAAGCTCTCAGCGCGCACGTTTGGGCAGTGCTCGCGGACGGCGTCGACCAAAGCCGCCGGGCCGCAGACGAACACGGCGTCGGCGTCTGGCATCGCCGCCGCCAGATGATCGGGCCCGAACCGGCCCTCAAGATCGGAACCGGCGGTCGAGCGGGTGTAGCCGTGCAAGACCTTGACGCCGGACATGGCGTCAAGCTCGTCTCGGTAGCAGGCTTCGTCAACCGAACGCGCGTAGTGGATGAAAGCCACCTCGCGGTCGGAGCCTTCAGCACGCATGGTGCGCAACATCGACATCACCGGGGTGATGCCGCTGCCGCCGGAGACGAACAGGATGCGTTGCGGCCTGGTGGCGGGGAGTACGAAGTCCCCGCCCACGGCGTCGAGTCCGACGACCATGCCGGGCCGCGCGTGCTCGTAGAGGTAGGTGGAGACCAGTCCGCCGTCGTGGCGGCCAACGGTCAGCTCGATGTACGGCGCGCCCTCGGCGCTGGCCGGTGAGTAGGGCCGGGTGCGGCGACGGCCGTCGATCTCGACGGTGAGGTTGATGTGCTGTCCGGCGCGAAAGCCGGTGAACGCCCGGTTGGGCTCGAGAGTCAGGGTGACGCTGCGCGGGGTCTGGCGGCGGACCGCAACGATCTTGGCCCGGGCGTCTCCCGTGGTCCAAGTCGCGGCGACAAGTTCGGTGTACCGGTCCACGCCGTGGGGCCCAGTCAGCAGGTCGACCAGCGGTGACCTGAGCACCCTGTCCCGCAGCCTCGGGGTCAAAGTTTGAGTGAACATGTGTACACTGTGCGGCACGCCACCGGAATCCGTCAACCGATTCGAGCAGGTTGTGGTAGGTTTCACATAGTGAACAGTCGTACGCCCAGTTCACGAACGAGTAGATCGAGTCGTTCGAGTAAATCGCGCTCCCGCGACACCCTGTCGCGCGAGGAGCGCAAAGAAGCCACTCGCCGCGCCATCGTCGCGGCGGCGCTGAGGCTGCTCGAGGACCGCAGCTTCGCCGCGCTGAGCCTGCGCGAAGTCACGCGAGAGGCCGGCATCGTGCCCGCGGCGTTCTATCGGCATTTCGAGTCGATGGAGGCGCTCGGGCTGGTGTTGATCGACGAGTCGTTCCGCAGACTGCGCGACATGCTGCGCTCTGCACGGGCCGGCAAACTCGACCCCAACCGCGTCATCGAATCCACCGTCGACATCCTCATCGACAGCTTCAACGAAGATCGCGAGCACTGGCGGTTCATCGGCCGCGAACGCTCCAGCGGTGTGACGGTGTTGCGGTACGCGATCCGCACCGAAATTCGGTTGATCACTTCGGAATTGGCGATCGACCTAGCCCGGTTTCCAGGGCTGAACACCTGGAGCAGCGAGGATCTCAACATCCTGGCCAGCCTGTTCGTCAACGCGATGATCGTGATCGCCGAGGCCACCGAGGACGCCAACGACCAGGCGGCCATCGATGAGATCAAGCGCACCGCGGTCAAGCAGCTGCGGATGATCGCCGTTGGCGTCAGCGGGTGGCGCAGCGAGGTTTAACGTGAGGCGCATGCCGCACCTCGAATTGACTTCCCCGCGTCCCGATATCGCCGTGCTCACCCTGAACCGGCCCGAGAAGCTCAACGCGCTGAACTACGAGCTCGTCGAGGAACTGCATGCCGCGCTTGACGGCATCGCGGCCGACAACGACTGCCGCGTCGTGGTGCTGACGGGCGCGGGGCGGGGTTTTTGTTCGGGTCTCGATCTGTCCGACCCGAATCCATCGCAGGCGGGCGGGGGCACGGAGTTTCCGCGGTCCGGCATGCGCTGGCAGGAACTCATCGCGAACCTCACTGCGAAGATTTACCGGCTGCGGCAGCCGGTGATCGCAGCGGTCAACGGGCCCGCCTACGGTGGCGGGTTCGGCATAGCGCTGGCATGCGACATCCGGATCGCCTCCGAGTCGGCGCGGTTCTGCACGCAGTTCATCAAGCTCGGCATCGGCGGCTGCGACATCGGCGTGAGCTACACGTTGCCCCGCATCATCGGCGCCGGACCGGCATTCGACTTGATCCTGACGGCACGCGCCGTCGACGCCGACGAGGCGCTGCGGCTTGGCATTGTCTCGCGGTTGTCGGACTCAGTGGTCGACGACGCACTGGACATCGCCGAAACACTCTGTGGTTACGGCAAATTCGGCGTCGAGTCCACCAAGCAGGTGATGTGGGCGAATCTCGACGCCGGCAGCCTCGAGTCGGCGCTGCACCTGGAGAACCGCAGCCAGATCCTGGCCGGGGCGGGCGGGCTGATCGGCGAGGCTAGCGAGGCGTTCCGCCACCGTCAGCGATGATCACCTGCCCGGTGATGTAGCTGCCTGCGTCCGACGTCAACAGCAGTGCGGCGCCGACCATTTCATCGGGCGAGGCCAACCGCTTCATCAGCGTGCCGCCCTTCATGTACTCGATCGCCTCAGGTGGGTTGTTGCGCATCATGTCGGTGTCGACGGGACCCGGCGCCAGCGCGTTGACCCTGATGCCGTGCGCGACGTACGCGGCGGACATCGATCGTGTGAACGAGAGAAGCGCCGCCTTGCCCGCCGCGTACATAGACACCTGCGGCGCGAACTGGAATGCGCCCGTCGACACCATGTTCAGCACGGCCGCGTGCGAGCTCGCCTGCAGATGAGGCAACGCATGCTGCACCAAGAACACGGGCCCGCGCAGGTTCACCTCATACGACTTCGACCACGCGTCAACGGTCATCTCTCCGAGCGGTTGCGCGAGCGCATTGGCGGCGTTGTTGACCACTACATCGATGCCGCCGAACTCGTCGACGGTCAGCTGCACCAGGGCGCCCAGAGAGTCGACGTCGCCGAGGTGTGTCGGCACCCCAATCGCCTCGCCGCCGAGCCCGCGCAAGTGTTCGGCGGCCTGATCGCACGCGTCGGGTTTGCGACTCGCGACTACGACGCGAGCGCCGGCCAGCACGAAACCCTCCGCCAGGGCGAGGCCGATTCCTCTGGTACCGCCCGTGACGACGACGGTACGGCCGGTCATGTCGAACAGACGCTGAAAGGCTTCGCGATTCACGCCGCTCAGTAGAACAGATCCGGATTCGACGCCACGTACTGCTCGACGGTTTGTGCGGCCTGGCCGGTGATCTGCTCGACGTCGTCGGTGCGACGGTCGTAGCGTCCTTCGCGATGTAACCGCGCCATCGTGGCGATGTGCTGGTTGACATGGTCGGGCAGACCCACCGGCGTGAGCACCCGACGCTCCCATTCGTCCAGGACCAGATCTTCGGCGGTGATCGGCCGGTTCAGCGCGCGACTGTAATGCTCTGCCAGGCCGTTGATGTCGAGCACCTCGGGACCGGTCAGCTCATATACCTCGCCGATCCGGCCGTCGGGGTGGCGCAGCAGGGCAACCACCACGCGGGCGACGTCGTCGGCGGAGATCGGCGAAGTTCGCCCGGTGCCGAAGGGCAGCGCGAGAACGCCGCGTTCGTGGACAGCTTGTTTCGCCAGAGAGGTGAACAACGGGTTGTCAAGGAAAGTCGTTGGCCTGACGTGGATTACGGGCAGGCCGGACCAGTTGAGGACGTGCTCGGCCAGCCAGTGCAGGCGATGTTGGTTGGATTCGCCGGTGCCGGTGAGCGTCATCTGCGACACCGTCATCTGGGACATGTTCACGATGACGTCGACCTCTCCACGCTCCAATGCCACCGCGCACACCTCGGTGGTGGCGCGCAGATAGTCCGGGGACACGCTCATGTTGAAGAACATCCGACGCACACCGATCATCGCGTCGACGATGTCGCGGGCACTGGTCAGGTCGCCGACGATCACGTCGGCGCCCGTCGCACGCAATTGGTCGGCGCGCTCGTCGTCGCGCCGCACCATGGCGCGCACTTGCTCTCCATCGTCGAGCAGCTGCTGCACGACACGGCGGCTGACGCTGCCGATGCCACCACCGGCGCCTGTGATCAGGTACATGGCGTTACTCGGCGCGGGACCAGATCGAGGTTGCGATGAGGTCGCCGCGGTCCAGCCCAGCCGCGCGATGTTGGTGGACCTTGAGGTATTCCTCGTTGGTCACCATGTCGAGGAACGCGGCCGGTGACGGATACTCGACCACGATAATGGCGTCCCACCAAGGCTTTTCGCCGTCGCCGATGACGACCGTCGGTGCGTCGCCCGCATAACGGACGGTGCCGCCGACGCGCTGCAGGTGTGGCGTGACCTCTTGGATGTACCGGATGTAACTCTGTCTGCCGCCGTCGTCCTTGAACTGCAGCAGGTTGATCATCACGACGGGTTCGTCGGCCGGCCGCGCGACCAGTGCCGCGATCTGTTCCGGCGTCGGCTCAAGCGATGCACTCATCCGATGCAGCCGCTCACGTTGATCCGGCGGCCGGCGTTCACACAGACGTTGACATTCGGTGCCGGCGGTGGAGGCGGCGGAGCGTACAGCGCATCGTTGAGTTCCGAGAACGGATCCGCGCACCCGCTGACGTCGACGTACCTGCCGCCGACCGAACCGCATACCGACGCGTGCGCCGTCGGTATAGCGGGCAGCATCAGGCCGGCAACGGACAGTACGGCGGCGCTGAGTATCGAGCACCTACTCATGTTGAGCTCCTTCGCCTCCTCAGCGCTCATCCTGCCCGCAGCGCTGACCCGACACCGGCCGATTCACGATTACCCGAAACTACGGCGAAAACTTGCGGAGACGTATATATTTTGCTCCCTAGGCAAGCATCGCGCCGCCTGCTCGCGTGAAGCGGCACCCGCGGTACTAGCGCGCAGACTTCCGATTGCTCATTGTTTCATTGACTTCGCGCGTTGCCACTTGGGATTCCCAGTCCTCGCACATGATGAAAAGTTCTTGTGCGACGCGTATTTGGTTTCTGGCGATCTTGATCGCGGCTAGGCTAGATTTGCCATCGGCAATTGCACCGTTTCCATCTGTTTCGACACCGTTCGTCGGGAAACCACAGGATTCCCACGTCACTGACGGGCTCGTTGCGTTTGCTGTATAGAACCGGTATGCGGCCAGGCGGGGGCACGCGCCGCACTTCCGGGTTGTCCCGGCTTCAACCTTGGGGGTTACTGCTGTGCGCTGCAATCGCGTGTGGGTCGGCCGTTTCGCGGCGGCGGCGTGCGCCCTGTTAGCTGTCTTCATGACGGGTAACGCGCCTGCCAACGCGGTGGTGTCATGGCACCCGAAGGCGGCGCCGTTGTCGACACCGTGGACTCACCTGGTCGGACCTGACAACGCGCTGCCCGACTACCCGCGCCCGCAGATGGCGCGAACGAATTGGCTGAACCTTAACGGGGTGTGGAGTTATACCGGCCGCCCCGACGGAAACGCGACCCCGCCGTCGCCCAACGATTACACCGAGCAGATCTTGGTCCCGTACCCCACGGAGTCGGCGCTATCCGGTGTCCAGCGCCACGACGAGCAGATGTGGTATCGCAAGGTCTTCAAGCTGCCGAGTTCCTGGCTCGGCCGACACGTGCTGCTGCACTTCGGCGCGGTCGACCAGATCGCCACCGTGTGGGTGAACAACCAGGAAGTGGCCCACCACGAAGGCGGGTACACCGAGTTCAGCGCGGACATCACCAAGGCGCTGCGCTGGCCGGGGCCGCAAGAGATCATCGTGCGGGTCGACGACCGCAACGAAACCAACCCGTTTCCCGTCGGCAAGCAGCGCAACAGTCCGAGCGGACTGTTCTACACCGGCTCATCGGGCATTTGGCAGACGGTGTGGATCGAGCCGGTGCGCGCCGCGCATGTCGAGAAGCTCGACATCGCCACGGATCTGACGAGTCTGACCGTCACGCCGAGAGTTTCGGGGGCCCGAAACGAGCGCGCCATGGTGATGGTCTCAGCACCGGGTCGCGGTGTGGTGTCGATCAGGTCCGGCAAACCGGGCCAGCCGATCCGTCTCTTGATACCGAATGCACGGCCGTGGTCGCCCGACGATCCGTATCTCTACGACGTCAAGGTCGGGCTGCTGAGCCCGTCAGGGAAGCTGATCGACGAGGTTTCCAGCTATGCCGGATTGCGCACGATCGGCACCGTCAAGGATGCGAAAGGCAAGCCCCGCATCGCGTTGAACGGGAAGGTCACGTTCCTGCATGGCCCCTTGGATCAGGGGTACTGGCCCGACGGGCTCTACACCGCACCGACCGATGCCGCCTTGAAGTTCGACCTCGAGCAGATCAAGAAGCTGGGAATGAACTTCGTTCGCAAGCACGGCAAGGTGGAACCGGCGCGCTGGTACTACTGGGCCGACAAACTCGGTCTGATGGTGTGGCAGGACATGCCATCGCTGTACGTGTCGCTCGATATCCCGACCGGACCACTTCCGGATCCGCCTCCTGTGACGAAGGGGAATTTCGAGCGGGAGTTGTTCGCGATGATCGATCAGCTGCGCAGTGTCACGTCGATCGTCGGCTGGGTGCCGTTCAACGAAGGCTGGGCCGAATACGACACGGCCAGGATCACCAAGGCGGTGAAGGCGGCAGACCCGACGCGCCTGGTCGACGCGAACAGCGGGGCCAACTGCTGCAAATCGCGTCCCGACAGCCACGCCGGCGACATCTGGGACGACCACACCTATGTCGGTCCTGGCCGTCCGGTGCTGCCCGACCCACTCGACCCGCGGGTCACGGTGGACGGCGAATACGGTGGCCTCGGACTGGTGCTCGATAAGAACCGGTGGCCTGGACGGCCCGAGGCCTACGAGATGACGGATAGCCAGGCGCGACTGACACAGCGATACATCGAGGTCAGTCAGGACCTCGAACAGTTCATTCGCGGAGCCAACCTGTCGGGCGCGATCTACACCCAGACGACCGACGTCGAAAACGAGGTCAACGGATTCCTGAGCTACGACCGGCGGGTGGTCAAGATGGACATTGCGGCAGTCGCCGACCGGAATCGCGCGGTGATCACAGCGGGGACGGAGTCGGCCGACCGTCGGTGACCAGCGTGCTTCTGCTGACGAACTCGCGGTGATCGCCACCGATGGGATCCGTGAACGCGAGGCGGTGCGCCAGCAGCTGCAAGGGTTGCGAGAAGTCGTCCGGTGCCACGTCCGTCACGTCCGGATACAACGGATCTCCAAAGATCGGCAGCCCTAGCGACGCCATGTGCACCCGTAACTGATGCGTGCGCCCGGTTCGCGGCGTCAGCCGATACAGGCCGCCGCCGAGGTGTTCGATCAGCGTCTCGGCGTTCGGTTCGCCCGGTTCCTCCACGGCCTGTAACTGGCCTCGCCGCTTGATAATTCGGCTGCGAACCGTCAGCGGGAACTCTAGATCCGAACGAACCGATGCCCGCGCCAGATACGTCTTGCGCACCTCACCGCGCGCGAACATCGCCTGATACGCCCCCCTGATCTCACGCCGCACCGTCAACAACAGCACGCCGGCGGTCAACCGGTCCAGCCGATGCGCCGGCGACAGCTCCGGTAGGTCGAGCTCACGCCGCAACCGCACCACTGCCGTCTGCGCCACATGCCGGCCCCGCGGCATCGTCGCCAGGAAATGCGGCTTGTCCACCACGACGATGTCGTCATCGCGATACAGCACCGGAATGTCGAACGCCACCGGCACCTCGTCGCGCAGCTCGCGATAGAAGTAGACGTGCGCGCCAGCAGGCAACACCGTCGTCGGGGTCACCACAGTGCCGTCGGGCAGAACTACTTCTCCTGCAAGGACTTTGGCCGCAGCATCGGCGCCCCACCGCGCGCGGAACTCGTCCGCCACCAGTCCACCGCGCAACCGTACCCGCGCCGGGCCAAGGCCATCGCGCACCGGCAGCGGAGCAGGTCTCAATTAAGCGGCACCGGCTCGAGGATTTCGGCGCGCGCTTCGGGCGCCGCCGCCCGCAATGCATCGGCGGACTCATCGTCAGGCTGTTGCTGCGACCGGACCTCGGCATCGACCCGCGCGCAGTAAGTCGCAACCTCGCGGTCGATGTCCTCGGCGCTCCAACCCAGCACGGGCGCAACGACTTCGGCAACCTCACGCGCACAGTCGACGCCTCGGTGCGGGTATTCGATCGAGATTCGCATGCGGCGCGCCAGGATGTCCTCGAGATGCAGCGCACCCTCGGCCGCCGCCGCGTACCACGCCTCCACCTTGAGATACACCGGCGCCTCGGTGATCGGCGTCAGCAGCTCCGGCCTGCCCTTGGCGAGTGCGAGCACTTCACCGATCAGCGATCCGTACCGGTCCAGGAGGTGGCGCACCCGGTACGGGTGCAAGTTGTAATGCGAACCGACACTTTCGGTTTGGTTCACCAGCGCGAAGTACCCGTCGGCGCCCATGAGCGGCACCTTCTCGGTGATCGACGGCGCAACGCGGGCGGGAATGAACTCGGCAGCGGCGTCGATCGCGTCGGAGCCCATCACCCGGTAGGTGGTGTACTTGCCACCGGCAATGGCCACGAGACCCGGAGCAGGCACAGCCACCGCGTGCTCACGTGACAGCTTGGACGTCTCTTCGCTCTCCCCTGCCAGCAGGGGCCGCAGGCCCGCATAGACACCGTCGATGTCGTCATGCGTCAACGGCGTTGCGAGCACGGTGTTCACGTGCCCGAGGAGGTAGTCGATGTCGGCCTTGGTGGCCGCGGGGTGCGCCAGGTCGAGGTTCCAGTCGGTGTCGGTGGTGCCGATGATCCAGTGCGTGCCCCAGGGAATGACGAACAGCACCGACTTCTCGGTGCGCAGGATGATCGCGACCTCGCTGACGATGCGGTCGCGTGGCACGACGATGTGCACGCCCTTCGACGCTCGCACCCGGAACCGGCCGCGCTGCTTGGACAGCGCCTGGATCTCGTCGGTCCACACGCCGGTGGCGTTGACCACGACATGGCCGCGCACCTCGGTCACGTCACCGTTCTCGGAGTCGCGTACACGAACTCCGATTACGCGGTCGCCCTCGCGTAGCAGCGCCACCACCTGCGTGGAAGTTCGGACGACAGCGCCGTAGTGGGCCGCCGTGCGGGCCACCGTCATCGTGTGGCGAGC